>CAKZUH010000025.1 GCA_937921725.1 uncultured Chloroflexota bacterium | reverse complement strand
TGGCCATCTCGAGCAAGACCGTGCAGCGCCTGGCCTGCGACGGCACGTTGTGCCGATCCTCAAGGCCGACTCGGTGGTGGTCGACGTGGGACGAGCGACTCGAGCGGTCTCGCCGGCGCAGTGGCGAGCGCTCAAGGCCAGGCACCGCACCTGCGGCGGGCCAGGCTGTGACCGGCCGGTGAACCACACGACTCCGCATCACATCGAGTTCTGGGGACGAGGCGGACCGAACGACTTGCCCAACCTCTTACCTCTCTGCTACTACCACCACCGGCTGGTGCATGACGGTGGCTGGCAGGTCATCAAAGCCGGTGGAGGTTTCCAGTTCATACCACCGGACCGCGAGATCGCGAGACGGGCCCGCGGGCCAGGGATGCGCTGGGCGGCCTGATCGCCCAATGTCCGAGAGGGTCGAAACTAGCCGAACGTGTTCCAGTAGTACATGCGGTCGAGCCAGCCGGGGTTGGAGCGAAACGCCCTCGCGAAAGACTCCACCGAGTCGACGTAGTCGTAGTCGTTGTTGTAGTGCCAGATCGCGTTGCGCATGTTGTAGGGCGCGCCGTTGTGGACCAGGAGGCGGGCTGCAGCGAGGATCGCGTCGTGGGGATCATGGATGTCTCCGCCCTGCCCGTACTCGGTCCACGTGCCCGGCAGGAACTGCATCGGCCCTTGCGCGCCGGCCGACGAAGTGTCTTTGACGCGTCCGAAGTTGCTCTCGATGTAGTTGATGGATGCGAGGTAGCTCGGGTCTATGCCGTAACGCTGGAAAGCCTCGTTGTAGTAGGACCGCAGCGCGCTCAGTGGCTCCGTGTCGGTGTAGGCGTGGTTGAAGTGGACGTTGACCAGGTAGTACTGGTCATAGCCGGCAAGGATGTACAGCGAGTGCAGGGCCGAGATCGAGTCCTCGAAGGAGCTCTGCATCTCGGGCGGCAGAAGAGGGATGACGGCCGACTCGACGCTGGCGTAGCCCGCCAGCTCGTACAGGCGCAGCTCTTCCTGGCGCGCGCCCTGGCGGAACGTGTACTGCGCGGCGTCCACCGCCAGCTCGTGCCGGACGGTGTCCATCAGCCCCGAGGGCGGCTGGGCCGCGAGGGCGTTGAGCCGGTTCGACGCGTCGAGCATGGCGAGCTCGGCCGCGATGATCCGCTCCGCCTCGTGGTGGGCGTTGGGCCCGGCCCCAGGGTCCTGCGCGCCCGCCGCGCGCGGCAGCAAGGCGAGCACGACTGCCACCAGGATCGACGCCCCCCGTCGGGTCAAAGCCTCATGAACCCTGAGGCTTCGCCGTGAGTTCATGGGGACCCCCTGTTTTAAGCCGTGCCCTCGATCGCTGACAGGTCGACGCGCCGATCGTCGGGAACCTCTGGCATGTCCTCGGGATACGGATCCGACGCTATGGGCTCACGCAAGCCGACCGAGTCGAGCAGGCCGCTGATCTCGTCGCCGACCAGCTCCCCGCCCTGGCTCATCAGCGCTTCCACGGCCAGGTCGATGGCTTCCTTGTTCACGTACATCAGCCGCCAGTCGTCGATATAAGCCGCTCCGAGGATCTGAGCGACGACGCGGCGTCCCCGCGGGTTATGGAGCACGGCGCCCTCCCACGTCGACTGTTCGTGCATCCCCTGTGTCAGCTCGCGGACCGAGATCAGGTGCTCGCCGATGTTGGCCGCCTTGGTTGACATCTTGGGGTCGAGGTTGTCGGCGCCCATGCCGACGATGCCCGCCATCACGCATGCGGTTTCGGTGGCCATTCGCAGGTCTTCGGAGACGCCTGTCGTGTTCTCGCCATAGAAGACACGCTCACACGCAAGGGCGCCGAGCGTGCTTCTGACGCGTCCGGCCATTTGGGAGCGGAAACGTGACCACTGCTCTTCGGTGGGAATCGCAAGGTGGTAGCCGCCTATCTCGCCGAGCCGGGGGTCGGCGCGCCGGCGGACCGATAGACGCACGTGTCCGTGGTCCTTCTGAAAGAAATGAGACGCGACCGTGTGGCCGAGCTCGTGGCGCGCGATCGACACCTTGTCTGTCTCGCTGAACTCCGTGGGGATAGGAAGGCCGGCCTCGACATTGCCCAGAGCCTCGCGCACGTCTTTCCACTCGAACGCGGACCGTCCGTCTTCAAATGCGTACAGGAGCGCGAGCGACAAGACCTGCTCGATGTCGGCCGGAGACTTGCCCTCGGTGATCCGTGCGAATTCATCGCGCCGAGCGGGCGTATCGAGCGACGCGTCGTGTTGCTTCTTGTCGAAGTAGA
Organism: uncultured Chloroflexota bacterium; assembly: GCA_937921725.1. Lineage (GTDB taxonomy): Bacteria > Chloroflexota > Dormibacteria > Dormibacterales > Dormibacteraceae > 40CM-4-65-16. The sequence goes on along the minus strand of CAKZUH010000025.1, from coordinate 65,093 downwards.
GAGCCGCGATGTCCTTGCGTGCTTCTCGCCTGGGCATCAGGAAGGTGATCTGGCGGCCGAAGCGACCTGGCCGTGTGAGCGCTTCGTCGAGCACGGAAGGCCGGTTCGTCGCGCCGATGAACAAGATGTTGTACGCCGGTGCCTTGAGAGGTCGGATGCGAAGGCTGAGCTTCGTGCCATTGGCGCCGATCACCCGCGGGAGGAACAGCCCATCGAGCGTGAGGTTCACAAAACCGCGCAGCTGGCGCGCGATCCAGCCCGGATTGTCGATTCCGTCCATCAGGACCAAGAGCATGTTCAATCCGAGCATTCCGCCGCCGAACATGCCGCCCATCCCGCCCATCATGCCGCCGCCCTGCGTGCCCGACCGTCGCTGGCCGAGGGCGTCGATCTCGTCGATGAAGACGATGCAGCCGCCCCATACCTTGGCTCGCTTGCGCGCGGCGCGAACCATCAGGTAGACGCTCAGCGCGTCGATGCCAAGGAACATGCCGGCGAACGAACCGCCGTTGGCGACGAAGATCGGCACGTGCAGCGACGATGCGATCGCCTTGGCGAGCATCGTCTTGCCGGTGCCAGGGGGTCCGACCATCAGCACACCGCGCTCGCGCTTGCCGCCTGCCTTGGTGAAGAGGCGTCCGTGCTCGATCAGCTTGAGTATCCGCTCCATCTCGCCGACCGCGGCTTTTTGGCCGCGGATGTCGCCCATGTTGACCCCGAAGTTTGCGTCGTCGGGGTTGATCATCGTCTTGCCGATGCGCGTGTATAGATAGAACGGCCCGAGGAACAGCAGGAAGTTCGCGCCCAGGAGCAGGAGCAGCAATCCCACCTGGATGACGACCGCCAGGAGGAAGTCGGGAAGCACGGCGAGCGCGTCCTCGGGAGGGAGGCCGAAGAACAGGTCCGCAATCACGAAATAAGCGACGGGCAGGACGGCGATGAAGAGGACGCGCCTCCAGAAGACCGCCCGATTCGTCTCGACCGTTCGCTCCAGGACGTCCGCCGGTGGCGCGATGTGCTCGCGCACGATCAGCCAGCGCCGCACGATGCTGAGAATTCCGCCGGCCAGAAGCAGGGCGACCAGGGCGTAGACCAGCGCCCACGCGAGGTTGAACTGGAGGTAGATCAGCGCGAACGAAAGGGTCGAGGCGGCGATGAAGAGCGCGAAGATCCAGAAGATGATCATGGCGGTGTCAGCTCACTCCTATACGGCCTTGGGTTTCGGACCGCGAGAAACACAACGATAGCGAGGCCGAGGCCGATCAGCACATCCCCGGGGCTGTAGGCCGTGGACAGCGGATACAGCCGGATCCAGTCTCCCAGCATGTTGAGATTCGTGTCTGGTCCCATGAGCATGTACGGCCCGACTGTCCCACGCTGAACGAGGACGCCCGCGGACTCGGGCGCCACCGGCATCCGGGCACCGTTCACGACTACAACGAGAAGGTTCAGGGCCGTGCCGGCCGTGACCAGCCAGATGCCGCTCAGCCGCTCGAGGTGGAAAACCGTCCACACCACGATCGCCAGCAGCGACAGGGCGTACCCGAAGCGGGCGGCATCGACGCGGCTCAGTGGCGTCACGAGCACCGCCTCCCGAACCACGACCGCGGCCAGGATCAGCCATGGCCACCGAAACCTCAATCGGGCGAGGTTGCCGATGCGTCCACCGGTGAGCAGGCCGAACACGAGGCCAAGTGCGATCGCGACCAGAAACGGCACTGACTATCTATTCAGCGGCGAGTCGCGACGCGGCCCCCGCCAGCACCTTCACGCCGACAGGGAGCGCAGCCTCGTCGATCCGGAAGTTCGGCGAATGGTGCGCCGGCGGGTGCTCGCCCTCCGGACGCGCGCCGAGCATGAAGTAGCAGCCCGGGATGCGGGTGAGGAACTCGGCGAAGTCATCGCTCACGGTGAGCGGCCGGCCCAACACGCTCGCCTTGTCGCCAATTAGCTCGTGCCCGACCTCGAGCACCGTGCGCGTGACGTTCGGTTCGTTCATCAACGGCACCGTGCCGTGGACGAGGTCCAGTTTCGCCTTGACCTCGAACTCGCTCTGCGTTTCGCGGAGCAGGTCGTTCAGCCGGTCGAGCGCCTGGTCGCGCAGCCTGTGGTTGAAAGTGCGCAGGCTGCCCTGCAAGAGCACGCCGCGCGGCACGATGTTCCACGCTCCGTCGCCGCTGATCTTGCCGATCGTGGTGTGGCACTGCACGCCCTCTTGCTCGAGGCCCTCGACCACGGTATGCAGGTGCTCGATGAAAAATGCCTGCGCCGCGAGCACGTTGCCGCGCCGGCCCATCGTGCCGCCGTGCCCGCCCGGCCCGGAAAAGTTGATGTCGAACGCGTCGGAGCCCGCCCACATCAGGCCGGGCCGTGCGATCACGGTCCCCGACTCCATGCCGCTCCAGACGTGCAACCCGATCACCGAGTCGGGGTGGTGCTTGTCGAGCAGGCCTCGCCCGATCATCGCCTTCGCCCCTTCGACGATCTCCTCGGCCGGCTGGAAGACGAAAACGTACCTGCCGTTGACGTCCCAGATGCGCTCGATGAGAGTGCGGGCGACGCCGATCATGATCGCCATGTGCGCGTCGTGGCCGCACGCGTGCATGCGGCCGTCGATCCGCGAGTGAAAGTCGACGCCTGACTCCTCCTGGATCGGCAGCGCGTCGATGTCCGCGCGCAGCATGACCGTCTTACCCGGCCGCCCGGTGTCGAGCGTCGCCACGACGCCTGTCTCGGTGGGGGAGTGAGCGATGTCGAGGCCGAGCTCGTGCAGGCGATCGGTCAGATATCGAGTGGTCTCGTGCTCGCTGAAGCTGACCTCGGGATGCTTGTGGAAGTAGCGGCGGAGGTCGACGACGTCGTCGAGGATCGATTTGCTCGGCAGCGGCGTCGTCTCGTGCTGGTCACTCATGGACTGCGACGAGACTGTACCCGCGGGCTGACGCGTGGACGAACGTTGGCCCGAGGCCCGGCTCGAGCTCGTCGAGCCGGCGGCGCAGCGTGAGAAGCGCCGAGTGCACGGTCGAGTGGGCGGCGTTGCTGCGAAACAGCCCGGCCTGGATGAGGTCGCGCGCGGTGGCGGGCTTGGAGCCCTGGGCGAGGAACAGCACCAGCGCGGCCTGCTGCTGGGTGAGCCGCGCCTCGCGCTCGCCGATCTTCATCAGCCGACGCGTCGGGTCGAACTGCAGGCGACCGAACCGATAGGTGCCGGGCCGGCCCGTACCGCGCTCGACCAGCCGCGCCGCCAGGTCGGAGTAGATGTGCGCCATCGGCACGTTGCCCTTGACGAAGTAGGAGCTGGCACCCAGCTCGTAAGCCTTGCGGATGGAGGCGGAGTTGACCTGGGCCGCCGAGAGGACGATCACGGGCAGGCCGGGATGATGCTGGCGGATCCAGGTCAGGAGCCCGAAGCCTGAGTCCTCGCTCTCGTCCAGGACGAGGTCGAGCAGGACGGCCGCGACACGCTCGCGCTCGAGCAGGTCGCGTGCCTCGGCCACCGAAGCGGCGACCGAAGGTCGGTAACCGAGGTCGTGTAGGTCGATCCGCAATTGCTGCAGCATCGCCGCCTCGTCCTCGACAACGAGGACTGAGGAGCCCAGGACCTCGGCCGGCCGGTACACCTCGAGCCCCGGCGGAAGGGGCGGAAGCCTGACCTCGCGCTTCGGAGAGCCGTCTCGCCGTCGAATGCTCGGATTTTCCAAGACTCCCCCTACATCATTATTAACGAAGATTGACTACGCTTGAACGATCAAACTCACTGGGATCTCGTCATACTTGCTGTCGGACCTGGTACGGATTGGAAAAACAAAGGGGTAAATTGGGGATGACTTGGCGTCTTAAGGTCCAGGGAGTGGTCTTCGCACTGGTGGTGCTGGGTGCCCTCGCGATCGCGGCGGGCGCGGGCTGGGTCGACGAGTTCGACTCGCTCCTCGGGCTAGGCAACTAACCATCTGAGTTGCGGCGCTCGCGTGAGCGCCGGATCGCGGGCGGAAGAAGGGCATAGAGATCCGCCCGGTCGACTGCTTTGCTCATGTAACCGACCACGTCCGGATCGTCGGTCCCTGAGGGGAACACGGGGTAGGCGGTGTAGAAGATGACAGGCACTTTCTGCCCGCGTGTCCGGAGCTCGTTGAGCAAGCCCCAGCCGTCCATGGGCTCGGGGAGCATCAGGTCGATGATCGCCACCTCAGGCTTGTCGGCCTGCGCGCGGATCAGCGCCTGGTCCGCGTCCTCCGCCATCGAAACTTTGTAGCCAAGCATTTTCAGGTCGGTCTCGAGGATGACGCGCCAGGCGCGTTCGTCGTCCACGACCAGCACCGTCGACCCCCGCAGGTCTTCGGGGGTGGGCGCGATTGGCTTGGGGGGTGTGAAAGGCATCGTGCCCGTGGCGCAGTATATCGGTGCGAATGGCAACTCCCGCCCGTCGACGCTCGAGGCCACACACGACTCAGGCGGGAGCCAAACGCCCGGTCGCCCGGCCAACGGCGCCGACCGGACTTCGCCAGGGACCCGGTCCGACCGCGAGCGCGCTCGTCCACGAGCTGGGCAGCTGTGTCACCGAGGCCGACCTTGTCCAGGTCCTCTATCGGGGAGTCCAGCCTCGCTTCGGGTACGACGTGATCAACCTCCAGGTCCTGGAGCGCGAGGGCTGGTACCACTCCGTGGTGCTCGACGCCGGCGTCCTCCAGGACGTGCGCCGCCGGCCCCTCCGCGAATCGACCTTCGCCAAGCAGTTCGCAAGCCCGAAGACGGTGGTGCTTCCCGTCGAGTCATGGCGCCAGGAGTTCGGCAAGGGACCCGGCTCTCGCGCGAGGGCGAAGCTGGCGATCTGGGTGCCCGTGTCCCACCAGGGCGAGCTGATCGGCAGCGTCATCTACCAGTCCTACCGCAAGCGCAAGGTTCCGCCATCCGAGCTCGCGTTCCTCGAGGACGTGCACCAGCGCCTGGGCGTCCTGCTCGCCAACGCCGCCCTGAACGAGCTGACCCGCAACCAGGCGCGCCGCTTCGAGGCGCTGAACAGCATCGCGCGCGCCATGACATCGACCCTCGACGAGACCAGCGTGCTCACCGGCCTCTACGCGACGCTGCGCGAGCTCCTGCCGGTCGATTCGCTCGAGATGGTCACGCTGCAGGATGGTTCGGACCGCGCGCGCTACCTCGACCTGGAGGCGGACTCGGGACCACGGTCGCGATTGCTGCCGCCCAAGTCGCCGCTGGCCAACACCGCGCGCGACATCGTGCACGACGGCAAGTCGGTGCTGGTGCACTACCCGCACTCCTCGCTCTGGGTGCCGCTGAAGGAAGGAGGCGTCCCCCGCGGCGCGCTCGGTATCAAGTGCTCGCGACCCTACGCGTACGAGGATTCGACCGCGGCCTTCCTCGAGCTGGTGTCGGACGAGGTCTCGCTTGCGCTGCGCAACGCGCGCAGCTATGAGGCCATCGAGGACCAGCGGCGAAGGCTCGAGGTCGTCAACTCGATCGGGCGTCGTCTCGCCTCGAGCCTCGACAAGTGGTCGATCATGCGCACGCTGCGCGAGGGGCTGGCCGCTCACCTGAGCTTCGACGGTTTTATCCTCGCCACTATCACTCAGACGGCCGAAGGCCCTGTGGCCGAGGGCTACCAGTACGTCGCCGGCGTGGAGGAGGTCGTGCCGCCCGTCGCCCTCGCGGTCACGGGCCCCTCGCGCGAGGCATACGAAACCGGGCAGCCGGTCCTCGTGCGCAAGTCCCCTTGGGCACGCACGTTCGAGGGCAAGGAGCTCGAGCGCGAGGTCTGGACGATCGGCCAGGGGGCGGCGGTGTTCGTCTCCGGCCCGCCCACCGACCGGCGGCGCGTCTCCCGTTCCTTCGTCTGGGTGCCCGTGCTCAGCGGCGACCAGATCACGGCCATGCTCTCGCTCCAGTCCTACACCGAGGGCGCGTTCGACGAGTGGCACATCAAGCTGCTGCAGGACATCGCCGCCCACGTCAGCCTCGCCCTCGCCAACGCCGACCACTTCTCGCAGGCCCAGACAGAGCGGGCCCGCCTCGAGGCACTGCACCTGCTCGAGCTGGGCGTCGCGAGCGCATCGGACGAGCGGCAATTGGCCGAGGCCGTCTTCTCGGTCGCGAGCGATTACCTCGGCTCGACCCACATGGTGCTCGGGTACCTCGACGTGGCCGGCCAGGTGGCCGGGTTTGCCGCCGAGCGCGACCAGCCGTCGACCGCGATCGGCCCCGTGTCCATCGATGCCGCGCCGTTCTTTCGCCGGATGATCGACAGCGGCTCGCACGTGATCGAGGCCGTGGTCGCCGATCCCGGCGACCTCGAGGGACCGATCGGGAAATATCTCTTCAGCCGAAATCCAAGCCACGTAGTTTGGGCGCCGATCACCCAGGGCGACCGGGTCGTGGCCGGGGTGGCCGCGATGCGAAACGACGGCGCCCACTTCCAGGCGACCCACATCAAGCTGCTCGAAGCGGCCATGCCAGTGGTCGGCATCGCCCTGCGCACGATGCGCCTCCACCACGCGAACGAGCTGGCGCTGGCCCAGTCCGTCCGCATCCAGGAGCTGGCCGCCCTCGCGGGCCACGAGCTGATGAGCGTGCTGGCCAACATCGCGGACCAGGCGCGGACGATGCTCGAGTGCGCGGGCACCGTTTGCTGGGCGTTCGACACCGAAGGACGCGTGACCGCGACGCGGGGCAGCGGCGACGTCGCCGCGGAAGAGGTTCTCGCCTGGGCCGGGCTCAGCCCTGACGACCGGGTGGCACCCGCCGGGATCGTGAGCGGGACCATGAACGACCAGGCGTGGAACCTGATCCCGCTCTGGTACGGCGACCGGCTCGTCGGCGCGATCGGGGCTGTCCACGCCTCGACGCTCGTCGCCGAGCCCAGCTCCGCCGCGCTCGACTTCGCTCGACACGCCGCGGTCGCGATCGAAAACGCGCGGCTGGTCGCGGAGACGCGCGGCCGCATCCGCACCCTCGAGGCCGTGGCCGCCTTCACCGAGCTGACCCCGACCGAGCCCGACCGGGCGCGCTCCGAGATGGCGCGGCTGGTGAGCCGCGCGCTCGCCGGCTCACAGGGTGAGCTGTGGCTGCTCGAGGACGCGCAGCTCGTGCGCCGCTCGGACAACGGCGAGGCGTCGCCGAAGGTGCCGGTGAGCGACAGCGCGCAGCTCCTGCGTGCCCTGACGTCCGCAGCCGGCGCGCGGCGCCTGCGCGCGCTGCTGGACCTGCTCGGCGCGCCCCAGGACGCCTTCGCGATACCGATCCAGGTCGAAGGGCGCTTCGCCGGCCTGCTCGTCGCGCGCATGACCACCGGCGGAGCCGAGACGCGCAGGCTTGCGGCGGTGCTGGCCGGCCAGGCCGCGGTCCTGCTCGGCCAGCTCGAGCTCGTCGACGCGCTCGATCGCGAGCGCCGGATGATGAACGCGATCCTCCGCCACTCGCCGGTCGGCGTGATGCTCGAGGACGCCGCCGGGCGCATCGTCTACGCCAACCCGGAGATCGAAGCGATCTACAGCCTGCAGGCCGCGGACATGCCCGGCCGCAAGCCGGAGGATGTGTACGCCGCCGCGGGCGCGACTCCCGCCGAGGACCCCGACGTGGACGGCACCCTCGAGCTGCGGATGCGAGACCCCGACCGGATGGTCCACGTCCGGCGCGTCCTCATCCCCGGTCTCGAGGGCGAGCCCGCCGGAGTCCTGACCCTGCACGAGGACGTCACCGCGCAGCGTCAGGCGCTCGAGGCGAAGGACCTCATGCTGCGCGCCATCGGACACGAGGTGCGCAGTCCCGCGGCTGCCATGAAGAACACGCTCGCGGGGATCATGCAGTGGGAGGACAGCATCGATTCGGGCGGCCGGCGCACGCTCCTGCAGGAGGCCTACGAGTCGTCCGATCGCCTGCTGAGCCTGGTCGAGAGCCAGCTCATCATCGCCAAGCTCGAGACGCGCCACTTCGAACCGGTGCCGGAGCCTGTCGACCTTGGGTCAGCCTTGGACGGTGTGATCACGGTGCTCCAGCACCGCTACGCGGAGCGGACCGTGGCGGTCAACGTCAGCCTCCCGTCGGGTCTCTCGCCTGCCTTTTGCGAGCCGGCCCACCTCGGCCAGGTGCTCACGAACCTGATCGGCAACGCCCTCGAGTACACGACCGGCGCGGTCACCGTCGAAGCACGCCAGGTCCAGCGCGCGTGGCTCGAGATCACCGTCGCCGACAACGGGCAGGGCCTGCCCCCGGCGACGCTCGAGACGGTGTTCGAGAAGACGGGGCCCGCCGGCCGCAGCCGCTCCCAGGGCGGCCTCGGCCTCGGGCTCTATCTGTGCCGTCTGGTGGTGGAGCGATCGTTCGGCGGGCGTATCTGGGTCGCGGCAAGCGACAAGCGTGGCACGACATTCAAGTTCACAGTCCCTGCCCGGATTCGCACCTGATCCTCCGTTAAGCATGTTGTGAGCGCTGCCGAGGCGCCGATGTGGGTCCGCGTGGGCGGCGGGATGGAATCGGTCCCCGAGCATCTGCGCCACGGTCCCGCCGACCTAGAGTTCCCGCCGCCGGGCGGTCCGTGGGAGGCGCTGATCCTGAACGGGCGCCTTGTCGGCTGGGCCGAGCGGGCGAGGCTGCGCCTGGCGCGGCAGTCGGCCGAGCTCGGGCGGACCCTCGCCGACGAGCAGCGGGGTTACCTGCTCGGCCGCCTCGGCCACAAGCTGCGGTCGTCGGTCCTCGCGCTGCAGGAATCCGCGCGCCAGGCCGCGTTCGGGCGGCCGGACATGCTGGAGGACCTGTTCGAGCAGGCGCAAGAGGTTGGGCGCCGCGCGGCCGCGCTCGAAGCCACGGCGATCGAGCCGAAGGACGGCGCGCGGGGAGTCGTCCTCGGCGCTGTCGTTAACCTCGCCCTGCCGTCGGCGATCAGCCGCCTGCCCGGCGAAGCGGTGGTCCTCGGCTCGGAGCCGCTGCTCGTCGAGGCCTTGACACGGGCGCGGGACTGGCTCGGCGAACCGCTGACGGTCGAGGCGGAGCCCCGCGGCGCGTGGTGGAAGGTTAGCCTCACCGCCTCGGGTGGGCGCAAGCCGCTGCCGGTCCCGGAGATGGGCGAGCCGCTCGTGCGCCTGATCGTCGACGTGCAGCTCGGCGGCTGGCTCGACGCAAGCGCCCCGGACAGGGCCGACCTCTACCTGCCCTCTTACCGTCCCCGTTGACAGCTGTCACCCGAGTCGTCGCTCCCAACCCCGGCCCGTACACCGGGCCTGGCACGAATACATGGATCATCGACGCCGGCCCGGTCGTCGCGGTGATCGATCCCGGTCCCGATGACGAGGCTCACCTCGAAGCGCTCAACCGGCGGCTTTTGGGCAGGACTGTGGGCGTGGTGCTGGTCACGCACTCGCACGCGGACCACCTGCCGCTCGCCGAGCGCTTCGCGGCGCCGCATCGCGCTTCGGTCCGGCGATACCCCGAGCTGGCCGACACCGACGTTGTGCGCGTGGGCAACACGAACATCACCGCGCTCTACACGCCCGGCCACAGCGCCGACCATCTGTGCTTCCTTATCGCGGACGCAAGGATGATCTTCACCGGCGACCTCATCCTCGGTCAGGGCAGCTCGATGGTCACCTATCCCGAGGGCGACGTGGCCGCCTACCTGAGGTCGCTGGAGCGGCTCGCCGCGCTGAAGCCATCGATTCTCTTCCCGGGCCACTGGGACCCGGTGAAGGACGCGATCGCGAAGATCGATGAGTACCGGCGTCATCGCCTTGCGCGCGAGGCGCAGGTGCTCGCCGCGGTGCGACTGGCTCCGCCGAGCACCGCCGCCGAGCTGACGCGACGGGTGTACGGCGAGCTCGATGAGAGGCTGATGCTGGCGGCGGAGATGACGATGAAGGCCCACCTCCACAAGCTGGTCGACGACGGCCTCGTGAGAATCAGCGGGGACGTCTACGAGCCGTCGGTACAGTAGGCGCCGTCATGGACTCCCGGCCGCCGATTCTCTCTCTGAGCGCCAAGGAGCTCGAGTCGTGGCTCGAGGGCCATGGTTCGGCTCCATACAGGCGGAAGCAGATCTGGGGTTGGCTCGCGCGCGGTGCGGAGTCGTTCGACGCGATGGACGATGTGCCGAAGGAGCTCAGGAGCGCGCTCGAGCGCGAGTTCCGCGCCACCTCGCTGCGGTCCATCGCGACGTCGGTGGCCGACAAAGGTCTGACGACCAAGACGCTGTTCGAGCTGGATGGGGGCCACTCGGTCGAGGCCGTCGTGATGCGTTACGCCGATCGCTCGACGCTGTGCATCTCGTCGCAGGCGGGCTGTCCCATCGGATGTCCGTTCTGCGCGACGGGCAAGTTCCCGTTCGGGCGCAACCTCAAGGCCCACGAGATCGTCGAGCAGGCGGTCGACGCGCAGCGGATCCTCATGTCCGAGGGGAGGCGGCTCTCGCACGTCGTGTTCATGGGCATGGGCGAGCCGATGGCGAACTACCGCGCCGTCATCGATTCGGTGCGGCGCCTGTCCGATCCCGAGCTCTTGGGCATCAGCCCGCGGCGCATCGTCCTCTCGACGAGCGGTCTGATCCCGCGCATCGAGCAGCTCGGTGAGGAAAAGCTCCCCGTCACGCTCGCCATCTCGCTGCATGCGGCGAGGGACGAGCTGCGCGACGTGCTCGTGCCGATCAACCGCAAGTACCCGGTGCGCGAGCTGGTCGACGCGGCGCAAGCGTACGGGGCGAAGACCGGGCGACGCGTCAGCTACGAGTGGGTGATGCTCGCCGGCGTCAACGACACCGAGCGCGACGCCCGAGAGCTCGGTGCGCTGCTCAAGCGAAGGCTCGCGCACGTCAACCTCATCCCGTTCAACCCCGTCGACGACACGCCGTACCGCGCGCCCGACCGTGCGTCGGTGCGAGCCTTTCGCGAGATGGTGGAGGCGCAGGGATTGAACGTGACGGTGCGCGACACGCGAGGTCGCGAGGCCGACGCGGCGTGCGGCCAGCTGCACGAGCGCGTCATGCGCGCCAAGCTGGTCACGGTTTCTTAACCCTCGATGCTGTTCGCCGGGACCTCCGGCTTCAGTTACGCGACCTGGAAGGGAAAGTTCTACCCTGCCTCGCTGCCGGGCTCGAAGATGCTCGCTTACTACGCCCAGCGCCTGAACGGGGTCGAGCTGAACGGGAGCTTCTACCGCACGCCGCCCGAGACGACGCTGCAGAAATGGGCCGCTGACACACCAGGCGATTTCCGTTTCTGTATGAAGGCCAACCGGGGATTGACTTATTCGGCGGAGGCCTTCGACAAGGTCGGCCTGGCACGGATCTTCACCGATCGGATCGGCGTCCTCGGCCATCGCCTGGGCCCGATCCTCCTACAGTTTCCGCCGGCGCGCCAGAAAAACATCGTGCTGCTCGACTCTCTTCTAAGCGCGCTGCGCAGGGTTGCCGCGGTGGAGTTTCGGCATGAGTCGTGGTTCGACGAAGAGACCTACCGCGTGCTTCGCGAGCACCGCGGCGCGCTTGTCGTCACCGACGAGGAGAAATGGCCCCGCGCGCCTCTGGTCGACGTCAGCTCGGTGGCTTACTTTCGCCTGCGTCGCGGCTACGCTGCCGGCTCTTCCTTCCGACCCTGGATCGCCGAGGTGCGGTCGGCGCTGGCTGCTCATGAGGAGGTTCATGTGTACTTTCGGCACGAACCGGAGTCACCGGCACTGGCGCAACGATTGCTGCGGCTCGCCGGAACAGAACCGGGACCGCGACGACCGCGATCGCAACCATGAGAAAAGACGCGACCTGCGCCTGGCGCATGCCGAGCAATACGCCCGGGTCGGTGCGGAGGAAGCTGAGGAAGAACCGGCCCGTCGCGTAGAGGCCGAAGTAGCTCAGGCCGAGCACGCCGTCCGGCAGGCGCTTCTTGAGCCGCTCGTGCAAGGGCAGCAGCGCTGCGAGGATCAAGAGGCACAGGACCATCTCGTAGGCGACCTCGGGGTGCACGACCTTGCCCGGTTCGCCCAGCGTGGCCTGGTTGACGTATTCGACGCCCCATGGCAGCGTCGTCGGCGTCCCGTGGTGCTCGCCGTTGATGACGTCGCCGATGCGGCCGATCGTCAGACCGATCATCGCCGCGGCTCCGCCCGCATCGATGATCTTCCAGAAGGAGAATTTCGACAGCCGCGCCCAGATATACGCGCCGACCATTGCGCCGAAGAGACCGCCCCACTGGCTGATGCCGCCTTCGGTGAGGGCGAACACCCGCAGGAACTGGCCGCCGGTGAACAGCCTGAAGTTCTCCCACACATAAAGGAGTCGCGCGCCGATCAGGCCGAGCACGACCATCCAGGCCAGCCCGTCGCCGGAACCCTTGAGGTCGACGCCGTCCTGGCCCAGGAGCCAGAAGCCGAGCCGCGCCGCCGCGATGATGCCGAGCACCGCGAATACGCCGTGCCACGTGATCAGCAGCGGGCCGAGCCGGATGATGTTCGGGTTCAGGTCGATGACGATCGTGAGCAGCATCAAACCTGCGCCTTGATCGCGCGATGGAGCCGGGACAGCGCGACGTCCTTGGGCAGCAGCGCGAGCGTGTAGTGGATCGGGAGCGAGACCTTCTTGCCCGTGAGCACGTCGCGCAGCGGCGTGTAGAACTTGCCCTTGCCGGCGCCCGATGCGGCGACCGCGCTTTCAAGGGCGGCCTCGATCGCTCCCGGTGCCCACTCCACGTCCTGCAGCGCGTCGATCGCCGACCGGACGCGCTCGATCGTCGCGCTGTCGAGCGCGGGGGGCGCTGGATCCGTCCACAGGTAGTTGAGGTAGTCGATCGCCTGTGTGAGCTTGTGCATCCGCGTCTTGAGCGCGGGCACCGCCCGCTCGAGAGTCTGCTCGTCGACGTTCGGCACGAACGGGCGCAGACGCAGCGCGAGCTCGCGGTCGCTCAGGTTGCGGATGTACTCGCCGTTGAGCCAGTTCAGCTTCTCCCAGTCGAAGCGGGCGCCGCCGTGCTGCACGCGGTCGAAGGAAAAAACGCTCACGAGCTCATCGAAGCTGAAGATCTCCTGCTCGGTGCCGGGGTTCCAGCCGAGCAGCGCGAGGTAGTTGATGAGCGCCTCGGGCAGATAGCCCTGCTCGCGGAAGAGGATCAGGTTGCTCTCCGGGTGCTTGCGCTTGGACAGCTTCGCGCCGTCCTGGGCGAGGATCAGCGGCATGTGCGCAAAGGCGGCCGGCCGCTCGTAGCCGAGAGCGTCGATGACCATCAACTGGTACGGCGTGTTGGAGAGATGCTCCTCTCCGCGGATGACGTGGGTCATCTTCATCAACGCGTCGTCGACCGGGCTCGCGAACTGATAGGTCGGGTAGCCGTCCGACTTGACGATGATGAAATCGCCGATCAGGCTCGCGTCGAACCTCATGTCGCCGCGCACCATGTCGGTGAAGGCGACCTCACCTCCCGGCACCTTGAAGCGGACGGCGAAAACCGTGCGGCCCTCCGGCGGGTCGGTCAGGCAGCGGCGCGAGTACACATAGGGGCGCTTCTCCAATTGCGCCTGCTTGCGCTCGGCCTCCAGCTCTTCGGGCGTGCAGAAGCAGCGGTAGGCATTGCCGTCCTTGAGCAGCCGCGCCGCCTCCTCTTTGTAGATGTCGAGCCGTTCGGACTGGCGGTAGGGCTCGAACGGACCGCCCTTGTCCGGGCCCTCGTTCCATTCGAGGCCGAGCCAGCGGAGGCTCTCGAATATCAGCAGCTCGTACTCGGGGCGGTTGCGCTCCATGTCGGTGTCGTCGATGCGAAGCACGAACGTGCCGCCGTTCTGGCGCGCGAACAGGACGTTGTAGAGCGCGGTGCTGGCGGTGCCGAGGTGCGCGAAACCCGTCGGGCTCGGCGCGATCCGGACGCGTACTGACACCGCCATATCCTACGGACGTGCCGGAACACCACGGGCTGATCGCTCTCGTCGGAGGCGACGAGTTCAAGCCGGGCAACGAGGAGCAGGACCGCGCGCTCGCTGCCGCCGCGACACGCGGTCCCGCCTACGTCGTGCCGACGGCGGCGGCGAGGCAGGGGCCCGAACAGGCGGTCGCTACTGCGGCCGCGTGGTTCGCCAAGCTCGGTCTGTCGCTCGAGAATCTGCCTGTGCTCAAGCGCGCCGACGCCAATTCGAAGGAGCTCGCTTCGATCGCGCGCGACGGCGGCCTCTTCTATCTCGCCGGCGGCGACCCGGGCCTGGTCGCCCAGGTGCTGAACGGCTCGCGTGTCTGGGCGGCGATGTTCGAGGCGTGGCGCGATGGCGCCGCGCTCGCCGGGTCATCCGCGGGAGCCATGGCGCTGTGCAGCCATACGCTGATCCGCGCCAATTGGCCGAACCGGTTCAACCGGCGGCCGGCCGGCGCGCTGGGTCTCGTTCCGGGCACCGCGGTTCTGCCGCACTTCGACACGTTCGGCCATCGCTGGATAGAGTCCGCGCAGCGAGAGCTTCCGGGTGTGACGCTGCTCGGGATCGACGAGCGCTCGGCCGCGCTGTGGCAGCGAGACGAGTGGCGGGCGGCCGGGCCGGGCGCCGTCACCGTCATCGACGGATCGAGCACCGCCCGGTTCACGTCGGGCATGAAGGTCACCGGACTTTCGAGCCCCGTACGTATGCTTCCAACCGAGTGATAGAGACCAAGCGCGGGACCGCGAAGACGATGCGTTCCGGGTTCGTCGACATCGGTGCCCTGCGTGTCCACCACACGTTCGGCGGCCGTGGCTCGCCCGTCGTCTTCGTCCACGGCCTCGGCTCGTCGGGATACATGGAGTGGCGCCAGAACCTCGAGGCCGTGGCGGCGCGGCACCGCGTCTTCGCCCCCGATCTGCCGGGCTACGGGCGCACCGACAAGCCTCGCACGCGATACACGATCCCGTACTTCGCCCGTTTCATCGGCCGCTACATGCAGGACCGGGGCCTCCGCTCGGCAGCGCTGGTGGGCACGTCGCTTGGCGGCCGGATCGCCCTCGAGGTCGCCCTCGACCAGCCGCGGCTCGTGCGCAAGCTCGTCCTCGTGAACACCCTCGGCCTGGGACGGCCGAAAGTTCGCGCGACCCAGATGGCTTATGGCCTCGTCTCACTTCCGCGCGTCGGCGAGGCGGTGATGAACCTCACGCGCGATGCGCTTCGCTGGGCGCCGCCGCGGTTCATCCGTCGCGTGGCCGGCCGTTACGCGGGGGTCAGCTCCGACCTCGAGCGAACCATGGACGACGCGTACCTCGCAGACCTGCGGGACATGTACGCGGCGGACGGTTTCAACGCGGCGTACCTTTCGACGATCCGCTCGCTCATCAACCCGCGCGCCCTCTTCGGCGGTCAGCACGACGTGACGCGGCGGTTGAACGAGCTGAAGATCCCTGTCCAATTGATCTGGGGCGCTGACGACCCGCTGTTTCCCCTAGCGCATGCGGAGCGTGCACATTCCATGATCGAGCGCTGCAAGCTCGCCGTCATCAACGGCGCGGGCCACACCCCTCAGGCCGAACGCCCCGAGGAGTTCAACCGCGTCCTACACGACTTCCTCGACCGCTAACCCAGACGATCCGACCCGCTACAAGAGCCCCGAATACCGGGCGCTGGTCGGGGCTCCGATGGATCCGCTGGTCCATCCGGAGCCGTACCACCCGCCACCGCTGTACCGGTTCCTGCGCCGCCTGGTCGGGTGGCTCATCCGCGTGGTCTTTCGGGTCAGCGTCACCGGGCTCGAGAACATCCCGAAGCCGCCTTTCATCATCGCGGCCAATCACCGGGCCTGGTACGACTCGGCGTTCATCATCCCGTTCTTCCCGGAGCGACCTCTGATCTACACGATGGCCAAGCGCGAGACGGTCTTCAACCGCGACTGGAAACGCCGCCTGCTGCCGATGATCGGCGTGTTCCCGATCTCACCCAACAAGGGCGAGCTCGACGAGCAGGGCCTGCGCACCGTTTACCAGGTGCTCGAGCGCGGGGGCGTGATGCTGATGTTCCCCGAGGGCCGGTACTCGCGCGGGCGCGCACTCCGGCCGCTGAAAAACGGCATCGGCTACTTCGCGCTGCAGGCCGGCGTCCCCATCTGTCCGGTCGCCGTGCGCGGCACCGAGATGCTGCGCCCCTTCAGCCGGATCGACGTCACGATCGGCCCGCCGATCAGGCCTGACGTTCCGGCGTGGTGGGATTTGAGCCGCAGGGTCGCGTCTGTGGTGGACAACGTGCGGACCGCAATCACGACTGCGCTCAACCGTCGCCGGAAATAGAATTCCTGAGTTTTGCATCTCGTCATCGGCGCGGGTGAGTTTCTCGGACAGAACGTGTCGCGGGCGATGGCGGCGGACGTGCCGGTCATCGAGCTCCACTCCGACGCCGATGAGGAAACGCTCGCCGACGCCATCAGCGGCATCGAGGTGATCGTCAACTGCGCGGAGACCGCCTCGCCTTCGCGCCGGCTTCGCTACCGGAAAGGTCCGTCGCATGTTCTGCAGCGGTTGGTCGACGCGGCAAAACGGGCGCGCGTACGCCGCATCGTGCACGTCTCGACCGCCGATGTTTTCGGCCCGAATCACTACTCGCGCATCACGAACAAGAGCGCGATCAAGCCTGTTCATGCGTACGAGCGCCTGCGACTCGCCGAGGAGGAGTGGCTGCTCGAGAACGCCGGCGCCGTCGAGGTCGTGATCGTGCGGCCAGCCCGCGTCTTCGGAGAGGGCGAAGCCTGGATGCTTCCGCACCTTCTCCCCGCGGCGCTTCACGGCCGGGTGCGGCTGCCCGGTGGAGGGCGCGCGCAGCAGACATTCGTCGCCGCGGCGGACGTCGGGCGAGCCTGCCTTGCGGCCTCCGACCGCGGCAGGCCCGGGCATCGCTACCTGATCGGCGGTTTCGACTCCACGTGGCGCGACTATGTGACCTCGGCCGCCCGAGCGCTGGGAGTCGCCGCAGAGATCGCCTCGGTTCCCTACGACCTCGCCTACCTTCGCGCGCTGGCCGTCGAGACGATGAAGCCGGAGGGCGCGGCCGTGTGGCCCGGGCTATTCGCGGTCGACGTCATCGGCAAGCCCCACACCTGCGACGACTCTCACTCACGACGGGAGCTGACCTGGTCACCGTCGGTGGGCAGCTTCGAGCAGGAGATGCCCTTGATGGCTCAGTGGGTGACGCAGATCCCCGAGGTCGCGGCGGCCCTGGCGGAGGTGACGGCGCCTGCGCCGGCTACTTCACCGCCAGGCAGGTGAGAGAGGTCGCGAGCAGGCCGGATTCATTCCGGCCGTCCCCTGGCGCCCACTCCTACAACTCACCAGGCGTTGCGACTGAGAGGAGGGGGTCCCGCGGGGGAGGACATCGGTCCTCACCCGCGCTACTTCACCGCCAGGCAGGTGATCGTCTTGAAGACGCCGTCGATCTTCTGAATCTTGTCCACGATCAGCGAGCCGATGGAGTTGACGTCGGGGGCTTCGCACACCGCGATCACGTCGTACTCGCCCGTGATGGCGTCGGCGGCGGATATCCCTTGCACGCCCTCCATCTTCTTGGCCACCTCTAACGCGCGACCGGGTGACGCGTTGATGAGGACGTACGCCTTCATCGCCTAACCCCCATACATGCCCGACGGAACGGGTTCAGCGTACTCGGATCAGCGCGTCTTGAGTGCGCGCAGCAAGACCTCGTCGGTGATGTTGGCGCCCGAAAGCAGCACCACCACGGTCTCGTTCGGCGCGGGGCGATGGTGATACAGCAGGGCGGCCAGCGCCGCCGCCCCCGCTGGCTCGGCGAGGAGGTGCTCCCACTCGAAGAGCAGCCGGATCGCCCGCAGCATCTCCGACTCCGCAATGATCAGCACGTCGTCGACGTACCGGCGGGCCAGCTCGAACGTCAGCTTGCCGGGCGATGACGCGGCGAGTCCGTCGGCGATCGTGTCGACCCGGTCCAGCGTCACGATGTGTCCCGCCGCGAGCGAGCGGTGCATGGCGTCGGCGCCAGCCGGCTCGACGCCCACGATTCGCACGCCCGGCTTTTTCTCCTTGATGTAGAGCGCGATCCCGCCGATCAGCCCCCCGCCGCCGACGGGCACCAGCACCGTGTCGACGTCCTCCAGGTCGGCCAGGATCTCGAGGCCGATCGTGCCTTGACCCGCGACGACGTGCGGGTCGTCGTACGCGTGGACGAATGTCGCGCCCGTCTCGGCCTGCGCGTGGAGCGCCTCGAGGTACGCGCCGTTGTAATTCCGGCCCGCGGCGATGACCTGCGCGCCGAGGCGCCGGATCGCCTCGACCTTGAACGGGTTGGCCGTCTCGGGCACGTACACGGTCGCGGGCACCTGAAAGGTCGCCGCGGCGTAGGCGACGCCCATGCCGTGGTTTCCCGCCGACGCCGTGATGACGCCCGCCCTTCGCTGCTCCGGCGAGATGTGCATCACCCGGTTCAGCGCTCCGCGGACCTTGAAGGCGCGGATCGGCTGGATCGACTCGACCTTGACGTGGACGTGGCACCGCGCCTTGTCGGTGAACGCCCTCGAGTACTGCAGCGGCGTGGGGGAGAGGTGCGGACGGAGGTCGCGCGCCGCCCGCTCCACGTCGTCCGGGGTCACGGTCGCCGCCTCGGTGGTCAGCGGGTGCTCTTCTTCTTGGTGCGCCGCTTGTCCGCCAGGTGCTGCGCGAGCTTCTTCAGGCCTGGATTGACCGAGACGACCTTCGGCCCACGCACCTTCTTATCCCGCGCCCTGGTGCGCGCGCTCTCGCGCGGTGCGACGCGATCGAGCTCGTCGCTCATGGCGTGACCAGGTCCCAGCACTGCACGGGGTCAGAAGGTCGCGGGCACAATCGCCCGCTTGTGGATTCCGGAGCCGAGCAGCTTCTCGCCCTCGTGGCACTCGACCTCGAAGTAGAGCTTGTTGTCCTTGACCTCGGAGAGCCGGCTGGTCACCACGATTGTGCTGCCCGGCGCCGTCGGCGCGAGGTGGCGCACATGGACTTCATAGCCGACGGTGGTGTGGCCGGCTGGCAGCAGGCGTTCTATCGAGCGATGGCTGGTGATCTCCATGAGGCCGATCATCGCCGGGGTGGCAAACGTTCCCTTGCCGCCAACGTGATGGGTGAGCAGATCGCCCGCGACGACACGCTCGAGCCGTCCCTCGATGCCGGGCTTGATCCCTTCGATCGCGTCCACCATATAGATTGTCCTCAAATGGCTCGAACGTGACGCGCATGCCTTCTGTCCGCAAGGCGATCTTTCCGGCCGCGGGTCTCGGCACGCGCTTCTTGCCCGCGACCAAGGCTCAGCCCAAGGAGATGCTGCCCCTGGTCGACAAGCCGACTATCCAGTACGGCGTCGAGGAGGCCATCGCGTCCGGGATCGAGCAGGTGATCATGGTTACCGGCGGCGGCAAGCGCGCCATCGTCGATCACTTCGACCGGTCGCTGGAGCTCGAGCACTACCTCGAGGAGCGCGGGAAGAGCGACCTGCTTCACATCCTGAGCGAGGTGGACCAGCTCAGCAACCAGGTCGACATCACCTACATCCAGCAGAAGGAGCCCCTCGGTCTTGGGCACGCGGTCTGGACCGCGCGCCGCCTGGTCGAAGGCGAAGCCTGCGCCGTACTCCTGGCGGACGACGTGATCCTGGGCGAGGGCGATCCATGCCTGAAACAGCTCATCGACGCCCACCGCAAGACGGGGGCCACCGTGATCGCGGTCCGCCGTTTCCCGCGCAGCGAGATCAGCCGCTACGGGGTGGTCGTCACCAACGGCGGCAGCGGCCGCCTCCACGAGGTCACCGACATGGTCGAGAAGCCGGAGTTCGGGACCGAGCCCTCGGACCTCGCAATCATCGGTCGCTATGTCCTGGCGCCGCCGGTCTTTGCCGAGCTCGACCGGGCCGAACCCGGGACGGGCAAGGAGATCCAGCTGACCGACGCCATCAAGCGCTCGCTCAACGCCCACCCTGTCGTGGCTTACGAGTTCGAAGGGGACTACTACGACACCGGCACGGTTCCGGGCTACTTGAGGGCCAATTTGATGCTTGCGATGAAGCGGGAAGGGCTCCGGGAGGAGCTGGCTCCGCTGCTTCGGGAGCTGCTCGAAACCATGCCCCAGGGCTCCCCAAGGGTTCCTGAGAACCGGCCCTATAATCAGTAGACGCTCAATGAGCCGATTCCCCGCCCGAGTGAATTACCTATGGCTGTTTCAGGACGAAGAAGATTCGACGACGACAAGGTTGTTCGGTATGAGACCGCGGAGAAAGACTTCGAGGTCGAAGTCTCGCGCACCCTCAACAAGTGGTGCGTCACGGTCTACCAGCAGCCGGACCGCCAGATCCTGGTTCAAGACTTCTTCCCGGAGCGTTGGAAGGCGCTCGCGCGGGCGCAGGACTTCATCCGACTCCTGAACCAGCGGAAGAAGAAGGAAGAGGAAGGCGCCGGCCACAGCGACGACGATTTTTAAAGCGCGGGTGAGGACGGATGTCCTCCCCCGCGGAACCCCCTCCTCCACACGCGACGCCTGGAGGCGATTGGAGATGGGACGCCTGGTGACGGCCGGAATGAATCCGGCCTGATGGCGACCCCTGCTTCTCAGTAGAATCGACGACTCGTGAACTGGGCCGTGCTGCGTCGGGAGTGGGGGGCGGTGACTTTCGTGCTCACCGTCATCGCCGGGATGATCGTCGTCCCGCTGGCGCTGTACTTCGCCAACCAGGGCCCGGCCGCGATCACGACGCCGAACCTCACGACGACGAGCAGCGCACGCGCCAGCACCGTGCAGCCCGCGAGCCCGGCCCGATCGCCTTCGCCTAGCCCGTCACCCTCGCACTAGCGGTCTAGGAAGCCAGGCCCCAGAGCAGCCGCTCGCCGTTCGGGCGGACTATGTCCTGCAGCGGAAGCGCGAACTCGGCGACCGTCTTCCGCTCGGTGCTGACCCGCATCTCGATCACGTCGGACAGGCGCAGGTGCGCGACCGCCGCGCAGTCGTGGAGGAACGTGAACACGACGGGCCGCACCAGGTTGAGCACGTAATCGGCGAGTCGCGCGCCGTCGGAAAGCGTCTCCTCGCCGACGCTTCGGTCGCGAAATGCGAGGACCACGACCTCGTCGCTCAGCATCACCGGGTCGGTCCACGCGTAGCTCGACGACCGCGCCGCGCTGAGCTGCTGCAACACCTCCGCTAGTCGCCGCATTGGCGGCTGTGGGCCTTCGAAGAGCAGCGGCACGTCGCGCTGTCGCTCGTTGAAGCTCTGGGCGCGGTACTGCGCGGTGAACCCCAGGTCGGAGATGCCGGCAAACGGCGCCGGCACCTTGATGAGCATCTCGTCCAGGTGGTGTGTGCTGTGACGCATGGTGGAACCGGAGTCTTCCATGCCGTATTAACGCATGGCCGGCCGCCGAAAGTCTCCTACCAACGTGGTAGCTTCCCTTCCCCGCTTGCCGGGGGAAGGTGACGCAGGGCGCAGCGCTCGGTCGGATGGGGCCTGACCCTCTGGCAAAATCCGTTCAATGCCGTTGACCGGAATTCGCGTTCTCGACCTGACGCGCCTCCTCCCCGGCGCCTACTGCACCCAGCTGCTCGCCGATATGGGCGCTGACGTGATCAAGGTGGAGGAGCCCGAAAGGGGCGACTACATGCGGTGGACTCCCCCGCTGGTCGACGGGCAGAGCGCGCTTTTCAATGCCGTCAATCGCAACAAGCGAAGCGTCACGCTCAACCTGAAGCTGGGCGCTGGACGCGACGTCTTGCTGAGTCTTGTCGAAAGGGCCGACGTCCTCGTCGAGGGCAACCGCCCGGGTGTGATGGACCGCTTGATGCTCGGCTGGGACGTTCTGCACGCCCGAAACCGCCGGCTTGTCATGTGTTCGATCACGGGGTATGGCCAGGATGGGCCGTACGCGTCTCGCGCCGGTCACGACCTCAACTACATGGCGACAGCCGGCGCGCTGGGACTGAACGGAGAGCGCGACGGACCTCCGGTCCCGTTGTCGGTCCAGGTCGCCGACGTCGGCGGCGGTGGCCTGCAGCCCGCGGTCGCGATCCTCGGGGCTCTCGTCGGTGTGCAGCGCGGCGGCGACGGACGGTGGATCGACGCGTCGATGACCGATGGCGCGGTCAGCTGGCTTGCGCCGGCTTTTGCGGCGCACGAGGCAGGGGAGCAGGTGGCGCGCGGCGACCAGCGTCTGGCGGGCCGCTACGCCTGTTACCGCGTCTACGAGTGCAAGGACGGCCGCTACTACAGCGTTGCCGCGCTCGAGCCGAAGTTCTGGAACTCTCTGTGCCAGGCGCTGGAGAGATCTGATCTGAACGAGCAACAGTACTCGGACGATTCGGCCGTCCAGACCGAGCTGGAGGAGATCTTCAGGACCCGGACGCGCGATCAGTGGCAGCAGACGCTCTCAGGGTTGGATGCTTGCTGCGAGCCGGTGCTCGACCTGGATGAGGTTCCGTCCCATCCGCAGATTGCCGCCCGCCGGATTTTCGAGCGAAGCAAGCAGGGACATGTCCCTCACCTCGGCGAGCACACGGCGGAGGTTCTCGCCGAGGTTGGCGTCGATGCGTCGCGATTGAGCGAGCTGCGCAACCAGGGGGTCATCTAGCCGAGGCGATCTCGGCCCAGACCTTCTCGACCTGCGCGCGCGTCGCGTCGCGGCTGCCGCTGTTGTCGATGACGTGCTGCGCGCGCCCCCGCTTCTCGTCGATGGACATCTGCGCGGCGATCATGGCCCTGGCGCGGTCCTTGCTCACGCCGCGACCATCGACCAGGCGCCGCAGCTGCAGCTTCTCGGGGACGTGGACGAGGACCACGTCCGCGTAGATCGTCTCGAGCCCGTTCTCGAACAGAAGCGGCACGTCGTGGACGATGACTTCGGCGCCTTTCTCCTCCGCCTCCACCGTGCGCTCGGCCATCCAGCCCCTGACGAGGGGATGCACGATCGAGTTGAGGCGGCGCCGCGCGTCCTCGTCATGGAAGACGAGCTCGCCCAGGCGGGCGCGGTCGATCTGCCCGTTGCGCACGAAATCGCGGCCGAATTCCCGCACCACCGCGTCGAATCCCGGGCTGCCCGGCGCATACACGGCATGGCTCGCTTCGTCCGCGTCGACGATCGCCGCGCCCAGCTCGCGAAACATCTCGGCCACGGTCGACTTGCCCGACCCCGCGCCGCCCGTCAGCCCAATGAGCTTCAATTTGCTGTAATGGCTGACGAGGAGAAATTCGATGCGGTCGTGGTGGGTGCTGGTCCTGCCGGCAGCGCGGCGGCGATCACGATGGCGAAGGCGGGGCTACAGGTCGCGCTGCTCGAACGAGGTGCGAAACCCGGCGCGAAGAACGTCATGGGGGGCATCCTCTACAACCACTTCCTCGAGGAGATCGTAGGCGAGGACTGGAAGCAGGCTCCGCTCGAGCGGCCGATCATCGAGGAGCGGCGGTGGATGATGACGCCGGAAGCCGCGATCGGCATCGACTACAAGAACCTGCGCAACCGGACGAAGCCGCATTCCTACTCGGTGCTTCGCGCTCGTTTCGACCCCTGGTTCGCCGAGCAGGCGGAGAAGGCCGGAGCGATGGTCGTGCCGGAGACGGTCGTCGAGCGGCTGATCACCAAGAACGGTCGCGTCGTTGGGGTCGGGACCGGCCGCGGCGACGACCTCTACGCCGAGGTGACGATCGTCTGCGAGGGCATCGGGCTCGGCACCGGTCTGCTCGAGAAGACGGTGATCGACGGCAAGCCGCTGCGCCGCAAGCTGCGGCCGAACGAGGTCGCGATGGCGGTCAAGGAGATCATGCAGCTCGACCCGGGGCTGATCGAGGAGCGGTTCAACTGCGAGTCCGGTGAGGGCTGCACCCTCGAATGCTTTGGCGATTCGACGATGGGCATGTCCGGCTTCATGTTCATCTACACCAACCAGGACACGCTGTCGGTCGGCGGCGGCGCGCTGCTGAGCGAGTTCAACAAGACGCTGCGGACCCCGAACGACCTCATGGAGCATTTCAAGAAGCACCCGGCGATCAAGCCTTTCCTGCGCGGCGCGGAGACGGTCGAATATCTCGCGCATCTGATTCCTGAGGGCGGCTATCGCGGGATCCCCAAGGTTTACGGCCCGGGCTATCTCATCTGCGGCGACGCCGCGATGCTCTCCAACCCGGTACACCGCGAGGGATCGAACCTCGCGATGGAATCAGGACGTCTGGCGGGGTTGACGGTGGTCCACGCCAAGGAGGTGGGCGACTTCTCGGAGCGGCGCCTGGCCGAGTACCGCGGGCGGCTCGACCACTCCTGGATCATGGCCGACATGAAGAAGTACGACAAGGCGGTGCCGCTGCTCGAGCACAACCCTCAGATGCTCACGAAGTACCCGCAGGTCGCGGACCGCGCGCTCGACGAGTTCTTCCGCGTCGACGGCACCTCGAAGTGGGACAAGCAGAAGAACATCGTGAAGATGATCCGCAAAGAAGGCGCGATCCGCATGGGCTGGGACACGGTCAAGGCCTTGTGGGCGATGAAGTAAGGGCCAGGTCTATTTCGATACGTTGACCTGGATCGCGTGATAACCGGCGGCGCCGCTCGGAAAGCTCGCCGCCCCGCCTGAATTCTGCAAGGCGCCTGTCCCGTCGGTCGCGCGCACCATGAGGCGGTAGGCGCCTTCGCCGGACGGGGTCCACGTCACGTTCCAGAGCACCCACGTCAGGGGCGAGAGCGGCGCATCGAACGGCGCCGTGTTCCAGCTGGTCCCGCCGTCCGTCGAATACTCCACCTTGCTCACGCCGCGGGTGCCGGCGTAGGCGACGCCCGAGACCGAGATGGGGCCGACCTTGAGGATGTCGCCGTCGTGTGGCATGTCGAATCGCGACGTCGTCCTGACGACGGCGTTGCGGTCCCAGCCCTGCTGCTCCCAGTATCCGTTGGCCTCCTGGTCGGCGAGGTCGATGTTCTCGAGCCACTTCGGACCCTTCATCCCGTAGAGGCCGGGAATCAGAATCCGCGCCGGGTAGCCATGACTCGTGGGCAGCGGCGAGCCGTCGAGGTCATAGGCGACGAGGATCTCGGGTGAGGCCAGGACCTTGGCGAGCGGAAGGCTTTCGGTGTAGCCGTCGCGCGCCCTGAAGGCGACCCAGCTGGCCCCGGCCTGCGGCCCCGCCATCTGGACGAGGTCGCGCAGCGGCACGCCGGTGAACGAGCCGGTGCTCATCAGGTCCCCGCCGATGTTGTTGCTGATGCACTCCAGCGTCACGTACTCATTGGTCGCGGGCAGGTTGCGGAGGTCGCTCAGGGTCAGGGTCGTCGGCTTGCCGGCCAATCCGCCGACGTGGAGCCTCCACGACTGCCCGTCGACGGTCGGGTCGACGAAGTTCTTCGACACCACGTAAAAGTTGCCGACCGGCGTGATCGCCGGCGAGGGTCCGCGTAGGCCGGCCTCGGGCGGATTGAAGATCGCCTTGTACCAGTCGGGCAGGAGCCGGAATCCCAGCACGCCCAGGCTGAGCGCGCCGATGGTGATCGGCACGGCGCCGAGGACGCTGCGGCGCCCGAGGTCGACGTCCGTGGCCGACCCGCCGCCGCCTTCGCCGCCCATCTGTAGGATGACGGCGTAGAAGGCGAAGAGGGCGGCCCAGATGATCGGGGTGGCGAAGCCGTCGCCGATGCCGAGAAGGCCGGACCCTCCGACCGGCAGGAGCACGCCGGCGACCACGGCCCAGGCGGCCGCGGCGAACGCGAACGGCAGGTAGCGATTCGACCACCGGAGCGCCGCCACCGAGTTGGCGGCCCCGACCAAGCCAAGCCCGACGAGCATAGTGACGATCAGGCCGATCTCCTCGACCACCTTGCCCGCGTGCTGCAGGGTGTCGATCAAGAACCCGAAGACAAAGCCCGGCATGAGGCTCAGGAGCGGCTCGTTGAGGATTTGAGGCAGCGGCCGGAGGCCGAGGAGCAGGGCGCTGAGGTACATCAGCGCGACCACCGCGAGGCCCCCGACGACGCCCCAGGCGAATCCGTGGAAGGCTGCGGCCCGTCGTGTCATGTGGATTGGTTGTAGCACTGAATCATGTCGATTGCTTTACAACGGAAAGCAACTCCCTGACTGTATGAATTCGTCCCCTGCTGGTAGCATCCACCGGACGGAATTGGCCGCCCCGATCGCCCCTGACGACCTTTACCGATTTCGCTGGATCGACCACGTCCGCCTGAGCCCTGACGGCGAGAGGGTCGCTTATCAGGTCGGCTGGGCCGACGCGAACTCCAGGCAGAATCGCAGCCGCATCGTCGTGCGCCGCGTGCTCGACCCCGAACCTGTCGGCCCGAGCGCCGGCGCTCTGCGCGATCACTCGCCGGAATGGTCGCCCGACGGGCGCAAGCTTGCGTTCGTCAGCAAAGTCGGCGCGGCCGACCAATTGTTCGTCGTCGACCTGGTCGCGGGCGGTCCGGCGCAGCAGCTGAGCCACGTGCCGGACGGCGTGGCGAGCCCCGCCTGGTCGCCCGACGGCAGCCGCATCGCCTTCCTCGCCACCGTCCTGGCCGACCCGGACGCGGTGGTGGACGACCCCCGGCCGCCCGAAAGCCGCGAGCAGCTTCGCCGCGCTCCCGTCGTCCGAGTCGTGCGACGCCTCGACTACAAGCACGACGGGCAAGGCTATGTCGACGGCAGGTACCACCACCTCTTCTGCGTCCGGGTGGACGGCGGCGAGGTCAAGCAGCTGACCAATGGGGCGTGGGACGTCAACGAGTTCGATTGGTCGCCCGACGGCCACCGCATCGTGTTCTCAGGCAACGCCGAGCCGGGCGCCGACCTGATGCGCGAGATGAACCTCTACGTGGTCGACCTCGAGGGCAGCCGGCAGCGCCTGGGGGGCGGCCTCTATCTGAGCACACCGATCTGGTCTCCGAAGGGCGACGAGATCGCGTTCATCGCACCCAGCGGCCTCGACGTGGGCCTTTTGGAGCGGCTTTGGGTCGTGCCGCTGGACGGAAACCCGCCGCGATGCCTCACGACCGACCTCGACCTCGGCGTCAGCGACGGCATCGTCAACGACATGCGGGCCGGACACGCGACCCGCATCCGCTGGTCGGCGGACGGTGAGCGCGTCTACTTCCTTGCGTCTGGGCCGGGCGTGACTTCCGTCTACTCGGTCGATCTCGAGGGAAACGTGCGCGAGGAGGCCGCCGGCCGACGCCGTATCTACGACTTCGACCTCGCGGGCACTGTGACGGCGCTCTGCGCCTCGGATGCATCGAACCCAGGCGAGCTGTTCGTGATCACGGGCGGCGCCGAAGCACGCCTCACGGATTTGAACCCCTGGCTGCGCGACCGCTACGTGGCGGAGCCGGAGCAGCACTACTTCACCGCTCCCGACGGTTGGAAGCTCGAGGGCTGGATCCTGAAGCCTGAGAACCTCGACCCGAACCGCCTGTATCCCACGGTCATGGAGATACACGGGGGCCCGCACGCCGAGTACGGCTGGACGTTCTTCCACGAGCTGCAGATGCTGGCGGGCATGGGCTTCGTCGTCTTCTACATGAACCCGCGCGGCTCGGACGGTTACGGTGAGCGCTTCCGGCGCGAGGTCGTGCGCGACTGGGCGGGCAAGGACTACCTGGACCTGATGAGCTCGCTCGACCAGATCGTCGAGCTCACCGGTTACATCGACGCCAACCGCCTCGGGGTGGGCGGTGGGTCGTACGGCGGGTACATGACCAACTGGATCATCGGCCAGACCGACCGCTTCTCCGCCGCGGTTTCGATGCGCTCCCTTTCGAACCTGGTCAGCGAGTACGCGCAGCAAGACATCGTGCTGTGGCACGCGCTGCAGCTCGGTCCGCCGCCGTGGCCGGACATGGACGAGCTGTGGAGACGCTCCCCCATCCGCTACGTGCAGAACATGAAGACCCCGCTGCTCCTGACCGCCGGCGAGATGGACCTGCGGTGCGCCATGTCTCAGTCGGAGGAGCTGTTCGGGGCTATGCGCCTGCTCGGCAAGACGGTCGAGCTGGTCCGCTTCCCCGAGGAGTCGCACGACCTCTCGCGCAACGGGCGGCCAGACCGGCGCGTCGAGCGCCTGCGACGCATCGGCGCGTGGTTCTCGAGGTTCCTCGGCACGCAGGCCGTCGACCGGCCCGCACCCGAGGAGGAGACCCAGATCCTTCCCGTGCCTGCCGAGGCGCCGCGGGAGTGGGCGAAGACTGTCGCCATGCCGACGCGACCGCCCGAGCCCGCGGTGGCCGTCGAGGAACCCGTGCCGCCCGCGCCGGTGGCGGTGGAGGAGGCGGCCGAGGTCATCCAGCCGACCGTGCCCGACTTCGCCACCGCCGAAGCCCCGATCGTCGAGCCGGAAGCGCTGCCAGACCTTCCGACACCGGGGTCGGTCGTCGAGGAGCCGCTGATCTCCGAGCCGGGGCCGGAGCTTCCGGTGCAGGCCGAGGCCGAGCCAGAGCCCGCGGCCGAGCCAGAGCCTGCGGCCGAGCCAGAGCCCGCGGCCGCACCCGAGTCTGAGCCGGTCGCCGCCGAAGCGTCGTGGGGGGACTTCCCCGATGTCGAGCCTGTGGTCCAGGCCCAGGCGGAACCTGAGCTTCCGGCCGAGCCGGAGCCGGCGGCCGAGCCGGAGCCCGAACCGGAACCCGCGCCCGAGACGACGCTGGAGCCTGCCGCCGCGGCGGCTTCGGATACGGCCATGTCGCCGTTCGACGAGCCGATGGCCGCCGAGTCCGAACCCGCGCCGGCGCCTGAACCGGAACCCGAATCCCAACCCCAACCAGAGGTTCTCGTCGCACAGGCCGAGCCCGAGCCGGCGCCGGAAGCCGCGGCCGGGCCTGTGCCGGAACCGGAGCCCGAGCGGGCCGCGACCCCTGAGGTCACCTCGACGCTGCTCCACTGGCCCGCCAATACCCCCAGCGCCGGCCGCGAGAACGGGGCGCCTTTGGAGTCGCCGAGCTTCGAGGAGGCGACGTCGGTCATCCCGGCATGGCAGCAGAACGACCCGAACGCGATCGATCCGAAACGCACGGTGTCGCTGCAGGCGATGCCGCCCGAGGAGATCGCGAGCGGCTCTGGGTTCGCGGCCCTGCTGACCTTCGAGACGGGACCTTTCGCGGGCCGCATCGTGGCGCTGCCGAGCCAGATGGTGACGATCGGCCGCGCGCCGGACAACGACGTCGTGGTCGGTGACCCTGCTACGTCAGGCCATCACGGCCGGATCGACGTGCGCAGCGGATCGTTCTGGGTGAGCGACCTCGGGAGCACGAACGGCACGCTGGTCAACGGCGAGCCGGTCATCGAGAAGCAGCTCTCCGACGGCGACACGATCTCGATCGGCCAGAACACCCTGAGGTTCACGCTCGAGTCGTAGCGGGGCTAACCTTCACCTGGTTTTCGGCACCGTCACCAGGAGGACTACATGGCGGTCAACGCTTTCAGCGATGAATGGGCGCGGCAGTTCAAGGACGAGGTCAACAAATCGAGCGCCTACAAGGCCGCCGCGAAGGGCTGGAAGTGGACGGTCGGGCTCGTCATCGAGGCGGAGCCTGACAAGAACGTTCCCGAAACCATAGGCATTGTGATGGACCTGTTCGACGGCGAGGCGCGCGACATCCACGTCGGCTCGGCCGCGGACGCACAGAGCTGCAACTTCGTCATCACCGCTCCTTACTCGCGGTGGAAAGAGGTGGCGACCAAGCAGCTGGACGCGACCAAGGGGATGCTGCAGGGCAGGCTGAAGCTGAAGGGCGACCTCCCGACCATCGTGCGCTACACGAAGGCGTCGCAAGAGCTGACCGAGGCCACGACGCGGGTGCCCGTCCAATGGCCCGACGAGCGGTAAACAGCGAGCCAAAGCCCCCATCCGACCGGGCCGCTTCGCGGCCGGGTCACCTTCCCCGGCAAGCGGGGAAGGGAAGCCGACCTCCCCACGTGGTGGGGAGGTGAATATTGTCACCAACGCTGACGACGAACCGAGCGCCATCGCCTCGCTGTTCGGGGGGCTTATCCAGGCCAACGTCGAGAGCAAGCCTGAGAAGAAGAGGGACTTCGATGGACTGAAGGCGCGGGTCGGGATATGGGTCACCGACATCGACGAGGGCCTGACGCTCGACTTCCAGCGTGGTTCGCTCACGGTGCACAACGGTCTGCAGCCGAAGCGCGACATCACGATTCGCGCCGAGGCCGACACCGTGATGAGCCTCAGCAACCTGAAGATCGGCCTGTTCGGGATGCCCGTCTACCACGACCAGGTCGGGAGAGGCGTCGCGTTGAAGTTGGTCCAGGGCAGGCTTCGCATCGAGGGGCTGCTCGGCAATCTCGCAACCTTGAACACGGTGACGCGCATCTTCTCGGTGCGATGAAGCTCGACCGGCGAGGGGTCGTATCAGTATTGAGCGCCCTGCGCGCGACCGGGGACGAGAAGTGAAGCTGCACCACGTTGGGATCGCCGTCGCCGACTTGGATGAATCGATCCGCCTCTACACGGAGGTCTTCGGCGCAACGCTGGTCGACCGGCAGCGCAATGAGAAGGAAGGGCTCGAGGCCGCCTTCCTCCGCGCGGGCGAGGCCGAGCTCGAGCTGATGGCGCCGCTGCGCGACGACTCGCCTGTCGGAAAGTTCGTGGCCAAGCGCGGCCCGGGGATGCACCACGTGGCCTTCGGCGTTGGCGACATCGACAGAGCGATATCCGAGGCGCGAGCGGCCGGCCTCGAGCTGATCGACGCCGAGCCGCGAATGGGCATGCACGGCGCCCGCATCGCGTTCATCCACCCCAAGAGCGCGGGCGGCGTGCTGACGGAGTTGGTGGAGACATGAGCAAGGAATTGCCCAGGGCTCGCCCCCACCCGGCGCCTTCGCCGCCGACCTCCCCACGCAGTGGGGAGGTGAATGACAGCGGCTTGCCGCTCAAGCCCGTCTACTCGGCGGAGGATAGGCGTGCTGAGGAGCCGCTGCCTGGCATCTATCCGTATACGCGAGGCATCCACAAGGACATGTATCGCGGGCGGCTCTGGACGATGCGTCAATACGCGGGATTCGGCACCGCCGCCGAGTCGAACCAGCGCTACCGCTACCTCCTCGACCAGGGCCAGACCGGGCTCTCGGTCGCCTTCGACCTGCCGACGCAGATCGGCTACGACTCCGACGACCCCCTGGCGAACGGCGAGGTCGGCAAGGTCGGCGTCGCGATCTGCTCGCTCGAGGACATGGAGGTCCTTCTCGGCGGGATTCCACTCGACCGCGTCTCGACCTCGATGACCATCAACGCGACCGCCGCGATGCTGCTGCTCCTGTATCAGCTCGTCGCGGAGAAGCAGGGCTGCCCGCCGGAGAAGATCACCGGAACCGTGCAGAACGACATCCTCAAGGAGTACGCCGCGCGCGGCACGTACATTTTTCCTCCGAAGCCGTCGATGCGGCTGATCACCGACCTCTTCGCCTACTGCGCGAAGGCGCTGCCGAACTGGAACACGATCTCCGTCTCCGGCTACCACATGCGCGAAGCGGGGTCGACCGCCGCCGAGGAGATCGCGTTCACCTTAAGCCACGCCATCGCGTACGTCGAAGCGGCGCGGGCGGCCGGCCTCGCGGTGGACGACTTCGCGCCTCGCGTCTCCTTCTTCTTCGCGTGCCACATGGACTTCTTCGAGGAGGTAGCCAAGTTCCGCGCCGCCCGGCGGATGTGGGCGCGAATCATGCGCGACCGCTTCCACGTGACTGACCCGCGCGCCCAGGCCTTGCGGTTCCACACGCAGACGGGCGGCGTGACGCTGACGGCGCAGCAGCCGCTGAACAACGTCGTGCGCACCGCGCTCGAGGCCATGAGCGCGGTCCTCGGTGGGACGCAGTCGCTGCACACCAACGCATACGACGAGGCGCTCGGGCTCCCCTCGCAGAACGCCGCGGAGATTGCGCTGCGGACGCAGCAGGTGATCGGGTACGAGACGGCGGTGCCGCTGGTGGCCGACCCGCTGGGCGGCTCGTACTACGTCGAGAACCTCACCGACCGCGTCGAAGAGGAGGCGCTCGCCATCATGGCCGAGGTCGACGAGCTGGGCGGAGGGGTGGCGGGCATCGAGTCGGGCTGGACGCAGCGGCGCATCGCCGACAGCGCGTACCGGCTGCAGAAGCGGATCGAGTCAGGCGAGCGCATCGTGGTGGGCGTGAACCGCTACACGGAGACGGACTCGCGACCTGTCGAGATCATGAAGGTGAGCCCGCGACACCAGGCCGCGCAGGCGCGCGCGCTCAAGAAGCTGCGCGCGCGGCGATCGCAGGCCACCGTCGACCGCCACCTCGCCACACTGGAGCGGGCGGCGCGCGGTACGGACAACCTGATGCCGCCTCTGAAGGCGGCCCTGGCCGACTACGTGACGATCGGCGAGTGCTGCACCGTGTTGCGCGGCGTCTTCGGTGAATATCACCCGGGGGAGGCTGCATGAGTGACGGATATCCGGCGGTGATTCCGATGCTCGCCTACGAGCACGGACCGGAGGCGATGGATTGGCTGGCGCGCGCGTTCGGGTTTCGCGAGCGGGCGCGGATGCTCGGCGAGAACGGCCGCCTCAGCCACGGCGAGATGGAAGCCGGCGACGGGATGATCATGCTGGCGACGCCCTCGCCTCATTACCACGGACCGAAGCGGCACCGCGAGGAATGCGAGGCCGCGGCGCGATGGTCCGAGGTGCCATACATCATCGACGGCGTGCTTGTCTACGTCGACGACGTCGACGCGCACTTCGCGCGAGCCAAGGCCGCGGGCGCGACGATACTTTCGCCAGTCGAACAGGGCGGCGAGGGCAAGCGCTACCGCGCCGAGGACCTCGAGGGACATCGCTGGATGTTCATGGCAAGGTGAGTCAGCGGCCCAAGGTCGACCCGCTCAACCAGCTCCGCCAGCGCAAGTACGAGGCGGGTCATGGCGACGCCGAGGCGTTCGCGCGACAGCACGCCAAGGGCAAGCTCACCGCCAGGGAACGGATCTCACGGCTGGTCGACCGCAATTCGTTCGAGGAGCTCGACCTCTTTGCGAGACACACCGACGGCGTGCCTGGCGACGGCGTCGTGACCGGCATGGCGAGGATCGACGGCCGCGACGTGATGGTCTTCAGCCACGACGCGACCGTGTTCGGCGGATCGCTCGGTGAGGTCTTCGCGGAAAAGGTGATCAAGGTCATGGACCTGGCGGTGAGCAACCGCATCCCGATCATCGGCATCAACGACTCGGGCGGTGCGCGCATCCAGGAGGGCGTCGTCTCGCTCGCCGGCTACGCGGAGATCTTCTGGCGAAACGTCGAGGCGAGCGGGGTGGTGCCTCAATTAAGCCTCATCCTCGGCCCCTGCACCGGCGGTGCGGTCTACTCGCCCGCGATTACCGACTTCACCTTCATGGTGCACGGCGTCGGCTACATGTTCATCACCGGACCCGAGGTGATCCGCGTCACCACCGGCGAGGACGTGACCTTCGACTCGCTGGGCGGCGCGGAGGTTCACAACGTGAAGTCGGGCGTCGCCCATTTCCTCGCCGAGAGCGAGGAGGAGTGCTTCGCGCAGGTCCGCCGTCTGTTCAAGTACATCCCGCAGAGCTGCGAGGGCACGCCCCCGCGCGTGGAGCCGAACGACCCTGCGGATCGCGAGGCGCCCGGGCTCGCCACCGTGATTCCCGACAACCCCAAGGAGCCCTACGACATCAAGGACGTGATCGACATGGTCGTCGACCACGGCGAGTTCTTCGAGGTCCAGCCCTTTTTCGCGATGAACATCGTGGTCGGGTTCGCGCACCTGGACGGGCAATCGGTCGGCGTGGTCGCGAATCAGCCGAAGGTCATGGCGGGCTCGCTCGACATCAACGCGTCGGACAAGGCGGCGAGGTTCGTGCGCTTCTGCGACGCGTTCAACATCCCGCTCATCACATTCGTCGACGTGCCGGGCTTTCTCCCCGGCACCGCGCAGGAGTACGGCGGCATCATCCGCCACGGCGCCAAGCTCCTGTACGCATTCAGCGAGGCGACCGTGCCCAAGCTCACGGTGATCACGCGCAAGGCATATGGCGGCGCCTACTGCGTCATGTGCTCCAAGCACATCCGCGCCGACTTCAACGTCGCGTGGCCGACGGCGGAGATCGCGGTCATGGGGCCGGAGGGCGCGGTCAACATCCTGTTTCGGCGTGAGCTGGCGGCGGCCGAGGACGCTGTTGCCAAGCGCGCCGAGCTCGTCACCGACTACACCGAGCGCTTCGCCAACCCGTACATCGCCGCCGAGCGCGGCTACGTCGACGACGTGATCGAGCCCGGCAGGACCCGCCTCGAACTGATCCGCGCGCTGCGCATCGCCCGCAACAAGGAGCGGAGGCGGAGCCCAAGGTGGCACGGCAACATCCCTCTCTGAGACCCCACCCGGACGTTGAGCTAGTGCGCTGGGCCGAGGAAGACATGCCGCTGCTGGTGCGGCTCAACGCCCCGGAGATGACCGCGCACCTGGGCGGCACGGAATCACCGGAGCAGCTCGAGGCGCGCCATAGGCGTTATGCGGCCAGCGCCGAGTCGGATACCACATACATCTACAAGGTGATCCTGCTCCCCGACGGCGTTGCGGTGGGCGGCGTCAGCTTCTGGGACCGGGAGTGGAGGGGCGAGGCCGTGTACGAGATGGGGTGGGGCGTCGTCCCCGAGTTCCAGGGCCGCGGCATAGCGACGGCTGCCGTGGAGGAGGCGATCGACCTGGCGCTCGCCACGGAACGGCACTCCGCCATCCACGCGTTTCCGTCCGTGGACAACGCGCCCTCGAACGGCATCTGCCGCAGCGTCGGCTTCGACCTGCTCGGCGAGACCGAGTTCGAATACCCGAAGGGCCACTGCATGCGCTGCAACGATTGGCGCCTCCCCCTCGGCCAATACACTTAAGCCGTGCCTAAGCAAGACGCGCAGGGACGGTGGGTCTCCGACGACAACCTTCAGTTCTGGGACGGCAACGCCTGGCGGCCTGTGCCCGGCACCACGCCGGTCCGCCGGGGCATCTCCGCGCTGCCGGCGGTTTTGATCGGCTGTGGGTTCGCCCTGGTCATCGCCATCGTGCTCGTCATAGGGGTGGCGGTCTACGCCCTCAACAACGCGGATTTCCAGCGCGGCTTCTGCGACAGCTGGAACAACAACGCGCAGGACCAGGGCACGCCGTGCCCGTTCCATCCCTCGTCGCCCTGAACTGATCCCCTCTTGAAGCTCCTGGAGTACCAAGCCAAGGAAGTTCTGTCGTCGCTTGGCATTGCGATCCCGCCCGGGATCGTCGCCCGGACGCCGGACGAGGCGGCCGCCGCGTGCAGGCGGCTCGGGCCGGTGGCGGTGAAGGCGCAAGTGCCCGTCGGCGGGCGCGGCAAGGCGGGCGGCATCAAGCTCGCGAAGACGCCCGACGAGGCGCGTAGGGCGGCTGAGCAGATCATCGGCATGGACATCAAAGGGTTCAAGGTCCCGCTCGTCTACTGCGAGGTTGCGCTCGAGATCGCGCGAGAGATCTACCTCGGGTTCACGGTCGACCGCGACGCGCGCGCGAACATCCTGATGCTGTCGGCCAAGGGCGGCATGGAGATCGAGCAGGTGGCGGAGGAGTCGCCCGACGCGATCGCGCGCCTCTACCCGAATCCATGGCGCGGCCCGCTCGATTTCGAGCTGACCCAACTCGCCTACGACGCGGGCCTGGGCGACCTGGTCCGTCCGCTCACCGGTCTGATCAAGAAGCTGTACCGGGCGATCCCGGAGTTCGACGCGCTCACGGCGGAGATCAACCCGCTCGTCGTCACGAAGTCCGGCGACGTCCTCGCGGGCGACGCGAAGCTCGAGACCGACGACAACGCCTCGTGGCGGCACGTGGACCTCGAGGAGAAGTACGGCTCCGTGGTGGAGGGAGACCCGTACGAGGTCGAGGCGAAGAAGCGGCACCTCACCTACGTGTCGCTCGACGGGGACATCGGCATCATCGGCAACGGGGCCGGCCTCTGCATGAGCACGCTCGACCTCGTGCAGCGCGCCGGCGGCAAGGCCGCTAATTTCTGCGACATCGGCGGCGGCGCGAAGGCGGAGGTCGTCGAGAACGCGCTCGCCGTCATCCTCATGAATCCAAAGGTCAAGGGCGTGCTCATCAACGTCTTCGGGGGCATCACGCGCGGAGACGAGGTGGCGAAGGGCATCGTGACCGCGCGCGACAACCTGAACATGCGCATTCCACTGGTGGTCCGCATGAGCGGGACGCGCGAGGAAGAGGGCCGCGAGATCCTCAAGCGGAACAGCATCGAGCCAGGGGTCAGCGCATGGGAAGCGGCGCAGAAGATCGTCGAGCTGACACATTCAGGCGCCCGACGATGAGCATCCTGCTCGACTCCACGACGCGCGTCATTGTGCAGGGCATCACCGGGCGCGAGGGCTCCTTCCACACCGAGCAGATGCAGTCGCTCGGTACCAAGGTGGTCGGCGGCACCAGCCCTGGCAAGGGCGGCACGACGCACCTCGGCGTGCCGGTGTTCAACACTGTGGCCGACGCGGTCAAGGCGACGGGTGCGACCGCCTCGGGCATCTTCGTGCCGGCGCTGTTCGCGGCCGACGCGATCATGGAAGCGGCCGCGGGCGGCGTCACCTTGATCGTGTGCATCACCGAGGGCATCCCGATCCAGGACATGATCAAGGTCAAAGACTTCCTGCGCGGATACCCTGCGGCGCGCCTCATCGGCGCCAACTGTCCTGGTCTGATCACCCCGGGCAAGGCGAAGATCGGCATCATCCCGCAGCGAATCACGTCGCCCGGATCGGTCGGTATGGTCTCGCGCAGCGGAACCCTCACCTATGAGGTCGGCTCGGCGCTGTCGGCCGCGGGGATGGGCCAGTCGACGATCGTGGGCATCGGCGGGGATCCCGTGCTTGGCCTCACGTTCCGCGACGTGGTCGAACTGTTCGAGAAGGATCCGGCCACGACGCACCTCGTTTTGATCGGCGAGATCGGCGGGAGCGACGAAGAGCACGCCGCCGAGCTGCTGGCGCGCGGCACGCGCTTGAAGACCGTAGCCTTCATCTCCGGGCGGACGGCGCCGGAGGGCAAGCGGATGGGGCATGCTGGCGCCATCGTGTCGGGCAACCGCGGTACGGCCAAGAGCAAGGAAGAGGCCTTCCGCAAGGCCGGCGTGGCGGTGGCGGAGACGACCGACGATATCGTCGGTTTGCTGCGATGAGCTCGCTGCCGATCTCGATGACCCGGGCGCTGCCCTCGAATCGGGTGCGCGACCTCGCGATCCTGGGTGCGCTCGTCCTGTGGCTCGTCTACACGCGGGTTTACTGGATCCTCCAGGCCGCGCACTTCGTCGCGCCCCCGTGCCCGTTCTATGCCATGACCGGCCACCCGTGCCCGTTCTGCGGCGGGACGCGTTCGTTCGCGTACATGTGGAGGGGCGACCTCGCCGACGCGGTGAGGCTTTACCCACTGGGCCCCCTGCTGTTCGTGGGCGCGCTGTTCGGCGCCGGCGGCCTGGCGGTGGGGTCCATCACCGGCCGCACGTGGACGCCGCGGCTCAGCCCGGTGCAGTGGCGCCTGGTCTGGGTCGGTGCGGTGAGCGCGCTCCTGATGAGCTGGGCGCTGAAGGTCTTCGTCCTCGGCAACTAGCGTCCGTCGGTTGTCGCCGGATGATTGGGAGCTCTACCGGCGGGTACGGCTGGCGGCCCTGAAAGAAGCGCCCTACGCGTTCGGCTCGTCGTACGAAAGGGAGGTGGAGGCGCCGGAGCTCCGATGGAGGCAGGGCCTTCGCGAGCGCACGCGCTTCGTGGCCGAGGTCGAAGGTGAGGTCGCCGGAACGGTCAGCGGCGGCGTGGCCACCGAGGCCGGCAGCGCCGCGATGACAGCCATGTGGGTGGATCCACGGTTCCGCCGCGGCGGCGTGGGGGACCTGCTCGTGAAGACGGTCGTCGACTGGGCGAAGGAGGCGGGGTACGCGCACATGTTCCTGTGGGTGGCGGACGGCAACGGCGCCGCGGAGCGCCTCTACGCCCGCAACGGGTTCAAGCGGACCGGCACCCAGCAGGACATCCGCCCCGGCCAGCTCGAGTTCGAGATGGGCCGGAAGCTCTAGAGGCACGGCCGAAAACCCTCGACGGATCTTCGGCCGGGCCTCTAGCTGGCCTCGATCAGGCGCGAGACGATGGGGTACACGAGCGCGGTGTTCTGCGCGGCATTGGCGGGGTCGATCAGGTCGTGCGGCAGGTTGTCCGTGCTCGGGAATTCGTAGGTCTCGACGTTGGCGCCATGCTCGCGCCACGTGTTTATCAGTCGGTATGTGAAGCGGTTGTCTAGCCGCGGCTCGGCGGCGTTGGTGACGACGGCGATCGAGCGCGCGCGGGGCGCGTCTTTGCGCGCGGCGGTCACAAGGCGCCGGCCCACTTCAAACAGCGCCGCGTACCCGTGGGTGGGGAACCGCGGGTAGCCATGTGCGGGGCCGATCCTGTCTCTCTGGGCGCCGTCCCACCACATGTAGAAGTTGGGCAGCACGCCTGCCAGCCGGCTGATCGCCTGCATGGCGGGGCCGGGAATCGGCTTGAGCCCGAGCATCGGCGCGATGAGGACGGCGCGCTCAAAGTCACTGCGCGTCTGCGCGAGGTAGCCCGTCAGGATCGCGCCGAGCGAAAGTCCCGCGACGGTCAGGCGTTCGCCCAAGCCCGCGCCGGCCTCCGCCGCGCGGTTGGCCGCGGCGACCAGGTGGTCCGCGCGCAGCTCCGCGATCGAGGTGTTCAAGCGATCGGTGTAGCCGTGGCGCGGGTAGCGTGGGATCAGCACGTTCCAGCCACGCTCGTGGAACTGCCGGCCGAGAGTGTCGAACTGCTGGGGGCAGTTGGTGAAACCGTGGAGGAGCACGAGCGACCGCTCGACCCGCTTGCCGTGCGTGTACAGGCGTGTGTGGCAGACGGGGTTTACGTTCGGGCCGTCGAGGTCTTTGAGCGTCCCGGCGATGCGGACGCCTTCCGAGTAGAGGTCACCTGTCATCGTCTGCAAGGATTGATCAGATGGATTTTGAACTGAGTCAGGAGCAGCGGCAGATCCGCGACACGTGCCGCGACTTCGCGCGCGAGGTCGTCGCGCCGGTGGCCGAGGCGCTGGATCGGGAGCACAAGTTCGGGTACGACATCGTGCGGCAGATGGGCGAGCTCGGCCTGTTCGGTCTGCCGTTTGGTGAGGAGTTTGGCGGCGCGGGCGCGGATTTCCTGTCCCTTTGCATCGCGATCGAGGAGATATCGCGCGCCGACGCCGGGGTCGGCATCACCCTGGAGGCGGCGGTCTGCCTGGGTGCGGCGCCCATCTACGACTTCGGTTCGCCCGAGCAGAAGAAGCAGTGGCTGCCGGACCTGCTCGCGGGCCGCAAGCTGTGGGCTTTCGGCTTGACCGAGCCCGAGGCGGGGTCGGACGCGGGGGCCGCGAAGACGCGTGCGGAGTCGCGCGACGGGACGTGGGTGATCAACGGGTCGAAGCAGTTCATCACCAACAGCGGGACCGACATCTCGGCGGGCGTGACGATCACCGCAGTGACGGGGCGCAACGGTTCCGCTCGGTCGAAGGGTCCGGAGATCAGCGCGATCATGGTGCCCACCGGCACGCCCGGTTACCACGTCCTGGAGTCGTACCGGAAGCTCGGGTGGCATTCGTCGGACACGCATCCTCTGAGCTTCGAGGATTGCGCGGTGCCGGCGGAGAACCTGCTCGGCCCGCGTGGTGGGGGGTACCGGCAGTTCCTGCATACGCTGACCGGGGGGCGGATCGCGATCGCGGCGCTGTCGGTGGGCCTGGCGCAGGCGTGCCTCGATGCGGCTTTGTCTTACGCGAAAGAGCGGCGCTCGTTTGGGGTGCCGATCTCTAAGCACCAGGCGATCCAGTTCAAGCTTGCGGACATGGCGATGGAGACGGAGCTGGCGCGGACGATGGTGTATCGGGCGGCGGTGGCGTATGGGAGGGAGGGGGAGGAGACGACGGACGCGGTGCGGATGCTCGCCGCCATGTCGAAGCTGTATGCGTCGGAGGCGTCGAAGCGCGCGGCGGACAACGCGGTGCAGATCCACGGGGGGTACGGGTTCATGGAGGACTACCCGGTCGCGCGTTACTGGCGGGATGTCAAGGTCAATGAGATCGGGGAGGGGACGTCCGAGGTCCAGCGCATGCTGATTGCCCGCCTGCTCGGGACCTGAAGCCTATCCGCTCCTGAGGCGCCAACGGGGCGTTATTCCCGCGCTTGGGGGGCGTCGTTGGCGTCAGCGAAGCGGAAAAACGTCGCTTCACCTCCCCCGCTCGCCGGGGAGGTCGGCGCGTAGCGCCGGGTGGGGGCGTACTACCTATAGACCCCGTTGTGGCCCAGACTGTGCAATCCCACGTTCGGGAAATAGGTCAGGCCGTGGTCTTCCAAGCCCACGGGGATCTTCGCGACCACCTGGCCGGTCGTGGTGTCGAAGACATACACGGTCGAGTTGTAGCGGCCCGACGCCCACAGGCGCGTGCCCTCGGGGTTCAGCTGCATCATGTCCGGGCTGCCGCCGCCGCGAATCGTCCACTTGTTCACGACGCTCTGCGTGGCGAAGTCGATGACGGAGACCGATCCTTCGAGGCGGTTCGACACATACAGATACTTCGTGTCGCGCGACACCTGCAGGCCGTGTGCGCCGCGCCCCGTGGGGATGAACTTGACCACCTGCATGGCGATGGGGTCGATCACCGACACGCCCATGGTCCCCTGGTTGGTGACGTAGAAATACTTGCCGTCGGGCGACAGCCTCACGTCGATCGGCAGGCCGCCCGTGCGCACGTAGCCCACAAGCCGCATGTTGATGGT
Organism: uncultured Chloroflexota bacterium; assembly: GCA_937921725.1. Lineage (GTDB taxonomy): Bacteria > Chloroflexota > Dormibacteria > Dormibacterales > Dormibacteraceae > 40CM-4-65-16. Next base: position 24,356 of record CAKZUH010000025.1, on the reverse strand, counting down.
GTCGACCTTCGCGACGACGCCCGAATACTCGGTCGAGATCATCAAGTAGCTGCCATCTGCGCTGAAGTCCAGGTGGTCGGCGCCAGGCCAGGGGATGCCGACCGAGCCGAGCAGCGTCCAGCCATGCCTCCAGTCACGAAACTCGATTCGCTGCAGCCGCTCCACGACGTCGACCGCCTTGGTGCCGTCGGGGGTGAAGTAAAGGTTGTACGGGAACGGGATCGGGACCGAGCCCGACGGCCGGCCGGAGTGGATGTCGATCACTGTCAGATTGCTCGAGCCCTCGTTGTCGACGTAGAGAGCGCTCATGTCCCAGGCGGGCGTTATGTGATGGGGAATCGAGCCGACCGCGTAGTGGTCGATGATCTTGTAAGTCGTGGGGTCGATCACGTCCACGGTGTTGGCCCGGCTGTTGGGCACATAGACGCGAGCCGGGAGCTCACAGAGCGGGCATGGCACCGTGCCCGACAAGGTGTTGGCGTAGACGTTGAACGTGGGGTCGGGCAGCGACGTCGGCTGCACGTCCGGGGCCGGCAGCAGGCGGACCGCTTGCGAGTCCGGCGCTGCCGCGCTGCCGGTGGGGATCGAGGGCGCTGTCCAGACCACGGCGAAAACGACCGCCACCGGGCTCACGACGGCGATGACGAACACCGCCGCGAAGAGAAGTCGCAGCGAGCGCGAACGAAGCGGTCCTCCGACCTTATTCAGCTTCGGCTCACTCGTCCGGAAGATCTTCAAGCTTCGGCGCAAGCTCGCACACCCACCTTCCGTCGTCAAGTCGGCGGATGAATCGGGCATAGCCCTGGTTCCTGGCCACGTTGAGGAACTGCTCCTGCGTGATCAGGGTGCGCAGCCTTGCCAGGTCGGCGTAGGTGTTGTCGCGCATGATCCCGCCGACAACCCCGGCGAGCTCTCGCCACTGGCCCTCGGAGAGCGGTTCCCCGTAGCCTGCGATGGTGACGAGGAGCGCGGCGGTGGCGCCTGTGATGGTCTCGGGGAGGATCTTGTCGGACTTCGCGCGGGAGATGATCTCGCGGCCCGTGCTGATGATGTCTGCGATGCGATCGCGACGTACCCCGATGATGTCGCGCCCACTTCCCACAGTGGTGCCTTCGAGGTACCTCGGTCCTGCGTCCATGGTCAAGCCCACTATTCTAGTTAACGCCTGAGTTGGACCTCGAACTGGCGCCCGAGCACGCGAGCTTCCGCGAGGCAGTTCGAGAGTTCGCGCAGGGAGTCGTTCTGCCTCACGCCGCCGAGGTGGATCGCGAGCGTCGATTCCCCCACCAAGCGCTCGAGGGAGCAGCCGAATCCGGCCTCCTCGGAATGCTGGTCCCGCGCGAGTACGGGGGCGCCGGGCTTGACCCTCTTTCGTTCGCGATCGCCATCGAGGAGCTCGCCCAGGCCTGCGCGTCGACGGCGGTCATCGTCGACGTCCACACCAGCGTCGGCACCGAGCCGATCCTGCTTTTCGGCGATGAGAAGCAGAAACGGCGCTGGCTTCCGCCCCTCGCCTCGGGCAAGCTGCTGGGCGCCTTCGCGCTGACTGAGCCCGCGTCGGGGTCGGATGCCGCGTCGCTCCAGACCACGGCACGCCGCAACGGCGATGGCTACGTCCTCAACGGCACCAAGGTCTTCATCACCAACGTCGGACACGCGGGCGTTTACGTGGTCTTCGCGAGGACCGGTCCGGGAGAAAAGGCGGCCGGCGTGACCGCGTTCCTCGTCCCGGCCGATTCGCCGGGGCTGAAGGTGGGCCAGGTGTTTCACAAGATGGGGCTGCGCGGCTCGCCCACTGGAGAGCTGGTGCTCGAGGACGTGAGCGTGCCCGAAGGCAACCGGCTCGGCGACGAGGGTCAGGGCTTCACGGTGGCCATGCGCGCGCTGGACTCGGGCCGGATCGGCATCTCGGGACAGGCCCTCGGCATCGCGCAGGCGGCCGTCGACGAGGCTCGCGCCGTGATGCGGGAGCGCGGCCACGAACAGGGTGACGACTTCGCGTTGGCCGACATGGCTTCGCGGGTCGAGTCCGCGCGGCTGCTTGCCTATCACGCCGCGTGGTTGTGCGGCGCGGGGCGGCCGTTCACACGTCAGGCGTCGATGGCCAAGCTGCACTGCACCGACACCGCGATGCAGGTCGCGATCGATGCGCTGCAGATCGCGGGCGAGGACGGCGCACGCGAGGGAAGCACGTTCGAGCGCCACGTGCGCGACGCGAAGGCGCTGCAGATTTACGAGGGCTCGAACCAGGTTCAGCGTTTCGTCATCGGCCGAGATTTGTTGAAGGGTCCCCACGAACTCATCGCGAAGCGACCGAGTTCGTGGGGTTAAAGACCTGATAATCCCTTCCAGATGGACTTCGAATTCAGCGCTGAGCAGGTCGCGATCCGGGACACGATCCGCGAGCTGGTGCAGGATCGCGTCGCTCCGCGCGCGGCCGAGATCGACCAGACCGGCGAATACCCGAAGGACATTGAAAAGCTCTTCGCCGAAAACGGGCTCCTAGGCATCCCCTTCCCGGAGGAGTACGGCGGAATCTCAGGGTCGAGCGTCACGATCTGCATGGGGATCGAGGAGATCGCCAAGGCGTGCGCGAGCTCGTCCCTGATCCTCGCGGTGCAAGCGCTGGGGTCATACCCGATCCTGGTCGCGGGCACCGAAGAGCAAAAGAAGCGGCTGTGCCCGCCGCTCGCGTCGGGCGAAAAGGTTGCCGCATACGCGCTTTCGGAACCCGGCAGCGGGTCCGACGCCGCGGCGATGACCACTCGCGCCACCAAGCACGGCAACGAGTACGTGCTCAACGGCACCAAGCAGTTCATCACGCACGGGAGCGTGGCGGGCACGCTCGTCGTCTTCGCCCAGACGGATCCCAAGGCCGACCACCGCGGCATCTCGGCCTTCGTGCTCGAGCACGAGACGAGCCCGTGGACGGTCGCCAAGCTGGAGCACAAGCTCGGCATCCGCGGCTCGCCCACGGCGCAGATCGTCTTCGAGGACGTCAAGGTCCCGGCCGCGAATCGTCTCGGCGAGGAGGGCGCGGGCTTCAAGATCGCGCTCGCGGTGCTCGACCGGTCCCGGCCAGGAATTGGCGCGCAGGCACTCGGCATCGCGGAAGGCGCCTTCGACTACGCCCTCAACTACGTGAAGGAGCGCAAGCAGTTCGGGCAGGCGATCGCGAGCTTCCAGGGCATCCAGTTCATGCTCGCGGACATCGCGACGCAGATCGAGGCTGCGCGCCATCTCGTCTTCCGCGCCGCGACCAAGGTCGACACCAAGGCGCCCGACCTCACCAAGGTCGCCGCCATGGCAAAGTTGTTCGCCTCCGACATGGCGATGAAGGTGACCACCGACTGCGTGCAGCTGCTTGGCGGCTATGGATACATATCGGACTACCCTGTCGAGCGGATGATGCGAGACGCCAAGATCACCCAGATCTACGAGGGGACCAACCAGATCCAGCGCGTGGTCATCGCCAGGGCCCTGCTTCGTTGAGCGCCCCGCCGCAGAGGCGGGCCGGCGCGCCACCGCCGCCTCCGCCACCGCCGCCTCCACCTCCCCCGCCTCCCCCGCATCCGCCGATGGCGCCGCCCGGTGCCCCTGACTTCTATCCGCCATATCCGCCGCCGCCCATGGCTGTGCGCGGGCGCACCGACGGGCGGGCCACGGCCTCCCTCCTCGCCGGGATCTCCGGCCTCCTTCTCGTGCCGCTCGGCCTGCCGGGCCTGACCCTTGGGCCGGTTGCCTACTTCCTGGGCAAGTCCTCGGTGGACCGGATCGAGGAGTCGAAGGGGGCGCTGGGCGGTCGCAGCACGGCCGTCGCCGGCTGGGTCATGGGAGTCATCGCGACCGCGGTCGGCGCTGCGATCACCCTCGTGTGGCTCGTCCTGCTGCTGATCTCGATCGCGCCGCCCAGCTCCTAGGCGAGGGCGTGGAGCGCATCGCCGACGCGTTCGTCTGGCCGCTGCGCGATCCGGAGTGGGTCACGAAGGTGGTGATCATCGGGCTCCTCCTGCTGATCCCGATCGTGGGCGCGCTCAACGGTTTGGGATGGATGCTCGCCTCGCTCGACCGCCTTCGGGCCGGCGAGGAGAAGCTGCCACCCGCCAACCTCACTTATCTCGGGCGCGGCCTGCGCCTGTTCGTGGTCAACCTCGTGTACCTCGTGGCGTTCGTCCTCGTGGTGCTCGCCATCTTCGTGCCCGGCGTGCTCACGCTCGCGACGGAAGGGCGCCAGTCGGGCCCCAACGTTCCTGCGGTGTCGCTGGGGCTTGCTCTTGTGATGCTGACCTTCAGCCTGGTGACGCTGGGGTCGGTCGCCTTCTATTTCGCCATGCCCTCGATCGTGCTGGAGGTCGAGCACGGTGGCATCGGCGCGGGGCTCAACGTCGGAAAGGTGATTCGCAGATCGCGCAATTCGCTTAACAGCACGCTGATCGCGGGCCTTATGCTGATCGCCGCCGCGTTCGTCGGCCAGGTGGGCGCGTTCGCGTGCGTCGTCGGCGCCGTTTTCACCACCGCGTATTCGCTCGCGATGCAGGCGTGGATTTTTCGGAGTTTCGAGCTCGGTGCGACGTCACCGACCAGTGGGTAGGAGGAGTTGAATGTCGGACGTGCCGCCGCCACCGCCGAGCGGGGGTTTTGAGCCCCCTGCGCCGCCGCCGCCTCCGCCTGGGGGCGGGGGTTCATTCCCCCCACCGCCTCCGGGCGGTGGATTTGGGGCTCCACCACCGCCTCCGGGCGGGGGATACGGTGCTCCGCCACCGCCTCCGGGCGGCTTCGTCCAGCCACCTGCGGGAGGCGGATACGGCGGGGGGTACGTCCCGCCTCCGATGGCCGGCGGATACATGGGGAGCGGCTACGCCATGGCGCCGCGGACCGACGGGCTCGCCATCGCTTCGCTCGTCCTCGGGATCCTCGCGATCGTCTGCTCGATCGCGTGCCTGGGGATCATCCTCGGGCCGGTCGCGGCCATCATGGGATTCATCTCGCGGCAGCGGATCGGCGCGAGCAACGGCACCGTCGGCGGCGGCTCACTTGCGCTCGTCGGGCTGATCCTCGGCCTCGTCGGATTCCTGATCAGCGTCGCCTGGTTCTTCTTCGCCGCCACGCACCAGACCTCTGGCGGGACGCCGACGCCGACCTAGCCCTCCGCACGTAACCGTCGAAGCCCGGGCCTCGTTGCTAGAATCCGCGTGCCCATGTCTCCGGCCAGGCCGAAACGGGCCAGGCGTTCCCGCTACCACGTCTCCTACCGCCTGACCAGGTCGGTCCCCGCGGCGGTCATCGCCGTGCTGCTGGTGGTTGTCGTGGTCGGCGCGACCCTGACCTACAAGCGGCTCGATGATTTCGTCCACGCGACCACGGGCAAGCACATCAACCCGATTGGGGAGGTCGTGCAGGCGGTCCAGCCCTCGCCAGGCACCATCGCCTACAAGCTGAACCACGGCCAGCAGGTCAACATCCTGCTGCTCGGCATGGGCGGCTATGAGAACGACGCGCCCTACCTGACCGACTCGATCATGGCGGTGACCATCGACTCGTCGACGAACCGCGTGATGATGGCCTCGATCCCTCGCGACCTGACGGTCCACATGAACCTGCAGAGCAACCCGAACCGAATCTGGGTTCAGAAGATCAATGCCGCGTACGAGGTCCCCTACACGGACATCATCTGCTGTGTCGCGTCGCAGTACCAGGGCGCGAATGGGGGCGGCCTGGCCGCTGAACACGAGGTGAGCAAGGTCACGGGCCTGACCTTCGACCGCTACATCGCGATCGATTTCGTCGCGTTTCGCGACATGGTCAACGCCCTGGGCGGCGTGGACGTCTGCCTGACCACGAATCTCGACGACTACTCCTACCCCGACTACGCCAACGGTTACATGCCCATCCATTTCAAGGCGGGATGCCAGCACCTCAACGGCGAGCAGGCGCTCGAGATCGCGCGCTCGCGCCACGCGGAGCAGCCGCAGCAGGCTTCGGACTTCGGCCGCGCCAAGCGGCAGCAGGACATCATGCAGGCGATCAAGAAGAAGGCGACCACGGTGAACGGGTTCGCCAAGGCGCCGCAGCTTCTGAACGCGCTGCAGAAGAACATACATACCGACATGACGCTCTCGGACATGAAGGCGATCTACGACTGGGGTAAGAACCTGCCCGACAGCTCGATCATCAGAGTGGCGATCACAGCGCCGTCCGGTGCGGCGGCGGGAAACCTGCTCGATTACGGGGACTGCGGGCTCGGGCCCTACACGTCACAGCTTTGCGCCGACGACCCGAGCTTCACGATGATCCACAAGTACCTGGCTGCGATGTTCATCGATCAGAAGACGCTGGCCGAGAAGGCGCCGGTCCAGATCGTCAACGGCGCGAACAACTTCCCGGGTCTCGACGGCCGGGTCACGACGATGCTCGATCCGACCGGGCTGCAGCTGGCGGATCCCGTCTCGCATCGCGCGTCGTCGCAGACGTTGATCCTCGATTACTCGGGCGGGAAGTTCCCGCTGACGGCGCAGTGGCTGCAGGGGTTCTTCGGCGGCACGATCGTGGCCGCGACGCCGACCAGCCCTGCGCCGTCGCCAGGCCAGCAGACGTATGGGCTGGTCGTGGTGGTCGGCCACGACTTCGCCCTACGCTTCTTGGGCGAGTAACGACCTAACGTCCGATTCCGACCTGCTGGCGCGGTTTCGCGCCGGCGACGTGCGTGCCCTGGCGCGGGCGATCAGCCTCATCGAGCGCCGCGACCCGGCGATCCGCGAGATCGAGGAGTCACTTCGCGATTCGGGTCGCGCGCCAGGGGTCGCCGGGTTCACCGGTGCGCCGGGGACCGGCAAGTCGACCCTTGTCGACGCTGTGGTTGCCTTGCTGCGCAAGAAGGAGGAGTCCGTCGCGGTCCTGGCCACCGACCCGAACTCGCCGTTCACCGGGGGCGCGATTCTCGGCGACCGCATCCGCATGCAGCGCCACGCCCTCGACCCGAAGGTGTTCATCCGGAGCATGGGCGCGCGCGGCCATCTGGGCGGGCTGTCCCTCGCGGCGCGCGAGGCGATCCGGCTGCTCGGCGCGTTCGGCTTCGACGAGGTGATCCTCGAGACGGTCGGCGTCGGCCAGTCGGAGCTCGAGGTGGCGACGGTCGCCGACACCACGGTGGTCGTCCTCACGCCCAACCTGGGCGACAGCGTGCAGATGATCAAGGCCGGCATCCTCGAGATCGCCGACGTGTTCGCCGTCAACAAGTCGGACATCGAGGGCCACGCGCGCGTCGTGACCGAGCTGCGGACGATGCTCAACATGGGGCCGAAGAGCGATTGGAAGCCGCCGATCATCCCGACTATCGCCACCAAGCAGGAGGGCATCGAGCAAGTGTGGGAGGCGGTGGTGGCGCATCGTCGCCACCTCGAATCGAGCGGCCGGGCGAAGGAGCTGGGCGAGAAGCGCCTCCGGGACGAGACCGCGGAGGTCGCCGCCGAGTTGGCCCGGCGGCGCGCCCGGCGGGCGCTGGACGAGGACCCCCAATTGGCCGAGCGTTTGCTTCGCGACGGCACCCCGTACCGAACGGCCGAAGAAATCCTGTCCCGAACCGATAATGAGTTGAACGATGAGAGGTAACCCGCAGCCCCCACCCGGCGCTACGCGCCGACCTCCCCGGCGAGCGGGGAGGTGAAAGTCAGAGCCCGCGACGCGAACCAGGTGTGGCAGGAGGAGTTCGAGGGCGCGCCCGCGCGCGATGACGGCATCGAGACGTCGACCATCTCGGGGGTCTCGCTCAAGCCGCTGTACACGCGGGAGGACCTACCCCGCCGAGACGAGGAGTTCCCGGGACAGTTTCCGTACACCCGGGGCATCCACCCGAGCGGCTACCGCGGCCGCCTGTGGACGATGCGCCAGTTCTCAGGTTTCGCGACCGCCGAGGAGACGAACCGCCGGTACAAATACCTGCTCGCAAACGGGCAGACCGGGCTCTCCGTAGCGTTCGACATGCCGACCCTGATGGGCCAGGACTCGGACGCGCCGACGAGCCGCGGGGAGGTCGGTCACTGCGGGGTGGCGATCGACTCGCTTGCCGACATGGAGACCCTCTTCGCCGGCATCCCGCTCGGCGACATCACGACGTCGATGACCATCAACTCGCCCGCCGCGATCCTTTTGTGCATGTACATCGCGGTCGCCGAGAAGCAGGGCGTGCCGGCGGACAAGCTAGGAGGCACGCTGCAGAACGACATCCTGAAAGAGTTCATCGCGCAGAAAGAGTTCATCTTTCCGCCGGCGCCCTCGATGCGCCTCGTCGTCGACTCGATCGAGTACTGCGCAAAAGAGGTGCCGAAGTGGAACACGATCTCCATCTCCGGCTATCACATCCGCGAGGCCGGGTCCACCGCGGCGCAGGAGCTCGCGTTCACGCTCGCCGACGGCATGGCGTACGTCGACGCGTGCCTCGAGCGCGGCATGCACATCGACGACTTCGCGTCGCGGCTCTCCTTTTTCTTCGACGCCCACATCGACTTCTTCGAGGAGATCGCCAAGTTCCGCGCCGCGCGCCGGATCTGGGCGCGGTGGATGCGCGAGCGCTACGGCGCGCAGCAGGAGCGGTCTTGGAAGCTCCGGTTCCACACGCAGACCGCAGGCGTGTCGCTGACGGCGCAGCAGCCCGAACTGAACATCGCGCGCACCGCGATCGAGGCTCTCGCCGCGGTGCTCGGTGGTACCCAGTCGCTTCACACCAACGCGATGGACGAGGTCCTCGCGCTGCCGACGGACAAAGCCGCGCGGCTCGCGCTGCGCACTCAGCAGTTGATCGCTTACGAGACGGGCGTGGCGAACACGCTCGACCCGCTCGGCGGGAGCTACTTCATCGAGTCGCTGACCGACGAGATGGAGCGGCAGGCGGAGGCCTACTTCAAGCGGATCGACGAGATTGGCGGCGTCATCCCAGCCATCGAGTCGGGCTTCTTTCAGAAGGAGATCGCCGACGCCGCGTTCCGCTATCAGAAGGAGCTGGAGGAGAAGAGCCGCCTCGTGGTCGGCGTGAACGAGTTCATCAACGACGAGGCGGACGAGTCGATCGAGATCCTGCGCATCGACCCTCTTCTCGAATCCCAGCAGTCGGAGCGAGTGCGTGAAGTTCGCCGCAAGCGCGACCAGGCGATGTGCGCGAACGCGCTGCAGAGCCTTCGCAAGGCCGCGGCCGGCACGGACAACCTGATGCCTCACATCCTCGAAGCGGTTCGCGCCTACGCGACCGAGGGCGAGATCATGCAGGCGATGATCGAGGTGTTCGGCACCTACACCGAGACGGCTGTCGTCTGATGCCGTCGACAGCCGTGCGGCCCGTGCGGATCGTGGTGGCCAAGGTCGGGCTGGACGGCCACGACCGCGGAGTCAAGGTCGTCGCGCGGGCGCTGCGCGACGCGGGCTACGAGGTCATCTACACGGGGCTGAGGCAGACGCCGGAGATGGTGGTCGACGCGGCGCTGCAGGAGGACGCGCAGGTCATCGGCCTGTCGATCCACTCGGGAGCGCACATGACCTTGTTCCCGGCGGTGATCGCGGAGCTGAAGCGCCGCGAGGCGACGGACATCATCCTGTTCGGTGGCGGCATCATCCCGGACGACGACATCACGGCGCTGAAGAAGAAAGGGGTGGAGCAGATCTTCACCCCGGGCACGCCGCTGCAGGAGATCGTCGACTGGCTGCGCAAGCGCTTGCCCGAGTCTGCCGTCTAGCTCGCGGTCACGATCGTGCCCGTGATCTTGTCGTGCAGGGCCTGGCGCCGCGGGTCCCAGAACATCCAGGCCCAGGCCAGTATGCCGATGAGGCAGAAGGTGCAGGGCACCACCTCCAGGCTCCAGACCAGGCCTCGCACCGCGGCCTGCGCCACGCCGGGGTAGCGGCCGGACGCGGCGTCGCGCACCCGGAATCCGAACACCATCATCCCGATCGACTCGCCGCGCTGGCTCCAGAAGTAGGTGAAGTAGGCCACCCAGACGAGCAGCCCGACCAGGCCCGTGGTGAACCGGTTGTCATGGGTGACCAGGTCGAGCAGCCCGCCGAGGATCAGCAGGATGACGACGTCAATGAGGCCGCCGACGACCCTCAGACCGGGGCTGGCGAGGTTGCCTGGGACCGGCATCGCGCCGCCCGGCTGCAGGTAGGGGGGCGGAGGAGGCTGCACGGCTCGGCGTATCATATGCGGGCCTCTCCAACCGAGGCGTAACCATGCAACTCAAAGCTCTTCCCCGCCAACCGCTCGGCAAACGCTCGCGCCGCCTCGTGCGCGAGGGCAAGATTCCGGCCATCGTCTACGGCCACAACACGGAGCCGACGCCGATTGTGCTCGACCGCCTGGAGTTCCAGAAGGTCTTCGTCAAGTCGGGGCGGACGCACCTGGTCGACCTCGCGCTCGACGGCCGCACCGAGAAGGTGCTTGTCCGCGAGATCCAGACCCACCCGCGCCGGCTCGGCCCGATCCACGTCGACTTCTATCAGGTCAACCTCCAGGAAAAGATCGAGGTCGAGGTCCCGATTCGCCTCGCCGGCGAGTCGGCCGCGGTGAAGCGGGGCGACGCGGACATCCTGCAGCCGATGCACTCGGTGCGGATCGAGGTGCTGCCGTCCGAGATCCCCGAGGCGTTCGAGGTCGACCTCACGCCCCTCGAGGAGATCGAGTCCGAGCTCCGCGTTTCGGAGCTCACGGTGCCGAAGGGAGTCACCATCCTCGACGATCCCGAAGACCTCGTGGTCAAGATCGTGCACAAGCGCGAGCTCAAGGTCGAAGAGGAAGTCCCGGCCGCCGAAGCCGCGGTGCCGGTCGAGGGCGAAGAAGGCGCCGCGGGCGAGGCTCCCGCCGCTCAGGAAGCAGCCGAGACCGAAGAATGATGCTCGCCGCCACTCGAGGCGGCTACGACTTCGGCAACGACTTCAAGACCAACGGGCCTGTGCGCGAAACGCTCTTCGTCATCGCCGGCCTGATCGTCTTCATCGCATTCATCTTCGCCGCGCGCTTCGTCGCGCATCTGGTCGGCGAGTGGCTCCGCAGGCGGCAGGTGCGTTCCGACATGATCGTCCTCGGGCGCCGCGCGGTGACGGCGGTCGTCCTCCTTTTTGGTCTGTTCGCCGCCCTCGGCTTCGCGGTCCAGAGCGCCAACGTCACTCTCTTCGGTCTTCTGCTGGCCACGATCATCGCCGCGCTCGGCGTGCAGGACCTGCTCAAGGACTACGTGTCGGGCTACTACGTGCTGCTCGAGAAGCACGTCCGGGTCGGCGATCACATCGCGATCGACACGCACACCGGCGTGATCGTGGAGGTGAAGCTGCGCGTGACCATGTTGAAGAGCGACGAGGGCAACCTCATCGTCATCCCGAACTCGGACCTGTTCACGAAAGCCGTGACGATCTACAACGCGTCGGTCGAAGCTAGGACAGCGCCCCCAACGTAATCCGGTAGAGGGCCTCGAGCTTCGCGCCTTCGAGGTCGCATTCTTCGGCCAGGAGCTCGCGGATCATCTGTGACCCGAGCTGGACGTGGATCCCCGCCGCGACCTGCGTCGCGAGCGAGCGCAGGTGATAGGTGTGGTCGGGCCTGTCACTCGATTCCTCGAGGCGCACCTTGACCTTGTCGAGCTGGACGAAGTCCGACCACCGCCTTACCTCGGTGGCTCCGGTCTCCACCGCGTCGGAGAGATGCAGGCAGTTGAGGCCGCCGAAGATGCCATACCGCTCGCGCAGCGAACCGGGGCGCGACTTGGCGATCTGCGTCTCGCCGAGGTCGTGGCGCATCTGCTTCAGGGCATCGCCCGACGCCGTGACGCGTCCGACGATGAGCGGCAGCGCGGTCATGAAGTCGACGAGCCACGGAAAGAAGGGGCGTCCTTGTAGGAAGTCGTAGTGGTTCTCGATGAGCGCGGTGGGCGGCTGGAACCACTGGAGCGACTCGACCTTCCAGTCGCGCTCGGCCGAAAGCCAGCCCCAGATGCCGGCGCGCGCGTCGAGCCGGTAGGCGGAGTCGGGTTTGAAAATCAGCAGCGCGTCAGCCACGGGAGTGTTTATTTTCCCGGCTTGCGGTCGCGGGGGTTGGGCGAGTACACCTTACGGCCCTTCAGCTTCGCGGGCATGTGCACCTGCTCCGAGGCCACGCCACCCTCGTAGTCGTGCGCGTAGCGGTAGCCGCTGCCGTATCCCATCGACTTCATCAATCCGGTGGGCGCATTGCGAAGGTGCATGGGCACGGGCTCGTTGCCCGTCTCCTGGATGAGCTCGCGCGCGGCCCCATATGAGGTGAGGGCCGAGTTGGACTTGGGCGCCAGCGCGAGATAGAGGGCAGCCTCGGTCAGCGGCAGCACGGCCTCCGGCATGCCGACGAAGTGCGCGGCCTGCTGCGCGGCCATCGCCACCGAGAGCGCTTGCGGGTCGGCGAGGCCGATGTCCTCCGCCGCGAGGATGACGAGGCGCCGAGCGACGAACATCACGTCCTCGCCAGCCTCGAGCATGCGCGCCATCCAGTAGACCGCCGCGCCGGGATCGCTACCGCGGACGCTTTTGATGAGAGCCGAGACGATGTCGTAGTGCTGGTCGCCGGCGCGGTCGTACAGAAGGTGGCTTTGCTGCATCGCCTTCTCGACGTGGTCGAGGGAGATCGCGGCTTCGCCGGCGAGGGCGGCCGCGGCCTCCAATCCGTTCAGCGCGACGCGCGCGTCGCCGCGCGCGGCCTCCAGCAGACCGTCCATAGCGTCGTCGTCGATCGTCGCGTTCAGCTCCTTCAGCCCGCGCTGGACGACATGCTTCAGCTCGTCGCGAGTCAATTGCTCGAGGCGGAAGACCCGGCTGCGCGACAGCAGCGGCGAGATGACCTCGAAGGACGGGTTCTCGGTGGTCGCGCCGATGAGCGTGACCGTGCCGTCCTCGACGTGGGGGAGGATCGCGTCCTGCTGCGCTTTGTTGAAGCGGTGGATCTCGTCGACGAACATGACCGTGCGCAGCCCGGCGCGGCGATGGACCTTGGCCTCGGCCACGACCTTGCGCAGGTCGGCCACCCCGGCGGTCACGGCGGACATGGCGACCATGCGGGCGTTGGTCTCGGTGGCGAGCAGGCCGGCCAGGGTCGTCTTACCGCTGCCCGGCGGCCCCCACAGAACGATGCTCGGCAGGTTGCCCGATCGGGTAAGGCTGCGCAGGACGTCCACGACCTTGGTCTGGCCCACGAGCTGGTCGAAGCTCTTGGGCCTCATCCGGGTGGCCAGGGGCGCTTTGGGCTCGGCTCCGGCGGGGAGCGGAAACAGCTCGCCCTGATCGGTCATCCCCAAATTCTGAACTGGAACGCCCTGAGGGCCCTGGAGCCTAGAATGCCGGGGCATGACCACCTGCTGGTATTGCAGTTCCGAGGTCCCGGAGACCTCGCAGTACTGCCCAACCTGCGGCCACAGCCAGCTCGACCGGACGTCGAGCCCGCTTTTCGGTGTGGTGGACCCGGTCACCGGGATCTGGAACTCGAAGTTCATCAACGCGCTGGTCGGCCAGGAGGCCAACCGGGCAGTGCGCTACCACCGGCCGCTGTCGGTGCTGACGGTCGAGCTGGACCACGCCGAGCACATCCACAAGGAGCTGGAGCAGATCCAGATCGAAGGCCTGCTGCGAGAGATCGCCGAACGGCTAGGCCAGGCGATTCGCGACACGGACACGGTGGCCTTTCTCGACGTGGAGGGGCCGCCGCACTTCGCGATCGTCCTGCCCGAGACCGACAAGGAGGGCGCCGCACTGGCGGCGGACAAGATCCGCCGCTCCATCGCCACGCACGACTTCTCGACCAGCGGCAACTGGCGCCGCATCACCGTCAGCTGCGGTGCGGCCACCATCGACTCGGACTACCGTCCGAAGGATGAGGCCGGCATGGTGAACCGACGCGAGTACACGGGCAACCTGCTGCGCGAGTCCTACCAGGCCCTGGACTCCGGCCGCTCGGCCGGCACCAATCGCACCACGGTCGGCGCCTACCGAAACTGACAACTTTCTATCTGATCCGGCACGCGGACGTCGAAAACCCGCACCGAATCCTGTACGGGCACCTCCCCGGTTTCCACCTGAGCGACCTCGGCCGCGCGCAGGCAGCCGCGCTGGGCGAGATGCTGCGAGGCGCCGGGATCAAACGCATCGTCCACAGCCCGCTCGAGCGCGCCGTGGAGACCGCGCGGATCATCAACGAGAAGCTCGCGCCGCCGGCGGTGCTCGAGACCGACCCGCAGCTGACCGAGGCTGAGTTCAGCCGCTACCTTCAGGGCGTGCCGTTCTGGCAGATCCCCGTGCGCCGCCCGCTCTGGCTCGTGCACAAGGCACGGCGGGGCATCTTGCCTGGCGATGAATCCATCGAGACGATGGGCAAGCGCGTGCTCGGCGCCGTCCGCCGCCAGGCGCGCGAGTATCCGGGCGAGACGATCGCGCTCGTGAGCCACGCCGACCCGCTGAACGCCGCGTGGATCCTGCTCGACGGAAGGCCACAGAACGAGCGCGAGATGCACCGGTGCAGCGTCGACAAGGCGGGGATGCTGCAGCTCGAGCTCGACGGCGAGACGCCCAGATCGTGGCACTACATCCCGCCGCCGCAGGTCGGCAAGCCGGCGACCGCAGCCGCTTAGGTTGGCCGGGCGCCGTTTTCCGGAGCGCTTTCTGTGGGGCACCGCCAGCGCCGCCCACCAGATCGAGGGCGATAACCGCAACAACGATTGGTGGGAGTGGGAGCAGCAGCCGGGCCGGATCGCGAACGGTGATTCCTCGGCGGTCGCATGCGACAGCTACAACCGGTACCGCGAGGACTTCGCAATGCTGCGAGGTCTTTCGCAGAATGCGCATCGGCTTTCGATCGAGTGGTCGCGCATCGAGCCGACACAGGGCGAGTTCGACTCGCGCCAGATCCGGCACTACCGAGACGTTCTCGGCGAGCTCCGCGAGCAGGGCATGCTGCCGATGGTCACGCTGCACCACTTCACGAACCCGCAGTGGTTCGCGCGCAAGGGCGGATGGGCGGTCTCGGATTCGCCGCACGCCTTCATGCCGTTCGTGAATCGCGTCGTGGACGAGCTTGGGGACCTCGTCGGGATGTGGTGCACGATCAACGAGCCGAGCGTCTACGCCGCGAACGGCTGGATCGGGGGCGAGTTTCCTCCGGGTCGCCGGGGCGACCTCGTGGGCCAGTACCGGGTCACGCGGAACATGCAGCACGCCCACGAGCTGGCATACGGCGCGATCAAGCGGCGCTGGCCGGACACGCCGGCCGGCCTGTCGCACCACAAGTTCCTGTTCATGCCGGCCACGAACTCGCGGCGCGACCGCCTGGCCGCGAGCGCGGCGCAGACGGTCGTGGACAGCTGGCCCGCCGGACCGGCGCAGCTGCAGCGGATCGTCGCTGCGTCGAGCGACTACATCGGGATCGCGCATTACTGGGGCCAGATGGCGGCCTTCGATCCGCGCCGGCCGCAGGACCAGTTCGTGCGCCGATTCACGCCACCCGGAGTCGACACGACCGAGATGGGCTTCGCCTCCAAACCTGAGTGGATGCGCGGCGTGCTGAACGAGCTGCGCGATTACGGCAAGCCCGTGTACATCACTGAGAACGGGATCGCCACCACGGACGACGCCTGGCGCGAGCGGTACCTGACCGAGGTGCTGTCGAGCGTGCTCGACGCCATCGACGACGGGGTGGACGTGCGCGGGTACTTCCACTGGACCAGCCTGGACAACTTCGAGTGGGCGAGGGGCTACACCGCGCACTTCGGCCTGATCGGCGTGGATCGCAAGACCCTGGAGCGAACGGTGAAGCCAAGCGGCCGCCTGTACGCCAGGATCGCGGCCGCGAACGCCCTCCCATAGCTCCGGTGCGGTCCGGAAAACCGGACTCCGGTCCGGATATCCGGACCGGAAAGCTATAATCGTTTATCGATGGACGTGGCTGCCGGTCTCTTTGGGGGCGAGAACTTTGCGCGGGTGATCAAGTTTCTCCTTGAATACCCGGGAGTAATCATGACCCCCACCCAGATTGCTGCTGGGTCAGGGATCAAGTCGAAAGACAGCCTTTACCGCGCACTAGCCAGAGGCCAGGCGGCCGGCCTTGTCCGACGTCACGCAGTCGGTGCTGCGGGCGCCTACTCCATAGATACCTCGTCGCCGATCTTTCCAGAAGTCAAGGTCCTGATTGACAAGCTGACTGGATTCCACACTGACCTGGCCGAAGCTTTGGCGCGCCTCGATGGAGTTGAGGTTGCGTTCATATACGGATCGGCTGCGACCGGCCGCGTTCGCCGGGACAGCGATGTCGACATTTTCGTAATTGGAGCTGTTTCCGCGTTAGAAGTTTCGCGAACCGTCACGCCGGTTGGCGCCAAGTATGGCCGACAGGTCATTGCTACGGCGTATACGCGCCAGGAGGTCAGTCAGCGTCTTCAGTCGGGCGACCCATGGGCCCATCAGGTCATGGGCAGTCCCAAGGTGTTCCTACTAGGCGGAGAAGATCTTCTACCGACGCCCACTTCAGGCCCCACCAGGTGGTCGCAATGAGCTTGGAGCAATACCGCCAGGGGCTCGATGACCTTCTCAATCGGCTCCGCGACCAGGAACGCTTGGAAGCGATTCCGAAGTCGGAGTATCAAGTGAAGCAGTTACTTGAGGTGGCTTACACCAACGTCGAGCGCACGCGCTTTTTGCTTGTTGACCGAGCGACTGACTATGACTGGCACGTTGCGACATTGTGGGGTGCAGTGGTAGAGGCGTCAAAGGCGGCCCTGGCGTCTTATGGCTGGCGGATCAAGGGCGCCGAAGGCGTACACGGCGACCTCACACGCGCGGCCGCCTACATCCTTGCTCCGACCCAACCGGACGCAGCTCGAAGCCTGATGGATGTGGCTGCGGACTGGCTCAGCCTTCGAAATAAGATCAAGTACGAACGTCGGGGTGTCGTCGGCAAAGCCACCCGCGATGACATCATTCTCAAAGCCGAGGCTATCCTCCGCGCCCTCTCCACGGTGAGCTCGGCTGCGGTTGGCGCAGCCCCAAGACTTCGAAGACTGGTCCATTGAGGTCAAGTAGTGCAGCCTTTCAGCGCGGCCTGCGGCCGACTGTGTAGCTCAAGATGTCTGGAACTTCGGGGTCGCGATACTCAATTAGACTCCTGAGTCGTGAACCGCAAGTCGGCGGTGATCGGGTCCACGGTCGTCGTCCTCGGCTCGATCCTGGTGCTCTCGCTCGCCTGGGGGCTGCAGCACGCCGCGCTGCAAAATCCGCCCCTGCTTGGTCGGGCCGCGCCTCGGCTCGCGATTCAGACCGCCGCGGGGGACCAGGTTCGGGTATGGGAGCTCCAGGGAAAGCCGGTCGTGCTCAACTTCTGGGCCTCGTGGTGCGGCCCGTGCGTTGAGGAGGGCGGTGTCCTCGCTGGAGGCGCCTCCTCGCATCCCTCGGTTGCTTTCGTCGGCGCTGACAACCGCGACACCGATTCCGGTTTCCAGGCCTTCGAGCAGCGACATCCGCACAACTACCCCACCGGGCCCATCGTTACCGGCTCCTATCAGTCGTATGGCGTGGCAGGCTTGCCGGCGACGTTTTTCATCGACTCGAACGGCGTGGTCGTCGCGTCGTTCACCGGCCCGCTCGACGCCAACACTCTCGACCACTACCTGGCTTTGATCGGGCCATGAGGGTGATGCTGAGCTGGGGGCTGCCGGCCGGCGTGGTCGCCGGGTGCGTGGGCTACCTCATCTACACCGCCTCTGGTGGGTCGGCCGAGTACTACGTCACCGTCTCTCAGTTGCGCGCTAACGCCCCTGCCGGCGACGTTCGCGTCGCGGGCGTCGTTCAGAACGATGTCCAGAAGAGCGACGGCGGCCTGCACATCACGTTCACGGAGAAGGACGGCACGGCTTCGATGCCGGTCGAGTACACGGGTACGGTGCCCGACATCTTCAAGCCGGGCATCACCGTGGTCGCCGAGGGGCGGCTGGGGAGCGATGGCGTGTTCCACGCGCGGACGCTGCTCGCCAAGTGCCCGTCGCGCTTCTCGACGCAGCCCTACACGCAGTGATCCTCGGCTACCTCGGCGCGGGCGCGCTGCTCGCGGGGCTCGTGATGGGTGGATTCTCGGCGCTGCTTTCTTTCTGGTCTGGATGGCGGGAGAACGAGACCCTCGTCCGCGTGGGTCGGCGCGCTTTCTATGCGGCCGCGGCGATGACCGTGCTCGCGGGCGTGATTCTCGAGGCCGCGCTGCTCACGCATGACTTCTCGCTCGCCTACGTCGCGGAGCACACCGACCTGTCGACGCCCATCGCGCTCGTCGCGGCCGGTTTCTACGGCGGCCAGGAGGGCTCACTTCTCTACTGGACGCTGGTCCTCGCTCTCCTGGGCAGTGCCTCGCTCGTCGCGAGCGCGCGGCTCGGGGCGCGTCTCGCCGCGTACGCGGCCGGCGTGCTCGCGGCGATCCTCGCCTTCTTCCTCTTCGTCCTCGCCGTGGTCGCGAGCCCATTCGACCTGCTGTCGATCACGCCGCCCGACGGCCTCGGGCTCAACCCAGTGCTGAGGGATGGCGGCATGCTAATCCATCCGCCGGTCGTGCTCGCCGGGTTCGCCTCGTTCGCGATCCCGTTCAGCTTCGCGTGCGCGGCGCTGCTCGCGGGCCGCGCCGACTCCGCTTGGATCATGCACACGCGGCGCTTCGCGCTCCTCGCGTGGAGCCTGCAGAGCATGGGCCTGCTGCTCGGCATGTGGTGGGCGTATCACGTACTGGGCTGGGGCGGTTACTGGGGATGGGACCCGGTGGAGAACGTCGCGCTCATGCCGTGGCTCGCGACCACCGCGTACCTCCATTCATCGCAGGTCCAGGAGCAGCGCGGACGCTTGCGCGCGTGGAACTTCGGCCTTGTGATCACCGCGTTCCTGCTCGTGGTGTTCGGCACGTTCATCGTGCGCAGCGGCGTCGTGCCCTCGGTGCACACGTTCGCGGTGAGCGCGATCGGTCCGTGGTTCCTCGGCTTTCTCGCCGCGTGCATGATCTTCTCGGCGGCACTGCTCGCGTTCCGATCTGGCGCCATCGCGGTCGCCAAAGAGGCGGCGCCCCCGCTTTCGCGCGAGGGCGCGTTCGTGCTGCAGAACCTCCTTCTCATCGGCCTCGTGGCGGTCGTGATGTGGGGCACGATCCTGCCGCTCGTGTCGGGGCTGGCAGGCGCGGAGCGCGTGGTTGGCGCGCCGTACTACGAACGCGCAGCGGCGCCCCTGTTCGCCGTGATCCTTGGGCTTCTCGCGGTGGGGCCGCTGCTGCCCTGGCGCCAGGCGGGCGGGCCGACGCTGCGCGCGCTGCGGTGGCCCGCTGTGGCGGCCGCGGCCGTCCTGGTCGTGACGCTCGTCGCGGGCGAGCGGTCGATCGGGGCGCTGGTCGCGATTCCGTTGGCGGCGGGCGCGGCCGCCACGGTCCTGACCATCTTCGCTCGGGCCGCCCGAAAGCCCCAGGTGCTCGTCCGCCGCCGTAGGCGCTACGGCGCATACCTCGCGCACCTCGGCCTCGTGGTCGTGGTCGTGGGGATCGCCGCGTCGCATTTCTGGCAGCAGGAGAAGGACGTGACGCTTGCTCCCGGCCAGCAGGTCTCCGTCGCAGGTTACACGCTCACCTACATCGGCTCGGATCAGCGGCAGCTCGCCGACCACACGGAATTCGGCGCGGTGATGAGGTTCGGCGACCAGACGCTGGAGCCCTCGCGCGCCACGTACGCGGGGCTAGGCGGCCAGGCGCTCACCCATGTCGCGATCACCACGACGCCCGTCGCGGACGTTTACGTGGTGCTCGCCCAAGCCAACGAGGACGGTTCGGCCTCGTTCCGTGTGTTTGTGAACCCGCTGGTGACCTGGATCTGGGCCGGCGGCGCGATCATCATCCTCGGCGTCGTGCTGGGCAACGTGGGCCAGAGGATTCCCGTTCCTGAGTTGGCAAGGCGCCGCCAAACGGTTACCCTCCCCGCGTAGCGATGGCGATCATCGTCGCGACGCTGCTCTTGTTCCTGGCCGGGCCCTTCGTCCTGTGGCCTCTCCTCAAGACGCCGCCTGACGAGACTCCATGAGCATCCTCGTCGCCGACGGTCTGACCCACTGGTTCGGCAGGGAGCTCGCATTGGAGGGCGTCGACCTCGTGCTGGACACGGGCGAGCACATGGCCGTGCTGGGCGACAACGGCGCGGGCAAGACCACCCTGCTGCGCATACTGGCCACCGCCCTCCATCCGACCGCCGGCCGGCTGCAATTGGCCGGGCTGGACGCGTTTCGGGAGCGGCGCCGCCTGCGCCACTACCTGGGCTACGTCGCCCACGCACCCGGGCTGTACCCGGCGCTGACGGCCGCCGAGAACCTCGAGTTCTTCTGCGACCTGCAGGACGTGAATCGGTCTCGCGCGGCCGAGGTGCTGGAGACGGTCGGCCTGACGCCGTTCGCAAGCAAGCGCGCGGACCAATTGTCGCGCGGCATGCAGCAGAGATTGGCAATCGGCCGCGCGATCCTGCACGAGCCCAAGCTGCTGTTCTTCGACGAGCCCGACGCGAGCCTGGGCGCCGACGCCGGCGACCTGCTGGCGGGCATCATGCAGGGCCGCACGGTCGTCCTCGCGACGCACGACCACGCGCTCGCCAACCGCCTGTGTCCGCGCACGCTCGTCCTACGACATGGACGATCCCTGGGCACGGCGACTCATCTCCGGGTCGTCAAATGAACCCGGTTCGCGTTGCGGTCGCGGTCCTTCGCAAGGACCTTCGGTCCGAGTGGCGGACGCGTGAGCTGGTGCCCGCGCTGGCGCAGTTCGTGATCCTCGCGCTGCTCATCGGCAACTTCGGGTTTCAGATCGACTCACGTAACGCCGCCTCGATTGCGCCTGGCATCTTGTGGCTCGCGCTGGTCTTTGCCGGGCTCGTCGCCTTCGGCCGCGCGTTCGCGGCGGAGCGGGAGCAGGCATCGCTCGAGGCGATGCTCATGACGCCCGCGTCGCCGGTCGCGGTCTTCGCTGGCAAGGCGATGGCCGCGTTTGGTCTGCTCGTCTTGTGCGAGGCGGTCATGCTCCCGGCGCTATCGCTGTTCTTCGGCACGCCGCTGTCGATCGGAGTGATCGCGGCGGTGCTGCTGGCAAGCGTCGGCATGGCAGCACTGGGCTGCCTGTTCGCGGCGATGGTTGCCCGCGTGCGGGCGCGCGAGCTGCTGCTGCCCCTGCTCACGCTGCCGCTGTGGATCCCGTTCATCATCGCGGGCGGATCCGCACTGCAATCGGCGATGGGACTGCCGGGCAACTACCAGGAGGCGGTCGGTCTCCTCATCGACTTCGACATACTCTTCATCGTGCTCACCTCACTCGCGGCGCGTTTCGTGCTCGATGAATAGACACGAGAAGGCTGCCGTGGGCGCGGTCGCGCTGATGCTGCTCGCGGCGGGCGCGATCTTTCTCTACGCGCCGACCGATTACCTGCAGGGACCGGTGCAGCGGATCTTCTACCTGCACGTCAGCTCCGCGATCGCAGCCTACGGATGCTTCGCGGTCGTGCTGATCGGGGGGATCGTCTACCTGCGCAACGAGAGCCTGGCCGCGGATCGCTTTGCGCGTGCGGGCGCGCTGGTGGGCGTCGTGCTCACCACTGTGACGCTGGTGATGGGCTCGCTGTGGGCGAAGAAGGTCTGGGGCGCGTACTGGGTATGGGACGCGCGCCTCACCTCGACGCTGGTGCTGTGGATCATCTACGCGGGGTACCTGACGGTGCGGCGCCTGGCCGAGCCCGGCCGGCAAGCCGCGCGGTTCGCCGCGGTCGTCGGCATCTTCGGGTTCATCGACGTCCCGGTGGTGCATTTCAGCGTCACATGGTGGAACACGCAGCACCCCGGGGCGGTGATCATCAACGACGCCCTGCCGCCTGAGATGCTGGCCACATTCTTCTTCACGATGTTCTGCACGCTCGTCCTGGCCGGCGTGATGATCGCGATCCGCTACCGGATCGAGACGCTGCTCGACGAGCGCCACGGGGTGACCGAACCGGCACGGGTCGTCGCGGCTCGCGGCGCCGAGGCCGGCGCGGAGCCGGTGCCGTGATCTATCTGGTCTTGGCATATACGTTCGCCGTCGTCGTGCTGGGCGGCTACCTGGCGTGGTCGCTCCGCCGCCTGCGGGAGCTTGAGAACCCCACGAACCCAGAGGCTCACGCCGTGGGTTCGCGGGGGCCCCAATAGGAACGGCCAGAGCGCTGATCGCCGGCGCCGGCCCCGCCGGCGACGCCGTTGCGGCAGGTCTGCGCGACGCCGGCTTCCAGGGAGTAATCACCCTCGTCGGAGCGGAGCCGGTCGCGCCGTATGAACGCCCGCATCTGAGCAAGGGCTACCTGCAGGGAACCGTGTCGCGCGAACGATTGCCGCTGCGGCCGCACGATCAGTACCGGGAGCTGCAGGTCGACCTGATGCTCGGGGAGACGATCGCCGATCTCGGTCTCGACAGGCGCCTCGCCGTGCTCGAAAGCGGAAGGACTGTCGCGTGGGACAAGCTCTGCATAGCCACCGGATCGGACGCGCGCCCTCTTCGGGGCGTCCTGGAAGCGATCTACCTGCGCGAATTGCCGCAGGCGGAGCACCTGCGCGGGCTCATCCAGCGCGGCGAGCCGCTGGACATCGTCGGCGCCGGGTTCATCGGCTGCGAGGTGGCCGCCGTCGCCGTGCAGAAGGGTTGCGCCGTACGCGTGCACGAGGCGCTCGAGCAGCCGCTGGTGCGTGTCCTCGGCGCCGACGTTGGCGCTTTTCTCGCGAACGTCCACCGCGACCGCGGTGTCGAGCTTGCCTTGAACGTCGAATCGTTTTCAGATCCGCGCGGAGCCGTGCTAGTCGCCATCGGGTCAGCGCCGCGCGTCGAGCTTGCGGAGCGTGCGGGGCTGGAGGTCGATCGAGGCATCGTGGTCGACGAGCTGGGGCGGACCTCAGAGCCGGACGTTTTCGCCGCGGGCGACGTGACCCGCTTCTTCAGCCCGCTCTACGAGACGCGCATTCGCGTCGAGCACTTCCAGACCGCGCAGCGGCAGGGTTTCGCGGTGGGTCGGGCGATGGCAGGCGCGACCGAGCCGTACGGCGAGGTTCCGTGGTTCTGGTCGGACCAGTACGACCTGAACATTCAGTACGCGGGCGCCGGCTTGCCCTGGGAGGAGACGGTGACGCGAGGCGAGCTGGGCAAGGCGCCGTTCACGGTCTTCTACCTGCGCGCCGGCGAGCTGTCGGCCGCGGCGGGAGTAAACGACCACCACACGGTCGCCAGAGCTCGGCACGCGATGCAGGCGCGCGCTCGCATCACGCGCCGGCAGCTGGAGGATCCGAGCTTCGACCTTCGTCGAGCGCTTGCCTGAGCTTGGGCGCCAGGCCGTACACGATGCGCTCGGTCAGGCCCCACACGACGCTCTCCTCGTGGGCGAGGTAGCGGAATCGCCAGGGCTCGTCCGACTGCAGCCAGGCGCTGTCGTCGAGCAGCCGGTCGAGGGGTATGGAGAGAACTCCGTCGAGCTCCCGTGCGTCGTGGACGAACGAGTCGATCGGGTCGGGGAGGTAGGCGACGAACGGGACGACCGAGAAGTTGGACACCGCGGCGTAGATCGGGTCGCCGGCGCCGAGGGGGACCAGGCGCCCGACCGGGACGCCTATCTCCTCGGCAACCTCGCGCTGGGCCGCCTCCCAGGCCGACTCTCCCGCCTCGACGCTCCCCCCCGGCAGGGCCACCTGGCCGGGATGGTCCCTGAGGTCGGCCCGACGACGGACAAAAGGAACCATCCACAGACCCGCCTGGCGGTAGAGAATGAAGGCGACGGCCGCGGGCCGGGCGCCCTTTCTGAACTCACCCCAGCCATCGACCGGCCTGAACAACTGTTCGAGCCGGGAGAGGAACTCGTTCAAGCGGCTCTCGGCAGCCGGTAAGCTAGAAAAGGTAGCTGACCATGATTGACAACACTTCGAGCCGAATCGAGAAGCTGGAGACGGCGCTGCGCCGGGAAAACCGCCGCCGCTACGCCTTTCACCGCATGCTCCAGGCCACGGACCGGGTTCTGTGGCGGCTCGAGGAGATGAACCGGGACGGCGTCAAGACGGTGCCGCCTCGGGTCCGGGCGGAGATCCGCGGCGTCGCGGGAACCATGCCGAATCACGTCCGCGAGCCGCTGCGCGATACCGGCCACGTCCAGGACACACTGGACAGCCTATTCGAGGTTCAGGAGCGGCTTTTCAGGTGGCGCTACCCGGACTGGAAGGACTGGGACCCCGACGCGGACGGCGCGCTGGACGTCGTAGCGAGCTAGAACCCATAGGGTCTTGTCAAGTCCTGGGGCCTCCCAGGGTGGGGTCGA
>CAKZUH010000024.1 GCA_937921725.1 uncultured Chloroflexota bacterium | reverse complement strand
GGGGAAGGGGGAACCGGGCTCGCCGCGCGAGTACCGCGCCCCTAACTACCAATGCGCAATCCCATCGACGTGCTGGCCGGGAAGGTCGGCGGGTTCAAGAAGATGGAGGTCGCGCGGCGCACAGTGCCGTGCTACAAGCACGTGATCGAGAAGGACGGTGAGCAGCTCTCCGTCTGCCTGCTCGTCGATTCCGGGAAGCTCTACCGCTTTCCCTTCGAAAAGACAAAAGGCATCAAGGGTCTCCAGGTGAAGGCTCGCTTCCTGCGCGGGGAGATGGAGCACCTCCGGCTTCGGGAGTTCCAGCCCGGGCTCTGCCGTTATGTCGAAAGAGCCGACCAAGCCGTCTGATTCGCTCGTCCAGCAGCTGCTTGCCGAACGGCGAGAGCTCAAGGTCGCGGTCGAGCGCCTGAAGATCGAGCTGGCCGATGCGCAGCAAGCAAGCTCCGGTGGACCCGATCCGAGGCTTCGTGAGCTGCAGGATGAGATCGAGCGCCTCCGCTACCAGCTCGCCTCCGCGCGCGCCGAGGCCACGCAGATGCGCGAGGAGCGGGACGAGCTGAGCGCGGGAATCGAGCGGGCGCTGGAGCAGCTCTCGCCCGAATAAATGGGTATCAGGTAAGCGAAGCCCCCATCCGGCCGGGCCGCTATGCGGCCGGGCCACCCCCCCGCGCTTGCGCGGGGCTCCCCGGCCAGCGGGGAAGGGAAGGCCCCGCCGGTGCGGGGCCTTTCAGATCAGCGAAACCTGACGGTTACTTGGCCCAGCCCTCGACCATCGGCACGTACTGCTGTGCCATCGGGCCGAGCACCGGGAAACTGACGCGCCTGCCGCCCGCCTGCAACGCGACGATGAGGCCGACGAGCCAGATGATGAACCAGATCAGAAGCCACAGAAGAATGACGAATCCGAAGAACAGGCTGATCTGGGCCAGGATGCGAAGGATCAGCCAGACTACGAAGGCGGCGCCGTGGATGACGAACGCCTGGGCCGCGTTGTACTTGACGTCAGGGTCGTCCTTGCCGACAAAAAGGAAAATGATGCTGCCGATCGGCGGAAGCAAGGCCCATGCCAGGATCGTGTAGAGGTTCTTGTTCCCTCCGCCGGCGCTCTGCATAGGAGCCGGTTGGCTGGGGGGCGGCGGTGGGGGCATCTGCGACATTAGGCAATCTCCTCCTGTTGGCTGGCTGCTGCGGGCCAGATTATGGAAGCAGTGACGCCAAAACGCCATACCTGATTCGAGTTCCAAACGGGGTTGCCGAAAGACCTCTGGTAGGCTCGCTCGGAGATGACCGATTCCGGTCAACCGGGCGAAACCACACCGCCAGCCCCGCCGTGGGCGCCCGCGACGGGCCAGTCCGAAGGGGCGCAGCCACCTTCCGTGGGGCAGGACATGGCGGCCACGATGCGACTCATCCCGGTCCCTCCCCCCACCACCCCCCCGCCCTCGGTCGCGTCGATCACCACGCCGCCTCGCATCCCAGGTGAGCGATACATCGGCAAGTACCGCGTCAAGGGCGAGCTCGGACGTGGCGGCATGGGGGCGGTCTACCTCGCCGAACAGCCCGGCCTCGGCCGCGAGGTGGCGATCAAGGAGCTGATCCCGTCCGCGGCCTCAGACCCGACGGCGCTGAAGCGCTTCCTCCAGGAGGCCCAGGTCATGGCCCGGACGAGCCATCCCAACCTCGTCCAGGTCCACGACATGGAGCTGATGGGCAACGTCAACTACCTCGTCCTCGAGTTCGTGCGGGGCCGCTCTCTCCGCGAGTGGATGAATCAGAGCGCGATCCCTCCACCGCAGGTCTTCGCGGTCATGCACGGGGTGCTGCAGGCGCTCGACTACGCGCACCGCCACGCCATCGTGCATCGCGACATGAAGCCGGAGAACGTGCTCATCTCCGACGAGGGCATGGTGAAGGTGGCGGACTTCGGAATCGCGCGGCTGACCGACGACTCCGCGGTCGGCGGCACCGCGACCAAGACCGGCACGACGGTGGGAACCCCGCAGTACATGTCGCCAGAGCAGGTCGCGTCGAGCAAGGTCGACGGCCGCAGCGACCTCTACTCCGCCGGGATCATGCTCTACGAGCTCGTCGCGGGCCAGCCGCCGTTCGTCGCGACCGAAGCCGACGGGCCCTTCACCCTGATGGCCAAGCACGTCCAGGCGCCGCCCAAGCCCCCGTCGGTGTTCCGACCCGGCCTCAACCCTGAGCTCGAGGAGATCATCCTCAAGGCGCTCTCGAAGCGCCCCGAGGACCGCTTTCAGACCGGCCAGGAGTTCGACGCCGCGATCTCGCGCGTCGCGGACCAGATGTGCCCGGGCTGGCAGCGAAGCCTAGAGCCGGGCGCGGACCTCTCGCGGATGGTCGCGACGCCGCCCGCCGGGTCGTCGGTCCACGCCGTCCCGGCCACTCCGATCGGGATGGCGATCGCGCAGCCCGGGACGGCCGTCCCGCAGATGCATCCCGTTTACAACCCCACGCCCCCGGTCAAGCCGGTGGCCAGGAAGACGATGAGCTGCCTGAGCCTCGTCGCCCTGATCCTGGCGGTCGCCGGCTGGGCGGGACTACTGGCGGTCGGATACCTGCACTAGTTCGGCGACTGCGGCTGGCGCGCCAGCATCTCCTGCGCTTCTTCGCCGACCAGGAGGTCGGTCGACCCTGACTCGCCCGCGGTGATGATCGACTGCTGCGTGTACTGCGCCGTGTAGGTGTGATGAGCCTGCGTGGCCATCTGGGTGGGAAACGAGACCCACGGCGACTGGGGATTCTCGCGGATCGCCGTGACCTCATAGATGCGGAACTTCTCGGCTGACTTCCCCTTCAGCTGGACGCCGGGCACCAGGTCGACGGCGAGATAGTCCTTGCACATCTGGTAGGTCTCCTCGCCGATCAGGACGTGGAACGCCGGAGCGTGAGAGCAGAAGCGCGCCGCGGTGTTGACTGTGTCGCCCAGGGCCGTGTACTGGAGGCGGCTGCGTGAGCCCATGTTGCCGACGACGGCGGGGCCGCTGTTGATGCCGATCCCCCAGCGGATCGGCGGAAGGCCTTTGGCGAGAAGCCGCTCTTCGAGCTCGGGGGCGCGGTTGATCAGGTCGTAGGCGCACCGGACCGCGAGCAGCGCGTGGTTGCCCTGCTCACGGGGTGCGTTCCAGAACGCCATGATCTCGTCGCCGACGTATTTGTCGACCGTGCCGTCCCACGTGAAGATGGTCCCGCTCAAGTGGTCGAGGTACATCTGCACGACCTCGGTCACGTCGGCCGCGACCATCGACTCGGACATCGACGTAAAGCCGCGGATGTCGACGAACATCAGCGTGACGTCGCGGCGAACGCCGCCTCGCATGATGCCTTCCACTCCTCGCCGGTCCTTGGCGAGCTCGGCCACGATCTCCGGTTTCAGGTAGTGACCGAAGAGCGCGGTCACCTTCCGTTTCTCACGGTCCTCGTAGAGGAATCGGTACGCGGTCACGCCTGTGTACGTGAGCGCGATGGCAAGCCACGGATGGAAGAGGTCGGGGACCCAGCCGTTGAACACCGACAGAGCTGACATCGCAACGGTGAAAACGGCCAGCGCCGCGACCGTTCCCGCAAAGCCCCACAGCACGGTGACGCGCGACACCCCGATCGCGGTCGCCAGCGCGAGCAGCAGCATGATCGCGAAGAGAATGGCCGGCGCCTCCGGCACGATGAACTTGGGAGGCGCGGACAGCATCATCTCAACGATGTTGGCGTGGAGCTCGACACCGGGCATCGGCGTCCCGTTCCCGCCCGGCGTCAGGAACTCGTCGTGAAAGCCGGTGAGGTAGTAGCCGCCGATCAGCACGATCTTGCCCTTCACGGCGTCGGACGGGAATGAGGCGGAATAGGCGTCGCTGAACTTGATGTACTGGTTGCTCTTCTTGAACTCTCCAGGCGCGACCGCGTAGTTGATGAGGGCCGAGCCGGTGCTGTCGACCTGCAGCGGCTGCTGCCATGTCGTCCCGAATGACGCATGGCCGTCCGCCTCCTGCAGCGTTGGACCGGTTGCGAAATCCGTGCCGAGCGCGAAGGCGCGATACGCGGCAAAGCCGAGCGGGTTCAGCGTCGCGATGTCGCACGAGCCCGAGCTGTAGCAGGCCGGCTGGACGAACATCGGGATCCTGCGCACCACGCCGTCGGAGTCGGGCACGAAGTCGGTGGAGGCGAAGTAGACGTTCTTGTCCTTTTGCCGGCACGGCGTGTCCGGGTTGTCCAGGGCGTCTTGATCCGAGCACCAGAAGGCCTTCAGCGGCCTCTCGTCGACGCCCGCGGGGGTCGTCGAGGCGGACGTCTGCTCCAGCTTGCCGTCGCGGGCGATCGCGTCCTCGCCCCCATACGCGAGCAGGACAGGGATTGTCGCCTGCGTCAGAGCTTGGGCAAAGTCACTGTCTCCCGAACCGCGCTGGTCCGGAAGGCTCACGTCGAAGGCGACCACCGCCGCGCCGGCGGCCTCCAGGTTGCGCAGGGCGAGGGCATAGTCGTTCCGAGGGAGCGGATACCGGCCGAGGTCCTTGATGCTCGCGTTGTCGATCCCGACCATGACGACGTTGGGGTCGAGGATGGACTGGCTGAACAGGCGGTCCTCCGGATGGAGCGCGATGTTTGCGTAGCAGGTGGGCTGGTGCGCGTCGCATGCCACCTGCTGGGTGTACAGCCCGTACATCAGGACCGTCAGGACGATCGCCATCAGGACCGCGACGGCGGTCCGGTACGTGTACCAGTACCTGATGTTGCGGCCCAACTGCCGCGGGATCATATATCGAGAGTGAGCGTGCTAACCGGCATCGCCGGTTGGGTCGACAAGTCTCTGATCGACTCGAAGCTGTTCTATCCCCTGTCGGTCAAGACGTCCGGCGACCGGCTGCGCTTCTACGCCACCCAGTTCTCCCTGGTCGAGGTCGACTCGACCTACTACGGCATACCGAAGCCGGACAGCGCCGCGGCTTGGGCGGCGCAGACGCCGCCGGGGTTCGTTTTCGACGTCAAGTCGTTCTCGCTCTTCACCAACCACCCAACCAAGCCGATGTCCCTGCCTCCGGACCTGCGCGGGGAGCTTCCGTCAGAGCTGCGCGACAAGAACATCTACCTGGAGCGCATGCCCGACGAGCTGCTCGACGAGGCATGGGAGCGGTTCAGGGCCGCCCTCGAGCCGCTTCGGGCGGCGGGCAAGCTGGGCGCGGTCTTCTTTCAGTTCCCGCCCTGGTTCCTGCCCTCATCCCGCTCGCTTGCGTACGTCGAGCAGGTGCAGGAGCGCATGTTCGGATTCCAGGTCGCGGTCGAGTTCCGGCGTCCCGAGTGGCTCGACGTGCGGCACCGCGACGGGACGCTCGCCTTTCTCCGCTCGCGTGACATCCCCTACGTGGCCGTCGACGTCCCCGAGGGCCACGCGACGAGCATGCCGGAGGTCCACGAGGTCACCTCCTCCAAGCTGGCCGTCGTCCGCTTCCACGGGCGCAACCACGAGACGTGGGACCTGAAGGGCGTGCCGCCCAACGTGCGCTTCCGCTATGACTACCCCGAGGCGGAGCTTGCCGAGTGGGTGCCGCGGATTAAAGAGATGGAGCGCTCGGCGAGCCGGGTGCACGCGCTGATGAACAACAACTACTCCAACTACTCGGTCAAGAACGCCCAGCAGCTCCAGCGCCTGCTCGACGCGTCAAATAGGCGCTAGTCGGGGACGTTGCGCCGCCTGATCTCGCCGATCGCGTGGTCCATCAGCCCGCCGAAGACGGGCTCCGCGAGGTGCACGAGTCTCAGCGGCGCGACCATCGCGTCGCGTCGTGGGAAGCGCGCCGTGCGCACGATCAGGTTGGCCACCCACGTCGCCGGGTATTGGGGACCGGTCGGCCGGTCGGGGGATTTGAAGAACTCAGTGTCGCTCGTCACACCGGGATAGACCACGCACACCTTGACGCCCGAGCCGGAGAGCTCGCCGCGCAGGGCGTGCGAGAAGCCGACCACGCCGTGCTTCGTCGCCGAATAGACCGCCGAGAAGGGCGAGGCCCGAAAGCCCGTCACCGATGCAACGTTGATGATCACACCGCGCCGCCGCTCGAGCATCCACGGCAGCGCGGATTGCGTCGTGTTGATGACGCCCTTGAGGTTGGTCGCGATCAGCTCGTCGACCTTGTCTTCGGGCATCTCGTAGGCCCGGCCTGTCCATCCGACTCCGGCGTTGTTGACCAGTACGTCGAGACGTTCGTGGTCGCGAATCGCGGCCGCCATGAACGCCCGCGCCTGCGCCTTCACCCCGACGTCGAGCTGTCTCGCCTTGACGTCCGGCGAGCCGGCCTTGCGGCACTTCTCCGCGACCGCCTCGACCTTGTCGAGATGCCGCGCACCGAGCTCAAGCCGCGCACCGCGCTTTGCGAAGGCCAGCGCCGTGGCCGCTCCGATGCCACTCGAGGCTCCCGTGATGACGACGACCGCACCCTTCAGCCGCACGGGGGTAGCTTATGGGCGCACGTACAATCGCCGCGTGAAGGCGGCGACCTACCAGGGCGTCGGCGACGTCAAGGTCATTGATGTGCCCAAGCCTTCGCTCAGCGGCGACGACCAGGCGCTGATCAGAGTGACTCTCGGCGCGATCTGCGGCTCTGATCTCCACGCCTACCACGGCCGGATCCCCATGAGCGCTGGTGAGCTGCTCGGTCACGAGTTCGTCGGCGTCGTCGAGCAGGTGGGCCCTGGGGTCAAGCGTTTCAAACCTGGGGACAGGGTCGTCGCGAGCTTCTACGTGGCCTGCGGCCACTGCGCGCTGTGCCGGAAGGGTGCGTTCAACGAATGCGTCAACCTCGCGACCTTCGGCTTTGGTCAGCTGCTCGGCGGACTCGGCGGCGGCCAGGCCGAATACATCGTCGTGCCGATGGCCGACCACTCCATGGAACCGATCCCCAAGGAAGTCTCGGACGAGCAGGCGGTCTTCGTCGGCGACATCCTCTCGACAGGACTCTTCGCGGCCGAGCGGGCGGAGATCCACTACGGCGACAACGTGGCCATCATCGGAGCGGGACCTGTGGGCCTGATGGCGACGATGTGCGCCCACCTCTTCGGCCCGGCGAGAGTTTTCGTCGTCGACATGGTCGACGCGCGGCTCGAGCTCGCGCAGGAGCTCGGGGGCACGCCGATCAACGCGTCGCTGACGAACCCGATCGAGGCGATCGCCGCTTTGACCGGCGGAATCGGAGCCGACTCCAGCATCGAGGCCGTCGGATCGACCGCCACCGTCGATACCGCGATCCGCTGCGTGCGCGGCGGCGGCACGATTTCCGTCGTCGGCGTGCCCAGCGAGTTCACGGCCGACTTCCCCTACTACCACATGTGGGAGAAGGCGCTCACGTTTCGCTCAGGGCGCTGCAACGTGCAGAAATACATGCGCCCGCTTCTCGACCTCATCGCTGCCGGCCGGCTGCACCCGGAAAAGATCATCAGCCACCGCATGAAGCTGGCTGACGCTGAAGAGGCCTACCGGATGTTCGACGCGCGCGAAGCGACCAAGATAGTTCTCACGCCGTAGCGTCGAGAGCGAGCAGGTACCCCTTCGCTCGCTCGGTCAGCGGGTAGCGGTTCTCCAGCTCGTGAAAGCCATCGCCGTGGTCGCTGTGCACGAGGTGCGCGAGCTCGTGCACAAGCAAGTAGTCGAGCACCCAATCAGGCAGTGTCGCCGTGCGGCGTGCGATGCGGATGGCGCCATCCGTGAACGTGCAGCTGCCCCACTGCCGCTCCATCTCGGCAAAGCCGATCGACGTCCAGCGCAGCTTCCCGCCGAAATGCATCTGGTTGAGCCGCCTTGCCCGCTCCTGCAGACGCGCGTCATCGGGGCGCGATCGCTGAGCGCGCCGCTCGAATCGGTGGATCATCACCTCGGCCCAGTGCTCGCGCTCATCGCGGGGCATCGTGGCCGGGACCATCAGCTCGAGCACACCCGAGCGCATTCGGGCGGCGATGGTGCGCCGCCGCTTCCAGGACGTGATCACGCGGACTGGCGGCCGGGCGGGTTCATCGTTCGCTTCCAGGACGCTGTGCTCCCTTGTTTTGAGGATCGCCGGTGGGGCGATTGTAGGATTGCCGCGCAGAGTCGTGCCAAGAAGCCTTGTGATCGGTAACGGCAACGCGCTCGTCGGCTTCGACGGCACGTACTCGTTGCGCGACATCTACTTTCCTCGCGTCGGCAACTCGAACCACACGATGGGCAACCTCTGCCGCACGGGGTTCTTCATCGACGGGAGGTTCGCCTGGCTCGACGGTGACGGCTGGCAGCGCGACTTCGGATACGCCGAGGATTCGCTCGTCTCGGACGTGACCGTCAAGCATTCGGGTCTCGGCATCAGCATCAGGTTCGAGGACTTCGTCGACCTCGCGCGCAACTGGCTCATCCGCAACGTCACGGTCACGTCGCAGACGGGGTTCAAGGTCGGCCGGGTCTTCTTTCACTACGACTGGTACATCGACGGCTCCGACATCGGCAACACGGTGCTCTATGACCCGCGGCACCGCGGGCTGATCGCCTACAAGGAAGACCGGTATTTCCTGATGGGGGGCCAGGTCGACGCCGACTACGGGATCAGCAGCTGGGCCAACGGCAAGAAGGGCAACGGCCGGCAGGGCACATGGGTCGACGCGGAGGACGGCGTGCTGGGCAAGAACCCGATCGAGCAGGGCTCGGTCGACTGCACCGTCGGTTTCGACCTGGGCGCCGTCATCGCCAACCAACCGCGCAGCATGACGCACTGGCTCTGCATGGGCATGCGGCTCAGCGAGGTCACAGAGTTTGGCCAGGACCTCATCGTCGCCAAAGGGCCGGACACGTACCTGGCCCGCACGCGCACCTACTGGCAGGTGTGGTCGGAGAAGGACCATCGCCACATCGACGACGACCTTGGGGCGGACGTGACCAAGCTGTACCGGCGCAGCATCTTGACCGCGCGCACCCACCTCGACAACCACGGCGCCATCATCGCTTCGACCGATTTCGACATCACCAAGTTCGCGCGGGACACGTACGCGTACGCGTGGCCCCGCGACGGCGCCATCGTGGCCAACGCGCTCGACCGATCAGGGCATGAGGACTCGACCCGCCAGTTCTTCACCTTCTGTCAGGAGTCGCTCGTCGATGAAGGCTTTTTCCTGCACAAGTACACGCCGTACGGGCATATCGGGAGCTCGTGGCTCCCGTGGATCGACTCGCAAGGCGTTCGCACCCTGCCGATCCAGGAGGACGAGACCGGCCTGGTGTTGTGGTCGCTGTGGCAGCACTACCGGATCCATCAGAACCTCGACTTCGTGGTTGGGCTGTACAGCACGCTGGTGGTGCCCGCCGCGGACTGGATGCTCAGCTACATCGACCAGCGCAACGGCCTACCGATGCCCTCCTGGGATCTTTGGGAAGAGCGGTGGGGCGTGCACGCGTTCACCGTCGGCTCGGTCTGGGGCGGTCTCGAAGCCGCGCGGAACTTCGCCGACCTGTTCGGCGACGCCGGCGCCCACGCGCGCTACCGCGACGCGGTGGAACGGCTGCGCGAGGCGTCCGACACCAACCTGTACAGCGCCGAGCTCGGCCGGTTCCCGCGGCGCATCACAGTCGAGGACGACGAGTCCCTCACGGTCGACATGGTGCTCGACAGCGCGCTCTACGGGTTGTGGCGTTTCGGCATGTACCCGCCGGACGACAAGCGGATCGTGGAGACGATGCAGACGATCGCGACGCAGCTTGCCAACGGCGCGCAGTGCGGTGGCATCGCGCGCTACACCGACGATTACTACTTCAAGGTGGAGTCCGACACGAGGAAGGTGCCGGGGAACCCCTGGTTCATGTGCACCATGTGGCTCGCGCAGTGGTACATCGCGGTCGCGCGGTCCGCGGACGACCTGAAGCCGGCGCGGGACATCATCGACTGGGTGGTCAGGCACCAATTGCCGGGCGGCTTGCTCTCGGAGCAGCTCGACCCCAACACCGGCGCACCGCTTTCGGTGTCACCCCTCACCTGGTCGCACGCCGAGCTCATCGTCACGGTCGATGAGTACTGCAAAGCGTCAGAGCGCCTTAGGAGAGCTGCCGCCGCGAAAGGCTAGAGTGAACGGCTAGAGAGGAATGTTGCCGTGCTTGCGCGGCGGCCGCTCGACCGTCTTGCGCAGGCATAACTGGAGCCCGCGCACCAGCTCGCGTCGCGTCTGGCTCGGCTCGATGACGTCATCGATGTAGCCGCGCTCCGCCGCGACGTACGGATTGGCGAAGCGGGCCGTGTACTCGGCGACGAGCTCCTTGCGCCGTGCGGCAGGGTCTCGGGCGGCGGCCAGGTCGCGCTTGTAGATGATGTTCACTGCCGCCTCCGGGCCCATCACCGCGATCTCCGCGGTCGGCCACGCGAGGTTCAAGTCTGCGCCCATCTGCTTGGGCGACATCACGGTGTAGGCGCCGCCGTAGTTCTTGCGCGTGATCACGGCGAGCTTCGGCACCGTCGCCTCCGCGTAGGCGTACAGGAGCTTTGCGCCATGCCGGATGATCCCGCCGTGCTCCTGGTCGCGGCCCGGCAGGTATCCCGGCACGTCGACGAAGGAGATGATCGGGATGCCGAATGCGTCGCAGAACCGGATGAACCGCGCCGCCTTGACCGAAGCGTTGATGTCGATCGCGCCGGCCAGCACCTTCGGCTGGTTGCCGACGATGCCGACCACGTGCCCGCCGAGCCGGCCGAGGCCAACGATGATGTTTTGCGCGAAGAACGCCTGGACCTCGAAGAACTCGCGGTTGTCGAGCACGCGCGAGACGACCTCGCGCATGTCGTAAGGCTTGTTCGGAGCCTCTGGAACGATGGTCTGCAGCTCGACGTCCGCGCGCTCGAGGTCGTCCGTGGTCGGCACGAACGGCGGCCGCTCGTTGTTCGAGGAAGGCAGGAACGAGAGCAGCTTCCGCACGCCCTCGGCGCACGCCTGCTCGGTCTGCGGGAGGAAATGCGCCACGCCCGACGTCGCGTTGTGCACGGTGCCGCCGCCCAGCTCGTCGAAGTTGATGGTCTCGCCCGTCACGACGCGGATGACCTCGGGGCCGGTGATGAACATGAAGCCCTGGCCGGCGACGATGAAGATGAAGTCCGTGATCGCCGGCGAGTAGACGGCGCCGCCGGTGCACGGCCCCGCGATGACGCTGATCTGCGGGATCACGCCCGACGAGCGCACGTTGCGGTAGAAGATGTCCGCGTAACCCGCCAGCGCGACGACGCCCTCCTGGATGCGCGCGCCGCCTGAATCGTTGATGCCGATGATCGGCACGCGGTTGCGGAGCGCAAGCTCCTGGACCTTGACGATCTTTTCGGCCGTGACCTCGCCGAGCGAGCCGCCGAACACCGTCGCGTCGTAGGCGTAGACGGCGACGGGGCGGCGGTCGATCTCGCCGAAGCCCGCGACGACGCCGTCGCCCGCGATCTTGCGGTCTTCCATCCCGAAGCCGTGCGCGCGGTGCGTGGCGAAGACGTCGAGCTCGACGAACGAGCCCTCGTCGAGCAGCATCTCGATTCGGTCCCTGGCCGTCGCCTTGCCGGCGGCACGCCGCTTGTTCGCGGCTTCGGTTTCGGCGTGAAGCGCCTGGTAGCGACGCTTGCGGTACTGGTTGATCTTTTGCTCGGAGACCGTGGTCGCCTCGCGCTGCGGGGCTTCGACCCCCTCCAGGCTCGGAGTGGTGCGCCGCACGGGGGAGAGAGACCGGGGTTTGCGGGCGGCCATGCCGCATATATCGTAGGCGCCGTGCCCAAGACCCCCGCCCCGGTTGACCTCGACCGCGCTGTCACGCTGCGCCAGCTGCGCACGTTCAAAACGGTCGCCGACCTCAACAGCTTCAGCCTGGCCGCCCAGCGGCTCAAGCTCAGCCAGCCGTCGATCTCGTACCAGGTCAAGGAGCTCGAGCACACGCTCGGCCTGCCGCTGCTCGACCGTCTCGGCAAGCGCGTCCAGCTGACCTAGGCGGGGACGCTGCTCTACAGCTACGCGCGCCGCATGCTCGACGTGCTGGACGAGGCCACGGTCGCGATCGAGGAGATGCGCGGCATCCAGCGCGGCAGCCTCCGCGTCGGGGCGAGCACGACCGTCGGCATCTACCTCCTACCCGCGGCGCTCGGCGCGTTCAAGAAGCTCCATCCGGGCCTGGTCATCTCACTCGAGATCGGGACGCGCGAGCGCGTGCAGGAGCAGGTGCTGCGCAACGAGCTGGACCTCGCGGTCGTGGGCCCGGCGCTGAAGGATCCCGACCTCGCGATCATTCCTTTTCTAAGCGACGAGCTGGTCGTGATCGCGCCGGGGGGGCATGCCCTCGCGGGCAAGCGCAGCCTGAGCCTGAGGGACGTCGCCGAGGCTCCGTTCGTCATGCGCGAGGCGGCGTCCGGCAGCCGATGGTCGCTCGAAAAGGCGGCGCGGAAGGCGGGCGCGAAGTTGACCGTCGCCATGGAGCTCGGCTCGAACGGCGCCATCAAGCACGCGGTCGAATCAGGCCTCGGCCTCGCGGTGATCTCGCGCTACGCCTGCGCACTGGAGTTTTCGAGCGGGCGGCTGGTCGAGCTCGACGTGCGCGGGTTTCCGATCCGCCGCGACTGGCACATCGTCCACCTGCGCAGGCGCAAGCTGCCCACCTCGGTGACCGCGTTCATCGAATTCTTGAAGGACACCAGCTGGCTGTCTCGCAACGGCTCACGAGGACGCGTCAGACCGCCGACGGATTAGGCGATTCGGCGCGGACGTCGCGAGCCGCCACCACGCAGACCGCGAACAGGATGAGCGCCCCGATCGTCCAGACGTTGGGAAACGGGAGCAGGCAGGGCTGTCGCACGAACAGCGCTAGGCCCACCGCGATGAGCGCGATGTATGCGTACCTCGCCTTGCGGATCGCCACGACCAGGACCATCAGGACGAGCGGAAGCAGCGGCACGTACTGATAGGGATTGAGCTCGCCCGGGAGGAGCGCTCCGAGCGCGAGGCCGAGCGCCATTCCGTAAGCGGGGTTCCAATTGCTCATCCGGGCGGCGACGATCGCGGCGATGACCGTCGCGGCCAGCGTGATCACCGCGAGGATCGAGGCGACGACCGCGAAGTGGAGCGGCGACTGAAGGATCGTGATGCCGCCGCTCGAGTCGATGATCGGGTACGGGTCGCCGCCGATCGACCGCGCGAACAGCGTCGACACCGAGGTCTGCGCACAGTCCGGGTTGGGCGCCTTCAGCGACGGCCACAGCACGCCGGTCACGTACTGCCATGTCCCGGCGGGCCCGAGCGGGATACACGCGACGAGCGTGATGAGGACCCCGCTCACCACAGCTCCGATCACGAACGGGCGCCATCGCAGCCGGGCGCCGATGATCATCAGCGCCGGATAGAGCTTCAGCGACGCCGCCGCGGCCACGAGCGCGCCGGAAAGGCCAGGTCGCCGGAACGCGACCAGTCCCGCGCACGAGAGCAGGAGAACGAAACCGCCGATCTGGCCCGCGTTGACCTCTGCGTAAAGCGGCGGGCTGTAGAGGGCGACCGCCCAGAAGACGGCGCGCTCGAGCTGCGAGCGGGCGACGTAGCGCTGGACGAGGAACAGGGCGGCGAGCGCGGCCAGCGCATCGGCCACCGTCCAGGCGGGGACCTGCCAGGACGCCGGCAACACGGTGAACGGAGCGGCCAGCATCGCCGCGGCCGGCGGGCGGATCAGCCCCGTCACGGGCACGAGCCCCGTGTGCGCGAGGTACTGCGCGGTGTCTGCGTAGATCGCCGAGGGGTCGTGGAGCCATCGATGGCCGGCCTGGATGACCGACGAAGCGTCGGGCCGCTGGCTGGTCAGGACGTTGCCCACCACGTCGCGGACGAGGAACACCGCGGCGATCGCCCACCAAAGCAGCGGCCGCGCGAGCACTCGCGCCACCAGAATCGGCACGCGAAGCTCCTATGTCAAGCGGCCACCGCAATCGCTGCGGCGGAACGCTGTAAATGA
>CAKZUH010000023.1 GCA_937921725.1 uncultured Chloroflexota bacterium | reverse complement strand
TCATTTACAGCGTTCCGCCGCAGCGATTGCGGTGGCCGCTTGACATAGGAGCTTCTCGTGAAGGTCTGCCTGAGCTGCAACCAGCGCTTCCAGCTGGATACGTGGCAGTGCCCGAGCTGCGGCCGTGCGCCCGTCGCCAACCACTTCTTGCTGTTTGCACCCGAGCAGGCTGAAGCCAACGACGGCTTTGAGCTGCGGTCGTTCGAGCTCCTGGTGCGTCAGGAGCCCACCAGCTTTTGGTTCCGCTCGCGAAACCGCCTGGTCGTACAGCTCCTTCGCCGGTACTTTCCCGACGCCAGGCGATTGCTCGAGATCGGTTGCGGCACCGGCTTCGTCCTCGCCGGCCTTCGTGAGGCGCTGCCCAAGCTCGAGCTGGCCGGATCCGAGCTGTACGAGGCCGGGCTCGAATTCGCCGCGCGCCGGCTCCCCGGAGTGGAGCTTTACCAGATGGACTGCCGCCGTATGCCCTTCGACTCCGAGTTCGACGTGATCTGCGCCCTCGACGTGCTCGAGCACGTGGAAGAGGACGGGGTGGCCCTCGCGGAGATGTTCCGATGCGTGCGCCCGGGGGGAGGGGTCATCGTGTCGGTCCCGCAGCATCCGCGGCTCTGGAGCGCCGGAGACGATTTCGCCCATCACAAGCGGCGTTATCGGCGCAGAGAGCTCGCCTCCAAGCTGCGAGCCGCCGGTTTCGGCGTGCGGCGGTTGACGTCGTTTGTCAGCCTGCTCCTACCGCTGATGGCGATCTCGCGAGCCCGGCAGCGCGACCTTTCGACCTATGAGCCCCAAACCGAGTACCGGGCCCCGAGGGTGGTGGACCGCGCGTTCGAGACGCTCCTCGAAGCCGACCGCTCGATGATCCGAGCGGGGGTGTCGCTCCCGATGGGGGGCTCTCTCTTCGCGGTCGCGACCAAGCCCTCGTGATCTCGCGCCTGCTGGCGAATGCCACCCTCTACGAATTCGTGCAGACCGTCACCGGGAGTCAGATCTCGGAGGCAAAGATCCGCGACATCCTTGGCCGCGGTGGCCCGATCGAACCAGGTGCGCGAATTCTCGACGCCGGCGGAGGCACCGGAATCATGGCCCGGATATTCGACGCCGGCCGCAACTTCTGCTGCATGGACCTGGACCTGGCGCGACTTCGCGTGGCCCGCGGGCGTGGGGCTAGCGTGGTCCAGGGCGATGTCACCCGGATGCCGGTGAGTTCGGCCTCCATCGATCTGGTCGTCCTCCGGGCCATCTCGCACCATCTGGGCGACGACGGCTTTGCCAAGATGGTCGCCGAGTCTCGGCGAGTCATCAAGCCGGGTGGGCGGCTCCTTTTCCTGGACGCGGTATGGGCGCCCGCGTGGCTCCCGGGCAGGCTTCTGTGGCGCCTCGATCAGGGCAGCCACCCGCGGACCGACGACCACATGCGAGCCGTGCTCGAGAATCACTTCGAGCTCGAACGCCGAGAGGCCTATTCGATTTACCACAGGTACTTTCTGGCCATGGCGCGACCCAAGAGTGAGCCGATCGCCAGCGAGTGATCCGGTGGCCACGAACCTGGCTAAGCCGCAGCGACTCCTGTTGCGCCGCCCTATCATCACCGGCGATTGGAACTCAGCGTCGTCGTGCCCGTTTACGGATGCCGCGACTGCTTGCCGGTGCTGCATGAGCGCCTGACGAAGCAACTGCAGGCGATCACGTCCGACTACGAGCTCGTCCTCGTCGACGACCGCAGCCCGGATGGCGCCTGGAGCGTGCTGAAAGCCATGGCCGGCGCGGATCCGCACGTGAAGGCGATTCGCCTCAGCCGCAACTTCGGACAGCACAACGCCATCACGGCCGGGCTCGCCGCCAGCCAGGGCGAGTGGACGGTGGTGATGGACTGCGATTTGCAGGATCCACCTGAGGAGATCCCCACGCTCTACGACTCGGCGCGCCACGGCGGCTTCGACCTTGTGCTGGCGCGACGCGCCTCGCGTCCGCATTCGTGGATGCGCCTGACCCTCGCCCGCGTCTACTTCAAGCTGCTCAACACCTTCATGGGCACGAAGATCGATGGGAGCTACGGGACTTTCAGCATCCTCAGCCGCAAGGTGGTGAAGGCGTACCTGGAGCTTGGCGACCGCGACCGCCACTACCTCTTCGTGCTGCAATGGCTGGGGTTCGAGCAGGGCTCGATCCAGTTCCAGCAGGCCGCTCGGGCCGGCGGGAGCAGCGCCTACACGTTCGGCCGGCTCGTCCGTCATGCCGTCCGGGGCGTGTTCTTCCAAA
Organism: uncultured Chloroflexota bacterium; assembly: GCA_937921725.1. Taxonomy (GTDB): domain Bacteria; phylum Chloroflexota; class Dormibacteria; order Dormibacterales; family Dormibacteraceae; genus 40CM-4-65-16. The sequence continues at coordinate 111,821 of CAKZUH010000023.1, read as the reverse complement.
CCACGAACGTGCTGCTCTACATCGTGTACTTCGGTTTCTTCCTGGCCGCGGCCGGGATGCTCTTCGCCCTCTACGACCTGTACCTCGTCGCCGTCGCGCATCCGCCACCTGGTTACACGAGCGTGATGGTGGTGATGATCACCATTGGCGGATTCATCATCGTCAGCACCGGCGTGACGGGCCTTTACATCGGGCGTGTCTTCGAGCAGGTGAAAGGCAGGCCGCTATACGTGGTGGACGAGGTCGTGCAGAAACCGCGCACCGCTCCCAGATCTAAGTCAGAACGTCGAGAAGTTGAATCAGTCCACTGATGCGCGGCCGGCCGGTGCCAAACGGGTCGCCATCATCCAGTCGAACTACATCCCGTGGAAGGGCTATTTCGACATCATCAACCAGGTCGACGAGTTCATCCTCTACGACGACCGTCAGTACACGCGACGCGACTGGCGCAACCGCAACCTGATCAAGACGCCGCGCGGTCTGCACTGGCTGACCATTCCGGTGCAGGTGAAGGGGCGATACACGCAGCGGATCGACGAAACGCTGATCAGCGACAGCCACTGGGCCGCCCGGCACTGGAAGACCATCGAACAGACCTATTCGCGGGCGCCGCATTTCGAGACGTTTCGGGCCGCGATCGGCACCCTCTATGCGGAGTCGGTGGAGACGAGGCTGAGCCATGTGAACAGGCGATTCCTCGAAGGTATCTGCCGATTGCTCGGCATCACCGCCACGTTCTCCTGGTCCACTGACTACGAGGCAAGCGGCGACCGCACCGAGCGACTCGTCAGCCTCTGCCGCAGCGCGGGCGCCGCGGAGTACGTCTCGGGGCCGTCGGCGCGCGACTACATCGACGAGGCTCAATTTCGTGAGGCGGGCATCGGGCTGACCTACGTCGACTATTCGGGGTACCCCGAGTACCCCCAGCTCGATGGGCCGTTCGAGCACGGGGTGACGATCCTCGACCTACTCTTCAACGCGGGGCCGAATGCCCCGGCCTACATGAAGAGCTTCGCCTCGCAAGCCGTCGCCTCGTGAGCTTCGACCCGATCCTCGAAAAAGTCGGCCGTTACTACACCGGCCGCCTTCGGGAGCACGGCACGACCGCGAGGGGCGTGGACTGGAACTCGGAGGAGTCGCAGAACCTCCGCTTCACGCAGCTTGCCCGCGTCCTGCCCTCTGTGAGTTACTCGGTGGTCGACTATGGCTGCGGTTATGGCGCACTCGTGACCTTTCTCGAGGAGCGCGGCGACGAGTTCGACTACCAGGGCTTCGACATATCGCCGGCGATGGTGGCGCGTGCGGTCGAGGATCACGGTGGGTCGGGCCGGCGCTTCGTCAAGTCGCAGACAGAGCTGGAGCCGGCGGACTTTGCGCTGGCCAGCGGAGTTTTCAACGTCAAGCTCGACACGCCCGGTGACGAGTGGACCGAGTACGTCACTCACACCCTTGCGGTCCTCGACCGCCTGGGCCGTCTCGGATTCGCCTTCAACATGCTGACGAGCTACTCGGACGCCGACCGCATGCGCGCCGACCTTTACTACGCCGACCCGTGCCGCTTCTTCGACCTCTGCAAAAGGAGCTTCTCGAAGCAGGTCGCGCTCCTGCACGACTACGGCCTCTACGAGTTCACGATGCTGGTGCGCAAATGAGCGAGGTGGTGATCTTCGGAGCGGGCGATTACGCGCGAATCGCATCCGTCTATCTCGAGAAGGACAGCGACCACGAGGTGCTCGGGTTCGCTGTGGACGGCGCGTACAAGGACCGCGACGAGCTCGTGGGCAAGCCGGTCATGGCATTCGAGGACATGCTGGACACGCATCCGCCAGACCGCGTGAGGCTACTGGTCGCGATCGGCTTCAGCGGCCTCAACCGCCGTCGCACCGAGGTCTACGAGCGGTGCAAGGCGCTCGGCTATCAGTTCATCTCGTACACGAGCTCGAGGTCCTACCAGTGGGGCCATGTCGAGGTCGGCGAGAACACCTTCATCTTCGAGGCGAACGTGCTGCAGCCCTTCGTCCGCATCGGCAACGACTGCGTGCTCTGGAGCGGAAACCATATCGGGCACGATTCGACGATCGCCGACCACTGCTTCATCGCCTCGCATGTCGTGATCTCCGGAAACTGCTCGATCGGCCACTCGTGCTTCATCGGCGTCAACGCGACCTTCCGCGACGGGGTCCGGGTGGCGCCCCGCTGCCTGATCGGGGCGGGTGCGACGATCCTCAAGGACACCGAGGAAGGCGAGGTCTACAGCGTCCGCAGGACCGAGCCGCGCGACGTGAAGAGCTGGGACGTCAACCTCTAGCCGCGTGGCCTGGTCGAAGCGCGGCGTCGTCCTTTCGCCGCCCACGCACCTGGCATGGGCGCGCAGCCACGCGGCGCTGCCCATCGTCGACACGCTGGGCGGAACGCGCGCGCTGGTGTACTTCTCGTCGCGCGACGAGCGCAATCGGGCCCAGATCGGCCGCGCCGTGGTCGACCTCGACAGCAAGGTGTTGTTGCCCGAATTCGAGCCCGAGCCGGTGGTCCGACTGGGTCCGCCGGGCGCCTTCGACGAAAGCGGCGTGACCGGCGGATGCCTGGTCAAGTCAAACGGAGCGCAACACCTCTACTACTCGGGTTGGAGCCTGCCCGGCGACGTGCCGTTCGTCTTCTTCATCGGCTGCGCAGCCAGCACCGACGGGCGCACGTTCGAGAAGGTTTCGGCCGAGCCGGTCCTTGGGCGCAGCAGGGTCGATCGATTTGCCACCGCCTCACCCGCGATCCTCATCGAAGGCGGCGTCTGGCGGATGTGGTACGTGTCCGGCACGGGTTGGACGGCGGGCGCCAAGCCCGAGCCGAACTACCTCATCCGTTACGCGGAGTCGACAGACGGGATCGCGTGGCGCGCCACGGGGCATGTCTGCATCGATTACAGCTATCCAGGCGAGCACGCGATCGCCCGCCCGCACGTCGTCAAGGACGGGTCCCTCTACCGCATGTGGTTCTCGCATCGCGGTGACGCCTATCGCATCGGGTATGCGGAGTCAAACGACGGCCTCGAGTGGTCGCGGCACGACGAGCTGGCCGGCATCACCGTGTCCAGCGAAGGCTGGGACTCCGAGATGGTCTGCTATCCATGGGTCGGCGACGTCGGAGGCTCGCGCCGCATGCTCTACAACGGCAACGCTTACGGGCGGACGGGAATCGGCCAGGCCGTCCTCGAAGACGCGCGGGCCTGAGCGAAAGTGCTCGCGACCAGGATTGCGAGCCAGCTCGCGTCCCAGATGAGCTGAGGCGCGACCACGAGGTAGATCATCGCCTGCATCGCGAGGATGCCGGGCAGCATCCACAGCCGGTGCCAAAGCGGCGGCGAGGTGCGGAGCACCAGCCACGCGCCGAGCGCGAGGCAGCTGTAGTCGGCCTGGTGAAAATGGAACGCGATCGCCGCCGAGCCGAGGATTCCCGCGGCGAAAACGATCTCGGCCTCGACCCGGCGGGCCCACGCGACGTAGACGGCGGCCGCGCCCTGGATCGCCCACAAGGCGTAGGTGAGCGGGCTGAGCCCGAAGACGTGGGCGAGCGTGTATTCGAGGTGCGTGGCGCTGGCCTGGCCGTCGCGGATCGCGTGCCACCAGCTCGTCAGGCCCGCCGACCCGAGGTTGAGCGCGGTCGCCGCGCCCAGGGCGGCGCACCCGAGTGCCCAGCCCGCGACGACGCGGTAGCGGCCGCTGACGAGCAGGGCCACCGGCAGAAGGACCACGTCCTGGGGCTTCAGAAATGTCGCTACCGCGAGCGCAGCGCCCGCGGCGAGCGGCCGCTCATGCGCGCTGAGCCACCAGGCGGCGGCCAGCAGGGCGACGACCAGGATGATCGGCTGGCCGAAGAAGAACGAGAGCAGGACCGGCCACAGGCCGATGAAGACGAATAGCAATGTGAACTTCGCCAGTCCGGAGTATGGAGCGGCGGTGTGCCATGCGAAGACGAGCGCGGCAAGCGAGATCACCGTCCACAGTGCGTACGCGACGGGTTCCGAGAACACGGTGAGGGGCGCGAACAGCCACGCCAGCAGCGGCGGGTTCACGTAGGTCATGACCGAGTCGATGTAGCGGGCATCGCCTGGAAACGAATCCGACAGCCCGCGCAGCACCGACTGGTCGTAGATCGTCGACCAGCCGTAGCGCACGCCTGCCTCGGCGGCGACGTAGGTGAGGCGCACGTCCTCGTGGACCGGGCCGGTGGCGAACTGGAGGAGCCAGCGTCCGACCGAATAGACGGCCATCCAGGCTGACGCGACGGCGGCGGCGGCGAGCCAGAGCGGCGGTTTCCTCATAGGAGCGCGCCACATTCTCGGCCAGAGGACCATCGAGTAAGACCGGTTTAGTAGACCGGCGTCTCCACGGTGACGGCCTCGAGCCACTTCTGGCACGAGGTCAGGAAGCGCGCAGCCTGCAGCCCGTCGAGCACGCGGTGGTCGAACGAGAAGCAGAGGTACATCAAGGGCTTGATCCCGATCATCCCTTCCACGGCGACGGGCCTCTCGACGATCGCCTCCATGGTGAGGATGCCGGCCTGTCCTGGGTTGATGACCGAATAGCTGAAGAGCGTGCCGAACGTGCCCGAGTTGTTGACCGTGAACGTCCCGCCGGTGAGCTCGTCGGCCTTCAGCTGCTTGTTGCGCGCGCGTGTCGCGAGATCGTTGACGGCACGCGCGAGGCCGGCGATCGATAGCCCATCAGCCTTGCGGACGACCGGGACCAGGAGCGTGTCCTCCATCCCGACCGAGATCCCGAGGTTGATGTCGCGGTGGATGATGAGCTCCGTCTCGTTGAACGTCGCGTTGACTTCCGGATGCTCGCGCAGCGCCGAGATCGTCGCGGCCATCACGTACGGGAGGTAGGTGAGCGAGAAGCCCTCCTGCTTCTGGAAGGCGGCCTTGTTGGCGGCGCGATTGGCCACGACGCCCGACATGTCCACCTCTTGCGTCTGCCACGCGTGGGGGATGGTCTGCTTGGAGCGCGTCATGTTCTCGGCGATCAGGCGGCGCACGCGCGTGAGCTGCACGACCTGGTCGCCTGCGGCTGCGGTCTTGGGCGCGGGAGCCGCCGGGGCCGGTGGGGGTGCGGCGTTGCTCTTCGCCGCGAAGTCCTGCACGTCCTTCTTCGTGACGCGGCCGCCGAGGCCCGTTCCGGTGACCTTCGTAAGGTCGACCTTCAGCTCGGAAGCGGCCATCTGCACGCCGGGCGAGTAGCGGTGCTCTCCTTCACCTCCCCGCTCGCCGGGGAGGTCGGCGGCGGAGCCGCCGGGTGGGGGCGAACCCTCCTTCGAAACCGTGGGCGGTTCTGGTTCTGGAGCAGGCGCCGGCTCTTTGGCGGCCTCTTGCTGAACCTTGGGCGGTTCCTTCGACGCGGGCGCTTTCGCCACCTCTTCGGCGACTTTCGGGGCGGCAGCCGGTTGGGCCGCCTCGGGCGTGGCGTCCACCGCGCCGTCGCCTGTCTCGACCACGGCGATCTCGGCGCCCGCCTGCACCGTCTGGCCTTCCTTGGCCAGGATCTCGCGCAGGATCCCGGACACCGGGGCCGGCACCTCGGCGTTGACCTTGTCCGTATCCACCTCGAGCATCGGCTCGAACTCCACGACCTTGTCCCCCGGCTTGACGAGCCAGCGCGAGATCGTGCCCTCGTGCACAGACTCTCCGAGCTGGGGCATCACGACGCGCGTGGTTTTGCCAGCCATCAGTACGCCGCCAGGTCCTTCAAAACTTTGGTGATCTTGTCCGGCGTCGGCATGAAGTACTCCTCCATCGGAATCGCGTACGGCATCGATGGAACGTCGAGACCGCCGAAGCGCTTGACGGGAGCGTCGAGCCAGCGCCACGCCTCGTCGGCGATAAGCGCGGCGACCTCAGAGCCGACGGAGATGCTGAAGTTGTCCTCGTAGAGGACCAGGCACTTGCCTGTCTTGCGCGCCGAGGCGATGATCGCGTCGCGGTCCAGAGGGTAGACGGTGCGGAGGTCGATGATCTCGACGCTCACGCCGTCGGCCTCCACGTTCTTGGCCGCCTCGAGGGCGTAATGCACCATCAGGCCGTAGCAGAAGACGGAAATGTCGCTGCCCTCTAGAGCGGTGCGCGCCTTCTGCAGCGGGATGAGGTATTCGCCCTTCGGCACGGGCTCCTTGAACATGCGGTAGAGGCGCTTGTGCTCGAAGAAGAGGACCGGGTCCTGGTCGCGGATCGCCGCCAGAAGAAGACCCTTCGCCTCGTACGGGCCGGAGGGGATGACGATCTTGAGGCCCGGCGTCGCGAATCGCGCCTCGATCGACTGCGAGTGGTACAGGGCGCCGTGGGCGTGACCTCCCATCGGCGCGCGCACGACCATCGGCACCGACCAGTCGCCGTCGCTGCGGTAGCGGTACTTCGCGGCCTCGTTGGTGATCGAGTTGAAGGCCATGTGCGCGAAGTCGGTGAACTGGATCTCCGCCACGGGCCGTTTGCCCGCGATGGCGAGGCCGAGCCCGACACCGACGATGGACGACTCCGCCAGCGGGGTGTCGATCACGCGGTCCTCGCCGTAGCGGGCGCGCAGCCCATCCGTCACCAAGAACACGCCGCCCTTCTTGCCGACGTCCTGGCCCAGCACCATCACGCGCTCGTCGCGCTCCATCTCCTCGTTCAGCGCGGACCGCAGCGCGGCGACCATGTTCATGTCTTCCGTCTCGAGCTCCGGAGCAGGGTCGATCGCCTTGGGCACCTCGATGGCGTAGACGTTGGTCAGCGCGTCCTCCGGGGCGGGGTCGGGCGAATCCATCCCCTCGCGGGTCGCCTGCGTGACGTCTTCCTTGACCTGCTCCTCGTGCTGGGCGACCTCGCTCGCCGACAGCACGTTCTCCTCGATCAGGCGCTTCTTGAACTGCTCGAGGCAGTCGTTCTGCGCCAGCAGCTCGATCTCTTCCTGGGTCCGATAGCGGCGCTGGTCGTCCTCGGACGAGTGCGCGCCGAGCCGGTCCACGAGGCACTCGATCAGAGTCGGGCCCTCACCTGCTCGCGCCCGAGCGACCGCCTCTTTCGAGACGACGTAGCACGTGACCGGGTCACGGCCGTCGACGGTGACGCCGGGAAACCCGTATCCCGCGGCCCGCTGCGCCACGTAGTCGATCGCGTACTCCTTGCGGAACGGCGTCGAGATGGCAAAGCCGTTGTTCTCGCAGACGAAGACCTCGGGCAGCTTGTAGATGGCGGCGAAGTTGAAGGCCTCGTGCGCGTCGCCCTCCGCCCCCGCGCCTTCGCCGTAGCAGGTCATCAGGACCTTGTCGGTGCCATCCATCTTCAAGGCGTATGCCACCCCGGCGCCGCGCACCATCTGCGTCGCGACAGGGGATCCGCCGGAGGTGATGTTCAGCCGCGAGTCGGAGAAATGGCCCGGAGTCTGCTTGCCGCCCGAGGCTGGGTCCGCGGACTTGGCCAGCACCGCGAGCATCAGGTCGAGCGGGGTCATGCCGACGCGCATGCACAGCACGACGTCGCGGTAGTAAGGCGCGAGCCAGTCGTACTTCGGCTTGAGAGGCCAGCCGGCGCCGATCTGCGCCGCCTCGTGGCCGGCGCACGAGATGATGAACGGCGCGCGGCCCTGGCGGTTGAGGACCTGGAAGCGATAGTCGATCTGGCGCCCGAGCAGCATGTAGTGGAACCACTCCCGCAGAGTCTTCTCGTCGAGCTCCGTGTCCCGCCAGGCGATCGGTTCTTGGAAGCGCCACTCGGGGCTGAAGGAAGGGCCTCTGGTTTTCGTGATCTGCGCCATGCCGGTGATTGCCTAGAAGTGGATGGCGTGGCCGTCCACGGCCATCGCGGCCTCCATCACGGCTTCGCTCAACGTCGGGTGGGGGTGGATGTTGCGGCCCAGCTCCCAGGCGTCGCCCTGGAACAATTGGGTCAGCGCCGGCTCGGCGATGAGCTCGGTCGCCTCCGGGCCGACGATGTGCGTGCCCAGCATCTGACCCGTCTTCGCGTCGGCCACCATCTTCACGAAGCCCGCGGTCTCGCCGTGGATCTGGGCGCGGCCGATGGCGGAGAACGGAAACTTGCCGACCTTCACCTCGTGTCCCTTTTCGCGAGCCTGCTTCTCGGTCATGCCCACCGATGCGACCTGCGGGTGCGAGTACGTGCAGCGCGTCACGAGATCCTGCTCCATCGGCGCCAGCCTCTGGCCGGCGATGTCCTCGGCGGCCACGATCCCTTCATGCGACGCGGCGTGCGCGAGCAGGTAGCCGCCCACGACGTCGCCGATGGCGTGGACGCCCTCGGCTGAGGTGCGCATCCATTCGTCGACCTTGATGAACCCGTTTGGATACGTCTCCACTTTGACTGCGTCGAGGCCGATCTCCTTCGACACCGCCGCGCGGCCGACGGCCACGAGCAATTGCTTGCCCCATACCTCGCCCTGGTCGGTGTCGACGCTCACTCCGTCGCGCGCCTTCTTCGCGCCCTTGACCTTGACTCCGGCCCGGCAGTCGATGCCTGCCTTCTTGAAGGCCGTCAGCAGCTCCTTCGACACGTCCTCGTCCTCGAGAGGGACCAGGCGGTCGAGCGCCTCCAGCAGGGTCACCTTGACGCCGAGCTGGCTGTAGAAGGTCGCGAACTCGACGCCGACCGCCCCGGCGCCGATGATCACGATCGACTCCGGCGCCTCCTTCGAGACGACTGCGTTGTCGGACGAGACGATGAACTGGCCGTCGAGCTCGAGCCCGGGCAGCGTCTTGACCGTCGAGCCCGTGGCGACGATGAGGTCCTTGGCCGTGATCTTCTTGGCCCCGACCTCGATCGTGTTGCGGTCGCGGAGCTTGCCCTTGCCCTCGATGACCTCGATCTTGTTCTTCTTCATCAGGTACTGGACGCCCTTGTAGAGCTGCCCGACCACGGCGTCGCGGCGCTGGGCGATGCGTGGGTAGTCGTAGCCGACGACCTCGGCCTTGATCCCGAACTCGGCGCCCCGGGTCGCCACCCGGTGGTACAGCTCAGACGACTCGAGCAGCGCCTTGGTCGGGATGCAGCCGATGTGGAGGCAGGTACCGCCGAGCTTGTTGGACTCGACCAGCGCGACCTTCAGCCCCAGTTGCGAGGCCCGGATCGCGGCCGGGTAACCACCCATCCCGCCTCCCAGGATGGCGACGTCGAAATCGAAGTTGGGCACTGCGCTTAAGTGTAGGAGCCGCTAACAATCAGGCTTCCTCAACCGCGCCAAAGCGGCCGCGTAGCTCGCCCGATCGGTGACCGGGAGCGTGGCCGGGTCGCCGTACCAGTCGACCGCCCGGTAGTACATCGCCGCCGTGACGAACGGCATCACCACGGGGTCTGGGCCGCTCTTCGGATCGAGGCAGGGATCTCCCTTCTCGAAGGCGAGGGCGCTGTAGTCCGACTGCTCCTTTGCCATGAGCACGGTCCGGGCGGCCCCGTAGCTGAAGAGCAGGGCGCCGCTGTTGAAACAGGCGAGAAAGACCAGGGCGATGAGCGCCGGGCGCCACGTGCCCCGCCACGGAAGGCTTTGCGCCGCGTCGGCGAGGAGGATCAGCCACAGCACGGCCGCCACGTACACGTAGCGAGAGGCGCCCGACTGCTGCACCCCGAGCTGCGCCCGGGTGAGGCCTGTGACGAGGTAGAAGGCGACCAGGCCGGTCGCTACCCCGATCGCGAAGGCGTCTGGCCCGTGGCGCCGCCAGCGCCAGGCGACGGCCACGAGCGCCGCGACCAGGAGAGGCACCCCGACCCAACCGCCTTCCCCGATCACGCCGGCCGCGCTCTGGCTCAGGCCCCACAGCGTGTAGGGCGGGTCGAGGAGCAGGTTCGCGGCCGTCGGCTGGGGATTAGGGTGGCCGGCGAAGCGCCCGAAGGCGACGTACCAGGCGGCAAGAGCCACTCCCACCGGGGCAAGCCACAGAAGCTCACGCTGCCTCTCCGGGATCAGGGCGAGCTGCAACGCTGCCGCGACGGCGAAGAACAGGCCGACGGCCGAGAACATCAGGGAGATCAGAAGCAGGCCGGCGGCCAAGGCCGCACGGCGCGGCAGTACCAGCAGGGCGGCCAGGCCGAACGCCACCGAGGCCAGCCAGGCCATCTGGAAGGCCCACAGGAGGTCCTCCCAGCCGGCGCCGAGGAGCAGCAGCAGGGCCGCCGCGGCCAGGCCGATCCCGTCCCCGGCGCGGCGCCGAACGAGCTCGAACAGAAGCACGACATTGGCCGCGTGCGCGATCAAGAGGAGCGCCATGTAGGGCAGGTAGCTGTGAAGCCCGAAGGTGTGGAGCAGGCCCGCGTAGACCAGGTGAAACAGGATCGAGGGGTGCTCGTTGTGCGGCTGGAAGTAGGTCGCAAGCGTCCAGTCCGGGGCTGTCGTGATGAACGTCCACTCGTCGAAGTAGAAGGACGACGCACGGGTCAGCCACAGCATCGCCGAGCAGGCCAAAAGCGCGGCGAGGACGACGATCAGGCGCGCGTGTGGCACGCGCACATCCGCCGCCGTCACGGGTTCAAGCCGCGACCCGGGACGGCTGTTGACGCACGCTCAAGATGACGAACCACACTGCGACTGCGACCAGCAGCGGCAGGGGTGTGAGGGGCCAGGCGAACTCGCCCGCGATCGCGATCACGAGCAGCCATGCTCGCTGCCAGGCCGGCGGCCGGTCGCGCCAGAAGAGCCAGGCCGCGAGGCCGAGGATGGTGAGGTCCTGCAGGTGCCAGTACGTCGCGCACAGCATCGTGGCGACGATGCCGAGCGCGAATATCCTTCCGTTCGACGTGTTCCGGTTGACGTACGCGTTCACCATCGTCGCCGCGGCCATCAGCGCCTGCACTACGTAGGTCAGCGTGCCAGGCCCGAACACGTAGGCCAATGTGAAGTAGCGGTTGTTCGCCACGTGCTGGGCCTCGTTGAGAAGGCCCAAGTACGCGTGGAGTCCTTGCGGGCCGATGGCCGCGAGCGAGATCAATGCTAGCGCCGCGGCAGCGGCCGCCCATGCCGCGGCGATCCTCCAGCGGCCCGCGAACAGCAGAGCGACGGGCAGGAGGAGGGTGAGCTGGGGCTTGAAAACGGAGATGCCGAGCACGATCCCCGCGGCGTATGGCCTTTCCATCTCGGCCAGCATCCACGCCACCGCGACCACGGCAAGGATGACGAGGTCCGCCTGGGCGAGGCTCAGGCCGTAGAGCACCGGGTACCAGGCCAGCGCGCCGAGCAGCCACAGCATCCGTGTCGGCATCAGGCCGGGTGCGGCGATCCACCAGGCCGCCCCCAGCGCGATCAATGAGACGGCCAGCCAAACGAACGTGGCGCCGACGGGGCCGAACACCGTCAGCGGCACCACCAGCCATGCATAAGGGGGTGGCGAGATGAAGCGCTCACCGTCGTTGAAGACCGCCCGTGGGCGCAGCTGGGCGAACAGGTCGTGCTGCAGCGAGAGCGAATAGATCTGACTCCAGCCGTGCTCGAGGCCGATGCGGGCCCCGATGTACACGAGGGTGAGGTCGTTGTCGAGGATATCCGCGCGGAGCGGGACGATCACCACGAACCACCCTGTCAGCGCGATGGCGATGAGGAGGAACCACGCGAGCCCGGCGGCGCCGAGGTTGCGCCGGGCGGAAGCGTCGAGTCGGAGGGTCAGCCCCGCTCGGCGAGTGGCACTGGTTTCCGCGGCTCCGGTCCGATGTATTCCGATTGCGGCCGGATTATGCGGTTGTTGGCCACCTGCTCGAGCACATGAGCCGTCCATCCCGCCGCCCGAGAGACTGCGAAGGTTGGCGTGAAGTACTGCTTGGGAAGCCCAATCGCCTGCAGGACGCCTGCCGAGTAGAACTCCACGTTGGTCGATTGCGGACGCTCGGGATGCTCCTCGTGGAGGATGCGCAGCGCCACCTCCTCCACCTTGGTCGCGAGCGCGTAGAACTTCGGGTTCATCCGCTCGCACATCGCCTTCAGGATCTTGGCCCGCGGATCGTACACGCGATAGACGCGATGGCCGAAGCCCATGAACTTGACCTTGCGCGTCCGCGCCTCGCGCATCCAGCGCTCCGCGTTCTCCGCGGTGCCGATCTGCTCGAGCTGTTCGATGACGGCCGAGGGCGCGCCGCCGTGCGCAGGTCCCTTCAACGCGCCGATTGCGCCGACCACGCAGGAGGCGAGGTCGGAATCCGTCGAAGCGATGACCCTGGCTGTGAACGTCGAGGCGTTCATCCCGTGGTCGGCGAGGAGCACGAGGTAGGTGTTGAGGGCACGGACGATCTCCGGGCTCGACTCCTTGCCGTTCATCATGTAGAGGTAGTTCGCGGCGTGCCCGAGGTCGGCGCGGGGCTTGATGGCAGGTTGGCCTTGCTGGCGCCGGTGGAACGCGGCGAGGATCGTCGGAAACGACGCCGTGAGATGGATCGCCAGCGCGACGGTCGGCTTCTCGAGCCGGTGCTCGACGCCCTGCACCGAGACGACGCTGCGCAGGACGTCCATCGGGTCCGTATCCGTGGGCAGCGCCTCGAGGGTCGCGGTCGCGGCGGGCGTAAGGGCGCGCGATCCCGCCAGCTCCAGAGTCAGCGCGTCGAGCTCTGCGCGGGTCGGCAGGCGGCCGTGCCACAGCAGGTGCGCGACCTCCTCGAAGGACATCTCCTCGGCGAGGTCGGCTATCACGTAGCCGTGGTAGACGAGCCGGCCGTTTTCGCCGTCGACCATGGAGATCCGGGTTTGAGCCGCGATTATGCCTTCCAGGCCCGGAATGTAGTTGCTCAAACCCGTCTACCTGCCGGGTCCCCGCGCCGTGGTTGCGCGGGGGGCGCGATGCCTTCGAGACCTGGGACGTAGTTGCTCGTCATCGCTTGGCGAGCTGCGCGGGTTTCCGGCCCGGCTCAGGTCCGGTCCAGCGCGAGGCGGGGCGGATGAGGCGAAGGTCGGACAGCGACTCGAGCACGTGCGCCGTCCATCCCGACACGCGAGACGTCGCGAATATCGAGGTGAACAGCTCCTTGGGGATGCCGGCGCCCGTCAGAACGACGGAGGCCCAGAAGTCCACGTTGGTGGCGTTCGGCCGGTCCGGATGCGCGTCGTGAAGGATCTTCAGCGCCACTTCCTCAGTTCGCGCGGCGGTCTTGTAGAGCTCCGGTGATGCGGTCTTCGCCATCTCGCGCAGGATCTTCGCGCGAGGGTCGTAGGTTCGATAGACGCGGTGCCCAAAACCCGAGAATCGCTCATGGCGAGCGTGAGCTTCGGTGAGCCACCGCTCGGCGTTCTCGGCCGTGCCGATCTTGTCCAGCATGGTTCGGGCAGCGAATGTGGCCCCGCCATGGGCCGGCCCCTTCAGGGCCGCGATCGCGCCCACGACGCAGGAGGTCAGGTCGCTGCCGGTCGACGCGACGACGCGAGCCGCAAATGTCGATGCGTTGAGTCCGTGGTCGGCGAGGAGCACGAGGTAGCTGTCGAGCCAGTGGACCTGGTCTGACTTCGGCTCTTCGCCGCTCATCATCCAGAGCAGGTTGGCGGCGTGGCCCAGGTCGGCGCGAGGCTCGACGACGTCCTTGCCCTGCCGGCGGCGATGCGCCGCGCCGACGATCGTGGGAAATACGGCGGTGAGAGCGATAGCCTCATCGAGCGTCGGTTTGTTGAGTGTCTTGCTGGCGCCCTGCGCGGAGACGACGGTCCGGAGGACGTCCATCGCATTGGTCTGCTGATCCAAGGCGACGAGAGCGCCGCGTCCGGATTTGTTGAGGCTCCGCGCGTTCGACATCTGCCGCCGCAATGCCGCAAGCTCCGATTCGGCCGGCAGCTCACCGTGCCAAAGCAGATACGCGGCTTCTTCGTACCCCGCCACGGGCACGATGTCCTCGATCAGGTATCCGCCGCGATAGATGAGACGGCCGCCGGCGCCGTCGACTTCGCTGACGGCGGTTTCAGCAGCCACCACACCTTCCAGCCCTGGGCTGAACTCCGCCACTTCGAGACTAATAGTAGATAGAGCCGATTCTCGACTATCTCGGTTAGTCCGGACGAAGCAAGCAATTCAGGTCCACAATCCACGGATTGTCCGGCAATGAGGGGTTGTGCCTGGCCTTAGACCATCCCCAATTCCCAGCGCGCTTCTTCCGACATGCGCTCTGGGGTCCACACGGGTTCGTAGACGATGTCGACGCCGGCGTCGGCGATGCCGGGCAGCGTCAGCAGGTGGTCGCGGACGTCCGCCATCACGTCGGCCGCCATCGGGCAGCCCAGCGCGGTCAGGGTCATCTTCACGTCGACGCGCTCCGGCTTGATCGCGATGTCGTAGACCAGGCCGAGGTCGATGATGTTGACCGGGATCTCGGGGTCGAAGCACTGGCGCAGGACCTCGATCACGTCCTCAGGCTTCACGGTCGCGTCAGGCGCGACCATCGTAGTGGGGGCGGGAGCTTCGCTCACGGCTTCTCGAGCGGAAGGCCGGCCTTGCGCCACGCGTCCGTGCCGCCGCGGAAATTGACGACGTCCTTCGTGCCCAGGGCGACCGCCATCTCCGCCGCGATGGCCGAGCGGTTGCCCACCGCGCAGACGAAGAGGGTCTTGTCGCGGAACTTGTGGCCCTTCGGGTCCTTCAGGATCTCGTCCAGGAAAACGTGGCGGGCCTGGGGAATGTGACCGCGGTCCCACTCCCAGTAGTCGCGCACGTCGACCAGGTCGTACCCGTCGTCGATGAGCTTCTGAACCTCGTCGAGGGTAACCTCGCGAAACGGTGCGGTCTGTTCGGTCATCTCTATCTACTACTCCTCATCGTCGCCGGCCAATCCATAGGCGCCGACCTTCAAAACCTTCAGCGAGAGCAGGGCGCACTTGATCCGCGCCGGCGAGATCTGGATCCCCAGCTCGCCGAGCACGTCGTCCTTGGTGATCTTCTTGGCGTCCTCGAGCTGCAGCCCTTTCAATCGCTCGGTCAAGAGCGAGGCGGAAGCCTGAGAGATGGCACAGCCGCGGCCGTGGAAGCGGATGTCCTCGATCACGCCCTCGCGCACCTGGAAGTCCATCCCCACGATGTCGCCGCAAAGAGGGTTGTCCTCCTCGTGCGTGATGTCCGGGTGCTCGAGGCGGCCGTAATTCCGCGGGTTCTTGTAGTGGTCGAGGATGTATTCCCGGTAGAACTGGTCGTCGGCTGCGGTGCTCATTTGAAGATCCTCTGGGCCTCTTGGATGGAACCCACCAGGCGGTCGACTTCATCCTTCTGGGTGTAGACGTAGAAGGACGCGCGGGCGGTCGCCGGCACGCCCAGGCGGGTCATCAGCGGCATCGCGCAGTGATGTCCGGCGCGCAGGCAGACCTGGTCGCGGTCGGCGATCGTCGCGAGGTCGTGCGGGTGGATGCCCTCCAGCGCGAAGGAGATGACGCCTGCGCGGCGCGAAGGCGGCGGGCCGTAGACGGTCAGCCCGTCGATGTCGCTCAGCGCCTCGTACGCGTACTCGGTGATTTCGAGCTCGTGGGCCCGCACCGCGTCCATGCCCAGCTCGCTGAGGTAGTCGACCGCGGCACCAAGTCCGATCACCTCGGCGATGGCCTGCGTGCCGGCCTCGAAGCGCCAGGGCAGGTCGTGGTACGTCGTGCCCTCGATTCGGACCGTGCGGATCATGTCGCCTCCGGCCATGAAGGGGTCCATCGCCTCGAGCAGCTCACGGCGGCCGTACAGGATTCCGGCCCCGGTCGGGCCGAGCATCTTGTGCCCGCTGAACGCGTAGAAATCGCAGCCTAGCGCGCGTACGTCGACCGGCTGGTGGGGAGTGCTCTGCGCTCCGTCGACGAGCACCGTCGCGCCGGCCTTCTTCGCGGCGGCCACCATCTCGCGGGCCGGGTTGATGGTGCCCATCGCGTTGCTGACCAGGTTGAAGGCGACGAGCTTGGGGCCGCGCTTCAGGAGCTCCGCATACTGATCCTGTAGGAGCTCGCCCCTCTCGTCGATGTCGACGTACTGGATCTCGGCCCCCTTCTCGGCGGCGAGGATCTGCCACGGGACGATGTTCGAGTGGTGGTCGAGGATGGTGAGCACGATCAGGTCGCCTGACGTGATGTTCTTGCGGCCCCACGAGTAGGCGACAAGGTTGATCGCCTCGGTTGTGCCGCGCGTGTAGATGATCTCCTTCGTCGACGCCGCGTTGATGAACGCGCGCACCTTCTCGCGGGTCGCCTCGTAGCGGACGGTCGCCTCTTCGGCGATGCGGTACGCGGCGCGATGGATGTTCGAGTTGTACTTCTCGAAATACTCCAGCATCGCGCCGGTCACCTGACGCGGCCGCTGCGAGGTGTTGGCGGAGTCGAGGTAGGCGATGCCGGTCTCGAAGATCGGAAAGTCCTTCCTGACCGCGGCGACGTCGATGGTTCGCGGGGCCATGATCACTCAGGCACCTCGACGAATATGTCTGAGCCCTCGATCTTCACGGGATAGGTCGTCGCCGGGATCACCGCCGGAAGCCCGGTGACCTTGCCCGTCTGAAGGCTGAAGCGCGAACCGTGCTGAGGGCACTCCACGTCCAAGCCCCACAGCTCTCCATCGCTCAGGGAGAACTCTTCGTGCGTGCAGACGTCGTTGAGCGCGTAGAAGCTGCCGTCCTCGGCGTGGACGAGACACACCGGCGTGCTGCCCGCGTCGACGCGCTTCATCGTGTCGGCCGGAAGCTCGTCGATCGAGGCGACGCGGTGGCTAGCCAATGCGCGCCTCCAGCTCCGCCTCGACCAGCTTGCGCGCGTGCTCGAACGGGATGCGCTCCAGCACCGCGCCGAAGAATCCCTGGATCAGCATCCGCTTCGCGGTCGTCTCGGGGATGCCGCGCGAGCGCAGGTAGAAGAGATGCTCCGGGTCGACAGGGCCGACAGTCGCGCCGTGGGTGCAGCGCACGTCGTTGTTGTCGATCTCGAGCATCGGGATCGAAGTCGCCTTCGCGTGGTCGGACAGCACGAGGTTGCGGTTGGCCTGGTACGCGTCCGACCGCGCGGCGCCCTTCTCGATCCGGATCAGCCCCGCATAGACGGTGCGCGCGGTGTCCTGCAGCGCGCCCTTGAACAGCAGGTCGGAGCGGGTGTTGCCGACGCGATGGTCCTGCAGCGTGTGGAAGTCGAAGAACTGGTCGCCTGACGCGAAGTAGATCGCCTTCAGCTCCGCGTTGGCGCCCTGACCCACGAGCGATGCTTCGACGCGCGTCTTGGAGAACTTGCCGCCGAGGGTGACGTTGAACAGCTTCAGGCTCGAGTCCTTCTGCAGCTCGGCGCGTTGGTCGGCGAAGTGCCAGACGTTCCGGCCCCACTTCTGGACGGCGACGTAACCCACCTCTGCTCCATCGCCGAGGAAGATCTCGGTCGATCCGCTGCGGTAACCGGCCTCGTCCTCTTGCTCGGCGACGTACTCGTCGAGATAGTGGAATCGCGAGTTCTTGCCGGCGACGATCAGCGTGTGCGGCAGGACGCTCGTGCCGCCTTCATGCGAGAAGTGCTGGCCGATGATCGGCTGGTCGATGACGACCCCGTCGGGGACGTACAGGAAGGTGCCGCCGGTGAAGAACGCCGCGTGGAGGGCGGTGAACCGGTCGCGGTCTGCGTGCACAAGGGAGAACAACCGCGGCTCCACCAGGTCGGGGTGGTCCTTGGCGGCCTGGCGGAGCGGCTTGAGGATGACGCCCTTCGGCAGCGCGGACGGAAGGACAAGCTTCTGTCCGTTGAGGTGCTCGAGCTTCGAGTACTGGCCCAGGTCGAAGCGGCTGACGTCGGTCCGCCGCCACTCCTCATCCGTCTTGCTCGGCGCGGGCAGTCGCTCGTAGGTGGCCAGGGCCGACTGCCTGCGGTCGTGCAGCCAGCCGGGTTCACCCCGGAGCTCGTCCAGGGTTTCCGCGTTCAGTCCCATGTTCAGCCTACCGAGCCCTCCATCTCGAGCTGGATGAGCCGGTTCAGCTCCACCGCGTACTCGAGGGGAAGCTCCTTGGTGAACGGCTCGATGAAGCCGTTGACGATCATCGTCTCGGCCTCGCTGCGGGTGATGCCGCGGCTCATCAGGTAGAAGAGCTGCTCGTCGGAGACCTTGCTCACCGTCGCCTCGTGGCCGAGGGTCACGTTCTCCGCGTCGACGTCGTTGTACGGGTACGTGTCGGAGCGCGACTCGTCATCGAGCAGGAGCGCATCGCACTTGACGAACGACTTGCTGTTGTGGGCGCCCGGGTACATCTTGATGTGGCCGCGGTACGAGGTGCGCCCGCCGCCCTTGGAGATGGATTTGGAAGTGATTGTCGACGTCGTGTTGGGCGCGACATGGATCATCTTGCCGCCGGCGTCCTGGTGCTGGCCCTTGCCCGCGAACGCGACCGAGAGCACGTCGCCCTTCGCGCCCGGCTCCATCAGGTAGACGCTCGGGTACTTCATCGTGATCTGAGAGTTGTGCGCCACGATGCCGTTAGCGATGAAGTTCGCGGTTCCCTCGACCTCGATGTCGTAGGTCACCCGCTCGGCATCAGGCACGACCGCAGTTACGGCCGTCGTGCGAGTCTGCGGTCGCGTCAAGACTCCGATTGCCGCATGTCTGTGCTGACCGTCCGGCGCCCAGACGGGTTCAGCAACGACGATCTCGTCACCGGTCCTAACCGCGTTAAGCGGCGTCCACGCGAAGCCCGACTGCCCGCGACGAATTAGGAACGGGTGGTTATCCGTCGCCACTACGGACGAACTGGAGGTTTCAATGCGCCAGGTCGGTCTTGGCGGATTCACCTTCGTTGCTGTGACCGGCTGAAGGATCATTTCGCCGGTCGAATCGCGGCTCCAAACTCGATCTCCAGCGGCGACGAATTCGATCGCCTTTCGACCAGTTTCTGTCTCGACGAGTGTTCCTGCTGCGAGGCAGCCGAGGTTGCCGTCGACCCACTCCATCGTCGCGTCGGCGTAGGCCATGGCGCGCTTGGTCACCAGGTTGAAGACGTTGGTAGACCAGTTCTGGATCGTCGTGTAGCGGCACCGCGCGTTCTTCTTGACGATGATCTCGACCACCGCCGAGTGCAGCGAGTCGGTCGTGTAGATCGGGGCCGTGCAGTTGTGCGACACCACGCCTTCGCAGACATAGCTCTCGTCCTCTTCCACTTTGAGGTTGTAGACGTCCATCTCTGTCCAGATCGTGTTGATCGACCGAACGGGCGCCCACATGAAACCATCGGCGATCTCGAGTGACGCGCGTGGGTGCTTGCGTGGCAGTTGCACAGTACCGAGCACCTTCTCCTCGAAGAGGCCATTGTCCTGCGGGCAGATGTACAGCTGCCAAATCGCCTGCCGCGGCGCTGGCCGACCACTTCGTGAAAGCGAGGAACGGATTCCAAGAGACAGAAGTAGCTCGCGCATCCGCTGTGCGAGCGATTGATTGGTCTGGTTAATCCGGTAGCAATCTACATCCGCATTCCAGTTGCCTTCACCTGCGTAGAACCCGGCCACTATGGCCGCGCGCTGCTCAGATGGGAGCCCAAACACCCAATCCGGAAGGCGCTTGTTGGCGGTTAGCCTTCCGACCTGATCGATAAACCACCGCGCGGCTCGAACTGAGCCGTAGCGAAGTGACACGCCAGCTCGGTTGGGGTACGTGTACTCCCACGGCTCAAGCCCAAAGACTTCGAGCATGGTTTGCCGAATGCGGCTCCGCTCGACGACCTCGTCGGTATGGCTGTCGAACACCACATACGACTCATTGGCGGGAACAGTTCCTTCCGCGAGATAGGCGCCGATCAACCAGCACGTCGCGATCGACAACTTCACTGTCGTGTCTTCGAGCACCGCGGTGTGGCGCCCACGTCCGACTGACACCTCCGTCGACAGGTCAGTCTCGGGCGCGATCGAAGGCTCGTTGATCATCGGGACCGCGAGCAAATCGCCCTTCTGCAACTGATGCGCCTCGCGCCAGTCCTGGGTGATAGAACCGTCGGCCTCCCTGTGACCAACCAGGAAGGGGTGCCCTGGGGTGACGCTCAGTTGGCGATAACGCTCACCCTCGAACTCAATGGAGAGTATGTCGCCGCGATGCTTGCGCTTCTGCGTTTCTAAGACTTCGCGCCAGCGGCCCTTATGCGTTAGGACGAAGTCGCCGGCCTCAACGAACTGGATCTGCTTCTCGCCATCTGATACTCTTACTGTTGCATTAGGTGAGTGGCAACCTTCAATATAATGCACAAAGCTACCCTCATCACATATGATAAGGGTGCGCTCGAACTGGCCCATGTTCTCCGCGTTGATGCGGAAGTACGCCTGCAGCGGGATGTCCACCCGCACGCCCTTCGGCACGTAGATGAACGACCCGCCCGACCACACCGCCGTGTTCAGCGCCGAGAACTTGTTGTCCGCGGGCGGGATGACGGTTCCGAAGTACTCCTTGAACAGCTCTGGGTAGTCGCGAAGAGCGGAGTCGGTGTCGGTGAAGATGACTCCCTTGGCCGTCAGCTCCTTCTGCAGCGAGTGGTAGACGACCTCGGACTCGTACTGCGCCGAGACGCCGGCGAGGAACTTCCGCTCGGCCTCCGGCACGCCGAGCCGGTCGTACGTCGCCTTGATGTCAGGCGGCAGATCCTCCCAGGTCTTCGACTGCTTGTCGGACGCCTTGAGGTAATAGAAGATGTTCTCGAAGTCGATCACCGAGAGGTCCGCGCCCCACGTGGGCATCGGCTTCTTGCGGAAGATCTCGAGTGAGCGGAGACGCATTTTCGTCATCCACTCGGGCTCCTGCTTCATCCACGAGATCTCTTTCACGATCTCGGGGTTGAGGCCGCGCTTGGCCTTGAAGACGTATTCCTCGGGGACGAAAAAGCCGTACTTCTCCTTGTAGTCGGTTCCGACCTCGACTTTCGGTACGGTTGCCATCAGGCGACCTCCTTCGGCTCTTCCTCGGTGACCCACTCGGAGTAACCGGTCTTTTCCAAACGATCCGCGACCTCGGGCCCGCCCGACAGGACGAACTTCCCGTCCACCAGGACATGCACGAAGTCAGGCTTGATGAACTCGAGGACCCGCGTGTAGTGCGTGATGATCAAGATCCCGAGGTCGGGGCCGCGCATGCGGTTGACAGCCTCGGCGACGAACTTGATCGAGTCGATGTCGAGCCCTGAGTCGGTCTCGTCGAGAATCGCGATCTCGGGCTGCAGCATCGCCATCTGCAGGATCTCGGCGCGCTTCTTCTCGCCGCCGGAGAATCCGTCGTTGATGTAGCGCGGCAGGAACGAGTCGTCCATGTGCAGCACCTCGAGCTCGCCCTTCAGCATCGAGCGAAACTCCTTCGGCGAGATCTGCTTCGACTTGTCCTTGCCGTCGTAGCCACGCTTTGCGTTGATCGCCGTGCGCAGGAAGTTGGTCATCGAGATACCCGGCACGACCACCGGGTACTGGAACGCGAGGAACATGCCCAGGCGAGCGCGCTCGTCCGGCTCGAGCTCGAGGATGTTCTTGCCTTTGAACAGGACCTCGCCACCGTCGACGGTGTAGCCCGGGTGTCCCATCAGCGTGTGCGACAGCGTCGACTTGCCCGAACCGTTCGGGCCCATCACGGCGTGGACTTCGCCTTTCGAAATGTCGAGCGAGACGCCCTTCAGGATCTGCCGTCCTTCGACGCTGGCGCGCAGGTCTTTGATCTCGAAATCAGCCAACTCTTTTCTCGTTCTCCTTCATCACATACGTGCAATCGTCGGCGGCCTCGGCCATCCACGTCGTGCGCTCGGCCTCGGCGCCAAGGAGCCGCTCGTACATCTGCTGCTCGTTGAGGCACGGAAGGCCTGTGCGAGACGCGACGTCCTGGATGGGGCAGTTGCAGTGGCGGATCGCGAGCGCCCCGTCGCCCAGTTCGACCACCTCGGCCATGTGACCGTGCTCGGTGGCGAGCCTGGCCAGCTCGCGGACTCGCGATTCAAAGTCTAGGCCCGCCAATCGTGGCGCGTACTCGGCCTCCAGGCGCGCGGCGCGGCGCTCGAAGAAATGCCTCAGCTGCTCGTTTGAGATGAACTCGACGAGCTCGCCGGTCAGCTCGCGGTGGCCGTCCGGGAAGTGCTCACTGGCAAGGGGAGTCAGGCGGTAGAGGTTCTCGGGGCGGCCGCGGCCGTGGGCCTCGGATTGCCCGAGCGTCGCGAGGCCTGCCTCTTCGAGGGCTTCCATGTGACGCAGCGCCCCCTGCTTCGAGACCTCGAGGTGCGCGGCGACCTCGGCCAGCGTGGCCTGACCATGCGTCTTCAAGAAGGCAAGGATGGTTTCGCGCTTGGACTCCACTTCGGCCAGTCTACCGACTTTATCAACACGTCTGTTGAAATACCCTCTGAGGTGACTCGGGATCGCGCCGTGCTGCTGACCGGACGAGGCCTGCGTGCCTACGCCTTCGGTTTTTCGGCCGTGCTGATCGGCCTGCACCTCGAGCGCGCCGGTCTGTCACCGCCGCTGATCGGGCTCACGCTCGGGGTCGGCCTGGCGGCGGCCTCGCTGACAGGCCTTGCGTCGGCAGCCCTGGCGGCGCGTGCCGGGCGCCGCGCCGCGCTCGCGCTGGTCGGCCTCCTGATGGCGCTCACGGGCCTGGACCTCGCCCTGGCGGCGCAGCCGGCGCTGCTGGTCGCCGCCGGCGTGACCGGCATGCTGGGCGCCGCGAGCGTCGACTACGGGCCGTTTGCCTCCATCGAGCAGGCCGTGCTGACCGAAACCGCATCGCCGGCCGCGCGCAACCGGGCCTTCGCGCGCTACTCGCTCACAGGCGGGCTGTTCAATGCGGCGGGCGGATTGACCACGGCGCTCTTCACAGGCACGCGCGGCTTCTACCTTCTCTATGCGGCCGTCGGGCTGGCCACCGCGGCGCTGCCCCTTTTCATGTCACGCCAGGTCGACGGTGAGCCCACTCGGGTCGTGTTCGGATCCTTCCGCCCGCTGGCGGGCCTTGCCGCACTGTTCGCGCTCGACTCGCTCGGCGGAGGATTCGTGGCCAATGCGGTGGTCGCGTACTGGCTCCACGTGCGCTTCGGCGCGGGCCCGGGACTGTTGGGTCCTGTGTTCGCCGGCATCGCGATCCTCCAATCGCTCTCCTTCGAGGTCTCCGGTCGTCTGGCCGACCGCATCGGCCTGATCAACACCATGGTGTTCACACACCTGCCGAGCAACCTGCTCCTGCTCGCGGTGCCGTTCAGCCCGAGTCTGGCTTGGGCGATCGCCCTGCTGTTGGCCCGATTTGCGCTCGCCCAGATGGACGTGCCGGCGCGCCAGGCTTACATCGTTTCGATCGTGCCGCCCAGCGAGCGGGCCGGCGCGGTGGCGATGACCGGCGCGGTACGGGGCGTGGCGATGTCGCTGGGTCCGACCCTCGCCGGGGTGGCGATCGGCACGGCGGCGTTTGGGATTCCGTTTTTCGCCGGTGGCGGCCTGAAGGTGGTCTATGACCTCGCGCTCTACGCCGGGTTTCGCAACCGCCGGGCCGAGCACGAGGCTTAAGGTTTTCCGGCGGTGGACGAAGACCTGACGCAGCTCGATGCCGCCGAGCTCGACCGCCGAGTGAGCGAGCTGCGAGAGCGGATGCGGCCGGTCGAGGACGAGCTCACCACGCTCCGCGGGCAGCGTGACCTCCTGCTGACCGAGCTGCGCCGCCGCCGGCGCGCCGCCGACCGCACGGCGCGGGCCGACCTCAAGTCGGCCATGCGCGAGGGAAAGTTTCCGTCAGTCGCCGAGCTCGTCGCGGCCGGCGAGTCCGGCCCGCTCGAGGACTTCGTCTACAACCTGAAGACCGGCGGCCAGGTGCGCCTGGGCTTCCCGGGTTCGCGCAACCAGAGCCTCACCTTCACCGACGGAGTCCGGATCGCGCACGCCGCCGACCTCGCCCACGCCTCGCAGCTGTACGCGGCCGGATGGGAGCTGGGAAGCCCCGGGCGACCCGGGATTCGAGTTCATTTTCCGGGGACCAGGCAAGAGAGGCTGGTCCCAGCCGAGGAGGTGTATGCTCGCCCAGGCGAGCGGGCCTCGGGGTGAGGTCGTTGAGCAATACAACGATGCGAAACGACCATTTACCGGGGGAGATCCAATCTCGCGGCACCAACCGCGACGTTTTGCCATGATCGCCGTCGAGGAGCGCCCCGCTCCGCCTCCGCTGTCGAGGCCCACGCCGGCCGACAACACTCCCCTCCAGCCCCGCAAGCGGGCCCTGGTCACGAGGTTCTCGTCGGTCGTGCTGGTCGCGGCGCTGCTCAGCACCATCGGCGGCGGGGGCCTGGTCGACTCGGGTGGCGCCTACGCGCTGCAGGCCCGTGCCGTCGCCATCCATGCCCACTGGGACTACATGCGGGCGAACGGCATCCCGGACGTAGACCTTGCCCCCCTGGAGCAGGAGTGGACCATGAGCCAGGCGTCGAAGATCGTCGGCGCGGGCACTTTGTTCTGGCTGCCCGGCGGCGCCGAGACCCTCGACCGCTGGCAGGCCGCGAGCGACGCCATCTGGGCGAGCGACCTCAGCCGCTACCGCACCGACGCCCTGACCGCCGAGCAGAGCCTGCACCGCGCACTGGCCCCCGAGTCGTTCGTCCAGCGCAAGTCGAGGCTTGAGGCTTTCGACTCGGCCGTCACGCCGCTCGACTTCTCGACCCTCCGCGACGAGTGGACGCTCGAGGGTAAGCTCGTGCCGATCGACCGGAGGATGGCAGCGCTCACTGCCGCCGTCGCAGGCCAGGTCCAGCAGGCGAAGACGCTCGGAATCCGCAGCGACCCGGCCGCGGACGTGCTGGCGAACGCCAGCTCGTACACCAACCTCGACGCGCTTGGCCGGATGTCGCGGGCTGAGTTCCTGACGCGGAGCCTGGTCTCGCTGCAGTCCAGCCTGCAGGCGAGGCTGGACGTCGCGAGCGTCGCGCAGCAGAACCTGCAGCACGCGACCGACGAGACATCGCTAGCGGCCCTGTACGGCATCGGCGTTTCGAGCTACCAGTCGCGCCTCGAGACGGACCGCGGGCTGTACGCAAACGCGTTGACGGTCGCGCAGTTCAATGCGGTGACGGCTGACACGCAGCAGATCGCGGCCTCGGCCGACCACGACATCTACGTGGTCATGAGCCAGACCCACATCATCTCCGGTGTCAGCTTCATCTACCAGAGCCATCCGCTGAGCTGCGAGGAGGCCGCGACCTCGATGGCCCTGACGCACCAGGGCATCAACTTGAGCCAGGACCAGATCCTTAGCGAGGTCGGCGCCGACCTCCGGCGGATGTATGTGGACTCGGCCGGCCGGGTGCGCTGGGGGAATCCCTACGAGACGTTCGTCGGCAGCGTGAACGGCAACGAGAGCTACTACACCGGATACGGGATGTTCTATCCGCCGCTCGTGCGCGTCGCCAAGGCGCACGGGGCGACCATTCTCGCCTACGGGAACATGTCGGCGGCCACGATCTACGCGCGCGTGATCGCCGGCCACCCGGTCGTGGCGTTCGCTACGTGGGACTGGCTATGGCACCCGCGCCGCGACTATTTGAGCTTCGACGGGCAGTGGATCCCGTGGATCGGACCCTACTACGCCTCACATGTGTACACAGTGGTCGGCGTGAGCCCGAGCTCCGTGCTCGTGAATGACCCGATCCGCGGCCAGTACTGGGTCAGCAAAGGGGCGTTCGAAGCCGGCTACTCCGACTTCAACGAAGCCATCGTTTTTGCCTGAGGCGCCCCAGGCGATCTGAGCTCCCCGGATTAGGGTGTGGTTACGGAGTTCGTGAACGGCGCCAGGACCAGGAAGACGCGGCCCATATTGAGGTCCGGGTAGGCCTGGTCGACGTCGTCGATCGCGTGCATCAGTTGGTCGTAGGTGATGTGGTAGCCGTGGCCGCGCGTCAGCCCGGGGTCGTTGAGGATGTAGTTGTCTGACGAGTCGTAGCCCACGACGACGAGGTAGTGCGACACCGACCATCCCGCCTGCTCGTAGTGCGTCCGGTAGCCGGGGTAGTTGGGGTTGCCGAGGCCGTGAGTCCGAACCCCGACGATGAGCGGCCGGCCCAGCGCCAATTGCTGCTTCATGCTCAGCCGATCGGAGGGCAGCACCTTGTAGGCCCACCCGAGGTACCTCTGGGCGACTTGCCCGATCTGCAGCGGGGTCAGGTCCTGGGCCGGCTTCCATGCAGTGATCTGGTTGATCGCCGCGTCGGCGGTCGCAGGGTCGATCAGGCCGCCGGAGTGGTCCCCGTGCAGGTAGCGGTCGACCATCACCATGCTGGCCTCTTCGCAGGTGTGCTGCTTGGCCGCCCAGTTGCCGAGCGGCGCCTGAGGCGTGAACGGGACGGGCAGGATGACGGCGGCCGGCAGGTTGACCGGAGGCTGATCACTGGGCGCGGCAGTGTTGAGGTCGATCGGCACCAGGTCGGGCGTGACGTAGGTGATCTGGGGCCCCGCGCCGAAAAAGGCGAAGTAGACGCCTGCCCCGATGCCGAGCGCGGCCACCAGGCCGAGCCCAGCCATCCACTTGAGGAGACCCATCATCGCTATCTAGAACTCAAAAACCGAGGGAAAGGTTGCGGGCATCTAACGCCGATGCGGAGTATAGATCCACCGGTTTACATCCCTGAACCGCATCGAGTACCGCTTCCAACGGAGACGTTTTATCAGCGGCTGAGGGCAGCACGTCAATGGGAAGCGGAGGGAAGCGGCTTTGGACATCGAGCTGAGCCGCCGGGGCGGCATGCGGCCGGCGAACATTCAATGGAGCGGCATTGCGATCGCGGTGCTCGCCGCCGTGGCTCTTGGAGGGATCTCGGGGGCGGCGGGTCGCCATTACCTGAACGCCGCCGTGCCGCGGCCCCTGCCCGGCGTGACGAGCGTGGAGGCCGAGCCGATCCCCACGGTCGGCCCGGGAACAGAAGCGACCCCAGTCGCGCTGCCCGACCATGTCCTCCTGCAGGTGCCGTTCACGACCCAGGCGCCGCTCAACAACTGGGCGCAGCACCAGGAAAGCTGCGAAGCGGCAAACCTGACGATGCTCTGGCTCTACTGGAACCGCGACCAGTCGGTGGTGATCGATCCCCACAGCGCGGACGCCTATATCCGCATGATCGACGCCTGGAAGAGCCAGGCGGACCTCAACGACACGATGGTGGGCGAACTCGCGCTGCAGCACTGGGGCTATGAATACCGGTTGGTGCCCAACAATCCGAAGACAATTGCGCAGCAGCTCGCCGCGGGGCGGCCTCTGCTCGCCGAGGTTCGCACCCATGGGCTCGGCAACTCGCACTACCCCGGTTACTCGAGCCACTACGAGCAGACTGGTTGGTCGGTGCCGCACTTCGTGACGATCATCGGCTACGACCAAAGCGGCGTCTGGCTCAACGACCCGGGCATCTCGTGGGGACGCGGCTACCACATCTCCTACGCCCAATTGACCCACGCCATCGACGACCTCGACCAGCACCACCCCGGGCTGAGCGAGGGACAGGTGCTGCTCCTGATCGCGCCGGCCGCGAAGACGAAAGTAAAAGCAGGCAACTTCTAGCACTACCATTCGCGCGTGGTTCAGCCGGCGGAAAGCGCCGCCGCGCAGCTCGGCACGCGCGCGGTCAGCAACTCGGTTTTCATACTCGGCGCGCGGACCGTGTCGCGCGTCGTCTCGCTCGTCGTCGTCATCGTCCTCGCCAACGCCCTCGGCGACACCAACTACGGCCGGTACACGACGCTCATCGCCTACTCCGCGCTGATCTCCGTCGTCGCGGACTTCGGCTTCGCCCCGCTGTACACGCGCGAGGCGGCACGCAACCATCCCGAGCTGGGCGATTACCTCGGCACGCTCATCGTCTTCAGGGTCGTTCTGGCCGCCGCCGCGGTAATCGTCTTCGCGATCGCTCTGGGTTTCGGCGCCGGCCTGTGGTCGTTGATCGTGCCCGGGGGCGCGCTGCTCGTGGCCACCGCCTACGCCAACCTGCTCCGCAACACCTTCTATGCGGTGGGCCGCGCCGAGTTCGACGCGGTCGCGATCATCGCGGAGATCGCCATCCAGGGCGGCCTGATCATCTTCCTCGCCCACCGACACTCGGGTGTGAGCCTTTTCATCTGGGCATACACCGCGTCATTCATCTTCACGATCGTCTACTCGCTGGTCGTGATCCGGGTGTTCCAGCTCGGACGTGTGCGGCTCAAGCTCGACATCAACCTGATCCGTCGGTGGTGGCCGATGGCGCTGCCCTTCGCGCTCACTTTCTTCCTGACCAATCTCTACTTCCGGGCCGACGTGCCGATCCTCCAGCACTTCCGCTCCTTCGCCGAGGTCGGCTGGTACACCTTCGCGTACAAGCCGTTCGAGGCGCTGCAGTTCATTCCACTCGCGATCCAGGTCGTGGTCTATCCGCTGCTTGGCGTGTATTTCGTCAGCGACATGGATCGGCTCAAGGTCGCTTACCAACGCTTCTACAAGGTCCTGATCCTGCTCGGCCTGCCCCTGACGGTAGGCACATTCGTGCTGGTGCACCCGATTGGTCGCCTTTTCCGTCTTTACGCTCAATCGGAACCGTCGCTGCGGATACTCGCCTTCGCCATCGTCTTCCTGTTTGCGAACTCCGCCTTCTACGCGATGTTGAACGCGATGAACCGCCAGCACCTGAATGCGTGGGCGACCGGCCTCGCGGCCGGGATCAACATCGCGCTGAACCTCGTCCTCATCCCGCTCTACGGATACCTAGCGGCCAGCACGACGACCGTCGTCACAGAGGCCGCCCTGTGCGCCCTCGGGTGGTGGTTCGTCCAGAGGCACAAGCCCGAGCTGCGCCTGCCCGTGATCGCCCTGAGCTGGCGCATCCTGCTCGCGGGCGCCGTGATGGGGGTGGTCCTGTACCCGTTGAGCCGGTATTCGATCTATCTCTCCGCTCCGGCAGGCTTTTTGGTGTATGTCGTGGCGATCTACCTGCTGCGGGCGATCGACCCGGAGGAGTGGCGCCTGGCGAGGGAGGGATTGATCTCCAGGCTCAGGCGTAACCCTGCGCCCTCCGCCGCCGTTGGGGGGAGTGGGAAAGCGTAGAATCCTGCGCGCCCCCAACCATGGCTCGAAACGTTCCTGAGCGGATAAAGACGAAGGGGGGACACAGTCCCCGAGCGCGGATTCACGCCGCCTGGTCGCCGATCGGGCAGAAGATGCGCCGGACGACCCTCCTGCGCGGGCTCGGCGTCGTGGTCGCCATGCTCCTCGTGCTCGGCTTCGCGGCCGACGCCTACGCGCAGTCCTTCTTCGACAGCCTGCCTTCGATCCAGGGCCTTGATTCCGCCGCCTTCGCGGGCGACACGGTGATCCGCGACCACACTGGCACGATCATCCTCGCCGACGTCGGCAATCATGGCGACCACCGCCTCGCCGTGAAGCTCAAGGACGTCTCCCCTGTCGCCATCCAGGCGACGGTCGCGATTGAGGACAAGGGCTTTTACACGAACCCCGGCTTCGACCTCGCGAGCATCATCCGGGCGGAGTTCGACAACCTCCGGACGGGCCACATCGTCAGCGGCGCGAGCACCATCACGCAGCAGCTCGCCAAGCAGCAGTTCCTGACCCCGGACCAGACTGTCAGCCGCAAGATCAAGGAGCTCGCCCTTGCGTACGAGCTGAGCCAGACGTACAGCAAGGACCAGATCATGGAGCTCTATCTCAACAAGAGCTTCTACGGCTCGCAGTCGTACGGCATCGAGGCAGCGTCTGAAAGCTACTTCCACATCCCGGCCTCCAAGATCGACCTCGCCGAGGCAGCGGTGCTGGCGGGTCTGCCGCAGGCCCCGACCGAGTGGAACCCGGTGCTTCACCCCGACCAGGCCAAGGTGCGCCAGACCGAGGTGCTTCAGGCGATGGTGCGCGCGAACTTCATCTCGCAGGACGACATGGACAAGGCTCTTGCCGAGAAGCTCGTCTACCAGTCCCCCATCAACAGCTTTCTCGCGCCGCACTTCGTCGACTACGTGCTGGCCGAACTACGACAGCTCGGCTTTCAACCAGGCGTCCAGCAACTCAACGTTCAGACCACGCTCGACTACAACATGCAGACGATCGGCGAGTCCATCGTCAGCAGCTACCTCGCATCGAACGAGTGGCGCGACCGGAACGGTGTCCTGTCGTCGGGCATGGTGGCCATCCAGCCGACCACAGGCGACATCCTGGTGATGGTCGGGTCGCCGAACTACAACTCGACCGGAGGCCAGATCAACTTCACGACCATCCCCCGCAACATGGGCTCCTCGATGAAGCCGTATACGTACGGCGCGGTCATCAACGCCCGCGCCGCCACGGTCGACACCCCTGTCTACGATGGGCCGAGCCCCCTCATCTACAAGGACGCGTACAGCACGACCAAGATCTACAACTACGACGGCAAGTCCCACGGGGTGCTGCCGCTGAAGAAGGCGATGGGCAACTCACTGAACATCGCCTCGGTCAAGGTGGAGCTTTCGATTGGAGTCCCCGCGGTTCTTGGCTGGATGCGCAGCCTCAATGTCAATCCGCGCTACGTCAACCCGGATGGGTCGTACAACATCAACGCCCCCGCGGACGAGTACGGGCCGTCGCTGACGCTGGGCGGCTATCCGATCACGCTGCTCGAGCACGTCAACGGCATCGCCACCTACGCGGATATGGGGGTGTATCACACACCCGAATCGGTGCTCAAGGTCACCGACTCGCATGGCAACGTCCTGTATCAGTCGCACCCAGACCAGCGGGCGCACCTCGCGATCGACCCGAACGTCGCTTTCATCATCGCCCAGATCATGTCGGATGACCAGAATCGATGCATGATCTTCGGCTGCAACAGCGCACTGCACTGGAAGGACCGGACCGTGGCGGCCAAGACCGGCACCACCGACAACTTCAAGGACGCGGTGACGGTCGCCTTCACGCCTGACCTCGCGGTCGGCATGTGGGTCGGCGACATCCTCGACTACCGGCACACGATGGTCAACGGTTCGGACGGCGTCTTCGTCGCGTCGCCCGGAGTCCACGCGTTCGTCTCACAGGCGTTGGCGGGCGTGGACGGGAGCCGCTGGTACACGCCGCCGCCGGGGGTGGTGGCGGGCCCGGGCAACAGCTGGTACCTCGCGGACACCACCAAGATTGACAAGCTGCCTGGCGACAATCCCCCCAGCCCGACGCCGAGCAGCCCGGTCTACGTAGTGCCGTCGGATCCTGGTACGGGCCCCGTCCTGGCTAGCCCGTCGCCGAGCCCGTCGCCGAGTCCCTTGCCCTCGCCGACGTGCCTGAAGCCTCCCTGCCCCTGAGCCGCGTCTCCGTACAATCCGGCTCGTGCCGGAAGACCTCTCTGTCGTAGCCGAGCGCCTGCCCAAGAGCCAGGTCGGCCTGACGATCGAAGTGCCCGTCGATGTCGTCAACGCGACTTACGAACGCGTCCTCAACAAGCTCGCGTCCCGGGCGAAGATCGAAGGCTTCCGGCCAGGCCGCGCGCCGCGCGCACTGGTCGAGGCGCGCCTCGGTCCGGCGGTTCTGCGCGAAGAGGTCGTCGACACGATGGTGCCCGAGGTGGTGCGACAGGCGCTCGATGAAAAATCGATCGACCCCATCGACAACCCTGACGTGGAGGTCCTCGAGCTCGAGCGTGGGCGGCCCGCCAAGCTGAAGGCGACCATCAGCGTCATGCCCGAGGTGCAGCTCGGCGACGCGCGTGAGCTCAAGCTCGCTCCGCCTGACCACACGCACGAGGTGACGGACGAGCTGGTCGAGCGCCGCCTCGCCGACCTGCGTGAGCCGATGGCGGAGATCACGCCGGTCGAGCGCGAGGTGCGCATGGGAGACATCATCGTGATGGACGTCGAGGTCGAGGCCGGCGGAAAGATCGTCGAGTCCGAGACACGCAAGGCGACCGAAGGAGAGGTACGAGAGCGAGTCCTGCTTCCCGAGCTCCTAGCGATCCTCCCAGGCGCATTCACCGGCGAATCGCGCGAGGCGAGGGTCAAGTTTCCTGACGACTACGGCACGCCTGAGCTGGCGGGCAAGGAGGCCACGATCCGCGTCACGGTGCAAGGCGTGAAGGAAAAGGTCCTTCCGGAGCTGGACGATGCGCTGGCGAAGAGCCTCAGCGGCGGCAAGCAAGAGACGGCCGACGCGTATCGTCTGGCGGTGCGCGAGGAGCTCGAAGAGGCTGAGAAAGCCGTGGCCAAGATGCATCTCGAGGAGGCCGCCGTCAAAGCACTCGTCGACGCTTCATCGGTTGAGGTGCCGGAGGCGCTCGTCAACCGCGAGCTCACGAGCGAGCTCGAGTCGCTCGAGCGGACACTCGACCGGCAAGGGTTGAAGCTCGACCGTTACCTCGAGTACATCGGCCAATCGCTCGACCAGTGGATGGACGCCCAGCGGCCGGAGGCCACCTCCCGGCTGGAGATCGACCTCGTCCTGGCCGAGTTTGCGAAGCGCGAGGGCCTCGACCCGTCGGACGAGGACGTGACGGCGTTTCTCGAGGAGCAAGCCGGTCAGGACGAGGAGCTCCAGGGCCAGGTGGCGCAACTCAAGAAGAGCTCGGCGGCCCGCCGCTACTTCGCTTCGAGGCTTCGCCGGCGTCGCGTCCTGGACCGCCTGGCCGAGGTCGTGGCGCAGGCCTCTTGACTGAATCCGGGGAGGGCATGTCTAGAATGACGTTTGTGCGCGATATCCCCACGACTCAGCATCCATCCAGCTACCTCGTCCCGATGGTGGTCGAGAACACGGGCCGCGGAGAGCGTGCCTTCGACATCTACTCGCGACTCCTCAAGGAGCGCATCGTTTTCATCGGGACTCCGATCGACGACCAGGTCGCAAACCTAGTCGTCGCCCAGCTGCTCTTCCTTCAGTCGGAAGACCCGGAGAAAGAGATCGCCCTGTACATCAACAGCCCCGGCGGTCAGGTGACCGCGGGTCTCGCGATCTACGACACCATGCAGTACATCAGGCCGCCTGTCTCCACGATCTGCATCGGCATGGCCTACTCGATGGCCGCGGTGCTGCTCGCGGGCGGGGCGCACGGAGCGCGCTTCGCGCTGCCACACGCGAACATCCTCATCCACCAGCCGTGGGGCGGCATGCAGGGTCAGGCCACTGACATTCAGATCCACGCCAAGGAGATCCTGCGCACTCGCGAGCAGCTCAACCAGATCCTCGCGAACCACACGCACCAGAAGATCGAGAAGGTCACGCAGGACACAGAGCGCGACTACTTCCTCACCGCCGAGGCGGCGAAGGAATATGGATTGATCGACGACATCATCCTGACGCCGACCAAGCCCGGCGAAAAAGCGAAAACGGATGGTCAAGATGCGGAGAAGGTCAAGGAGAAGGTAGCCGCGGGATGATCTTCCGACGCAGAACGAAGCGCGACGAGGTCACCAGGCATCGTGCCAAGTGCTCGTTCTGCGGGAAGGCGCAAGGCGAAACAGGCAGACGTTTGGTCGCCGGTCCGGGAGTGTTCATCTGCAGCGAGTGCATAAGCTGTGCCAACGAGATTCTCTTGGGCCATAATCCCGCGGCGCCGGCATCCCCGTAATGTCAAATAGGAACCCATGAACGAACGAGAAGACCGCCGCCGCTACACCCGCTGCAGCTTCTGCGGCAAGGGCCAGGACCAGGTCCGCAAGCTGGTCGCCGGCCCCGGCGTCTTCATCTGCGACCAGTGCATCGACCTCTGCCAGGAGGTCCTCGAGGACGACAACCGGTCCGCCGGCACGAAGAAGCAAAAGACGGGCTTCATCCCCAACCCGAAGACCATCTGCGCGGCTCTCGACCAGTATGTGATCGGCCAGGAGCGCGCGAAGAAGGTCCTCTCCGTCCAGGTCTACAACCACTACAAGCGCATCAGCGCGTCGAAGTCGGTCGGCGACGTCGAGCTCACGAAGTCGAACGTCCTCCTCGTCGGGCCCACGGGCTGCGGCAAGACGTATCTCGCGCAGACACTGGCCAAGATCCTCGACGTGCCCTTCGCCATCGCCGACGCCACGAGCCTGACCGAGGCCGGGTACGTCGGCGAGGACGTGGAGAACATCCTCCTCCGCCTCATCCAGGCCGCTGACTTCGACATCAGCCGTGCCGAGCGGGGGATCATCTACATCGACGAGATCGACAAGATCGCGCGCAAGTCGGACAACCCGTCGATCACGCGCGACGTCAGCGGCGAGGGCGTACAGCAGGCCCTGCTGAAGATCCTGGAAGGAACGGTGGCAAACGTTCCGCCGCAGGGCGGGCGCAAGCACCCGCACCAGGATTTCATCCAGATCAACACCACGAACATCCTGTTCATCTGCGGCGGCGCTTTCGACGGGCTGGAGAAGGTCGTCGAGCAGCGCATCGGACGGCGGGCGATCGGTTTCGGCGCCCCGAACAACCGGACCGAGAAGAAGGTCGTGTCCGAGACGCTGAAGCACCTGCAGCCGCAGGACCTCTTGAAGTACGGCTTCATCCCGGAGTTCATCGGCCGCTTGCCGATCATCGTCACCCTCCACCACCTCGACCAGCAGGACATCGTGCGCATCCTCACCGAGCCGAAGAACGCGCTCGTCAAGCAGTACCAGAAGTTCTTCTCGCTGGACAACGTCGAGCTCGTGTTCCAAAAAGGTTCGCTCGACGCCATAGCCGAGCTCGCCCTGCTGCGCGGCACCGGCGCCCGCGCGCTGAAGTCGATCATCGAGGAGGCCTTGCTCAACTCGATGTTCGAGATCCCCTCACGGCCTGAGATCAAGCGCTGCATCATCTCGGAGCGCTCCATCCGCGACGCGCTGGAGCCGGAGTTCGAGGTCGCCGAGGAAACCGAAGGCACGGCCCGCGCGGTCGGCGAGTCGGCCTAGCACACCGTTTCCCGCCGACAAAGGGGGAGAGTCGTGAAGCGAAGAATCGGATTGGTTTTTGCCGTCATCGCGATTGGGATCAGCGCCGGAGCCGTCAATGCTTTCGCAAGTGGTCCCTACAGCAGCGGCACTACGGGCTACGACGTTTCGTATCCGAATTGCGGGGTGACGCCCCCCGGCGCGTTCGCGATCGTCGGGGTCAACGGCGGCCGGCCGTTCAGCAGCAACAGTTGCCTTGGGGCCGAATACACCGCCGCGCCTCAGTCACCCCTCCCGTCGCTCTACATCAACACCGGCTACTCGGGCGCCTACCGGAAGAGCATCACTTCAGGTTGCTCGGGCCGGGTCGTGGCGGTCACCGGCAGCAACGCCCAAAAGCAAGCCTGGGCGATCGGCTGCAGCGAGGCCGACACCTCGATCTCGTACGCCGCGCGCTCCGCATCGATGTGGTGGGTCGACGTCGAGAGCGGCAACAGCTGGTCGACGAGCAACACGAGCCTGAACAGGTACACAATCCAAGGCGCCGTCGACAGGCTGGGGCAGGTCAACGCCTACGTCGGGGTCTATTCCACCGCCTCGATGTGGAACACCATCACCGGCAGCACCACCGGCACGAGCTTCACCCCCAACGGCATCGTCGCCGACTGGGTCGCAGCCGGGTCGTGCACGACCCCGTTCACGGGCAACAAACCCGTGTGGCTGCAGCAGTCGACAAGCGGAGGCTTGGACTCGGACTACGCGTGCTGAAGGGTCGCGGCTGTAAGATCCTTCCCACCATGAGCCGAGTCGAGAACGTATCCGTATCCTCGCCGGCTTAGTCGCGCTAACCGCGACATTCGCGCCGGCGACACCGAGCCACTTCAAACGATGAAGCACGCCCCAGAAACCGGGATGCCGAAGCAGTTCGATCCACAGGCCGTCGAGGCCGGCTGGTACGCGCGCTGGGAAGAGGGCAAGCTCTTCCTCGCCGACGCATCGAGCGACCTGCCGAAGTTCTCGATGTGCTTCCCGCCGCCCAACATCACGGGCGAGCTGCACATGGGCCACGCCCTGCAGACCGCCGTGTACGACCTGATCGCCCGTTACAAGCGGATGACCGGATTCGAGGTGCTGTTCCTGCCGGGCTACGACCACGCCGGGATCGCGACCCAGAATGTGATCGAAAACCAGCTAGCGCGTGAGGGTCTGACCAAGGAGCAATTGGGCCGCGAGCAGTTTGACGCGCGCGTCGAAGCCTGGTACGAGCAGGTGGGCGCGACGATCATCAACCAACTGCGGATCCTGGGGGCGTCGTTGGACTGGAGCCGGCTGCGCTTCACGATGGACTCGCCGTACTACCGCTCGGTCATGACGGCGTTTGTTGCGTTCTACGAGCGGGGGTGGATCTATCGCGCGCCGCGGATCGTCAACTGGTGTCCCCACGACCGCTCCGCCATCTCCGACCTCGAGGTCAAGTGGGAAGAGCACCACGACGTCCTCTATCGCATCCGCTATCCCATTGAGGGCGGTGAGGACGTGGTGATCGCGACGGTGCGCCCGGAGACGATGCTCGCCGACACCGGCGTCGCGGTGAACCCGTCTGACGACCGCTACAAGAGCCTGATCGGCAAGACCGCCGTGCTTCCGCTGGTCGGCCGCAAGCTGCCGATCGTCGGAGACGACGCGGTGGAGAAGGATTTCGGCACCGGCGCGCTGAAGGTCACGCCCGGCCACGACCCGATGGACTACGACATCGGCCAGAGGCACAGCCTTGAGATCGTCAACGGGATGAATCCCGACGGCACCATGAACGTGCCGGGGCTCCCTTACGACGGGCTGCCCGCGCTCGAGGCGCGCAAGCGCGTGATCGAGGACCTGAAGGCGCAGGGCTTTGTCGTTGGCGAGGAGCCGTACACGCACGAGGTCGGGCACTGCGACCGCTGCCACACGGTGATCGAGCCGCTGATCAGCGAGCAGTGGTGGCTGCGCATGGAGACGATGCGCGACGAGGCCCTCGCCGCGTCGGAGGCGGGACAGGTGCGGTGGCACCCGGAGAGCTACGAGCGCACGTACCTCGATTGGCTCCGCGGGCTTCGCGACTGGAACATCGGACGCCAATTGTGGCTCGGCCACCGCGTTCCGGTCTACTACTGCGCGAACCAGCACACCACCGTCGTGGTGGAGAGACCGAGCGCGTGTCCCGAGTGCGGAAGCACGGAGCTCACGCAGGACCCCGACGTGCTCGACACGTGGTTCTCGTCCGCGCTGTGGCCGTTCGCCACGCTCGGCTGGCCCGACGAGACGGACGACCTGGAAGCGTTCTACCCCACCGACATCAACTGCACGGCGCGGGAGATCATCAAGCTGTGGGTCAGCCGCATGATCATGACCGGCCTGGAGTTCATGGAGGACGTCCCCTTCTCCGACGTGGCGATCCACTGCGTCGTGCAAGCGGCTGACGGGCGCCGGATGTCGAAGTCGCTCGGTACCGGACTGGATCCGCGCAAGCTGATCGAGAAGTACGGCACCGACGCGCTGCGCGCGTGGGCGACGTCGGTCGCGATGTCGAGCCAGGACGTGCGGTTCGACGAGAGCCGGGTCGAGGGCTACCGGCGGTTCTGCAACAAGCTGTGGAATGCGACGCGGCTGGTGCTGAGCTCTCCTGGCACTCCGTCGGTCGACACGCCGGGATTCTTCGAGGCCAGGGAGCACCTGGAAGATCGCTGGATCCTTTCCCGGCTCACCGACGCCTGGACCGACATCACGGCCGGGATTGAGAACTTCACCTTCCAGGACTCGATCAACGCCGCGTACTCGTTCGCGTGGAACGAGCTGTGCGACTGGTACCTCGAGGCGGTGAAGGATCGCCTCCGCGAGGGTGACGCGGCGGCGCAGGACGTCGCGTACTTTTGCCTGGACAACCTGTTCCGCATGCTGCATCCGTTCATGCCCTTCGTCACCGAGGAGCTGTGGTCGCGCCTACCCGGCGATCGCGGCTACGTGATGCGCGCGGGGTGGCCCGACCTCCAGGACCGGTTCGCGGATCCCAGCGCGGAGGAGACGTTCGACGAGGTGATGGCGATCGTGGACGAGGTCCGCGGCCACCGCCAGGCGGCGGGCGGCCCGCGCGGCGGACAGCTCTACCTCGAGGGCGTCGACCGAGACGTCGCCGAGCTTGCGGCCCGCCTGGCGCAGGTCGAGCTCGTGGGAGAGCTGGAAGGTGGAACGGCGCTCGCCATGGTGCCGGGTCGCGTGAAGTTCCCCGCCGCTGCGGGGGACGCGAAGCGCGATCGCGAAATGAAACGCCTCGAGGCCGACCTCGCGAAGGACGAGGCGAAGCTGGCCAATCCCGCATTACGCGAGAAGGCGCCGGGCGACGTCGTCAAGAACCTGGAGGAGCGCGCCGAGGCCACGCGCGCGGCGATCGAAAGGCTGAGACTGCAAGACTAAGCGGCACATATGCCGTCAGCCGCCGTCC
Organism: uncultured Chloroflexota bacterium; assembly: GCA_937921725.1. Classification (GTDB taxonomy): domain Bacteria; phylum Chloroflexota; class Dormibacteria; order Dormibacterales; family Dormibacteraceae; genus 40CM-4-65-16. Next base: position 73,625 of record CAKZUH010000023.1, on the reverse strand, counting down.
TCGCGCCGGTCATCCTCCCGCTGATCGCCGCGGGCGTGATCGCCGTATTCGGATTGCTCGGTTTCAACCTTGGTCGCGCCGGTGCGGCTGCCGGGATGTGGGGGGCGGCGGGCGCGCTCTTCGCAGTCTGGCTTCCCGTTCGCTCCTCGGTGGAGCTCACCCTCGGCCCTCTCGGCTACGGGTCGTCGTTCGACATGCGCATCGACGCAGTCGCGTTTGCGTTTGGCCTGATGGTCGTGCTCCCAGCCGCGGTCCTTCTCACGCTGCAGCCGCGCACGTGGCAGGAGGCGGCGCTGTCGGCGCTCGGCGTCTCCGCATCGCTGGCGGCGATCGAGGCGGGCGGCGTCGTGCTGACCGCGATCGCCGGAGGCACCGCGGCCACCCTTGCGCTGGTCCTCCTCGATACCGAAGATCCACGCGCGCCACGGCCGAGCTGGGGGCTGCTCCTGGCGGGCTGGCTCGCGCTGAGCTGGGCCGGCGTGCTGTTCCAGGTGCGGGGGGGGACGGCGGTCTACTCCGCAGTCCCGGTAGCGACCGTGACCTCCGCCGTGTTCTCGCTCCTCGCCGTCGCGGCGCTGCTCGCCTCGTGCCTGTTTCCCTGGCGCACGTGGCCGGCGCAGCTGTGGTCGCGGCCCTCACTCCGCGCCGCCCCGATCGTGATCGCGACACTCTTCCCGCTGGGTTTCTACGTCCTGGTCCGCGCGTACGAGCTCGGCAACGGACGCTACCCGCAGCCGGTCTTCAACGTGCTCGTGGCGGTCATCGGCATCCTCGCGGCCTTTGCCGCGGGACTGCGGGCTCAGGCCGCCGAGACGAGGCGCGAGTTCCTCGGCGAAGTAATTCCCGGCTTGGGCGGCTTCGCCCTGATGGCGATCGCGCTGGGCACTCCGCTCGGCCTGGTTGCCGGCCTCGTCATGCTGGCGACGGCCTCAGCCTTCGTCGCCTGCCTGGCGCTGCTTCCCGACCGCGCCGGGCTGGCCTCGCTGGTCGCGATCGCCGCCGCCGTGGGGCTGCCGCCGAGCCTGGCTTTCGGCGCCCGCGTGGTCGGGATCGAGGCGACGTTCGAAGCAGGCGACTTCCTCGGCCTGATCGGCCTGGCCGCGGCCGCGACGTGGGCGGTGTGGATGGTGGGCGGTGCTCGCGCGATCGGGCTGGCGGCGGGTCGCGGCCACCCGGCCTCCGAGACGTTCCCGCGCGTCGCCCTGCTCATCGCCGCCGCCACCCTCGTCGCCGGCCCGGCGCTGGCCCTGGTCCAGTTCGCCTACGGCAACCCCGTCGCGCTGGAGGTGATGCCGGCGGCAGCCGGGATCGTGGCAGGCGGCCTGACGTCCGTCGTGACAGTGTCGAGCGACCTTCCGGTCGTCACCCTGTTCGTTCCACTGCTGGCGCTCCTGCTGTTCGTGTATGCGGCGAGCGGCGGCGCGGCGATCCGAACCCAGGCGCGGCCCGCGCTGTTCAAGCTTCCGGCGGCCGGGGTGGTGGAGCAGACGCGGGCGGCGATCCGCGCCGCGACCGTGCCCGAGCAGTACCGCTCGATCCTGAGCTTGCGCGAGCTGGAGATCACCGCGAGCGCGGGGCAGCCGCTGCTGTGGCTCGGGGCGCTGGTGGCGCTCGCGTTCGCGGTCACCCGCTGATTTGATCGAGGGACTGGCGGGATTCGTCGCGTGGCTTGGCGCCGCTCTCATCGCGCTGGGCGACGGACGGCGCGGCCTGGGCGTCGGTGTCGCCGTGAGCACCATAGGGATCGCGGTCCTCGTCCTCCAGGGCTCCGGTCCGGTCGACGCGGCAATCCTCGCCGTGGGCGGGGCGGTCGCAACCATCCCGGGCCTACGTTCCGGCGAAGGGTGGGGACTCATGCCCGCGGGCTCGACTCCACGCCTGATCCTGTGCATCGGGGGCGGTCTCTTGGCCCTTTGGATCGCCGCGTCCATCACCACGGGTGGCGGCGTCGCGCTCCGCTTCGCGGTCATCACCGTCGCCGGGCTGTCCGGGGCGCGGATCCTGTCGAGCGACGGCTCGCCGGTGCTGCTGACCGGGGTCGGGGCTCTCGCTCTCGCGGCGTCGGCCGCGGCCGGCTTGGGAGGGGCCTCGCCCGGCCCATGGCCGTACCTCGTGGCGGCCGTGATCGCGGGCGGCTCTGCTTGGCTCAGGCCGAGGACGGCAAGTGCTGCCTGAGGCGATCGAGGTGCTGGTCATGATCGCCGCCGTGTTCGCGATGGCGTTGGCCTTTTCGCCGCCGGCCCCCCGGCGCCACCTGCTCGTCAAGGGAGGGACCGGCCTCCTCGGCACAGCGGCGATCGCGGCGGTGCCCACGGTCGACCTGGCGGTCCTCGTCCTGCTCGGACTCGCTGTGCTCGACGCCGCGGCCGGCGGGACGAGGTCGTTCGCGATCCGCCTGCGCCTGCCCGCGCTCGGTGTGGCGCTGCTCGCGCTGGCGCTCGCGTTCTCGCGCTTCGCCGGGCCGGACACGCTCGAGCGATTTGCGGCGGTCGGGCTGGCGGCCGGCCTCGCCGCGGCCGTGGGTGTGGTGCCGTATCTGCACCCATTCGATCCTGAGGAGGGCGCGAGCTCATCGCCGATCGTGTGGATCGCCTTCATCGGGCCGGTGCTCGCCACCGTGCTCGTCTGGCGCGCGCACGGCCTCCTCTCCGCTGATGCGGGATCGGCTTTCGGCGCGATGCTGATCGGACTTGGCCTGATCAACATGGCCTGGGGCAGCCTCGGCGCCTGGGTCACGGACAACACCGTCACGGCGTGGCGCTATTCGTTCGTGGCCGACTGGGGTCTCGTGCTATGCGGCTTCGGCCTGACCATCGCCGACGGCCAGCGAGCCGCGCTCCTCGTCGTGTTCACGATCGTGCTCGGACGGCTGCCCCTCTACCTGGGGTCGCGCCAGGCTCTGCGCGAGAAGACCGATACGGGGCGCCCGGTCAACCTGATCGTGGGCGCGGTTCTCGCGGGTGCCGCGCCGTCCGCCGGTTTCGCCGCGCGCGTCCTGCTGCTTCGCGGCGCGACGCAGCTCTACTGGCCGCTTGCGCTGGTGCTTTTGCTCGGGATGCTGCTGTGGCTGCCCGGCTCGCTGAGACTCGGCCGCAGTCTTGGCCGCCCGCACGGCCGCCAGGCAATCGGCATCGTCATCGTGGTCGCGATCAACATCCTTGCCGGCCTCTACCCGCTGCCGCTGTTCTCGGCCGCAAATCTATGATCCAGGTCCTCGCCGGCATTGCGACGCACGCCGTGGCGCTGGTCGTTTACCCGGGCCTGGTGCTGATCGCGGTGTTCGGCGCGCTGGTCGAAGTTGTCTGGATGCGACTGACCATGGGCAACCGGGGCCGGCCCGAGGTGCCGAGGCGGCGCCGCCCGACGCCAGTGGTGGCCACCGTCGCGCTGTGTGCCTCGCTTGCCGCGGTGCAGCTCGCGGTGCCGCTGAACCCGGTGCCGGGCGACGAGCGCAGCGTCGTGCTAGCCGCGGTCGCGCTTGCGTTCACCGCGTGGGCGGAGCTTGCGTTGACGGTTGAGTTCGTCCCCGCGCCCGGGCTGCTCCTCGTCATCCAGGTCATGTGGCTGCTCGCGGTGCTAGGACCCGCGGTGCAGCCGGAGAGCCTGCGTCCGCAGGTCCTGGGCAACGTGCTGGTATCGGCCCTGCTTCCGGGCAAGATCGCGTGCGGCTTCCTTTATCTGTTGTGCATGCCCGCGCTGCTGCGCATGTGGCCGCTCGGACCGCCGAGCGACCGGCGCGGCAGGCCGCGGCTCGACATGGCAAGGATGCTGTGCTGGTTCCCCTACTGCGGACTGTTCACCACTCTTTTCATCACGCCGTCGTCCGATGACCTCATCGGATTGCTGAGGTTTTTCGCAATCACGTTCGTGGTCGTCGCGGTTGTGATCGCGATCGGGGTGATGATGCGGCGCCGTGGCGCGACGATCGTGCGAGGTCTGTACACACGCGTCGTGGCACCGTACGCGGGGCTCGTCCTGCTGATCGTGATCGGGACGTCAATCCTTATGCGCTAGGTTCGCCCCCATCCGACCGAGCCGCTTCACGACCGGGTCACACCCCCGCGCTTGCGCGGGGCTCCCCCGCAAGCGGGAGAAGGATTGGTACCCGCGGTGTATCATCCACCGCGACCCGACCACATTTTGACCAACGTCTTCCACGCGTTTTGAACCTACTGACTTCCGTGTTGGGGATCTGGTCCGCCGACGTCGGCATCGACCTCGGGACCGCCAACACGCTGATCCACGTCCGCGGACGGGGCATCGTGCTCAACGAACCGTCTGTGGTCGCGGTGAGCAAGCGCACGGGCCAGGTGCTCGCGGTCGGCAGTGAAGCGCGTCGCATGCTGGGTCGCACACCTGCCGACATCGTCGCGACGCGGCCTCTGCGCAACGGCGTGATCGCGGACTTCGAGCACACCGAGCAGATGATTCGCCACTTCATCGCTCGCGCGCACAACCGCGCGTGGCACGTCAGCCATCCGCGCGTCGTGCTTGGCGTGCCCTCAGGCGTGACCGAGGTCGAAAAGCGAGCGGTCACAGACGCGGCCACGACTGCCGGGGCGCGCGAGGCGCACCTGATCGAAGAACCCATGGCCGCCGCCATCGGCGCGGGGCTTCCGATTCAGGCCGCCGGCGGTTCGATGATCGTCGACATCGGTGGAGGCACCACCGAGGTCGCTGTGATCTCGCTCGGAGGGGTGGTCGCCGCGACGTCGGTGCGCGTGGGAGGCGACGAGATGGACGACGCGATCGTCCAGTACGTCAGGCGGAGCATGGGCCTGCTCATCGGCGAGCGGACCGCCGAGGACATCAAGGTCGCGATGGGATCGGCGTTTCCCAGGCCCGACGAGAAATCGTTCCTCGTCCGCGGCCGCGATTTGATCTCGGGCCTTCCCAAGACCGTCGAGATGACCGGCGGTCACGTGCGCGAGGCGCTGTCGGGCGTGCTGATCGACATCGTCCGCGCCGTGCGTTCGACGCTCGACGCGACTCCGCCCGAGCTGGTGGAGGACGTCATGGAACGCGGCATCGTCGTGTGCGGGGGCGGAGCGCTGCTCGAGGGGTTCGACCAATTGCTCGCGCACGAGACGCTCATGCCCGTCCGCATCGCCGAAGACCCGCTCACCTGCGTCGTCCGGGGTACCGGCATCGTGCTCGAAGAGATGGACAGCTTGAACCGGGTCCTGCTGCGGACTCGCCGCGCAAGGGCCCTGCGGGTCTGACCGCGTGTACAGCGCCAGGGGCCAGTCCCGCTCGACCGGTCTCTTCCTGACCCTGTGCGCCGCGATGCTGCTGCTCGCGATGCTCAGCCAGCAGCCGTGGGCGGCGGGGCCGCGTGGAGTGGCGAAGAGCGCGCTGGCGCCTGTCGAAGAGGCCATGACGTCCGCCTCCAGGCAGTTCGACCGCCTCATGTCGGTATTCGGCGACGTTTCGAGCCTGCGCGCCGAGAACCAGCGCTTGCGCGCCGCGGACGAGGAGCTGCGTCGCCAGGTGGTCGAGCTCAATGCGGCGGCGAAGGAGAACGCGTCGCTGCGCCTGGCGCTGGACTTCGAGCGCGCCTCGGGCCATCGCATGGTCGCGGCGCAAATCATCGGCCTCGGCCCTGACAGCTTCAGCCGAACCCTGGAGATCGATCGCGGCACCGCCGATGGCGTGCAGCCAGGCATGGTGGTGGCCACCGGCGCTGGACTGCTCGGCCGCGTGCGCGAGGCGGGGCCGCACGCGGCGATCGTCCAGACGCTCGCCGACCCGCAGAGCCGCGTCAACGTCTATCTCTCCAAGTCGGGCCTGCAGGGGACCGTGTCGGGCGGGCCCACGGTGCTCGACCTCGAGATCCAGCACACGCTTGGTGTCACGCCCTCGACCGGCGAGTGGGCGATCACCAGTGGTGTGGGAGGGACATTTCCGCGCGGCCTCGTGGTCGGTGAGGTGGCGACCGTGACGCGACGCGACGCGGCGACCACCGACCTCGCCGGCATCGCATGGGTGAACGACGCGACCAGCATCAGCTTCCTGCTCGTGATCACAGACTTCACGCCGTCATGAGACGCGCGCTCGGTGTGCTGGTGATGGTCACGGCGGCGCTGATCCAGGTCACGTGGGCCCCGCGACTCGAGGTCGCGGGCGCGTACCCGAACCTGGTCCTCGTGGCGGTCGTGGCCGTCACCTGGACGCTCGGCGCGCGGTCGGCGTTGGCCTGGGCATGCGTCGGTGGGGTGCTCTGCGACCTGACCTCATCAGGACCGGTCGGCCCACACGCGCTGGCGCTGCTCGTCGGCGTGTACGTCATCGGCCTGTGGATTCGCAACCTCGAGCGCGTCACCGCGCTGCGCGTGGCGGCGAGCGCCGTGGTCGTCACGTGTCTCTACTCCATGGTCCTGGTCCTGGCGGATGACTTGCTTGGTCTCCCCGTCGCTCCGCTCGGCGTGGCGGTCCAATTGACGCTCGCGGCGGCGGCCTACAACGCCGTGCTCGCGCCGTTCGCATTCGAGGCCGCCAGAGCGCTGCACGGCGCATTGCGGACGGCGCCGCAACCGGTTTGATAGAGCTCGGCGGCGCGACGCCGCGACCGCGATGGTCGCTGCGCCTGATCGCCGCCGCCACCGCCGCGGTAGTCGTGATGGGCCTGCTGGCCGTGAAGCTTGCGCAGCTGCAGGTGGCCGACGGTTCGCGTCTCGCGGCTCTCGCCGAATCGAACACCGTGCATCGCGTTATCCTCGAGGCGGACCGCGGGATCATCTACGACCGGCATGGCGTGCCGCTCGTCGAGAACAGCCCGGTGTGGACCGTGGTCATCGTGCCTGCTGGACTGCCATCGGATGCCGCCGCTCGCGCCCAGGAGCTGGTCACCGTGTCGCGTCTGGCGGGCGTCGCGGAGCCCAAGCTCGCGGACGCGCTGTTCACCGCCGACCCTTACTCGTCCGTCGACGTGGCGACCGGCCTCACACAGGCGCAGGAGCTGGCGATCAACGAAAGGCTGCCCGAGCTCGTCGGCGTCTCCCTCGTCCAGCACGCGGTGCGGACGTACCGGGAGCCGCTCGTCTTCGGACACGTGCTCGGCTACGTCGGTCCCATCGACACAGCGGACGCGAAGCGCCTCCGCGATGCGGGCTATCAGCCCGACGAGATGATCGGGAAGGTCGGCGTCGAGGCCGGTCTCGAAACGCTGCTTCGCGGGCGCGACGGATGGCAGGACGTGCAGGTCGACGCGCGCGGCAAGGTCATCAGGGTGCTCGCATCGCAGGAGCCGGTCCCGGGCGACGCGGTCTACCTCACGGTCGACGCCTCGCTGCAGCGAGCCACGGCGAGCTCGCTTGCGGCCGGGCTCGCGCGCGACGGAAAGACGGCGGGCGCGTCCGTCGTCGTCGATCCAAGGACGGGCGAGGTGCTGGCGATGGTCAGCCTGCCCGCTTACGACACGAACCTCTTCACGCACGGCATTTCGCGGGCCGCCTACGACAGCCTCTTGCACGACCCCGACCGGCCGCTCCTCAACCGCGCCATCGCGGGACAGTACGCGCCCGGTTCGACGTTCAAGATGGTCACCGCGACCGCGGGGCTGCAGGAGGGGAAGATCACGCCCCAGACGCTCCTCAACTGCCCGCCGTACATCAACCTCGGTGGCTGGATCTATCACAACTGGGCGAGCTACAGCCTCGGACGGATGAACGTCGCCACCGCGCTCGCGACGTCGTGCGACACCTTCTTCTATCAGGTCGCCGCGATGGTGGGCGACGTGACGCTGGCGAAATACGCGCGCGCCTACGGCTTCGGCCAGGCGAAGGAGATCGAGATGCCGGGAGTGATGGCCGGCCTCGTGCCGGACCGGATCTGGAAGCAGATCCAGTGCGGCGTCCCCGACCTCAACTCCGACGCCTGCCGCTGGAGCGAGGGCGACACGATCACCTTCGGCATCGGCCAGTCCTACCTGCTGACGACGCCGCTGAACCAGGCGATGTACGCGGCTGCGCTCGCCAACGGCGGCCGCGTCCTGCGCCCGACCCTGGTGCACGAGGCGCGCGACGCGACCGGGCGCACAGTGCTTGCGCAGAAAACAGAGGTCACGAGCACGGTGCCCGCGTCGGCGGGCACGATCCAGGCCGTCCGCGAAGGGATGCGCGAGGAGATCAACCCGCCCTACCACATGAACTACTGGTTTCGTGCTTCCGGGGTCCCGGCGGACGGTGGTGGCAAGACGGGCACCGCGCAGTGGGGAGGCAGCGGCCTCGACCTCCCAACGCACGCGTGGTTCATCTTCTTCGCGCCGTACGCGCAACCCGAGATCGCGCTATCGGTCTTTGTCGAGCGAGGCGAGCTCTCCGAGGTGGAAGCCGCTCCTATCGGCGTCGACATCATGAAGTTCTACCGCGGCAACATTGGCGCGATTCGCTCCGGAGCGCCGTGACCCGCCGGCTCGACCGCACCCAGGCACTGCTCGCCGGAGCGCTGGCGGTGCTTGGCGTGATGACCGTCTACAGCGCCCACGCCGACTGGAACCGCCAGATCCTGTGGGTGCTGCTCGGCGCGGCGGCGTACGTGGCGGCCACGGTCTATGACTACCGGCGTCTGTCGTCGATCGCCCCGACCCTGTACGGAGCGATGCTCCTGATGCTCGTCGCGGTCCACCTCGCCGGCCATTCCGCGCTGGGCGCGCGGAGATGGCTGTCCGTGGCCGGCTTCCCGCTCGAGCCGTCCGAGATCTCCAAGCTGATCCTCGTCCTCGTGCTCGCCGCGTACCTCGCGCGCCACGAGCAGATCTCCTGGCGCGTCTTTGGCGGAGGCCTCGCGCTTCTCGTCCCTCCTGCCTACCTCGTCCTTGCGCAGCCCGACCTCGGCACCACCATGGTCATCGCCGCCGTGACGCTGGGCATGCTCTACCTGGGCGGGGCGCGGCCAGCGCAGCTCCTGGCGGTGGTGGCGGCCTGCGCGGTGGCGCTACCGCTGCTGCCGCGCCTGCTGCACGGATACCAGCGCCGCCGACTCGAGATCTTCCTCGACCCGAACCAGGACCCGCTCGGCGCCGGCTACAACCTGCTGCAGGCGCGGATCGCAGTCGGCTCGGGCGGGATGTTCGGCAGGGGATGGCTCCAGGGCCTCCAGGGCCAGCTCGGCTTCGTCCCCGAGCGCGCGACCGACTTCGTGTTCGCGACCTTCGCCGAGGAGTTCGGGCTGCTGGGGAGCCTTGTGCTCCTGACCGCGTTCGGGGTCCTGCTCATCCGCGTCCTGCGAGCGGCGAGCGTCGCGCCGGACCGCTTCGGCGAGCTGCTCGCCGGCGGCGCCTTCGTGATGGTCTTCGTCCAGGTGATCCAGAACGTGGGCATGAACATCGGGCTCATGCCCATCGCCGGCATCCCGCTGCCGCTCATCTCTTACGGCGGCTCGGCCACGATCACTACCCTGGCCGCCCTCGGGCTGGTCCAGTCGGTGGTCGTTCGGCGCCGCCCGGTCGTGCACCCGGAGAGTGAGAGGCGGGGGCTTGGTACAATCTCTCGCCGTGCCCAAGCCTGATGGTTCGCTGTCGGCTGTCGTCGTCAGCGGCGGCAAGCAGTACCGCGTAGCGCCGGGTGACCGGATCCTGGTCGACCGCCTGACGGCGGAGCCCGGATCCTCGGTAAAGCTCGACCGCGTGCTGCTGTTCAACCACGATGGCGAGATCAAGGTGGGCAATCCCGGAGTCGAGGGCCTGGACGTCGAGGCGAAGGTGATCGCGCACCGGCGCGGGCCGCGGATCGAGAGCATCCGCTACAAGTCGAAGAAGAGGGTGCGCGTGCACCACGGCGGGCGGGCCGACCTTACCGCGCTCGAGATCATCGCCGTGGGCGGCATCGGGCTCGAGACCGAAAAGGAAGAGGAAGAGGCGAAGCCGAAGCGCCGCGAGAAGGCAGCGCCCAAAAAGGCTGCCTCGAAGAAGGCTGCCGTACCGAAGGCCGAAGCCGCGGTCGACGAAGAGGCTGTCGAGCCGGTCGAGGCGACCGAGGAGCCGGTGGTCGAAGCCCCGAAGAAGCGGGCTTCGCGGCGGACCAAGAAGGAGACCGAGTAATGGCACACAAGAAGGGCGGAGGCTCGTCGCGCAACGGGCGCGACTCCAATCCGCAGATGCTGGGCGTCAAGATCTACGGCGGGCAGGTCGTCACCGCGGGCGCGATCCTGGTTCGCCAGCGCGGCACGAAGATCGCGCCGGGCGCCGGTGTCGGCGTCGGTCGCGACGACACGCTCTTCGCTCTGGTGCCCGGCTACGTGAAGTACGAGCGCGTGGGCAAGGACCGCCGGCGCGTCACGATCGCCGCCGAGCGCGCGCAGGGCGCATCTCCAAGCAAGAACGTCCCCAGCTAGCAAATCCCCACGAAATCAGAGCCTGCGGCGTGATTTCGTGGGGGCCCCTAATAAAGCCAGTCGCTTCGTAGACTCCGCCCACATCGTCGTGCGGGGCGGCCATGGCGGTAAGGGCTCGGCTTCTTTCAGGCATGAACCGTTCGTCCCGCGCGGTGGACCGGACGGTGGTGACGGAGGCCGTGGCGGCTCTGTGATCCTCGAGGCGACGACCAACGTCAGTGACCTTTCCTCCTACAAGAGGCACAGGCGATTCAACGCCGAAGCGGGCACGGACGGCGCAGGAGGGCGCAAGACTGGACGCACCGGAAAGGACATCAAGCTCGACGTGCCGGTCGGCACGCTGGCGCTCGATTCCGACGGCTCGCTGATCGCCGACCTCGACCGGCCGGGCGCGACCGCGCTCGTGGCCAAGGGCGGCGTGGGCGGCAGGGGCAACGTGCACTTCAAGAGCTCGGCGCGGCGCACGCCGAATTACGCCGAGCCGGGTCTGAAGGGCGAAGAGCTGGAGATCACGCTCGACCTCAAGCTGATCGCTGACGTCGGTCTCGTCGGTCCGCCGAATGCGGGAAAATCATCGCTGCTCCGGGCGCTCACCGCCGCGCGGCCCAAGGTCGCCGACTATCCCTTCACGACCCTCGACCCGCAGCTTGGCGTCGCGGAGGTCGACGAGCAGCGCATCGTCCTCGCGGACATCCCTGGCCTCATCGAGGGCGCCGCGCAGGGGGCCGGCCTCGGGCAGAGATTCCTGCGCCACGTCGAGCGGACGCGGGTCCTGGTCTACGTTCTCGACGGCGCATCGCCCGATCCGTGGAAGGATCTCGATACGGTGCGCAAGGAGGTCGAGCAGTTCTCGCCCGAGCTCGCGCAGCGACCGCATGTCGTGGTCGTGAACAAGGTCGACCTCGAGGAGGCGCGGCACCTGCGCTCGCGGACGCGGCGGAAGGACGTGCTGTTCGTCTCGGCCCTGACGGGAGATGGGCTGGATGGCCTGTTGCGCGCGGTCGCCGCGCTGCTCGCCACGGCGCCCGAACCTAATGTGCCCGCGCCCGCGCGAGTGACGAAGCTCCCGGAGCGACGCGGCGACGATCTTGTCGTGGAGCGAAAACCCGCCGGTTTCGTGGTGCATGGTCATCGCGTGGAGCGGCTGCTCGAGCGGACCGACCTCGACTCGGAGGGCGGGCTCGCGCGATTTCAGAGAGAGCTCGATCGCCTTGGTGTCAACGCGGCGCTCGAATCGGCCGGCGTCGCGCCGGGAGACACCGTGCGCATCGCGGAAGTCGAGTTCGAGTACCAGCCGTGAGATCGGGCATCCTCGGCGGAACCTTCGACCCTATCCACGAGGGACACCTCGCGGCCGCGCGTGTCGCGATGGACTGCGTGCACCTCGACCGGGTGCTCTTCATCCCCGGCGCCCTGCCACCGCACCGCGGACCTGCCGTCGCCGGCGCGGAGCAGCGCCTGGAGATGAGCCGCCTCGCGACCGAGGGCGAGCCTGGCTTCGAGGTGTCGGACGTCGAGATCCGGCGTGGCGGGAAGTCGTACACCGCGGACACGGTTCGGGAGCTGAAGCGCCTTTACCCCGATGACGAGCTCTTCCTGATCCTGGGCTGGGACGCCGCCCGACTGTTCCGGTCGTGGCACGAGCCCGACGTGATTCGCCGGCTCGCCACGGTCGTCGTGGTCAGGCGGCCTGGAACCCCACCTCCGGACGCCAAGCTGCTGCAGGCGGCGGGGCTCGACCCGACGAGGACGGTTCTCTGCATGGGCCACACGCCAGACATATCGGGCAGCGCGCTCCGCGAGGCGATCGCGCTGGGCAGACCGGTCTCGGACAGCCTCCGGCCCGCCGTCGAACGGTACGTCGCGGAGCAGAAGCTCTACGTGGATAATCGGTAGGTTGGCCGAACGGACCAGGCGATTGACGCCGCTGCAGCTCGCTCGCTTGCTGAAAAGCGCCGCGGCCGAAAAAAAGGCGTGGGACCCGGTCGTCATCGACGTGCGTGAGCAGACATCGATTGCCGACTACTTCGTCATCTGCGAGGGCGAGACGGACCGCCAGGTGCGCGCCATCGCGGACGGAATGGTGGAAGCGGCGAAGGCGAAGGACCGCCGCCCGCTGGCGGTCGACGGCTACGAGGACGCGGGGTGGATCCTGCTCGACTTCGATTCAGTCCTCGCGCACGTTTTTCTGCCGGGCGAGAGGTCTTATTACGACCTGGAAAGCCTGTGGGCACCCGCCGCGAAGAGGCGAAGAAAGGCCGCTTCGGCATAAGTATGAGAGGGAACCCAGATGGTTCCTTCTCATCGGCCGGTCGGCTGCGCCGACGGGCCTGCTCTCTTTCCGGTATATGGTTCGAACTTGTTTAAGAGTCACTCGTAACGACGATTGGCAGTCTTGAGGACAAAGTCGCGGCCGGGATAAACCCGGCCGCCAGAGCAACGCGGGTTAGATCAGCTGGGCGTAGCGGTCGAAGATTTCCCTTAGCTCGCCAGGCGGTTCCACGCGGTGCTTCTTCATCACCTCGAACAGGCTCAGGATGTGGCGCACGCCCGCGAGCGTCACGCCTTTCTCGCGCGTCAGGTGCTGGATCACCTGAACCTTGCTGATGTCGCGCTGGGAATAGCGCCTGCGGTTGGTGCTGGTGCGATGCGGCTCGACGAGGTGCGCGTCCTCGTAGAGCATCAGCGTGCGCGGATGCGTCTCCAGGATCTCGGCCGCCACGCTGATCGTGTAGAGCGGCTTGTCGAGGTCGCTGAACGATTGATGCTGGCCCTTCGGCCCACGGTTGTTCTCTCGTGCCATCAATGAAGCGATCCCAGAACCTGGATGATGGCCGGCCCGAGGAGAACGATCCACAAGACGGGGAAGATGCATCCGACCATCGGAAAGACCATTCGCGACGAGGCCTGGGCCGCGCGTTCCTGCGCGCCCTGCCTCTGGCGGCGCCGCATTTCGGTCGCCTGCACGCGAAGCAGCCGCGCGATCGGCACACCCATCTGGTCGGACTGCACGATCGACTCGACGAGGTGATGCAGGTCCGGGACGCCGGCGCTTGCCGCCATGTTCTCGAGCGCGGCCATCCGGGGGCGGCCGAGCCGGATCTCGCGCAGCACCTTGCCGATCTCGTCGCCCAGCGCGTTGTGGAAGCGCTCGACGATGCTCAGCAGTCCCTCGTCGAGGCTCATCCCTGACTCAACCACCAGGGTGAGCAGGTCGGTCGCTTCGGCGAGAGAGCGCTGGATCTGGCGCCGGCGCGCCGATATGCGCTGCTGGAGCCAGATGTTGGGCAGGACGTAACCGAGGACCGCGAAGAGGCCGCCGGCGAGCGGCACCGCCACCAGGGTCGGCAAGGAAAGCGGCACCAGCAAGCCGAGCGCCAGCCCGACGATCGCCATCAAGGCCGCGAGGCTGTAGCGAACGGCCTGAAACCCGGCCGGGCTGAGGGCTCCCGGCGTGCCTGCCTGGTTCAGTCTCTGCCGAAGCTGGACCGCCGCGCCCGCCGGCAGCCCCGAAACAGGGCGAAGCGCCGTCTCCAATTGCTTGAAGAAGCCCCGGCGTGGACCCGCCACCATGCCCCCGTTTGCAGCCGCCGCCCGGACGTGGTCGATCGCGATGAAATAGGCGATCACGATCCCGCCGCAGATCACGCCGGCCGCCGCGGCAATCGGCAGCATCAGCTGTCCAGGGTGGTCATGCGCTGGATCAGCAGGTTGCCGATGAGGATCATGAAGCCCGCGAAGGCGAGCATCGCGTAGCCGATCCAGGAGCTGGTCATCGGTGCGTAATAACCGGGCACAAGCAGATAAAGGCCGAGCGCCAGCAGGATCGGAAGCCCGGTGATGATGCTCGCGGAAGCCCGCGATTGCGCGGTGAGCACACTCATGTCGCGCTTCGTCTGCAGGCGGTCCCGCAGCGTGTCCGAGATGTTGTCCAGCACCTCGGCGAGGTTTCCGCCAACCCGGATGTGAAGCAGGATCGCCGTGACGATGAACTCCAGGTCCGGGCTGTTGATGCGCAGCAGCATCGAGCTGAGGGCATCCTCGACAGGCGTGCCGAGCGTGATCTCGGTGGCGACGCGCTCGAACTCGGTTGAAACGGGTGCCTGTGATTTCGCCGCCACGGTCTCGAGCGCGCGGTCGATCGAGTAGCCAGTCTTCAACGAGTTCGACAGCAGCTGCAGCATGCCTGTGAGCTGCTCGTTGAAGAGTTTCGCGCGCCGCCGCTGCAGGTACGCCACCACGAGCGGCGGGATCACGTAGCCGATCACGCCCAGGACGATCGGTCCCAGCGAGAAACCGAAGCGAAACAGGCCGATCAGCATGCCGAGCCCGACCGCGCCGATGCGGATCAGCAGGTATTCCGGCGCGGTGATGTTGAGACCGGCCCGCGCGAGGTCTTCGGTCAACGTCGGCTTGCCCTGCACCTTGCGCCGCTGGCTCAGGTTCTCGGCGGCGGGTTTCAACAGGCGCTCGACAAGCTCGCGCGGGGTCGCCCGCGCCGGCGGGGCCTCGGTGGCCTGCGCCGCGCGCTCCTTACGGACCCTGTCGAGGGCCCAGAAGAACACGATGATCGCCGCCGCCATGGGCACGGCGACGATCGTTTCCGGCGGGAGATTCATATTTGGGCGTCTAAAACAGCGTGGGGTAGTGAGCCTGGATGAACGTCAGGGTCACGCCATGCGCGTCCTCGACCGACTTGCAGTTCGGGTCCGGGGCCTGGTCTCCAGGCGAGTAGTCCTTGTAAGACTCGAGGCTGTACTTGAGCGCGGCGTACGTGAGAAACCAGGTGATGATCTCGGCCTGGCACTGCGTGACCACGACGGTCAGGCTGTTGGCGCTCGTGCCGCCGTTCGAGCCGGGCGTACCGACCTTGATCACGTGAAGCTGGGTGAAGATCGTCTTCGTGGCCACTTTGCCCGCGGCCGTCACGGTCGCGATGACCGAGATGTAATCACCCGGCTGGATGTAGTCGGCCACGCCCTGCTGCTCGCTCGTGGGGATGGTGAGGGCCACGTAGCCGGTCGGAATGGGCAGGTACTCGGACTGTGAGCCCAGCGCCTGGCTGGGCCTGGCCACGTCGTTGGCGGTGATCGCCTCGCCCTGTTGGATCGACACGAGCGGGACCATCCCAGTCACCAGCTCGATCCGGTCGAAGTAGACCTTGGGATAGGTGCCGGGGATCGGGAGGCTCTTGGTGGCCAGCGCGTCAGCGGTGATCGGAATTCGAGGCTGCAGGTCCTTGACCGCCACCACGACCGTCTGCTGGGGACTGCTGCCTGACTGGCTTGCGTTGAGAGCTACGAGGACGAAGGCAACAATCACGAGGAGAGCAAGCAAAATACCGAGCAACGTGAACGGCCGGCGTGAAGTAATACCGCTAAGGGGCCGCACAGCCGACCCATCATAGGCAAGATATCCCGGTGCCGCGCCCCCCTTACCTGATACTCAAACGACCACTTTTGGAGCCGCTGAGACAACAGCAAGGACAGTCCCTGGTGGAGTTCGCGGTGTCCTCTGTGGTGCTGCTTTTGCTGGTCGGCGGGCTGGTCGACATCGGGCGCTCGATCTACGTCCAAGAGGTGCTTTCGAACGCCGTCCGCGAAGGAGCCAGGCATGGCGCCTGGTACGACGCGCCGAGCCTGTCGCATCCCTACCTGTACGACGCGCCGATCAAGGCCGCGGTCGACACCGAGCTGGCCTCGATCTCGCTTCCTGCTTCGGTGCTCAGGAATCCAGGGACGACCTGCCCCTCGGCGACCGACGGCAACGCCTACCACAACCCGCCTTACGTGTCGTCGGCATATCCGCCGACCACCAACCAGCCATGGCTGTACATCTGCTACAACAACACGCCCGGGCTCGACTTCACGAGCCCGGCAACGAACCAAGGCCAGCTCGACCTGGACGTCATCGTCCTCTACTCGTACGACCCCCTCACCCCCGTGGTGAAGAATCAGCTCGGGATCTTCCAGGTCGCGAGCAACCAGCACATGACAGTCCAGGGATCGTGAAAAACACGAGCCATGTACGAAGGCCGGGTTCATCCCGGCCGACTCCAGGCGGTTACTTCCTTTGCGCCTCCAGGCGTGGTGTGCAACAGGAGGGGGTTCCGCGGGGGAGGACGCAGTCCTTCCCCGCGCTTTCCCAGCGGTCCCAAGCTCTCATCGAGTTTGCGCTCGTCTCGCCGGTGCTGCTCCTTCTCCTGTTCGGGATCGTCGACATCGGGCGCGCGATCTTCTACCTGGACACCATCAACCATGCGGCACGCGAGGGAGCCCGCACCGCCGCCCGCGCGTCGAACCAGCTACCCACGAACTCTGACGTCCTGACGACCGTCAGCACGCAGATGCTGGGCGCGCCGGTGTCGGAGCCTTGCCCGCAGGGGCCCGTCACCGCCGCCGCGCCGCCGGACAACACGGCGTGGCTATATGTCACCGAGCCAGGCCCGCCCGCCACGCCTGAGGCGACGCCCCCGCCCAACGCGCCAGGCGGCGAGTATCCGGCTCCCGCCAGCGGCTCATGCAGCGCGGTGAATCCCGCCGTGGGGAACCGGCAGCTGCAGGTGACGGTGCGCTTCAACCTGGTCCTGATCACGCCGATCGTCGCGCAGGCGACGGCGGGGCGGATCGTGATCACGGCCGCGGCCGTGTACAGGACTGAGTATTGATGCGGCCTCCCCGGCGCGCCCAGCAGGGCCAGGCCATCGTGGTGATCGCCCTGATGTTGACGATCATCATCGGCATGGCGGCGATCGCGATCGACGGCGCCCGGGCCTACGCGCTGCGGCGTGACCTGCAGGCGGCGGTCGACGCCGCCGGTCTGGCCGCCGGGGACAAGCTGCAGCAGACGGGCAGCTACGCCCTGGCCGAGCTGGCGGCGACCAACATCTTCGCGACCAACCTGCGCCTTTACGCCCCCCCGAGCTGTTCGCCGGCCTACGGGACCCCGGGGGCGGGCTCGTACACCGTGACGTGCACGTTCTCCGACGGCACGGTGCTGACGCAGGTCGTCTCCTCGTTGGGGCCTCAGGGATCCCAGTTCGCGATCAGCGCAAGGCGTCCTCTCCTGCTGCAGTTCGGCGCCATCCTCACCAACGGCGCGGCGCCTGCCATCGCCGGCAGCGCGACGGGCTCGGTGGGCAACCTCAGGTACACGGCGGCCATCACGGCCCTTGACCAGGCAGGTTGCGGGGGCGCCTCGGGCAACGCCCTGAGCGTCGGCGGGGCCGGAACGCTCACCGTGATCGGAGATGTGGCCTCGGCGGGCGCAATATCCGTGACCTCCGGGTCATTGAACGTCGGCGGTGACATCTATGCCCGCTGCCAGCCGGCCGTGCCCGGGTCGGTCACGCTCAGCTGCTACTCAAGCGGGGCTTCCCAGCCGTGCAGCTATCCAGACGTCGCGGGCGCAACGAGGTCGGGCTTCCACCCCGTCGATCCGATCTATCCCCGGCCACCGGTCGTCGGTGCCAGCCAGGGACTGCCGGCCAATGACGTCGTGCTGGCACCCGGCCTGTACGCGGCCGACCCGAACTTCAGCACCAGCCGGTGCTATTTCCTGAGCGCGGGCGTCTACGACTGGCAGGCCGGCTACACCAACGCCGGTGGCTTCATCAGCAACGAGCTGAAGTCGCCTGACGAGCCTGTGGCCGGCAACAACACCGCCCTGGGTCACCAGATGTGGGACACGGGCGGGGTCAACTGCGCGGGGGCATTTCAGCTCACCGCGATCGCAGCGTCCGGCATCCCGAAGGGCACCTGGGCCGTGGAGCTGACAGCCACCCGGAGCGACACCTACGCCGGCATCAACTACAAGAGAGAGAGCGCGCCCTCCATGTGCCGAACCGTGAACATCGGCGACAGCAGCGGGTTGCAAATCGCGGTGAGCAATGTGCCGGGGGCAACCGCGTACAACGTGTACGCAGCGCCTCCGAACAACGGGTGCGGCGGCCCGTTCGGGTATGCCGGAAGCATCCTGGTCTCGGGCCCGGTCCGCAACGACAGCACCGCCGCGTGCCCGGCCTTCAGCGGGACCTCCTGCAGCCTGGGCAATGAAAGCGCGATCTACGATTCGTCCGTCCTGGGGCTGACGTTTGCACCCAACCCCCTGGTCGCCCCGGGGGTCATTGGCGCCTATCCGCCCAGCGGCGAGACTCCGCCGCTCCGAGTCAACCTTCCCAACCAGAACCCCGACCGCGCGACGCCGCCAGCAGGGGATCGCGCCAACGAGAACCAGTGCAACACCAGCGTCGGGGCCGCGACAACATGCCCAGGCCCGATCACCCCTGGTGCGGTCGAGTTCTACATACCGAGCAGTGGCTGCCTGAACGCCACGACGTCCGGCGACAACTTCCTGTTCAGCGGCTACCAGTACAACTGGATCCAGCTGTACGAGCCCGGCGCCGCCGACCCGTCTCCCAACACGTGCCCGAACGTGCTTGGTGCTGCCGCGGATTCCGCCTGGGTCGGCCTTATGTACACGCCGAGGGCGTCGCTCACGGTGTCGAAGGCGGCCACCTTCCGGACTGAAGCCACCGGGGGTTTGATGGCCGACACGATCACCTTCAACGGGCAGCTGCCGACGATCATCTACAGCGCCGCGTACGCGCCGCAGCCGCCGGCGTCAAGGCTTGTAGCTTGATGCGTTAGGCCGTTTCGGACTCTGCGGCCGCGGGGGCGGGGGCGGGCTCCTCTGCCGGGCCCGCGCCGTTGTTCTCCGTCGCCTGGTGGCGCGTCTCGAGCCGCGCGATGCGGTGGTGCAGAGCCGTCGCCGCCTTGGAGTCGCCGAGCTCGTCGTAGCGCTGGATCGCCCCCTGCCAGGCCGACTTGGCGTCCTCCATCCGGCCCAGCCCGAACAGCGCCTGCGCGCGCACCGCCAGGGCTTCGGCGCGTTCCTTCGTCTTGTCCGCGGGCAGCAGCTGCACAGTGGAGTCGACCAGGCGGAGGACCTCTTCGAAAGCACCAACGGCAAGCGCGTTCTTGGCCGCATGGCCGAGGAATGTCGCGGTGCGGTAGGCATCCGCCGCGGTGCCCGCCTGGTACAGGTGGAAGCCGATCTCGGCCGAATGGTCGGGAGCCGACTTGCCGTAGACACGCTCTAGCGTGTCGGCGACCGCGAGGTGGTAGGCCTGCACGCGCGGCATGGGCAGGCCACCGAGCACGCGCTGGCGGACCAGGTCGTGCGCGAAGCGGAAGTTCTGCGGGCCGGCCGCGACGAGGAAGTGCCCGCGCGTCGCCTCGTCGAGCGCGTCGCGCAGCT
Source organism: uncultured Chloroflexota bacterium (assembly GCA_937921725.1). GTDB lineage: Bacteria > Chloroflexota > Dormibacteria > Dormibacterales > Dormibacteraceae > 40CM-4-65-16. The sequence goes on along the minus strand of CAKZUH010000023.1, from coordinate 54,035 downwards.
CGTGGCCGGCCAGCTCGCCGAACGCCTCGAGCAAAGCGATGTCGAAGTCGCGGTCGATCACCGCCGCGGCGACGAGCATCCGCTGGGCGGGCTCGCTCAGGCGCTGGATGCGGCGCCCAATGAGGCCCCGCACGCTCTGAGCAAGCTCGAGGTCTTCCTCGGTGAAGCTTGCTTGCGCGCGCGCACCACCGCCGAACATGCTCTCGGACTCCGCCAGATAGAGGAACGAGTGCTCGACGAAGAGCGGGTTGCCTTCGGTGGCCGCCTGGATTCCGATCAGCTGGATTGGGCTCAGAGGCGTTTCCGCCATCCCGGCCACGATCCGCTCCACATCCTTGTCCGTCAGACGGCCCACGGGGATGCGTTGGGCCCGCCGCCGGCGCAGCATGCGCGAAAGCATCGTGGCGAATGGCCTGCCCGACTCGAGCTCGGAATCCCAGTAGGTGCCGATCACGACCATGCGGCTCGCGCCGACGCGCTCAGACAGGTCGCGGAGCAGAAGGACCGTGGCCTCGTCGGCCCACTGCAGGTCGTCGAGCAGGATCAGCAGGGGCTTCACGCCCTGGATGCCGGTCAGCAGGCCGTGGATCGACTTGAAAAGCTGCTCGCGAAGCTTGTCGGCCGGGACCTCGTGAGGGGCGGCCATGCCTCTGACCTTCTGGCGCAAGCCCGGCACCAGGGACGTGAGGAGCGGTCCGTGGGTACCGGCAGCTTCTTGCAGCGTCTTCGCCGTGGAACCCGCGACCGCCGCGGCGAGGATCTCCCTAAATGGGGCGTAAGTCTCGGCGTCGTTCTCACGACAGCGCCCGCTCAACACCATCCAACCCTTCGTCGCCGCCTCGCCTGCGACCTCGGAGGCGAGGCGTGAGGTGCCGATTCCAGGCGGGCCGGCAAGGAAGGTCACCGAGCCGCTGCCGATCGAGGCGCGCTCCAGGATCATGCGAAGGTCGAGGCGCTCGCGGTCGCGATCGACGAATCCGTCGCCAGACATGACCACGTGCGCCGACTCCTTCACCTCGCCGGGCATGACCTGGTGCAGGCGCCAGCGGTCGGGGAATCCCTTGAGCTTGTACCGGCCGCGGAAGTCGAACTTCATCTCTTCCGTAGGCCCCACAAGCTGCCGCACGATTTCAGAGACGAGGATCTCGCCTCCCCTTGCCTTGCCCGCGACTCGCGCCGCCACGTTGACCGCGGCGCCGAAGATGTCGCCCGCTTCCTCGACGACCTCTCCCGTGTTGAGTCCGATGCGGATCCTCAACTTGCGCTCGGGGTTCTGCTTGCTGTAAGCGCCGATCGCCTGCTGGATGTCGAGCGCGCACTCGACGCCGTGGCGGGCCGACCCGAAGCTGATCATGAACCCGTCGCCGAGACCCTTGATCCGGCGTCCAGCGTGCTGCGAGACCTTCTCGTCGATGATCGTCTCGTACGCCTTCATGATCTCGTGCGAGGTGGTGAAGCCCCGCGTCGAGAGCAGGCGGGTCGATTCCTCCACGTCGGTGAACATGATCGTGACCGTGCCCTCCGTCTGGCCGACCGCGAGGCTGCCGATGATCGTCTCGGCGGTCAGCGGTGCGGAGGCGTTGATGGGCTGGCCGAGCCCCTCGGCGATCTCTCGCAAGAGGCCCTGCGACGCGCGGAATCCCGCCTCGCCTTGCTGGTAGCGCACCGTCTGCAGGAGCCCCGCCTCCGCGGCCAGGCGCAGCTCGCGGCCCGCGGACTCCTTGCTGATCTTCGTCTGCCCCGCGTAGTCACTTCCCTTGAGCTCCGCACCCTCGAAGGCCTGAGTGAGGGCCGGCGCCAGGCGGAGGCTGAGGCCGCGCCGGGTGATGATGGTCTCGATCACCGCCTGGATGCGCCGCGAGGCTCCGGCGGGCCCGGGCGCGCCCTCTGTCGCCCTGATCGTGGGCAGCATGCCGCCGAAACCGCTCGATGCGGCGGCCAATTGGCCGAGCGCGGTGGTCGCCCGCACCATGGCCGTGGCGGCTTCGAGGGCCTTGCCGCCGTGCTCCTCCCCAACCTGTCCGTGGTAATAGGGCTGAGGAGTGGCCGCCTCCTGTCCAGCCTGCTGTGGGGGCGGCTGCGCGGCCTGCTGTGCGGCCTGCTGCGTGGGATAGACGACCGGGACCGCGTCCGAGGGTCGGGGTGCTGACGCATCTGCCGGCTGGGCGGGCTCGGCGACGGGCGGCCGTGGCGCCTCGGCTTGCTGCTGCTGCGGACTTACGGCTTGCAGGTCGGCCACCGCCGAGCGTGCCGCTTCGATCAGCTTGCGCATCTCCTCCTGCATCTCCGGTGTTTGCGCCGCCGGGGCCGGCCCGGCCTGCGCCGGCCCCCCGCTCGTGGGCCGGGAGGCGGGGCGCTCCGAGCTGAAGGGCACGACGACGACCGTCCGGCGCTCGAGGGTCGTCTCGCCCTTGCCCTGGCCGGACATGAGGGGGTCCTTGGTGACCGGCATCATGCTGTCCGAGCCGGCCGGGACGTACCGCGACTTGACGGGGTCGAACAGGTCCTGGTCGACCTGGACGCCGTAGAACGCGGCCTTGTCGAGCGCAGTCGGCACGTAGCCGGTGGCGTTGAACTCGAGCCGGAGGTCGGAGCCCATGCCGAGCAGGAAGATGTCTCGGAGGATGGGGCCGTTGGCGTCGTAGCCGACCACTTCCGCGATCTGGGCGACCTTGCGCCGTCCGTCCGGCATGCGCGCCTGGTGGACGATCAGGTTGACCGCGGACGCGATCTGGGCCCGCACCGCCTCGAAGGGGATGTCGATCGAGGCCATCATCACCATCGTCTCGAGGCGGGACAGCGCGTCGCGCGCGGAGTTGGAGTGGATGGTCGACATCGAACCGTCGTGCCCGGTGTTCATGGCCTGCAACATGTCGAGGGCTTCTGCGCCGCGGACCTCGCCGACGAGGATGCGGTCGGGCCGCATTCGCAGGCTGTTGCGGAGCAATTGGCGGATCGTGAGCTCACCCTTGCCTTCCACGTTGGCCGGGCGGTGCTCGAGCGCGATGACATGCGGGTGATCGATCTGCAGCTCGGCCGCGTCCTCGATGGTGATCACGCGCTGGTTGTGGGGGATGAAACGGGCGATGACGTTCAGAGTCGTCGTCTTGCCCGACCCGGTGCCTCCCGAGACCAGGATGTTCATGCGTCCCAGCACGGCGGCCTCGAGGAACTCCGCCATGGCCGGGCTCAGGCTTCCCTCGTGCTTGAGGTCGTCGACGCCGAGCACGGCGTCCTTGAACTTCCGGATCGTCAGCGCCGCTCCGTGAATGGCCGCGGGCCGGATGATCGCGTTGACCCGGCTGCCGTCGGGCAGGCGCGCGTCCACCATCGGGTTCAGCCCATCGATGTGCCGGCCGGTGGTCGCGACCATGCGGCGGATCGTCTCGAGCAATTGGTTCTCGTCCTCGAAGCGGACGTCCGCCTTGGTCAGGACGCCGCGCCGCTCGATGAAGACCTGGTCCGGGCCGTTGACCATGATCTCGCTGACCGACCGGTCGTGGAGGAGGCTGTCGAGCGGCCCGTAGCCGACGGCCGCGCGAAGGATGATGTCGGCGAGAGCGGATTTCTCCTGCGAGTTCAGGATGATGCCGTCTTCCAGGAGGAAACGGTCAAGGTGCGAACGCACGGCGCGCGAGAACGCCATCGTGTCGCCGGTGGTCAGGCCGACATCGCGGATCAGCGCGAGGCGGTCGCGGAAATCGTTGGCCAGCTTGTTCAGGTCGCGGCCCTGCCGGGCGGCGGCCTCGAGGATGTCCGAGCGGCGGCGCTGCGGCTGTCCCGCGGGCGTGGTCGTCGCGGTCCACATGTCGACGAACTGCATCTCGAGCAGCGACGGCGAGGCGGCGACGGCGGGGATCACCCGCTGCAGCTCGGTGAGCCGGATCTTGATCGCGACGCCGTCACCGTCATTCGTGACGCCCTGCTCGATGTAGGCGGCGATCCACTCCCCATCGCGAAAGCGCAGGATCGCCTTCCGGGCCGTGCTCATCTCGCCGAGATCCGGCTCGAGCTCGGGATCGTCGACCGAGCCGAAGACCACGTACTTGATGTCTCGGGTCGGGACCATCCGGGCGCGGTCTGGGTCGGACGGCGAGAAGAGCGGATAGCCGTCAGGCGTGATGGTCCTGGCATCCGATTCGCCGTCCTCCAGCCCACCGTCGAGGCGGTGAACGACGACTTTGATGCGGAGGTGCCTCCGAGGGTCATCCGGGGTGCCCGGCGGCGGTGTGGCGGTGATGAGCTCGCTCATGCCAGTAGCTTCCCCGCGGGCAAGGCTAGCATCGGCCGGCTACATTCCAGCCTCATTGCGAACCAAATCTCTCTGGCGGTCGCCGCCGGTCGAGGACCCACTTCGAGCCGGGCATGCGTTTCGCCACGCCCTTGACCTCGGAGGCGCGTGCCGCCACCGCCGCGGCGCTGCTGTAGCTGCCCGGCTCGGCGATCACGATCCCGATCGACACCGAGACGAGCGGCGTGCGAAGGACGTTGCCGCTCCGCTCTTCGGACTCGATCCATCCGAGTTCGCGGTCGGACGGGTCGTACAGCGCGGGGATGGCCTGGTCGAACCGCTTCGTGATCTCCGTCGCGATGGTCTCGGCCATGCTCGGCTCGGTCAGGATCACGAAGTCGTCGCCGCCGACGTGGCCCGCGAAATGGCGCGGCGAGTGATTCTCCTCGAGGACCTCGAGCACGATCGTCGCGAGCGTCTTGATCACGTCATCGCCGCGGAGGAACCCGTAGTGGTCGTTGTAGCTCTTGAAGGAATCGATGTCGGGGTAGAGGACCGCGAAGCGTTCGTGCTGGGCGAGCCGGCGGCTGATCTCGCGCAGGATGTCGCTGTTTCCGCTCATGCCGGTGAGCGGGCTCAGACCGCGCGCGGTCGTGGAGCGGGTCATCACCGCGCGCAGCCTCGCGACGAGCTCTTCGGGGACGAACGGCTTGGTCACGTAGTCGTCCGCGCCCGAGAGCAGGTGTTCCACCTTGTCCTTGAGCGAGTCGCGGACGGTGAGGAAGACGACGGGTACCAGGCGGGTGCGAAAGTCGTCGCGAAGCTCGGCCATGATCTGGTCGCCGGTCATGTCGCCGAGCATCAGGTCGAGCAGGATGATGTCGGGCCGCCAGTCGACCGCCGCGTCGTGCGCGGCGCGCCCGTCGTTGATGGTGATGCACTCGAAGCCCGCGCGGTCGAGCACGCGTTTGACCAGGCGCAGCACCTGGTCGTCGTCGTCGACGACCAGCACGATCTCGCGTCGCACCAGCGCGGACTGGGGCCTGTCCGGGGCGGTGCCCGCCCTTCTCGCGACGGTCACGTCGTCGGTCTTGCCGGCCGCGGCAGCTTCTCGGTGAGCGCGATCGCGCGCTCCGCGGCGGCTTTGACCTCCTGGATGTCGGCCTTGATGGCCTCGGGGTCGTTGAGCTCCTCGCCGATCAGCTCGCTGTAATTGACGATCACGGCGAGGAGGTTGCGGAAGTCGTGAATCAGCACGCGGGTCGGATCCTCGAGGTGCTCGGTCTCGCTCAAAGCTTCTTCACCAGGCGCCAACGGTTGACCTCGCCGTCGCGTTCGTAACCAAGCTCGTCGAGCAGGCGGCGAGCCATCGCGATACCCCGCCCTGCCTCGCTGGTGTGCGACGGCATCTGGTTCGAGAGGTGGGCATGCGCCGGCGGGCCTGAGTCGGAGAGCAGCGCGACGACCGTCCCGTCGTCGCAGCGAAGGTCAAACTCGATCGGCCGCTTCGTGCCGGGCGGCCGGCCGTGCGTGAGCACGTTGCCTCCGATCTCGGCGAGCGCGGTCTCGAAGAGCATGAGGGGGCGGTCGCCGAAGCGCCGTCCGGTCGCATCGCGCAGGGCGTCGACTGACTTGTGCAGGATGCTGAGTCCTTCCTCGAGGTGGGCAAAAGTGGCGTGGAACTCAAAGGGCTCCTGATTGCTCCCCAATCGGCTAAAAGCCGGTGAGGGCTTCCTCTACCGTCGCGTAATACGGAAAGACGCGGTCGAGCGTCGTGAGCTCGAGGACCACCCTGACCTGCTGGTTGGGGGCGGCGAGGCGCAGCTCGCCCTGGCCGCCGCGGATCTGCTTCAAGGCGGAGATGACGGAGCCGAGGCCGGTCGAGTCGACGAAGCTCACGCCTCCCATGTCGATCACCACCCTCGGCGGCCCGTCCTTGACCACCTCGCTGATGGCGTCCTTCAGCGCTGGAGCGCCGGCCACGTCGAGGCGGCCGGTCGGGGCGATTACGCTCACTCCGTTGTCGGTCTGGCGGGTCAGGACTTCAAGGGCCATTTGGGAGCGATCAGCATATGGCAGAAAGTGGGGACTTTAGCCTCTCTACACTGACGGCCGTGGCCGCCACAGAAGACTCTCAACGCGTCCTCGTGGTGGACGATGACGAGCCCCTGGCCAACGTGATGGCGCGCACCTTGCGCAGCCGAGGGTTCGACTGTGACGTGGCTTTCACCGGGGCGGAGGCCAGGAAGCTGTTCGAGACCCGCGATTATGCGGTGACGCTGCTCGACGTCAAGCTCCCGGACGAGTCGGGCTACGGCCTGCTCGAGGAGCTCCGGGCGAAGCGGCCTGACACCGCGGTGGTGATGATCTCCGGCGTCGACGACCCGGAGCTCGGCAAGGCCGCGCTGGAGCATGGCGCGTTCGCCTACCACGTGAAGCCGGTAGGCGCCACGCAGCTCTACCTTCTGATCGTCAACAACCTGCGGCGGCGCAGCCTGGAGATGGAAGGCCGGGCGACCCTTGGCCGCCTCGAGGGAATGGTCGCCGAGCGAGCCGAGCAGATGCGGCGCGCCGCCGAGCTGCAGGCCGGGATGCTTCCCGCGTCTCCTTATAAGGACGAGGGGTTCGAGGTCGCCGCCCACTTCACGGCGGCGCGCGAGATCAGCGGCGACTTCTACGACTGGTATCGCACCGGGCAAGGGCCGGTCACGATCACGCTCGGCGACGTGATGGGCAAGGGCCTCCCCGCGTCGCTCATGATGGCCACCGCGCGGGCTGCCTTTCGAGGGGTGGCCGGCGTCGAGCCGCTGGAGGCGGCCGTCAAGCAGGCCGCGAGCGTGATGTCGGCGGCGCTCGAGGTGAACCACGCGTACGTAACCGCGTTCCACCTCACCTTCGATCCCAAGAGCGGCGACGTCCACTACGTCGACGCAGGCCACGGGCACGCCAGGCTGCTCCGCGGGGCCACCGGCCAGGAGCTTCTGCAGCAGCGCAGCGCGCCGATCGGCGTCTTCCCGGACACCCAGTTCGTGACCGGCCAGGCGGCCCTCAATCCCGGTGACACCCTGGTCGTGTTCTCGGACGGGCTGCTCGACCTGCGACCCGACCTGGCGACCAAGGAGGTCCAGCTCCCGTACGAGGCGCGGCGGGCCGGGTCGGCGCAGGAGATGGTCGACGTCCTGGCTCACGGAGCCCGGGAAAAGGACCTGTTCGACGACGTCACAGTGGTCGCCTTGAGGCGCAATCCGGCGTAGCCGAGGCAACTTTCCGTCGCCTTCGATAAGGCGGCTGAACGCGATCAGGTCGTGGCTACACTTTGTGCCCTGCGCACCTTCCATCCCGCCAGGGGGGGCGAGGCAGGTGGGGTTTTGCCGGGGACCGGTCCACATTTGTCGTGGACCCGGGCACTGGTCCGCCGTGCCACGCCATTTGCCGCGATCGCGGCCATCTTCGCCGTCCAGGCGCTGGCCGCCGCGCCGCCCGTGGTCGCCTTTCCGCTGTACCTGACGGTGATCCTCCTGGTCGCCATGCAGCGGCCCCGCGCCGAGTCGATCGCAGTGTCGGTGGCCGCGGCCGCGGCGGTGCTCCTGGTTCCGGCGATGGGCGGCCAGGCCTCGGACTTCGCGCCCGCGGTGCTCCTCGCCGCGGTGCTCGTCGGGGTGGCCGCCGCGATGAGCGAGCTGACCAGGCATTCGCGCGAGGCCGCCGCGGAGGCCCGGCGCAGGCTGAACGACGTTGCCGCCGCCGACCGGCTCCTCCGCGCGACGCTCGAGACCACCACGGTGGGTCTTGGGCTCGCGGATTTCGAGGGCAGTTGGACGCTCGTCAACGAGCCGCTGGCCGCGATCCTGGGGCGGCGCCGCGACGACCTGACGCGCACGCCGCTGCGCGAGCTCATCGCCCAGTCGGACCGGCCCGCCTTCGACGAGGCCCTCGGCATGATTCGCGGCGGCGACATCGTGCGCTGGGCCGCCGACGTCGACCAGCTCCGGCCGGACGGTTCGCGGGTGCCAGTCGCCATCCATATCGCGCGGGTGCCCAGCTCCGCCACCGCAGAGCCAAGCCTCCTCGTCCAGGAGACGGACATCTCGGACCGGAAGCGCGCCGACGCACTGCAGGGCTGCCTCGCGGCGATGCGGCAGGTCATCGCCCCCTCACTCAACGTGGAGTCGGCGATGCCCCAGCTCCTCGAGGCGTTTTGCGGATACCTCGGCTGGACGCTTGCGGAGCATTGGGCGGTCGACGCCGACCACGGCGCTATGCGGCAGCGCAACGCGAGCAGCCTGTCCTCTCCTCTGCTCGAGGCCTTCGTCTTAGCGGGCCGCGGGCTCAAGGCGACGAGCGGTTCGGGTCTGATCGGCCGAGCCTGGCAGGCGGGGGTAGTGGCCGCCGAAGAGGACATCGAGAAAGCGGTGGATTTCGAGCGGCTTGACGCCGCCCAAGGCGCGGGCTTGCGGTCGGCCGCCGCGTTTCCGATCGTCGACGCCGGCGAGGTCACGGGCGTCGTCCTCCTCATGTCCGAAACCGCGCGCCGGATGAGCGACGAAGAGGTGACCACGCTCGCCGCGGCCGGGGTCGAGATCGGGCAGTTCATCCGCCGCGCCGAGACGGCTCAGGCGCTGCGCCGCAGCGAGGCCGACCATCGCGCGATCTACGAGCGCTCGCCGATCGGCATCGCGCGGATCAGCAGCGGCGGCGAGCTGCTCGAGGCAAACCCGTCGCTTCTGAACATGCTCGAGCACGACGAAGAGACCATGCGCGCAACCACCTGGCCCGATCTGCTGCGCGCGTACGACCAGGCGGCGTCACGCCTGCAGCGCCCGCCCTTTCTCGCCGGAGTGAGCGACGGGAGCAGCGTGCAGGTCCGGGCGTCGACGGGCGGGGGGAGCTGGCTTTGGCTGCAGCTCACGGCCACGTCGATTCCCGACTCGAGCGGCGCGCCGGAACACGTTCTGGTGATGGTCGAGGACGTCACGGCCGTGCGGGAGACGTCAGACCGGCTCGCCGAAGCACTCGACGCTCAGCGCGAGGCCAACTCGAACCTGGAGAAGCTGGACCGGACCAAGAGCGAGTTCCTCAGCATCGTGAGCCACGAGTTCCGCACCGCGCTCACGGGCATCCAGGGCTTCAGCGAGCTGATCCGCGACGGTGGCCTCGAGCCGGACGAAGTCCGCGCCTACGGCGGCTACATCTTCAACGACGCCGACCGCGTGAACAGGCTGATCGGCGACATGCTCGACCTCGACCGCATGGAGTCGGGCCGCATGACGATGCGAACCGGCGACGTGGACATCAACGAGGTGCTGAGCGAAGCCATCTCGCGCGCGGCCCCGGCCACGGTCACGGTCGAGTTCAAGTCCGACCTGGACCCGCGCCTCCCCATCGTGGCCGGCGACCGCGACCGGCTCATCCAGGTGGTGAGCAACCTGGTCAACAATGCGGTCAAGTACTCGCCCGAAGGCGGCACGGCAACGCTGGCGAGCCGGCTCGAGGGGCATTTCGCCCTGATCAGCGTGAGCGACACCGGCATCGGCATCCCGCCGGACGAGATCGGGCACGTCTTCGAGCGCTTCCGCCGCGTCCGCAGCGGCGCCGCGCAGTCGATTCCCGGGACTGGCCTCGGCCTCACGATCGTTAAGCAGATCGTGGAGATGCACGGCGGCAAGATCTGGGTCGAGAGCGCGGTCGGACACGGCTCGTCCTTCCACTTCACGATCCCACTAGCCCCTGAAGCCGCCAACGCTATGCATCTCCGGCATGGCTGAGGCGAGCGGAAGCAATGGCACCCGAGTCTTCACGGTTCTCGTGGCCGATGACAACGAGGTCGCGCAGCGCCTCTGCAAGCGCGTGCTCGAGAAGGCGGGGTACGGGGTCTTGATCGCGGCGGACGGGCTCCAGGCGGTGGACGCGGCGCTCCATCAGAAGCCGTCGATGATCCTCATGGACGTCGCCATGCCCGGCATCGATGGGCTCGAGGCGATGCGCCGGATCAAGGCCGAGATCCCCGCGATGCCGATCGTCATCGCGAGCGCCCACTCGATGGCGAGCGACCGCGAGCGGTTCCTCGCCGCGGGCGCGGACAACGTGCTGAGCAAGCCGTTCCGGCTGGCCGATCTCCTGTCCATAGTCCAGCAGCTGGCGAGCCGGCCGTGAAAGACCTCACGGGGACCCGGCTCGGCCAGTACGAGATCGTCGAGCGCCTGGGCGGTGGAGGCATGGCGGTCGTCTACCGCGCCGTGCAGCAGCCCCTGGGCCGCGAGGTCGCGCTCAAGGCCCTGTCGTCGGAGCTGTTCCAGGACGACGGGTTCGTCAAGCGATTCGAGACCGAGGCGAAAACCCTGGCCAAGCTCGACCACCCCAACATCCTCCCGATCTACGACTTCGAGGTCATCGACGGCAACGCCTTCCTCACCATGCCGCTGATCCGCGGCGGGACGCTCCGCGACATCCTGAATCGCGGGGCGCTCGACCCGCTCAGCGCGTGGCGCTACCTGCGCGAGGTCGGGGACGGGCTGCAGCACGCGCACGACGCGGGCATCGTGCACCGCGACCTGAAGCCGACCAACGTGCTCATTCACACAGATGGCCGCGCAATGTTGGCTGACTTCGGCCTGGCGCGTGGAGCGGGCCAGCCCACGCACCTGACCACCATCGGCCTCGCCATCGGCACGCCGGGATACATGGCGCCGGAGCAGGTGATGGGCCACGACGTGGACAAGCGAGCGGACATCTACGCGATGGGCGTGCTCTGCTTCGAGATGTTGACCGGCAGGCTGCCCTTCATGGGGTCGAACCGGATGGAGGTCGCCTACGCGACCGTGAACACGCCGATCCCGTCCGCGGTGAAGATCAACCCCAACTTGCCGGACGAGCTCGACGTGCTGCTGCAGAGGGTGCTGGCCAAAGACCCGGGGCAGCGTCCGCAGACCGTGCGCGAGCTGCTTGCGCTGATGGCGCGCCTGCCCCAGCGACGCTCGTCTCCTCCAGGTGTGGCGGCGGGCCAGGTCCCCGCTTCCTCGCCTGCCGGTGGGGCGGTGCTGCCCCGACCGGCGACGCCATCTAACGGCCCCGACACGGCCTCGATGCGGGCGATGCCGTCATCACCACCCGCGCCGCCACCCCCGATGCTGCACGGATCGCCCCTGCCCACGCCCACCGCGGCCGGCGCCTCGACGATCCGCACCCTGGAGCTGATGGGCGTCAAGCCCGCGCGTGCGCGCGGGCGATTCATCCTGAACTCCCACTTCTCGAACATGGTGCACGTGGCGCGCGACGTCACCGGCGACCGGTGGCCTGAGGTCGCGTACGCGGCGGGGCTGGTGCAGTACGTCGAGCAGGACCCGCCTCACGACGAGCAGCTGTCATCGCCGGTCGAGTCTTTGAGCCGGCTCAACGAGGCTTTCGAGACGATCTACGGCCCCGAGTCGGAGGACATGATCAGGGCGTGGGGGCGGCGCGCGACCGAGCGCTGGCTCGCCGAGGGCCGGCATGGCCTTGGCGGGGCGCGGCGTTTCGTGCCGGGCCGGCAGCGCAAGCTCGCGGGCGTCGTGAAGAACTTCACCGAGGCGATGGACAACGTCCGCGGCGAGCACACGCACTCGTGGCTGCAGGTCGACGAGCACCAGTTCTGGCTGGTGAACTTCTCGAACATGTTCGCGCTCGGCCGGATCAAGACGGTCAAGTCCTGCCACGTGTGGCTTTCGTCGATCGAGACGATCCTGCGGTGGGCGGGGCTGGCCAACGACTGGTATGTGGAAGAGGTCGAATGCGGGTGCGTGACGGGGACGTTCGACTGCGCATTCGCCATCCGCGCGGCGGAGAGCTAGAAGCGGCGGGTTAGCCCCCACCCGGCGGCTTCGCCGCCGACCTCCCCGGCGAGCGGGGAGGTGAAATTCTGCCTGTTACGTCGCTTTTTCACACCCTTTGGGGGAAGGTAAGATGGGGTTGTTTTCCTTCTCGCCCTCCCTCCTTTCTGAAGGTCCTCTGCCCCCCGGTGGAGGGCCTTCCTCATGACCCGGCTAGAGTCTCCGTCTGATGTCGCGGTTCGCGATCGACGTGACGGCGTGCTGGAGGCCGCAGCGAGTGGGAATGCTCACGGTCGCAACCGAGCTGTCCCGCGCGCTGATCACGCACCGCGGGGATGACGAGTTCGTCCTCCTCTGCAGCCGCGAGCGGCCGGCCACTCTGGAGGGGCTCGAGTGCGACGCGTTTCTCTCCCGGTACCGGCACGAGCTCGCGCTGAAGACGCGATGGCTCCCCGCAATCGAGCCGCAATTGGAGAGCGACGCCATCCTCTACCCCTACTGGCCGAGCCCGCCTTTCCGGCGCCGTGGGGCGCCGCCCGCTGTGATCTTCGTCCACGACCTCGCGTTTCGAGTGCGGGCCGGCGAGGTGCCGTGGCAGCAGCGCCTCTACTTGCGCGCGGTGCTGCGGCCGGCGCTGCGCCAGGCGGCGGCTGTGATCGTGCCCTCTGAATCGACCGGCCGCGATCTTCTCAACTTCTACAAGATCCCCGGCCTGGAGTCCAAGGTCGAGGTGATCCACGAAGGGCTGCCGCCGGCGGTGGCTTCCGGAGCGCTGCCCGAGGGCGTCGAGCCTGGGTTCATCCTTGCGGTCGGCACGGTCGAGCCCCGCAAGAACTACCCTCGTCTGCTCGCCGCGTACCGGCAGATGCGCGGCCGCCACGGCGCGCTTCCTTTCATCATCAACGGGCGGCCGGGCGTGCCTCAGCTCGTCATCGCCGGGCGCGCCGGCTGGGCGTACGGGGACACGCTGCAGCGCATCGCCGCGGAGCCTGGCGTGCGGTACCTCGGCCACGTCGACGAGCCCACCCTGTCGGCGCTGTACGAGTCGGCGTCGGTGCTCGCGTTTCCGAGCCTCTATGAAGGCTTTGGCTTGCCCCTGCTCGAGGCGATGGCTCGCGGGGTGCCGGCGGTCGTGGGTGCGGCAGGCGCGCTGCCGGAGCTCGCGTTGGGCGCGGCCATCGCGGTTAACACCGAGGAAACGGAAGCCATCGCGGGCGCACTCGAAAGGCTGCTCGCCGACGAGGGGCTGCGCAAGAAGCTCGGCGAAGAAGGGATTCGCCGGGCGAAGGCGTATTCGTGGGCGAACGCGGCCGAGCTCACGCTGCGCCTGCTGCGAAGGGTCTCAGGCGCGAACGAGCGCAAGGTCGCCTAGCTTTTCATCAGCTCCTGAAAGCGCGGATCGTCCAAAAGCGGCCGCATGTCGGTGTCGTCTGACGCGAACGACTTGATGTTCGGCGCGAGGGGAAGGGCCTCTTGGAGCAATCCGATGGCGTCATCCAGCCTTCCCTGGTTGACGCGCGCGCACGCGAGGTTGTAGAGCGCGGTCCCCCTGATCCTGGGCAGGTCGGACATGTCGCTCAGGTCCTCGACCGCCTGCTCAAAAAGCAGATTGCCCCGCTCCAGGTCGCCGTTCTCGCGCAGGTACTCGTAAAGGTGGAGGCGCGGATGCATGTAGCTGCTGCCGAGCACGGCCTCGGTGGTCGTCTTCCATCGGTACCACCCGAAAGGCCGGTCGCCGAGCTTTTCGTACAGATCGATGATCTCACCGAGCAGGTGATCTGACCGCGCCGACGCGTCGCTGAGTGGGGTACCGATCCCATTCGCGAGCTCGGCGTCGTTGAACTCGTCAATTTTCTCGAGCGGCGGCGGTGGCGTCGATGGCCGGCCGTCGGCGAGGTCTGTCAGCGCGTCGCGCAGCCGTTCACGCCACATGCCGAGGTGGAACATGAGCAGCGCGGCGGGCCATCCTCGCGGGGCCGTCTCGACCTCGTGCGCTCTTTGGACGAACTCTTGCTCCGCCTTGCGCTCGGCCTCGAGGGCCTTCCTCGCGTCAGGCAGGTGTCATGTCCAGGGTCTGCGTGCCCTTGAACGTGATCGGTCCGGTGAGCGCGGGATTCGTCGACCCCGAGGTCATGTTCATGGTCATCATCGCGTCGAGGCTGCCGGTCGAGTGCGTCTTCACGACCCGGTGCGCGCTCGCATCGATCCACGAGGTCACGTCGGAGGTGGTCGTTCCCTTCATGGTGATGCCCTGCAGTCCACTCGCCCCGCCCGTCGGGAACATGGGCGTGCCTGTGTCGCCGCCCATCGCCGACAGGTCGATCGTCAGGTCGATGCTGGTGGCGATGTTGCTCTGCACCACGGCGGTGTTCACCGAACCCACCTTCTCATCGCGCACGTACTTGTTCTTCGTCGTGATGTGAATCGTCCCTGAGCCCATCGGGTTCGCCTGGTCGTAGGTCTTGGTCCAGGTGTCGCCGGGTTTCACCGCGCCATCCGGGAGGACGGCGGTCACCAGCCCTCCCTCGCTGCCCGAAAGGCCCGGGAGGCTGCCGCTGCCCAGCGTGTTGCCGTTGAGGCTGACGATGCGGCCGTCCTTGGCGATCTTCATGTCGACCGCGGTGGTCGTGGTGGTCGTGGTCGTATTGGTGGTGCCGTTCATCGTCATCTTCATCGAAAGGTCGCTGACGGATATGGAAACGTCCGCGGTGCCGCTCGAATCGACGGACTTGACGGACATCGATTCCTTGGCCGTGATGTCCATGTCGAGCGGGATCGACATGCCTTCGGCGCCGATCGTGTACTTGAAGGCCGCGTGCAGGCCGTACTTGTACGTGTCTCCGGTCTTGTACGCGAGCGAGAGCGTGTGGGCCTGCGCGACGCCGAGAGACCCACAAGCCGCGACCAGCAGGAACGCCACCAGCGCCAGTCGACGCACAACCACAGCTTAGGCTATGCCGCAGTTTTCGGACTCTCTTCTGGCGCCTCTTGCGCGGCGGGAGCTTCCGCCACTGGTGTTGCCGCCACCGGCACGATCTGGCGGAACCTGGCGATCGCCTGCTCCCAGTCCGCGAGCATCTCGGCGGCGAGCACGCTGCCGGTGCGGCGGTGGTGCTCCTCGACCAGAGAGCGAAGCTCGTCCGCGTCCTCCGACGGGACCTCGCGGGCGACCACGCTGTCCGCGTTCAACTGCCGCCAGCCCGGTTCGAAATATGCGCCCTGCGCGCGCCGGGCGACATAGGCGACGCCTCCGGTCATCCCGGCGCCGGCGTTCCATCCGACCGGGCCGAGGGCGACGGCCACCCCGCCGGTCATGTACTCGCAGAAGTGATCGCCCGCCCCTTCGACCACCGCGACCGCGCCGGAGTTGCGCACGCAGAAGCGCTCGCCGACCCGGCCCGCGATGAAGAGCTTGCCGCCGGTCGCGCCGTAGGCGATGGTGTTGCCGGCGAGGACCGGGTCCTGCGCCGCGTCGCCGGCAAACGGCCGGATGGCGATCACGCCTCCGCCCATGCCCTTGCCCACGTAGTCCTGCGCCTGGCCTTCGAGGCTCAGCTCGACACCATCGTCGAGGAAGGCGCCGAAGCTCTGGCCCGCGCTGCCGCGGAAGTGGCGGTGCGCGCCTTGCGCCAGGCCGGCGCCCACCGTGCGCCGCGAGTTGTCGATCTGCTCGCCATCCGCTGTGCTGGATGCCTCGCCGTTGCGGGCCCACCCGCGCCGTCTCGGCTCCGCCGCATCGGTGGCCGCCAGGACGAAGGAGAGATCGAGGCTCGAGTGCGGCGCCTGGCGGAGGAGCTCGACGCGACCGACGATGTCGTCGAGCTTGCGCGCGCCCAGCCGAGCAAGGTGCTCGCGGACCTCCTCGGCGATCAGGAACAGGTAGTTGACCACGTGCTCCGGTCTGCCCTCGAACTTCGCGCGCAGGTCCTCGCGCTGGGTGGCGATTCCAGTGGGGCATGTGTTGAGGTGGCACTGGCGGGCCATGTCGCACCCGAGCGCGACGAGGACGCCGGTCCCGAAACCGAACTCTTCCGCGCCGAGAAGCGCCGCGACCACGATGTCGCGGCCGTTGCGCAGACCGCCGTCGGTGCGCAGGCTCACGCGCTCGCGCAGACGGTTGGCGACGAGCACCTGCTGCGCCTCTGCCAGGCCGAGCTCCCACGGCGCGCCCGCGTTCTTGATCGAAGAGAGCGGCGAGGCGCCGGTGCCGCCGTCGTGTCCGGAGATGAGGATGTAGTCCGCTCGTGCCTTGGCGACCCCCGCGGCGATGGTGCCGACGCCTGCCTCAGAGACGAGCTTCACGCCGACGCGCGCGTGCGGATTGACCGTCTTGAGGTCGTGGATGAGCTGGGCCAGGTCCTCGATCGAGTAGATGTCGTGGTGCGGCGGAGGGGAGATGAGCTGCATGCCCGGCTGCGCGTGGCGCAGGCGCGCGATGAGGCTCGTGACCTTGATCCCGGGAAGCTGCCCGCCCTCGCCGGGCTTCGAGCCCTGGGCGATCTTGATCTCGAGCTCGTCGGCGCGCTTCAGGTAACGCGGGGTCACACCGAAACGGGCGGAGGCGACCTGCTTGACGCGGTTGTCGCGACGGACGCCGCCGTCGTCGTCGTAGGTGTCCGGGTCTTCGCCGCCTTCGCCGGAGTTCGATCGCGCGCCCACCTGGTTCATGGCGATCGCGAGAGCCTGGTGCGCCTCCGGCGAGAGCGCGCCCAGTGACATCGCGGTGCTGACGAAACGCTTGACGATCTCAGCCGCCGGCTCCACCTCGTCCAGGGGAACCGGCGTCGTACAGTCCTCGATCTCGATCAGCTCGCGCAGCGACTGGGGCTCGCCCATGGACGAGAGGCGGCGCCACTCGCGATACGAGTCGGGGTCGCCGGTCTGCGCCGCCTTCTGCGCCGCGCGCACCGCCAGCGGGTTGTAGGCGTGGTGCTCGCCCGCCTTGCGGAAGCGGATGCGCCCATGGTCGGGCAGGACGATCGGCCGCGATCGCGCGCTGCGCTCGAGGTCGGAGAGGTCGGCCCCGCCGACGCGGGACGGCACGGCGGGAAAGCAGAGCTCCATTACCTCGGCGCCGAGCCCGAGCGCCTCGAGCACCTCGGCGCCGCGGTAGCTCGTGACGCACGAGATGCCCATCTTCGCCATGACCTTCAGCAGACCGGCCTCGAGCGCCTTGCGGTAGCGCGGCGCGTTCTCGTCGCCGACGGTCGCAAACGCGAGGTAAGGGTGGACCGCGGTCGCGCCGATGGTGATGAGGCAGGCCACGTCGTGCACGTCGACCGCGTCGCCCGCGATGGCCACGACGTCCTTGGCCATGCGCTGACCGGTGGCGATCAGATGCGAGTGCACAGCGCCGACCGCGAGCGCCATGGGCACGGGCAGGCGGTTCGCACCACCACGCCGGTCGCTCAAGGCGATGATCCCGGCGGCCTCGTCCGCCTCGCGGCACAGCCGGATCAGCGCATCGCGCAGCGTCTCGTCCGAGGCGTAGGTCGCGTCGAGAACGACCGCATCCTCGAGCACGCGCGCCAATTCCGCGGCCGCCAGCACCGGCGACTCAAGCTCCAGCAGCTTGCCTTCGCTCGGGACCGCGGGGTGATGACGGCGCAAGAGCTCCCGGTCGGCCCCGCCCTCGGGCTCGAGCGTTCCGCGACGCGAGCCGAGCAGGACGCGCAGCGACATCACCGCCTTCTCGCGCAGAGGATCGATCGCCGGGTTGGTGACCTGCGCGAATCGCTGCCGCAGGTAGCCGTAGACGCGGCGCGGTGTGCGGCCGAGCGGCGCGATGGGGATGTCGTCGCCCATCGAGTAGACGGGCTCGGCCGCGGTCTCGGCCATGACGTCGATGACGAACTTCACGTCCTCGAATCCCCAACCGTGCAGCGTGTGATGCGCGGGCAGGTCGTCCAGCGGCTCGAGGTCGACGTGGTGGCGCTCCACCGGGACGAGCGCCCGGTCCGCGAGGAGTCCGTAGTCGTGGCGCGAGGCGGCGCGGTCCTTGGCGTCGGCGTCGCGCAGCAGCGAACCGTCGCCGGTGTCGACGAGCAGCATCTGGCCGGGGCCCAGCCGCCCGCGCTCGACCACGTCCTCCGGGGCCATCGAGACCACGCCGGCCTCGGAGGCGGCGGCGACCAGGCCCTGCTTCGTGCGCTGCCAGCGCAGCGGGCGCAGGCCGTTGCGGTCGAGGGCCGCGCCGACGACGATGCCGTCGCTGAACGCGAGCGCCGCGGGGCCGTCCCACGGCTCGAAACGGATCGACTGGTAACGATAGAAGTCGCGCACGGGGGCCGCGAGGTCGCCGCGCCCTTCCCACGCGTCGGGGACCAGGCTCATCAGCGCCTCGCTGACCTCCCAGCCTCGCTGCACCAGGAGCTCGAGCGCGTTGTCGAGCGACGCCGAGTCGGAACCCTCCGGCCAGATCGCGCCGCGCATCTCCGGCTCGAGCTCGGCCTCGCGCGCCCGCATCCAGGCGCGGTTGCCCGTGACGGTGTTGATCTCGCCGTTGTGGGCGAGCATCCGGAACGGCTGCGCCAGGCGCCAGTCCGGCATTGTGTTGGTGGAGTAGCGCTGGTGGAAGACGGCGAGGCGGCTTTCACACGCCGGGTCGCGGAGGTCGGTGTAGAAGTCGGCGAGCCGGGTGCCCGCCATCAGGCCCTTGTAGACGACGGTGCGGCTCGAGCATGACGGGATGTACATGCGCACGCCGTCCGACTCCGCCTGCCGTTCGGCGCTGCGCCGCGCGCGGTAGAGGCGCCGCTCCCACTCGCCGGGGTCGACACCCGGATCGTCGATGAGCCCGTGCCAGATCCGCGGCATCGTCTCGCGTGCCCGCGCGCCGAGCGTCTCGACGTCGACAGGGACCTGCCGCCACTCGGCCACGCGCATGCCGTGCGCGGCCATCGCCTGCCCGACCGTCTCGCGCGCTCTCGGGTCCCAATCGAACAGCACCACGACCGCGCGGCTGGAGCCGAGCAGTTTCTCGGGGATCTGGAGGAGGAGACCCGCGCCGTCGCCGCTCTTGCCGTCGGCGTCGAGCCCGCCGCGGTGGGCCAGCCGGGCCAGCGCAGTGGCGCCCAGTGCGACGGCTTCATGCCCCAGGTCGGGCGTGGCGACGAAACCCATGCCACAGGCCGCCCGGGATGCGGGGAGGTCCCCCCGCCACGCAAGGCGCGAACGAGACAGAGGTGGGGGCACTGGAGCTGAAGGCTACCGCGAGATGCCTGGCGGGACTAGTGCGCGGACACCAAAAGAAATCGAATTTTGTTATGCGGTCGCTACATTCCCAGCAGGGCCTGCACTCTGAGTGCGACCGACAGGTTCAAGCGGGTCTCCGGGTCCTCGAGGTCGAGGCCGCTGATCTCCCGGATGCGATCCAGGCGGTAGCGCAGGGTGTTGGGATGGACGCGCAGCCGTTTGGCCGCCTGCTGCTGCTCGCCTGTCTCGAGGAACGCGCGCAGCGTCGCGACGAGCGCCCCTTTGCGTGCGCTGTCGTGCTCGATCAACGGACCAAGATGCCTGCGGCTGTAGTCGACCAACCGCTCGTCGCTGACCGCGGCGAGCAGCCCGGTCAGGCCCAGCTCGGGCACGGCGATCACTTGCGCCCACCGCTGGAATCGCGCCAGCGACTCCATGACGGATGTCACCTCGCGCAGCGCGCCCTCGACGCCCGTCGGCGCCTCGATCGGCGCGCTGAACCCGACCGACACGGTGAAGCCGGGCTTCCACTCGGCGACAGCCTGCTGGACCTGCAGGCCGAGCGCGTGGCTCCGCGCGTGGTGGTCGCCCGTCTCCGCCCCGAGCGGTAGGAGCGCGACGACCTGGTCGGACCGCCCCTGGACCAGGGCACGCTGGTAGCTGGCGCGCACCACCGCCGTCACCCGGCGGAGGAAGTCTCGCTTCAGCGCCTGGATTGCGTCCTCCGTGATCTGCCGGGCGCGGTTGAACCCGCGAAAGTCGTCGATGTCGACGAGCATCACGATGTGGCTGCCGTGCAGCGGGTAGCCGACGTGGCGTGCGCGGCGCTGAGCCGCGGACTCGTCGCCGTACGTGCCGTGGAGGAGGTCCTCGAGGAACTCGCCGCGGACCCGGCCTTCGACCTCCGAAAGCTCGCGCTCCTTGGCGATCGAAAGCGCGAGGACGAGCGCCGCTTGCTCGATGGCCATGAAGGCGAGCTGTTCGTTCTGAGGCGGGTGATCGAGGACCGAGATGTAGCCCAGCACCTGGTTGGCGGCGAAGATCGGGGCGATCAGGCGCTCGCGTGACATTCCCAGGTGCGGGAAGGCCGGCACCTTGACCGGGCCGCGTCTCGCCTCGACCTCGCGCAGGATGCGCTGGATCTGCGGGTCGAAAAGGACCCGCTGCGGCGTGCCCTGGCGAAGGATCGTCTCCTTGCGGTGCGGGTCGGCGCTGCCGCCGGCGTGCGCGAGGAGGTGAAAGCTCGCGTCCTCGACCGAGACCGCGCTCTCGAGCAGCTCCGCGAGCGTGCGGCAGATCTCGTTCACGCCCTTGCCGTCGAGTACGAGCTCGGTGAACCGGCGGTGGATGTCGATCGAGCGCTTGAGCCGCCAGTGCTCCGCATTGATGATCCGCTCGAGCAGCGGCGCCATCAGGTCGACGAACTGGACGTCGGGGGGGATGGTGAAGAGGGGCACCTTCAGCCGGTCGGCCTCGGTGATCATCTCCGGCGGGATCTTCCTCAGGTAGGGCAGGGGACGGACCACCAGGCCGGCGCCGCCCGAATCGGCGATCCGGGCCACCAGGCCGATCTGGGCCGCGGGGTCGTCCTTGATGGGGAAGCCGGTGGTGAACATGAGGTCGCCCGCGCGCGGCTGGATCTCCGGCGTTTCCATCAGCCGGACCCACTCGACCTGGCGGTCGAGCCCGGCGGCACCGCCGACCAGCTTGGCCTGAGCGAGGGCGGAGCGCATCGCCTCGCGCACCGTGGGTCTCGGCTCCTGCTCGTCGACGTCGACCTTCTTGGCGGCCATGGACGAGAGCTTAGGCTGTGGGCGGGGGCCAAGCAAGGTCCCGCACCTGTTGTGCGGGGCGCACTAGAGGATATTCGACGCGCCGCGTTAACGTCCTGGTATGGATCACGACGAGGCTCCGGCCTGCGACCGGCACGAGACAGAGGTGCCGATGCAGCTGCGCACGATGCACTCCGACTCCTCGCGCCCCGACGTGGTCGTGGGGCTGTTCGAGTGTCCCGAGTGCGGGCACGAGCGAAGGCTGCCGATCCGGACCGAAACCGCCGCCGCGTAGCCAGGTCTTCGCCGCCGCTCGGCGAGGATTTCCGGCCGTTGCGCCCATTTAGCACGCGGCCTACTGCATAGAAACCAAGGGCTAAATTCTGCCCATTGACAACCGCGGGCGCCTCCCTATGCTCGGGGTTCTCCGACACCGGCCAGAGGCACGGGGCAGGGAAAAATGCAAGAGATATCGCGAGGCGCTGGGAGCCTTCATCTCTTGCGCGTGCCCATCGCCGCCGTCGCGGTCCTGCTGCTCACTCCAACCCCGGCTGAGGCGGCCAAGCCATCTCCCGGCCCGAGCCAGGTCGTGGCGCCGGCCGGAAACCTCAAGGCGACGCTCCTCGCCCCGCAAGCGGCGCATCGATCCACGACCAAATCAATGCACCAGCTGCGCACGATGCATCCGGAGGCGCTGAATGCTGCCAAGCAGAAAGCCGCGAAGGCAGGCTTGGGATCCTCCGACGGTATCTCGCAGACAGCCCCGGTCGCGGCGCCTTCAGGCTCGCTCTTCAGCGGGCTGGACAAGTCAGGACTGGCGGCGACGGATGAGGGCAACGCAGCGACGCCCCCTGACTCCACCGGCGCGATCGGGCCGAACCGCTACGTCGAGATGGTCAATCAGCTGGTGGGCGTGTACGACAGCGGCACGCTTTCGCTCATCAGCAGCGCTGACTTCGGCAGCTTCGCGCACGTGCCCGCCGGCCTAGGCACGAGCGACCCGCAGATCCAGTGGGACCCGGTCGCCAATCGCTGGCTCTACGCGATGGTCGGCATCTCAACCGGAAACAACTACCTCTTGTTCGGATGGACGAAGACGGCCGACCCGGGCAACCTCTCATCCGGCTGGTGCAACTACGGTGTGAACACAGGGAGCAACCTCCAGGATTATCCGAAGCTCGGTCATGACGCGAACTGGCTGACCATCGGATCCAACGTGTACAGCGACAAGAGCTCGAGCTATCCCTTCGTCACAGCGCAGATCTGGGCCTTCCCGAAACCCGCGCCAACCGACTCCACGTGCAGCTCCGCGGTCACGTCGACCTTCTTCGCCGACGCTGCCCACCCGCTGAAGAATTCGGATGGGACCCTGTCCTTCACCCCCGTGCCCGCCAACACGACCGATTCGGGGAACGACTACATCATCTCCGCGCGCGACGTGACGCTTGCGCCCGCGTCGAAGGTGATGGTCTGGCACATGGAAGCAAGGCCCGCGCCGACCCTTGTGGCCGATGGCGACGTGGCGGTTGGAACCTATTCCATTCCCCCGAGCGTCCCTCAACCCGGCACCGGCTACCTGATCGACAGCCTCGATGGACGGCTGACGCAAGCAGTTGCACGCTTCGACCCTTCCGCCGGTGCGGAAGCTGTGTGGAGTCAGCAGACGATCGCCGGGTCCGGCCGCTCTGTGGTTCGGTGGTATGAGTTCCTTCCTGCGAGCAAGACCGTGCGCCAGCAAGGAGAGCTTTCCAGCGCCACGGATTTCTTGTGGAACGCCGCCATCTCGCCTTCGGCGGCAGGCAACGACGCCGCGATCTTCTACAACCGCGGAAGCGCGTCGCAGCTGTCGCTGATCGGCGCCATGACCCGCGCGAGGTCCACCCCGCTGGGCCAGATGGAGGCGGGCGAGACCATCCTCGGCACGAGCAGCGCGCCGAACACGGAGGACGCGTTTCAGACCAACTGCAATCCCAATCCGTGTCGATGGGGTGACTACTCCGGAGCAACCCCAGACCTCGCCAACTCTCACGTCGTGTGGGGCAGCAACCAGATCGATGGCCCTGCGTTCTTCGGTTTTGCCCAGTGGACCACGCAGAACTTTGCCATCAGCACGGTTCCTCCGCCCCCGGACTTTTCGCTGAGTGCTTCTCCGACCTCTCAAACGGTGACCCAGGGCTCGAGCACCACCTACACCATCAACATCGGGCGGGTCGGTGGATTCAGCGATGCCCTCACCCTTACCGTCAGCGGCATACCCGCGGGAGCCGGCGGCGCCTTCAGTCCCAATCCGGCGTCCGGAACCACGTCCACATTGACCGTGACGACCGCGACCACGACGCCGGCGGGGACCTACACGCTGACCATCAGCGGGACGAATGGGACCCTGACGCACACGACCACCGCCACGCTCGTCGTCCCACAGCCTGACTTTTCGCTGAGCGTCTCGCCTGGTAGCCAGACCATCCTGGAGGGTGCGAGCGCCAGCTACACGGTCACCGTCACGCCGGCCAACGGGTTCAGCGACGCGGTGACCTTGTCCGTGAATGGGCTGCCCGCGGGAGCCGGCGGGATCTTCAGCCCCAACCCGGCCACGGGAGCCACGTCGACTTTGACGGTGACCACGTCGTCGACGACGGCCGCAGGATCCTACGCGCTGACCATCGGCGGGACCAGCGGGACTATGACGCGATCGGCGGGCGCCACCCTCGTGGTCAACGCGCCGCCCGACTATTCGCTGAGCGCCTCGCCGAATAGCCAGACCATCGTCCAGGGCGGGAGCGCGGGCTACACGATCAACGTCGCTCCGACAGGCGGATTCGCGGCGGCGGTGACCCTCAGCGTGAGCGGGCTGCCATCCGGGGCCACGGGCACCTTCAGCGTCAACCCGGTGACGGGGTCGTCGTCATCCACGTTGAGCATCACGACCTCGAGTGGAGTGCCGGCCGGCTCCTACTCGCTCACCATCACAGGGGTTGGCGGCGGTCTCACCAGGACCGCACCCGCCACTCTCGTGATCAACAGCCCGGTGCCTTGCTCCTCGGCGGCACTATTCCCGTCGAGCGCGACGCAGGAAGCCGCCACCACGGTTCACTTCACGGCGAGCTCGACCGGCTGTTCCGCCCCCCAGTACGAGTACTGGGTCCAGTACCTGGACGGCAGTTGGAACATGCTGCGAGCGTTCAGCGCCGACCCGACGTGGGACTGGAACACCGCGGGCCTCGCTCCGGGAGGGTTCGCCGTCCACGTCTGGGCCAACCAGACGGGCAACTCGACCGCGCTGTCCGAGGCGATCGGATCGAGCACGATCACGCTGACGGGCTGCACGAGCGCCAGCCTCTCGCCATCGAGCACGTCCGCGACGTTGGGGTCGACCGTGCACTTCTCCGCCAACTCGACCGGCTGCTCCAACCCGCAATACCAGTACTGGGTCCAGTTCCCCGACGGGAGCTGGAACATCGAGCGAGCTTTCAGCGCCTCCCCGACCTGGGACTGGGTGACGTCGGGCATCACGGCGGGCACCTACACGGTCCACGTGTGGGCCAACCAGACCGGCGCCTTCACCGCGCTGAGCGAGGCGATCGGCTCGAGCACGGTGACGTTGGGCGGCAATTGCACGAGCGCCAGCCTGTCGCCTGCCGGCACGAGCGCGTCGTTGGGCTCGACCGTCTCTTTCTCCGCCAGCTCGAGCGGATGCTCCAACCCTCAGTACCAGTACTGGGTGCAGTTCCTCGACGGGACCTGGAGCATCCAGCGACCGTTCAGCTCCGACCCGACCTGGAACTGGAACACCTCAGGCCTGGGGCCCGGCACCTACGCGGTCCACGTGTGGGCGAATCAGGCTGGCGACTCGACCGCGCTGGCGGAGGCTATCGGCTCCAGCACGGTCACGCTGAGCGGCTGCACGAGCGCCGCCATCTCACCGGCAAGCACCAGCGCGCCGCTGGGGTCGACACTGCACCTCTCCGCCAGCTCGACCGGCTGCTCCAGCCCCCAGTACGAATACTGGGTCCAGTACCTGGATGGCAGCTGGCACATGCTGCGCGCCTTCAGCGCCACTCCCACCTGGGACTGGGTCACGTCCGGCCTGGGGCCGGGCACTTACAGCGTTCACGTGTGGGCCAACCAGACCGGTGACTCGACCGCGCTGCCGGAGGCGATCGGCTCCAGCACGGTCACCCTGATCGGATGTGCGAGCGCGAGTCTCTCGCCGGCCACCGTGACCCAGCAGGTCGCGTCCACCGTGCATTTCGCCGCCAGCTCGACCGGCTGCTCCAGCCCGCAGTACGAGTATTGGGTCCAGTACCTGGACGGGACCTGGCACATGCTGCGCGCCTTCAGCACCTCCGCAACGTGGGACTGGGTTACGTCCGGCCTGGCGCCTGGCACCTATCCCGTCCACGTCTGGGCCAACCAGACCGGTGACTCGACCGCGCTGGCCGAGGCGATCGGCTCCAGCACGGTCACCCTGACCGGCTGCACCTCGGCCTCGCTCAGCCCGTCATCGGTTTCCGTGGCTTCCGGCTCCTCGGTCACGTTCACAGCGAGCTCGACCGGCTGCTCATCTCCTGTCTATCAGTTCTGGATGCAGGACACGAACGGCAACTGGCAGGTGATGCAGGCATTCTCGACATCCAACAAATGGACGTGGAACACGGCGGGCTGGCCCAAGGGCGTCTACAACATTCACGTGTGGGCGAATCAGCAAGGCGCCGACCTCAGTACATGGGAAGGCAACGGTGCGGCGACGGTCACGGTGACCTGAACCCCTGCCGGCGATGTCGCTCGGCGTGAACGCCTTGCCCAGCCGGCAACATTCCCGCCTAATGACTGCGCTTCTCTTCGGAGGGGCTGCGATTGGCATCATCGCCCTCCATCTCGCCACTAACGGCACCCTGGGTTTCCATACCGATGAGCTCTACTACCTCGCCTGCGGCCGCCATCCGGCGCTTGGATATGTCGACTTCCCACCGATCGTCCCGCTCCTTGCTCGACTAGAGACCGGGCTCCTCGGCGTCACCCCGTGGACCCTTCGCGTGCTCCCGTCGCTGTTGGGCGGTTTCCTCGTTGCCCTTTGCGGCGCCTATGTCCGCCGGCTAGGCGGCTCCCTGCGGCTCCAAGGAATTGCGCTGCTCGCGGCCATTGCGGCGCCATTCCTGCTCGGGACGAACTGGGTCTTCCAGACCGTGACCTTCGATCAGGTGACCTGGATGGTCGCCATATACTGGTTTCTCTGTCTCGTCACCGACCGGCGGCCGAGGTACTGGATCTACCTGGGCATCACGCTCGGGATCGGGCTCGAGGTGAAGTACACGATCGTCGGTTTCATCGCGGGCATCGCCGTCGCCGTCCTTCTTACCCCTTCGTTGCGCATGGAGCTGCGGACGAAATACCCCTGGATCGCCGTCGCGATCGCACTTCTCATCTGGGCGCCGAATCTCGCCTGGCAGGTCGTCGAGGGCTTCCCCACCCTGATCTACATCGCCAACCATCGGGGAAGTGGCGGTGGCCCGGTCACCTACCTCATCGAGCTCGCCGTTTACTTCTTCTTTCTTCTCCCCTTGTGGCTGGCCGGGTTGATCTCTCTATTCCGCAGCCGAACGCTGCGCCCGATCGGAATTGCTTGCGCCGTTCCGCTACTCCTCTTCCTCTTCGTCGGCAGGTCCTACTACGCAGCCGGGACCATTCCGGTCGCCCTGGCTCAAGGGCTCATGGCGATCTCCCGCCTCGAGCGTCCAAAGCTTCGCTCCGGCCTTCAGATCGCTGTCGTCGTTTCGAGCGTGCTGGAACTTGTGGTGTTCTTCTTCCTCGTCGTCCCGGTCACTCCTCCAGATCGCATTCACGCCGCGCGCCTCGACTCGGTGAACGAGGTATTTGCTGACAGCGTGGGGTGGCAGGACATCGCGAACCAGGTGACCACGATCTATCGCGATCTCCCCGCATCGGAGCGCAACAGCACGGTCATCATTTCCGCCTACTACGGCGTTCCAGGGGCACTCCAGGTCTATGGCAATCCAAACGACCTGCCTGTTGTGGTGAGCCCACACCTGAGTGCCTTCTACTGGCTGCCGGACCACCTCACGGCGACGAATGCGCTGATGATCGATTACCAACCGTCCGAAGTCGCGTGGATGTGCACGTCACCAACGCTCATCGCACACCTGACCGTGCCTTACGGTGTCAAGGGTCTGGAGCAAGGCGCTCCGGTCACGTTCTGCCAGCTCAAGGAGCCGATCCCAAAGATCTGGGGAAGGCTTCGCAACTTCTCGTGATCGCTCACGCCGGGATTCTCTGACCGCGTCGGAGCGATTGGCAGGGTTCGGTATACGATCGGCCGCGATGCCAAGGGCGTGGGTGGTGCGCGAGTTGGGAGCTCCTGACAAGCTCCGATTCGAAGTCGTCGAACCATCATCCGCATCCGACGGACTCGTCCGGATCCGTGTCCATGCAGCCGCTGTGAACTTCTTCGACCTGCTCCAGATCGGCGGGACCTACCAGGTCAAGCCTGACCTCCCGTTCGTGCCGGGCGCGGAAGTGGCCGGCGAGGTGGAGGCGGCGCCACCCGGAAGCGGGTTCGAGGCCCGAGATCGCGTGCTCGCCGTCGTCTCGCAAGAAGGCCTGCACCGCGGCGCCTACACCGAGGTCACGCACGCCGAGCCGCAAGACGTCGTGAAGATCCCGGACGTGATGCCGTTCACCGAGGCCGCCGCATTCTTCATCAACTACCAAACCGGTTGGTTTGGGCTTCACCGCCGCGCTCACCTCCAACCCGGTGAGGTGCTCCTCGTGCACGGCGGTGCGGGCGGTGTTGGGACGGCGGCGATCCAGCTCGCGAAGGCCGCCGGCGCGCGTGTCATCGCGACAGCAGGATCGGACGCCAAGCTCGAGGTGTGTCGCCATATGGGCGCCGACCTCACGATCAACCACAACACCGAGGACTTTGTCGACGTGGTCAAGAAGGCCACCGAGGGCAGGGGCGCCGACGTCGTCTACGATCCGGTCGGCGGTGACATGTTCGAGCGATCGACCAAATGCATCGCGTTCGAAGGTCGCATCGTCGTGGTCGGGTTCACCTCGGGACGCGTCCAGGCGGTGGCCGCCAATCACGTGCTGATCAAGAACTACTCGGTGCTGGGTCTGCACTGGGGTCTCTACCGACAACGAGCGCCGCAGCTCATCCCCGAATGCACGAAGGCGCTGCTTCACCTCTATGCGGAAGGAAAGATCCGCCCACACGTCGGGCATCAGGCTCCGCTCGCGGACGCGGTCGCGGTCCTCGAGTCGGTCGCCGCGCGGCGGACCACCGGCAAGGCGGTCCTCACCGTCTAGGTTCCAGGGCAATGCCCCCGATCAGCAGGTCCGCCACGGCCTCGGCATGGGCGCGGATGTACGCCGCGTCGGGATGCGCCGGGGCGCCGAGCAGCGCTGCTTCGACAGGGTTGGCGAAGGGCGCGCCACCGCCGACGACGGTCAGGAAGTGGAGCGTTGCATAGGGGAGCGCACGTATCCGTCCTGCCGCGATGAGCCGAGCGAGAAGGCGTTCCACCCCGGGGCGCAGCGGGTTGACGAAGCGGTCCATGACGAAACGCAGGCGGGGGCTGTCGATCGCTCCCTCGTGGCTCATGATCCGCAGCACCTGAGGGTGCGCAGCCGAGAAGATCAGCTGCCTGACGACGCCTTGGCGAAGGGCTTCGAGGTCGTCGAGTGAGGGGGAGGCCGCGACCTCGCGCCAGGTTTGCTCGGCCCCGGCGAGGGCGTGCTCCATCGCCGCAAACCACAAGCTTTCCTTGGAGCCGAAGCGCGCGGTGAGCAGGGCATGGCTCACACCGAGGCGCCGGCTCAGCTTGCGCACAGAGGTCCCGTCGTAGCCGTTCTCGGCGAACGCGTCCAGGGCCGTCCGCAGGAGCAGGCCTAGATCGATCTCCTTCCCGGCGCGCGGGCGGCCGCGGCCCCGTGGGGCGGCCCGGGCGTGAGCCATCCCGTATCTCCTTTTTTTCATGGAATGGTCAGCAGGCACA
Source organism: uncultured Chloroflexota bacterium (assembly GCA_937921725.1). Taxonomy (GTDB): domain Bacteria; phylum Chloroflexota; class Dormibacteria; order Dormibacterales; family Dormibacteraceae; genus 40CM-4-65-16. Next base: position 25,018 of record CAKZUH010000023.1, on the reverse strand, counting down.
CAGTGTTGCAGAAATAGGCACTTGGTAATTAATCCGAGTCTATCGGATTTTGAAGAGGAGCGAACAGCCATGTTCCAGACCAGTACCGCGACCGTTCCAGCCCGACTGGCCGGCACCCCCGACGACTACGCGAGGCTCGGAATCGCGCCCCGCGAGATCAAGCCCTGGGAGGACGGAACGCGGACCAAAGGCGCCCGCGGCACATACGAGTGGTGGTACTTCGACGCGCATCTGGACGATGGCGCCAAGCTCGTCGTGGTCTTCTCGACCAGGGAGTTCAGCGATCTCAACCAGCCGCTCAACCCGGGGATACGCATCGACCTGACCCTGCCCGACGGCACGGCGGTGCGGAAGCTGGTAACGCTGCCCGCCGACACCTTCTCCGCCTCAGCAGAGGCCGCTGACGTGCGGATAGGCGACAACGTCTTCGCCGGCGACCTACACACGTACACCATCCGCGCCCGTGTGGAAGAGGTCGAGGTCGACGTCAAGCTGACCGGGCAGGTGCCCGCCTGGCGTCCCAAGACCGGCTACTGGCTTTTCGGTGAAGAGGGCGAGCACTACTTCGCCTGGCTGCCGTCGGTACCGCAGGGCGCGGTCGAAGCCACCTACCGTGTGGGGAGCAGCAGCCACACCACCACCGGCGTCGGCTACCACGACCACAACTGGGGCAACGCGCCGATGCCGGAGCTGATGCACCACTGGTACTGGGCGCGCGGCGCGGCCGGCCCTTACTCGGTGATCGCTTCCTACATCACCGCCGAGAAGCGCTACGGGTACGACGCGCTGCCGGTGTTCATGCTGGCGCGCGACGGAAAGCTGATCGCGGACGACGGCGACAAGGTCAGGTTCGAGGAGCTGGGCCGATACACCGACACCTCAACCGGCAAGCCGGTGGGCAACGTGACCCGTTACACGTACACCGATGGCGAGGAGCGGTACGTCATCGCTTTCACCCGGTACTCCGACCTCGCCGCGGACAAGTTCATCGACCATCTGCATGGACCCAAGTGGGCAGCCGCCAGGCTCGTCGGCTTCGACGGTGCCTACCTGCGGTTCGCCGGCGAGCTGCGCATCGAGCACTTCAAGAGCGAGCAGTTGGTGGACAGCTATGCCGACGACGCGCTGTGGGAGCTGATGTACTTCGGCAAGGCGCGCTTGTAAGGCCTATCGCAGGTCGCCGACCTTAGTTTGACGAAGAGTTGCTCGTTGCTTAGGAGAAACGCCGAACGAACATGAACATCGACGGCACCCACTGCTCGTCGGCGGACGGACTACGGCGAGCGCGGCGTCGACGGAAGCCCCAAACCGCGAGCTCACCCGACCTTGTTGGATTTGACTTGTCGTCCAGAGCGAGCTCAGCCGACAGCCCGTCGTCGCCATCCAGCGGGGCGAAGATCGAGTACATGCTCCTCCGTTCCAAACTCCGGAGATCTCGCTCTTCGAGATGGCCCATGTCTGCGGTGCTTCATTCTGCCATCTGATCGCTCTGGAGTTCTGCCGGAGCCGGCACCTGGCCGGCACTCAACTCAGACCGTCGTGAAGTCAGTGAGGGAGAGCTCCCCGGTACCTGACCAGGTGAAGGTCTGGCTTGCCGGACTCGCGCCGGTGAGGCCTGTCGGGATCGAGACCGTCAAGGTGTAGGTGCCGCCTGGAGTGAGTAGGCCGGTCGTGGCAAAGAAGTAGAAGCCGGTGACATTAGTGGTGGGTGGCCAGGATCGTCCCGGTCGAGTCCTGAAGCGTGACGGTCGCTCCTGAAATCCCGACACCGGCCGACCTGAGGACCGAGCCGGTGATCGGGTTTGGCGTGGCGCTGACGGCGAGACTGTTGATCAGGCTGCGGGCGTCGTTGATGAGGACGGCCGCCGGGTCCAGGGTCAGTCCGCCGATCGTGCAGGAAGAAAGGATGTGCTTGCCGCTCTGCGCCCGCACCTGGTCGATGAAAGCGGTCAGGATGTTAATCGCGGTCTTGGTATTGCCGGCGGTGCTCGCCGCCTGTTCCGCGGAGATCTTGGCGGTGAGCGCGTTTTCGACTCCAGTGCTGTTGAGACACCCAGAAGCGAGCATCTGGCCGAGCACGGCGGATATTCCGGAGCTACTCGCAATCACCGTGACGGAGACTGTCGTTGAGTGGCTGACGCTCCCGGCGGTCCCGGTGACCGTGACCGTGAAGGTCGTGGGCGTAACCATCGGTGAGAGCGCCACGCTCAGGGTCGAGCTTGCACTCCCTCCAGCTGGTGGAGTCAGCGAGCTCGGGCTCAGGGTCAGCGACACGCCGCCGCGTGATGCCGATGCGCTGAGCGCCACGGGGGAGCTAAACCCATTTTCGGAGTTGACGGTGACCGAGGCGGAGGCAGTCCCGCCGACCTGCACCGTGATCGGGGAGATTGGACCCAGGGAGAAGTCCACCACGGTAACGGTGAAGCTGCCGGTGCTGGTATTCCCGGCCGGGTCAGTCGCCTTGCATGTAACGGTTGTGGAGCCAGGCGCAAACGTCGAGCCCGATGCCGGGTTGCAGCTGACCGTCAGATCCGACTGAGGGTTGTTGGGATCCGTCGCGGTGACGGAGTAGGTGACCACGGCTCCGCTGGCGCTCGTGGCGGCAGTGGTGATGTTGGCCGGCAGGCTGAGGGTAGGCGCGCTGGTGTCCCGGACCACGACCGTCGCGGTGGCCGTGCCCTTGTTGCCGGCGTTGTCGGTGGCCGAGCAGGTGATGGTGGTGCTGCCCAGCGCGAAGGTGCTGCCCGAAAGTGGCGTGCAGCTCGCCGGCAGCGAGCCGGACACGGTATCGCTTGCGTCGGCCGTATAGACAACCGTGGCGCCGCTCGGCCCGCTCGCCTCCACGGGGCTGGACACGGTGATGGTGACCACCGGTGGCGTGGTGTCCGTCACCGTGACGGTGAAGCTCGCGTTCGACGTGTTGCCATGCGTGTCGGTTGCGGTGCAGGCAACGGTGGTCACGCCAACTGGAAATGTGCTTCCGGAAGCCGGGGTGCAGGAGACCGTGGCCGCGTCGTCAGGATCGGTGGCGCTGACGGCGTAGGTCACGACCGCGCCGCTCGGTCCGGTCGCCTCGGCGGTGATGTTCGCCGGTACGGTGATCGCCGGCGGCGTGGTGTCCGACACCGGTGCGAAATTCCCTGCCGGCGGGGTGGCCTGGCCCCATGTGTTATCGCCCCAGCAAGCCACAGTCCCGTCGGTCTTGATGGCGCATGTGTGCGAGCCGCCCGCGGAGACCTGGCTGAAAGTGCCGGTCGTCGGCGGGGTGGCCTGGCCGGAGAAGTTGTAGCCCCAGCAGGCGACCGTCCCGTCGTTCTGGATCGCGCACGTATGGGAGTCGCCAGCGGAGACCTGGGTGAAATGGCCTGCCGGCGGGGTGGCCTGGCCGAAGAAGTTATCGCCCCAGCAGGCCAGCGTCGCGTTGGACTGGACGCCGCACGTGTGGGAGCCGCCGGCGGAGACCTGGCTGAAGTTGCCTGCCGGCGGGCTGGCCTGGCCGGAGAAGTTGTAGCCCCAGCAGGCCACGGTCCCGTCGATCCTGACCCCGCACGTATGAAAACCGCCGGCCGAGACCTGGCTGAAGGCGCCCGCCGGCGGGCTGGACTGACCGAGCGAGTTGTCGCCCCAACAGGCCAGTGTCCCGTCGGTCTTGATCGCGCAGGTGTGTAAGCCGCCGGCCGAGACCTGGCTGAAGGTGCCTCCCGGTGCGGTGGCCTGGCCGGATGAGGTGTCGCCCCAGCACGCCAGGGTGTGGTCGGTCTTGATCGCGCAGGTGTGGGAGCCGCCGGCGGACACCTGGCTGAAAGTCCCAGATGGCGGGGTGGCCTTGCCCGACGCGTTGTCGCCCCAGCACGCCAGGGTGCCGTTCGATTGGACCCCGCAGGTATGGGTTTCGCCGGAGGAGATGGTGGTAGGGCCTGGACCCGAGCCGGCACTGGTGCCCTCGGCCGAAGCGAGCACGGCCAGGGCGATCACGGGGACCGCGAACAGCACCGTGCGTGCCAATCGCCTCATCAGGTGCCGTTCCTGGACGCGGGCATCGGACACGTTGAAGCCGTGCCCGATCGTCACCCAGCCACCCATGCTTCCCTCAACGCTTGGATTGTCCCCTGTAGTCGATTCGAAATTACGGCAATTGTTGGCGGCCCCGAGTTCGCCTGCGGACCGTCATGGTCCAGAAACCCAAGGGTTGGTCCACGGAGACTATTCTCGATCGCCCACGGGCGATTTGAGCGACCTTAAGCAGAAATTAATTCGGGCGGATTCGAGGTCCTTGCCGATCGTGCCCCGTGACAGCCGCGATGATGCGCATGTGAACCACCTCGCGGACACCATGGCCACCTGAAATTCCGTGCCGATCTCGCGATACCTGGATCGCTCCCTACCCCTCAGCCGGAACCCCCGCGAGTCCGAGCTTCGAATTCTGGTGCCGATCGTGCGGGCGCAGGCGGTGCAGACGTTGATCGCGGTCGGGGACGCGCTGGCCAAACCCCTGGACGCGGACGGCAAGGTGCTCGGGTTGGTGGAAGTGCCGCGACAGCCGGAGTCGAACGTAGCCACCCAGGTCGTCCATCGCCGGCGTGAGCTCCTGAGGTGGATCGCCGACGAGGAGAGCGTTTTGGGCTCACCCGCCAGGCTTGGCATCCTCGTCCGGGTCGTGCACGACGTGCCGCTGGGCATTCGCGAAGCGGTGTACGAGACAGGGGCCAACCTCGTGGTCATCGAATGGCCGGGACCCACCAGCCCAAGGGCGGGAACACTGGCCTCCGTGCTCGACGACCTCATCTCGTCGCCGCCGGCCGACCTCGTGTTCGTGCGGCCCTCCAGCCATGGCCTCGACCTGTTCGGCCGCCCCATCAGGATCGTCGTGCCCATTCGCGGCGGCGTCAACGCTCGGCTGGCTCTCAAAGTGGCCACGCGGCTCTCCGTGGCGTGGGGCGGCGCGATGTCGCTGCTCCACGTTGTCGACGCGAACCACCACCCGGACCGGCGGGCCCACGAGCTGGCGACGGCACGAGCCATCGCATCCACGCAGCCGTCGGCGACCTTGATCGTCAGCGAGACGGCGGGGATCGGCCAGGCCATAGTCTCAGCGGCCGCCGAGGCGGACGTCGTCGTGCTGGGTGCCTACTCGGAGGCGGGACGGCACCCGGCACTGATGCGACCAGAGCTCGCCGAGGCGTTGTCCGTCATCGAAGGAATGTTGATCGTCGTCCGCTCCCCTCAGCTGGACACGGAAGTACCCGCCGGCGGCGAGCCGGTCGCGACTACCCGGCAGGCTGAGCCAACAGATCCTTGAGGTCATAGAGCTGCTGCCGCACCCAACGCGTTATGTCGCGCTCGCGCACGGCGGCCCTGAGCCTCAAAGCCATGGCGGATCGCGACTCTTTCGGAAGGGTCAACGCGTCGTGTAGGGCTTGCGCCGTCGCCTCGACGTCAAAGGGGTTGACGCCGATCACGTTGTCCCGCAGCTCCTCGAAAGCTCCTGCGTTCTCCGACAGGACTATGACCCCATCTCGCCCATTTAGAAATGCGCCTTCCTTCGCCACCAGGTTCATCCCGTCGTAAATCGGATTCACCAGCAGCACGTCGAAATCTGAATAGCCGGCGACGGCGCGATGAATGTTCTCTCCGTACTCCAACCGGATGGGCATCCAGCCGGGGCGGGCGAAGCGGCGGTTGACCTGGCGCGCGGTTTCGTCGATGGACTTCAGGTAACTTCGATACAGGCCGACGTCCTGCCTCGAGGGTTGAAGAAAAGCCCAGAACTGCACTTTGCCGATGTGTTCCGGGTGAGCAGCGAGCAGCCGCTCGTAAGCCAGGAAGCCTCGCACGATGTTCTTCGAGGGGTCGGTCCGATCGACTCTGACGATCAGCTTCTGATCCGGCGCACGTTTCAGCCGGATGAGCTCAGAGCGGGTTTCCGGGGCTGCGGCCACCCGGGTCATCGATGAGGCGTCGACGGAAATCGGGTACGCCCGTGCCCACACCACACGTCCCCGATGCAGGACCGCCTGCTCCTGAGGGTCGACGCGCAGGCCCAACAGCTCCGAGCAACCGTTGAGGAATCGCCACACATCACCGTTGGTTTGAAAACCGATCACATCGTTGGCGAGAAGGCCCGCGAAGATCGCGTCTCGCATCGAGGCGGGCAGCACCTTCCAGTAATCCGCCGCCGGCCACGGAATGTGAATGAAGTGCTGCATCGCAATGGTGGGAATCTTCTGGCGCACGAATCCGGGCAGCAGGTACAGGTGGTAGTCCTGGATCAGCAGCAGCGGCGGGGTCCTTGACCGCGATGCCACCTCAACGACTTTCTCCGCCATCATGTGGTTGACCTCGACGTACCCCTGCGACCAGGCGTCGTGAATCCGCTGGTTGATGACCGGTTGGCGGGCGAGGTCCCACATGTGGTGCTGAATGAACCAGAGAAGCGGGTTCGAGATCACCGCATAGTGGAGCTTGTAGGGCTCCTCCCCGGGATCGACATAGTGGATTTTCAGCGGCGGCCGGCCGGCCGACGCGGCGGTGACGGGTTCGCTCCGGCGCGCAAGACTCCGTTCACTGTCGGTTCGCGCGCAGCCAATCCAACTCGCGCCGGTCGCCTCGGCGACGCTGAGCAGGGCCGTGACCAGGCCGCCGCTGCCGCGCCGGAATCGCGACGCGCCGGCCGGCTCGTACGGGGCGCGGTTGCTGACGATGATCGGCGACCAGCGGCCGATCTGGCTGGCGGCGATCGATCGGATGGCATCCGCGGTGTCAGGTTGCGGCCGGACGGTGGCGGACATCCTGCCCGCTATCTTGGCGTTGCTACAGGATCTCTGCGCTAACCGCGACCGGCGGCGCTAGTGGGTCGCCTGTCGGGTTTCGCTTGCCGCGGACTCTTCAGGAGTGTCCCCTACGAGGTCCGGCTTCTCCAGGTCACCCACTCCCGTAGGGTGCGCTTGCTCCATGTGCTTCTGAAGCTCTTCTGAGTTCTCGACGTCTTGGCCGCAGATGTCGCAATCCATGATTGCCTCCCTTCGCGAAATGATTACCGCAAGCCAAAGCGCTCCTTCGACTGGACCCGCGCCGGCCTGACAGAGTCACGCTCGCCGATCGGTCATAACAAAAGCAGCAACCAGACAGCGTCTCGACGACGGTTTAGCTGTTGGCGATCAGCTCGCGCAGGACCAGCGGCAGGATGCCGCCGTGGTGCAGGTAGCCCAGCTCGGTTTCGTTGTCGATGCGCGCCCGGGTCGTGAACCGCAGGGACTTGCCCTCGTCATCGGTCGCCTCGACCTCGACGAGCTGCCCGGGCTTGATCGCCTCCAGGCCGTGGATCGTGTAGCGCTCCTGTCCGGTCAGACCGAGCAGGTGCGCGCTTTCGCCAGGCACGTACTGCAGGGGCAGAATGCCCATGCCGACCAGGTTCGAGCGGTGGATGCGCTCGAAGCTCTCCGCGATCACGGCCCGCACGCCGAGGAGCAGCGGGCCCTTCGCGGCCCAGTCGCGCGACGAGCCGGTGCCGTACTCCTTGCCCGCGAGCACGAGGAGCGGCACGCCCTCTGACTTGTAGCGCTGGGCGGCCTCGAAGATCGTGACCTCTTCACCATGCGGAAAGTGCCGCGTCCAGTAACCTTCGCGCGTGGCGAGCGCGTTGCGGAGGCGGATATTGCCGAACGTGCCGCGCTCCATCACCTCGTGGTTGCCGCGGCGCGCGCCGAAGCTGTTGAAGTCGAAGCGGTCGACGCCGTGCTCGATGAGGTAGCTGCCGGCGGGGCTCTCGGCCGGGATGGAGCCCGCGGGCGAGATGTGGTCGGTGGTCACCGAGTCGCCCAGCACCGCGAGGACGCGCGCGCCCTCGATGTCGGTCAGCTTCTTGGGGGCCGGTCCGAAGCCATCGAAGTAGGGCGGCTCTTTCACGTAGGTCGAGCTCGCGTCCCACGCAAAAATCGGTCCGGTCGGCGCGGCCATCGTCTTCCAGTGCTCGTCGCCCTCGAAGATGCGCGAGTACTCACGCCTGAACATCTCCCGCTTGACGCACTTCTGCACGACGGCGTTGACCTCTTCCTGCGACGGCCACAGCTCGGAGAGCATCACGGGCTTGCCGTCACGCGCGCGCCCGACCGGTTCCCTGGTGAGGTCCTTGTGCACCGTCCCGGCGAGCGCGAACGCGACGACGAGGGGCGGTGATGCGAGGTAGCTCGCCTTGACCAGCGGGTGGATGCGCGCCTCGAAATTGCGGTTGCCGGAGAGGACGGCGACCACGCTGAGGTCCTCCTTCGACACGGCCGCCTCGATCTCCGGGCTCGCGAGCGGACCGGAGTTGCCGATGCACGTCGTGCATCCGTAACCGACTAGGAAGAATCCCAGCTTTTCGAGCGGCTCGAGAAGATCGGCCATCTTGAGGTAGTCGGTCACGACGCGCGACCCGGGCGCGAGGCTCGTCTTCACGTACGGCTTCACGGTCAGCCCGAGCTCGACCGCCTTTTTGGCCAGCAGTCCCGCCGCCACCATCACCGAAGGGTTCGAGGTGTTGGTGCAGCTCGTGATCGCCGCGATCACGACAGAGCCGTTCTCGACCTTGGCCTCCGGCTTCGCGGCCACGGCGACGGCCGCGCGACCGTCGATCGGACCGCCTTCCTCGTTCAGGCGCGAGATGGCCTCCTGCTCCGGCTTGGGTCCCGGACTGAGGACAGTGGCGAAGCTGCTCCACACGTCGGGCAGCGCGACGCGGTCCTGCGGTCGCTTGGGACCGGCCAGGCTCGACACGACCGTCGACAGGTCGAGCTCGAGCAGCTCGGTGAACTTCGGGGTCGGCGTGCCGTCGACGCGGAACAATCCCTGCTCCTTCGTGTAGCGCTCGACCAGGTCGATCTGCTCGCGCTCGCGCCCGGTGACCTCCAGGTAGCGGAGCGTCTGCTGGTCGACCGGGAACAGAGCCGAGGTCGCGCCGTACTCCGGGCACATGTTGCTCAGGGTCGCGCGGTCCGGCACCGACAGGCTCGACAGGCCGTCACCGCAGAACTCGACGAACTTGTCGACGACGCCGTGCTTGCGCAGCATCTCGGTCAGGGTCAGGACGAGGTCGGTCGCGGTCGATCCGGCGGGCAGGGCGCCGTGGAATCTAACGCCAACGACTATCGGCGGCGCGAGGTAGGCCGGTTGGCCCAGGATCGCGGCCTCGGCCTCGATGCCGCCGGTGCCCCAGCCCAGGACGCCGAGCCCGTTGACCATCGTCGTGTGCGAGTCCGTGCCCATCAGCGTGTCGGGGATCGCGACCTTGCGGCCCTTGATGTCGCGGACCTGCACGACCTTCGCGAGGTACTCGAGGTTGACCTGGTGGCAGATGCCCATGCCGGGCGGCACCAGCGAGAAGTTGTGAAACGCCTGCTGCGCCCAGCGCAGGAGCGAGTAGCGCTCGCGGTTGCGCTCGATCTCCTTCTGGATGTTGCGGGTGTAGGAGTCGCGGAAGCCGAACGAGTCGACCTGCACCGAGTGGTCGATGACCAGGTCCACGGGGACGCGAGGATCGACCTTGCCTGCGTCCTTGCCGGCTCGCTGCATCGCCGAGCGCATCGCCGCTAGGTCCACGACGGCGGGCACTCCGGTGAAGTCCTGCATCAGGACTCGAGCCGGCAGGAAGGGGACCTCAGCATTCGCGGGCGGCACGGCGGGCCAGTGCGCCAGCACGTCGATGTTCGATTCGTCGGTGACGCCCAGCTCGGCGAGGCGGACCAGACCTTCGAGCAGCACTTTGACCGTCATCGGAAGTCCCGACGGATCGTGCACTCCGACTTTGGGAAGGTCGCCCAGCGGGTAGAACTCGAGATCAGTTCCCGCGAGTCGGGTGCGCGACAGCATGATCAGATGCTACTAGCGCCCCGCATCCCGCATGACCTGAGCGACGCGCAGAACGCCATCGGAAGCTTCGATCTCCTCGATCGGAACGGGCAGCGCAAGTCGCCAGTTCGGCCGCTCGGTGGTGGTGCCGGGGACGTTGGGACGCTCGTGCACGCCAAGTGCGTCTTCCAGCGACGCGAGCACGATGCGCGGGCGCCCTGCGGCGAGGTGTCGGTACACCTCGACCGCGACGTCGACCGGTGAAGTCTCGTCGGGCAGGTGCGTCAGGCTGACGAGCTTTTCCCGCAGGTGGTGGAGCCGGTGCTCAGGCTCGGACAACGTCCACATTCCCGCCACGGTCGGAAGGTCGTGCGTGCCCACGGCCGCCACGGCGTCGTGCGGCCACTGCGCGGGGTCGGAACCTTCGAACCAGACGAGCCTGTACGAGAGCGATCGCTTCTCCTCGAGGTGACGCCGCACCTCCGGCTCGACCAGCCCGAGGTCCTCGCCGACCACAAAGGCTCCCGAGCGCCGGCTTTCGTGAGCAAGAAGCGAAAGCAGGACCTCGGCCGGCTGGCCGACGTAAGCGCCATGGGCTGCCGTCATCCCTTCGGGGATCCAGAACAGCCGGAACAGGCCCATCACGTGGTCGAGCCTGACGCCCGCGGCGTGGCGCGCCGCGCTGCGGATCGCGTCGATGAACGGCTCCCAGTGCGCGTCGCTCAGCTTCCAGGGATTGAAGGCCGGCAGCCCCCACTCCTGTCCGTCGCGGAAGAACTCGTCAGGTGGAACGCCCAGGTGAATGCCGGAAGCGAGGTAGTCCCGCCAACGCCACGCGTCGAAGCCGTCCGGTGCGAAACCGACGGGCACGTCGGTGATCAAGCCGATCTCGCGTGACGCGCGCGCGAGCTGGCGATCGACGTGGAATTGCAGCCACTGGTGGAAGGCCACTCGCTCCGGGTCGGGCTCCGGCGCGTTCTGCGGCCAGCTGAGCCACGCCGGCCCGTGCAGCTCGCTCATGGTGTTGAATCGCGCGAACTCGCGCAGCGCCCGGCCCTGCGTGCGGATGTATGTGCGAAGTCCACTGGGCTCCGGCGCCGCCCGAAAGATCCGCTCCAGCGCGCGTGTCTTGAGGGTGAACACCTGGTCGTAGTCGATGATCCGCAGCAGGTTGAGCGCATGTGCCTCGACGCTCAGCTCCTCGAGGTCGACCTGGTCTGCCCCATCCACGTCCTGGACACGCAAGTGGATCGTGTTGCGGAATCGCCGGGTCGACGCGTAATACGGCGAGGCCCGGTACGGGAGCAGCGGGCTCTGCGCGCCGAGCGGATTGAGGAGGATGAGGGACGCGCCCTGGCGGCGAGACCAGCGCGCAAATCGGTGGAGGTCGCCGAAATCGCCGACGCCCCAGCTTTCCCTCGAGCGCAGTGCGTAAAGCTGGACGGCCCAACCCCACGCGCGCTCAGGCGCAGAGGTGCAGTGCTCACCCGGCAGGGCGGGAGGCCGAATGGGTGGCGGATCGTCGTCGCGTGCACCCATCGCGCGGAGGATCGCCTCCTCGGTCTGGGGTGACGTGCGCACGACATCGCCCTGCCAGCTGTGGTAGGCGGGCAGGATGCCCCATCGCCGGGCGCGTTCGTTCGTCGAGTCGGGTTCCAGGCTTGTCAGGCTAGCGGCTGATACTCTCGCAACGCATGGTGGTCAAGCGTCGCGAGGACCCGCGCCTCATCACCGGCCGCGGCCTCTACACGGGGGACGTTGCCAAGGCAGGCTGGCTGCACGCTGTCTTCGTCCGCTCGACGCTCGCTCACGCGCGCATCACGTCGATCGATCGCGAAACCGCTGCCGCAATGCCAGGCGTCGTCGCTGTCCTGGTCGCGGCCGACCTGGGGCTCAAGCCCCAGGAGAGTCCGACCATGGACGCGTTCGCGCGCCCGCCGCTGGCCGCCGACGTTGTGCGCTTCGTGGGCGACCTTGTCGCGGTTGTGGTCGCCGAGTCGCGAGCGCAGGCGGCAGATGCAGCCGAGGCGGTTCGCGTCGAGTACGATGCACTGCCCGCGGTGGTCGATCCGGCGGATGCGCTGGCCGCCGGTGCCCCGATCCTCCACGACGCGAAGGGCGACAACCTGGCGGCGACCACCGACCAGGGGGATTCGGATGCGCTCCTCGGGGCCGAGGTCGTGGTGCGGGCGCGCTTCATCAATCAGCGGCTGGCGGCCGTGCCCATCGAGGCGAATGCCGTGGCGGCCGAGCCGGACGGCGACGGCGGGCTGCGACTGTGGGTGTCGACACAGGTCCCGTTCCGCGTCCGCGTCGAGGTGCCGCAGCTGACGGGGATCCCGGAAGAGAGGCTGCGTGTCATTGCGCCCGACGTGGGCGGAGCCTTCGGAGCCAAGCTCGCCACCTATCCGGAGCAAAGCGTCATCGCCGCGATCGCGCACAGGCTTCAGCGGCCGGTCGACTGGGTCGAGTACCGCACCGAGAACATGACCGCCATGACCCACGGCCGAGCCCAGGTGCAGGACGTGGCGATAGGGGCGACGCGAGATGGAAAGCTGGTCGGCCTCGACGTGAACATCCTGGGCGACGCCGGCGCGTATCCGGGACTCCTGGGCTCTGGAGCCATGGTCTACACGGCGCAAATGGCCCCCGGTGTCTACGCGATCCCCAAAGTCCGTTTCCAGGTCAGGACCGCGGCGACGAACACGACGGTCGTTTCCGCCTATCGAGGCGCCGGCCGGCCGGAAGCCGTCTCCCTGATCGAGCGTGCCATGGACATGCTGGCGATGGAGCTGGACATCGACCCAGCCGAGCTGCGACGACGGAACCTGATCTCGGGCGATTTCCCCTACACGACTGCCACCGGCCTCATCTACGACTCGGGCGACTATGGTCGCGCCATGGACCTCGCGCTCGAAGCCGCCCGCTATGACGAGCTTCGACGGGAGCAGAAGGCTCGCCGCACCCGCGGTGAACGGCTCCAGTTGGGAATCGGCATCTCCTCTTATACCGAGATGACCGGCGTGATGACTCCGATGGAGCACGGTGGGGTGCGGGTCGAACGGGACGGATCGTTTGTGGTCCAGGCCGGCACGACGTCAAGCGGACAGGGACACGAGACCGCTCTGGCGCAGGTCGCCTCGATGACGCTAGGTGTGCCGCTCGACCGGATAAGCGTGGTGACGTCGGACACCGGCCTGGTGTCGAGCGGGGACGGGAGCTATGGGTCGCGAACCCTGCAGCTCGGCGGCAGCGCGGTTCGCGCGGCGTGCGTGTCGCTCGTCGAGAAGGCGAAGGAGGAGGCGGCGCGTCATTTCGAGGCGGCGGTCGAAGACATCGAAACGTTGGAGGGCGGCTTCGGCGTGCGCGGGGTGCCGGGCTCGCTCGTCACCTGGTCGGAGCTCGCAGCAAACGCCACGCTGGCTGCGGAGGAAGACTTCTTCCAGTTCGACCTGACGTTTCCGTTCGGCTGCCACGTGGCGGTGGCCGAGGTCGACATCGAAACCGGCGAGGCGAAGGTGATCCGTCACGTCGCGCTGGATGATTGCGGCACGGTCCTGAACCGGATGCTCGTCGAAGGCCAGATCCACGGCGGTGTGGCGCAGGGCTTGGGGCAGGCCCTCTATGAGGAGTTTGTCTACGACCGCGACGGCAACCCGCGCACGGGGACCCTGACCGACTATGCGATCCCGACCATCGGCGAGATACCGATCGTGGAAACCGTCCTTATGGAGACGCCCACACCGAACAACCCGCTTGGCGCGAAGGGAGTCGGGGAGTCCGGCACCACAGGTGCCACGGCGGCGGCGCAGAACGCGGTCATCGACGCCGTGTCTTACCTGGGCGTGCGGCACATCGACATGCCGCTGCACCCGATGCGCGTGTGGGAGGCGATCCGGGCCGCGAAGCGACCTGGCGTCCAGGCGGAGGTCGGTCGGCACGACGACTGATTTGAGCGTGAAGCTCCCGGTCCTCGCAGGTCTCATCTGGACCCTTGTCATGCCGTTCGAGCCGGACTGGCACGTGTGGCTGCGGCCTGGGTTCGGGGAGGGATCGGCGGTGAAGCGAGGCCAGGTCTTCGCCGACGTCGCCGACATGGGCAGCAGGACTCACCTGCACTTCGCGGTCTTCGCCGGCGACTACGCGGCTCACGCGTGGAACGGCGCTCTGCCGCCCGCGCCATGCTCAGGCTTCCCGGCGTTCCCCTACCGGTTCGTGGAGCCGAACGCGTTCATCGAGGCGCACCTCGCGCCGGTGCGCCTTGCACGCGGTGAACGCGTTTGAGTCGCGTCACGCTGGCCCAGCTCGAGACCATCATTCGCGGCGCCTGGACGATGGACACTTCCGACGATCCAGATGAATGGACGCCGTCAAATCCAGCCCGCGGTCAATGCGGCGTTACGGCGATGGTGATCTATCAGTTCTTGGGCGGAGTTCTCCTGACGGCAGATGTCTTCAGGGACGGCATTCGCGTCGAGACGCATCACTGGAACCGCTTGCCGACGGGCCTGGAAATCGATCTCACGCGTGAGCAGTTCCGCAATCGCGAGACGTTCGGTGAACCGCGAGTCGTGGATCCGGGGACGAGTCGCGAGCCAAAGCCTGACTACCTGCGGCGGATCCGCCTGCTGGCCTCCCGTGTCGAAGCAGCTCTTGCCTAGATCGGGTTACTCGTCGTAGCCCAGGTTTGGGCGCAGCCAGCGTTCGGCTTCGGCCGCCGTCATGCCCTTGCGCCGCGCGTAGTCCTCGACCTGGTCGCGCCCGATCTTGCCGACCATGAAGTACTTCGACTGCGGGTGGGCGAAGTACAAACCCGAGACCGCAGCCGTCGGCGTCATGGCGCCTGACTCCGTCAGCTCCATGCCGATCGAGCGCGCGTCGAGCAGGCTGAAGAGCGTCTCCTTCTCGGAGTGGTCGGGGCAGGCGGGGTAGCCGAAGGCCGGCCGGATGCCGCGGTACTTCTCGGCGATCAGCTCGTCGCTGGACAGCTTCGGCCCTTCCTCGTACCACGAGCGGCGGACCACCTCGTGCAGGTGCTCGGCGAACGCTTCGGCGAGGCGGTCGGCGAGGGCCTTGACCATGATCGCCTTGTAGTCGTCGTGCTCCGCGGAAAATCGTCCCGCGAGCTCGTCAACGCCGATCCCGGCCGTGACGGCGAAAGCCCCGATGTGATCGCCCTTCGGCGCGACGAAGTCGGCCAGCGAGAAATAGGGCTTGTCGTCGCCGTGGTCGACCTGCTGGCGCAGCATCGGGAACCGGACCCCGTCCTCGAGCACGATGTCGTCGCCCTCCGTGCGCGCCGGCCAGAACCCGTAGACGCCCTTTGCCTGCAACCAGCGGTTCTGCTGGATCTCATCGAGGAGCTCCAGGGCGTGGCCATACAGCTCGCGCGCCGCCGCGCCGTGCGACGGGCTGTCGAGGATGGCCGGGAACTTCCCTTTCAGCTCCCACGCGTGGAAGAAGAAGGTCCAGTCGATGTACTCGCGCAGCCGCGCCAACTCCGGCTCGATGACCTTCCGGCCTGTGAACGGCGGCTTCGGCAGGTCGTCGAAGGGAAGGCGCGCCTTCTTCGAGCGTGCTGAGCCCAGCGTCAGAAGCGTCCGGCGCACCGAAGAGTGCTGCTCGCGCAGCTTGTCCTGCAGTTCCGCGTTCGTGCGCTCGAACTCGGGCCGCCGGCCGTCGTCCAGCAGGTCGGACACCACGCCGATGACGCGCGAAGCGTCGAGCACGTGGACAGTGGTGCCGTCGTACGCCGGCGCGATGCGCACCGCGGTGTGCTGCTTCGAGGTCGTCGCGCCTCCGATGAGCAGCGGAATGCGGAAGTCGCGTCGCGTCATCTCCTTGGCGACGATGACCATCTCGTCCAGCGACGGCGTGATCAGGCCCGACAGGCCGACCACGTCAGCGCCGAGCTCGGTCGCCACGTCGAGGATCTTCTCCGCCGGCACCATGACGCCCAGGTCGTGGACCTCGTAGTTGTTGCACGCGAGGACCACGCCGACGATGTTCTTCCCGATGTCGTGGACGTCTCCCTTCACAGTCGCGAGCACCAGCTTGCCGCGCATGCGCTGGTCGCCGGAGGCTTCCTTCTCGGCGGCCATGAAGGGCTCCAGGTAGGCGACGGCGCGCTTCATGGCGCGGGCGCTCTTCACGACCTGGGGGAGGAACATCTTGCCCGCGCCGAAGAGGTCGCCGACGACCTTCATGCCGTCCATCAGCGGGCCTTCGATGACCGAAAGAGGCTTGCTGTATTTCACGCGGGCCTCTTCCGCGTCCTCTTCTATATACGCGACCTCGCCGTGCAGCACGGCGTGCTTCAGGCGGTCTTCGACCGAGCCCTCGCGCCACGTCAAGTCGACCTCGCGCTTGGCACCGGCGCCCGAGACGGACTTCGCGAACTCGACCAGCCGCTCGGTGGCGTCGGGCCGGCGGTCGAAGATGACGTCCTCGACCATCTCGAGCAGGTCCTTGGAGATGTCGCCGTAGACGACCAATTGTCCCGCGTTGACGATGCCCATGTCGAGGCCGGCGCGGATCGCGTGATAGAGGAACGCCGAGTGGATCGCTTCGCGCACGCGGTCGTTGCCGCGAAAAGAGAAGGACAGGTTGGAGACGCCGCCCGAGATGTGGACGCCAGGGCACAGCTCCTTGATCCGCCGGGTGGCTTCGATGAACGCTTTCGCGTAGGCCGCGTGCTCCTCGATCCCGGTCGCGATCGGAAGGATGTTGGGGTCGAAGATGATGTCCTCCGGCCGGAAGCCGGCCTGCTCGACAAGCAGCTTGTAGGCCCGGCTGCAGATCTCGACCTTGCGCTCGACGGTGTCGGCCTGACCGATCTCGTCGAAGGCCATCACCACGGCGGCGGCTCCATACTCGCGGACCAACCTGGCCTGCTCGAGGAATGCCTCCTCGCCGCCTTTCAGGCTGATCGAGTTGCAGACGCCCTTGCCCTGCAGGCACTTGAGTCCCGCCTCGAGCACAGTCCACTTGGAGCTGTCGACCATGATGGGAAGGCGGGCGATCTCGGGCTCCGTCGCGATCAGGTTCAAGAACCGCACCATCGCGACCTCGGAGTCGAGGAGGTCCGCGTCCATGTTCACGTCGATGAGGTTCGCACCGCCGCGCACCTGCTCCAGCGCCACCGCGACCGCGCCTGTGTAATCGCCGGACTCGATCAGGCGGCGGAAGCGGAGCGATCCCGTGACGTTCGTGCGCTCGCCGATGACGACGAAGCCGGAGTCCGGGCCGACCTCGAACGGCTCGAGGCCGCTGAACCTCATCCTCGGCTCGCGCTGGGGGATCTCGCGCCGCCGGATGCCCTGCATCGCCTCGCGGATCTGGCGGATGTGCTCCGGGCCTGTGCCGCAGCACCCGCCCGCGGCGTTGATCAGGCCGTCCTGCGCGAACTCCTTCAGGAGGCGGCTCGTCGTGGGCGGCTGCTCGTCGTAGCCGCCGAACGCGTTCGGCAGGCCTGCGTTGGGATAGCAGGTGACGTAGACGGGCGCGACGCGCGAAATCGCCTCGATGTAAGGGCGCATCTCGGTCGCGCCGAGCGAGCAGTTGATGCCCGCCGCAAACGGTTCGGCGTGCTCGACCGACGTCCAGAACGCCTCCACGGTCTGCCCGGAGAGGTTTCGCCCGCTGCGGTCGACGATCGTCACCGAGAGGAACAGCGGGATCTCCGGCGCCACCTCTTTGACCGCGGCGATCGCGGCCTTGCCGTTGAGAGTGTCGAAGACGGTCTCGATGAGGAGGATGTCGACGCCGCCTTCCTTGAGCGCGCGCGCGGCCTCCGCGTAGCCCTCGCGCAATTGGTCGAAGGTCACGTCGCGGTACGAGGGGTCGTCGACGCGCGGGGAGAGCGAAAGGGTGACGTTGGTGGGGCCGAGGGAGCCGGCGACGAACCGGTTCTCGAACTCGCCGGCCGCCTTGCGCGCGAGGCGGGCGCCCTCCAGGTTCATCTCGTAGACGAAGTCCTCGAGGCCGTAGTCGGCCTGGGAGACGCGCGTGGCGGTGAAGGTGTTGGTCGTGACGATGTCCGCGCCCGCGCTCAGGTAGTCGCGGTGGACCTGGGTCACGAGCGCGGGTTGGCTGAGGCAGAGGATGTCGCTGTTGTTGCGCAGCGCCTTGGGGTGGTCGCGGAAGCGCGCGCCGCGGAACTCGGCGTCGCTCAGGCCCTTGTGCTGCAGCATCACGCCCATGGATCCGTCGAGGATCACGATCCGCTGCTGGAAGAGCCGATCGAGCCGCTGTCTAACCGAGGTTGTCACCGCCATGGGTAGTCGATAGCCTACGAGTTAGTACTAATCCCCGACTGGGCTCCAGACCTGGAATCTGCCGTCGTCGTACAGCAGGCGGCGGCCGCTCGAGCGCAGCCCGTCGATCGCCTGCTGCCGCTGCTGCGGGTTGGTCGGCCCGCTCAAGTACGGATCCTCGTCGAGCACCACGTAGCAGCTGCCGTCGAGGTGGTCGGGGAAGTCGTTGATCGTGTGCCGGTTGGCAAGCCACACGGCCAGGCCGTCGTCCGCGTTGACCGGCGCGTTCGCCGGGATCATGGCGGTCGCGGCCTGCAGCTCGGCGACGCTGTTCGGCCTCGAGTAGAGGCTCGGATCCGCGCCGAGCGCGGGCGGAAAGCGGCCGGCGCCCCAGCCGAGGATGAGGGCCGGGAGCATGATCCCGAGCGCCAGGATCGGGCGGAGCGTGCGCATCTCGAGGAACCTCCGCGCGCCAACGCCGCCCGCGACGATCAGGGGGAACAGCAATAGAAGGACGTAGTGGAGGTGGAGGATGTTCTGAGGCACGTGCCCGCTCAGCACGTTGGCGAGATAGGGCGGAATCGCGAGGAGGAGCCACCTCGGCGCGAGGAGCGGCAGCGCGAACATCGAGGCGATGATCACGGCCACCACGAGCAGAGCGCCGGGTCGCAGGGCCGCTTCGACGACTGCGATGGGGGTTACGGGCGTTGACGGGTCGAGGCCGATCAGCCAGCGGTAGTAGACGAAGTCGGTGTAGCCGCCGTTGCGGAAGTGCTGCTGCACGATGCCGGTGCCGATGAGGAACCACGCTCCGGCGAGGTAGACGATGAACCGCCAGTGCTTCTTGACCTGCGGGGCGCCGTACGCCGACATCAGGATGCCGACCACGCCGACCGTGTAGACCTGGTCCTCCTTGCACGTCAGCGTGAGGAGGCAGAAGAGCCACATGGCGACGCGATGGCCGCGGATGCCGGCCCACGCCGCGAGCAGCGCGAAGGCGAGGGCCATGTTCTCCGGGTGGAAGAAGTCCCGCGCGGCCTCCTGGATGGCCGCCCAGAACGGGATCGTGCTCGACAGCGCGACCGCCAGCCACGGCGAGCCGGCGCGGTCGGCCGGGAGGATGGCTCGGAAGAACAGGTACCCGGCGGGCGCTGTGGCGGCGAGGCCGGCGGAGGAAAAGATGAGCAGCACGATCGGGCTCGGCCAGAATTTCTCCACGGCTCCGAGCACAGCGAAGATCAGCTCGAAGTGGATGCCCAGGAAGTCCGCCCGCGCGAAGCTCGAGTAGAAGCCCTGGCCCTGGGAGACGTTCCAGATCACCTGCTGGTCGTAGCCGAAGTCCCACGCCGAGCCGGTCATGCCGTACAAGCGCTGGAGCTCGCCGTGGAGCGTCCACGCGAACGCGATGGCGGCGGCGACGAGCGGCATCGTGGGGAAGATCCACCACGCTTCGGTGCGCGTCTCGTCGCGCTGCGTCGTCGCCAGTTCGGCCGCCCTCACCGCCATCGCGAGCCGAGCTTATCAAGGGATAATCCCTTCGATGGCCGCTCGCCACGCCGCCAGCGAGAACCCGCACGTGTCCGTGATCGTGCTGGTCTACAACGAGGTCGACAGCGTCGAACCGCTGCACCGCGAGCTGGTGGGCGTTCTCGACGCCCTCGGCCGCACCTTCGAGGTGATCTACGTCGACGACGGCAGCCGCGACGGCAGCACCGAGCGTCTCGGCCAGATCGCTTCGCGGGACGCTCGCGTCCGCGTCGTCAGCTTCCGCCGCAACTTCGGCCAGACCGCGGCCGTGCAGGCGGGGATCGACCACAGTCTGGGCGAGATCCTCGTGTTCATGGACGGGGACATGCAGAACGACCCGCACGACATCCCGCACCTGCTGGCCAAGGTCGATGAGGGTTACGACGTGGTCAGCGGATGGCGGCGCGACCGCCACGACGACGCGCGCCGCGTGCTCCCGTCGAAGGTCGCGAACTGGATCATCGCCCGCGTCACGGGCGTGCGGCTGAGCGATTTCGGCTGCACGTTGAAGGCGTACCGGCGCGACGTGATCGAGGACGTGAAGCTCTACGGCGAGATGCACCGCTTCATCCCCGTGTTCGCTTCGATGGTCGGCGCGCGGATCACCGAGATCCCTGTCAACCACCGCCCGCGCACCTACGGCAAGTCCAAGTACTCGCTTTCGCGCACGTCGCGCGTGATGCTCGACCTGATCACGGTCAAGCTGCTCGGCAGCTACTCGACGAAGCCGATGTACTTCTTCGGGTTCGCCGCGTTCGGGCTTTGGGCGCTGGCTTTTGTCTTGGCCGCGATCGTGATCCTCCAGAAGGTGCTGCCGCCGTACGTGTACGCGCACAACAACCCGCTGCTCCTGCTTTCGGTCGTTCTCTTCATCGTCGGCGTGCAGTTCATCCTCATGGGGTTGCTGGCGGAGCTCTCGATCCGCACGTACCACGAGTCGCAGCACAAGCCGACTTACGTCGTGCGCGAGATCATCGCGCGCTCGGTGCCGAAGCAGTCGGTGACCAACGGGAGACAAGCCGTCCGCTCCCGCTAGATGTCGCAATAGATGTGTGGCATCTGCGGTGTCGCCGGGGGCGATCTGCCCGCGGGGCGCGACCTCGTCGCTCGCATGTGCGCGTCGATGGTCCACCGCGGCCCGGACGATGAAGGGAGCGTTCACGTCGGGGGCGTGACGCTCGGCATGCGGCGGTTGTCGATCATCGACATCGAGGGCGGGCATCAGCCGATCCACAACGAGGACTCGACGGTTTGGGTCGTCCAGAACGGAGAGATCTACAACCACCTCGAGCTCCGCGCGCAGCTGATCGCCTCCGGGCACGCGTTCGCGACGCAATCCGACACGGAGGTGCTCGTCCACGGCTACGAGGAGTGGGGCGAGCCGATGGTGGAGCGGCTGAACGGGATGTTCGCCTTTGCGCTGCTCGACGTGAGCCGGCGCTCGCTGCTCCTCGCGCGGGATCGCATGGGCATTAAGCCCGTGCACTATTCGATCGACGGCGACCGGCTGGTCTTCGCCTCCGAGCTGAAGGCGCTGCTGCGGGATCCCGCCCTGCGGCGCGGCATCGACCCGGTGGCGCTGGACGAGTACCTGGCCTACGAGTTCGTGCCCTCGCCGCGCAGCATCGTGCGCGGAATTGAAAAGCTGCGGCCGGGGCACACGCTGACCTGGTCGGTGGCGGACCGATCGGTGCGCCTACGTCAGTACTGGGCGCCCTCGCTCAACGGCGACGGCGGTGGCGCTTCGCGACGCAGCCTGGACGAGGAGTGCGAGGAGCTTCGTGCGGTGCTGCGCGAGTCGGTGCGCAAGGAGCTCATCAGCGACGTGCCGCTGGGCGTGTTCCTGTCGGGGGGCATCGACTCGAGCGCGGTGACCGCGATGATGACGCAGCTCGGCGGTGACGTGAAGACCTTCTCGGTGGGTTTCGCGGAGCGCTCGTTCGACGAGGCGCCCTACGCCCGCGAGGTGGCGCGGCACCTCGGGACCGACCACCGCGAGCTGACGCTGGAGCCGGCGATGCTGCTGGGTCTCATACCCAAGCTGCCGGTGCTCCTCGATGAGCCGCTCGGCGACGCGTCGATCATTCCAACGCACCTGCTGTCGGAGTTCACGCGGCGGCATGTGAAGGTGGCGCTGGGGGGCGACGGAGGCGATGAGCTCTTCGCGGGGTATCCCACGATGCAGGCGCACCGCCTCGCGTCCTACTACCTGCGCGCGCCCGGCCTGGTGCGGCGCGGGTTGGTGGAGCCGATCGTCCGGCGCCTGCCGGTGTCGCGCGACAACCTGAGCTTCGACTTTCGCGCCAAGCGATTCGTGAGCGGGGCTGCGCACCCGGTCGCGGAGAGGCATCAACGGTGGATGGGGTCGTTCGACGCTTCTGAGCGGGTGGCGGTGCTGTCTCCCGATCTGCGGGGGGAAATTGCCGCGCGGGATGGTTCTTTGGTCGGGGGTGAGTACGCGTCGCTGGATGCGCTGAACCAGGTGCTCATGCTCGACATGCGGCTCTACCTGGAGAACGACATCCTGGTGAAGCTCGACCGCGCGTCGATGATGGCGTCCCTGGAGGGGCGGGTCCCGCTGCTGAACAACGACTTTGTCGCGTACGCGACGGGGCTGCCGCTTTCGCTGAAGCTGCGGGGTTTGCGGTCGAAGTTCCTGCTCAAGCGGGCGCTGCGCGGGCTGCTGCCGGAGCGGATCTTGCGGCGGCCGAAGAAGGGGTTTGGGATCCCGGTCGCGGAGTGGTTCCGCGGGCCTTTGCGGGAGCAGATGCTTTCGGTGCTTTCTCCTGAGCGCATCGCTCGGGAGGGGCTGTTTGAGGCGGGGGCGGTGGGGCGGCTGATCCAGGACCACCTCGAGGGGAGGCGGGACAACCGCAAGCAGCTCTGGACGCTGTTTGCTTTCGAGTCCTGGTACGAGGGGTACCTGGGCGCTCCTTGAGATTCCGCGCCTTTGGATCCAACGGGGCGCCTGAAAGGAGTACGGAGGGCGCCTCTGGCGTCAACGGCGCGTAATCGGTCTAAGGGTCTTGACAAGCGCGATAGGGCCATGCATACTCGACATGCATACTGAGTATGTTTAGTCGAGAGATTGTCGCTTAAGTACGGGGTACTGGGGCTCCTCAAGGTAGAGCCCCTCCACGGCTATGAGGTGAAAAACCGCTTTGAGGCGATGCTCGGTGGGACGTGGGAAGTCAACATCGGCCAGATCTACACGACGCTCCAGCGCCTCGAGCGCGACGGGCTCGTCCGGCCGGTGGGGGAGCGCGGCGATCGCGGCAAGCTGCTTTACGAGCTTTCCTCCGAAGGCAAGAAGGCGCTCGACGATTGGCTCGCTCAGCCTGACTCCGGTCCTCAACAGCTTCACGAGGACATCTACGTGAAGCTCCTTCTCGCGACCCGCATCGCGAACGGCGACCTGCAGCAGATGCTCGCTCGTCAGAAGCGCGCCTTCCTGCAGCGCCTGCGGGACCTCAACAGACTCGAAGAAAAGGCACGCCGAGACGGCCGCATCGACCTGGCGCGGCTCGTGCGCGGCGCATTACTTCATACGGAGGCAGATCTCAAATGGATGGACGAACTCGCTTCAGAGCATTTCGGGACCGAGGGGGCAGCGGCGGAATGAATTCAATAAGTCCCAACCTGGTCGCGCTTGCGCGCAGCGGGCTCGTACGCCTCACCGACGTCACCAAGGTCTATCAGGGCGGCATCACCGGCGCGCTCGACGGGGTCTCGATCACGGTCGAGAAGGGCGAGTTCACGGCGATCATGGGGCCGTCCGGCAGCGGCAAGTCCACCATGCTCAACCTCGTCGCGGGACTGGACCGGCCCACGTCGGGCACCATCGTCGTCGGCGGGACCGACCTCTCGAAGCTCGGCGAGGCGGGATTGGCCCGCTTCCGGCGCGACCACATCGGCTTCGTGTTCCAGTTCTTCTACCTGCTGCCCAACCTGACCGCGCTCGAGAACGTCCTGATCCCGGCGCAGCTGAAGGGCAACATGGCAACCGGCCGCGGGCGCGAGCTGCTCGAGCAGCTGGGCATCCCCGACGTCGCCGACAAATATCCGGCGCGGCTGAGCGGCGGCCAGCAGCAGCGGGTCGCGATCGCGCGCGCGCTGATCAACAACCCGACCCTGCTTCTCGCGGACGAACCAACCGGGGCGCTGGACACGCACAGCGGCGAGCAGGTCATGGAGCTCCTTGGCGGGCTGCATCGCGGCGGGCAGACGATCCTGCTCGTCACCCACGACGCCAAGCTCGCGACGCGGAACGCGGCGCGCGTGATCAGCGTGATGGACGGCAAGATCGTTGACGACGCGCGGCTCGAGAGCCCGGAGCGGGCCCCATCCGAGGTCATTCGGGTGCGTAGCGAGGAGACGCCCCCGGCGGGCGCGCGCAGGGCGCCAGAAACAAAGTGAAAGCCGTTGTAGTCAAGGCTCTGGCCGACCTGCGCCGGCGCCGCCTTCAGGCCTCGGTCATCTTCGTCACGGTGCTTCTGGCGGTCGGGACCGGAACCATGGCCCTGACGCTCATGACCCAGACGCGCGATCCCTACCAGACCGCATTCGAGGCCCAAAAGGGCGCGCACCTGCAGGTCTACTACGACGGCGGCGTGACCGATCGGCAGTTGCTTGCGTCGACCCCCTCGCTCATAGGCGCCTCGGCTTTTGGTGGGCCGTATCCGTCGACCACCGTCGAGTTTCAGCACGGGAGCCGGAAGTTCTCGCTCGACACCTTCGGCCGTGACAACCCGGGCGGCGACGTGGAGGTGCTGAAGATCACGTCCGGGCACTGGCCGGTCTCGGACGGCGAGATCGTGCTCACGCGGTCTTTTGCGGAGCTCAATCACATTTCGGTGGGCGACTCGGTGAAGGTCGTCAGCGTGACGCAGAAGCCCGTCCTCACCGTGGCCGCCGAGGTCGTCGACATCGACGAGGGCAGCGCCGACCTGAGCAGCCAGCACACGTGGGTGCTGAGCTCCGCGATCCCGGCCCTCACACCCACGACCCCGAACTCGTCCTTCTACCTGATGGACTACCGCTTCGCGACAGACCCCACAAACTCGCAGCTGGCCGGCTATGTCGACCGGCTCAAGGCCAGCTTGCCCCCTGGAAGCATCTCTGGGTCGGTCAACTACATCCTGATTCGCAGCGTCTTCAACATCACGAACCAGATCCTCACCAGCGTGCTGTTGGCGTTCAGCGTCTTCGCGCTCGCGGCCACCGCCGCCATCGTCGCCAACCTGGTGACTGGGATCGTGATCTCCTCGTATCGCGAAATAGGGATCATGAAGGCGGTCGGCTTCGCCCCGCGTGAGGTCGTCGCCGTGTTCGTGCTGCAGATCCTGGCGCCGGCGCTGAGCTAGCGTCGTGATGTGTGGAAATTCGGCGGCGAAGGCGAGCCGCTGGTGCGC
>CAKZUH010000022.1 GCA_937921725.1 uncultured Chloroflexota bacterium | reverse complement strand
CTCGCACCCGTTGGTCGATTCCGGCTTGACCGGACGCACTCATCTTGGCTGTCAGCGTCCCCGCAAGCGACTCGTAATCCCAAGGTTCAGTGAGCGGCGGATACCACTCCAGGATCGTCTCCGGCCCACTCCTGCACTGGCTCCGACGTCGCCCCGACTCGCTTAGGGCTTATCCGCACGTGCCCCACACGGCCGAGCTCGGCCAGGACGTGGAGCATCGATGAAATTACACCAGTCGGAACGGGTCTACCGGCAGAGGTCACAGGCTCCAGGTAGATCAGGTCGTCCACCACGTGACCACCGCCTGATGGGCAGCCGACGGCTATCGCTGCCTCAGACGTACCGTACAGGTTGCTGACCGGCACGTTCCAGCCCTCTTCGACCGACTATGTTCGTTTGGCTGGTGCTCATTAAGCCGGGCCACGATCTTGTCGATCGGCGATCGATGTCGATTCCATAGGAGCAGTTGCGCCTGCCATCACCGGTCCGTGACGGCGTACCAGATAGTCCAGACGGCCAACGGCGCCGACATCAAGGTAAAGCTGATTGGCGAACTCCGACAGGAAGAGCCGGAGCGGGAGATCGAGGAGGCTCTCAGAAACGTCGGTTTGGCCGAACCCAACGTCACCGTGACGCCCGTGGACATGATCGACCGCGGAGCGACTGGCAAGCTCAAGCGATTCGTCCCGATCCACTTGGAGTGAGCCACGGCGATAAAGCGATAACGCTGTCGATAGCAACAGATTTGTTAAGAGCAATACGCCGACCCCGGTATGAACGGTGAAGTTAGGTAGGTGACGACCCGTGCAAACATGGTTGAGCCGATGACTCTGGCAGGCGACTGGGAAACCCGAGATTGATGAACTCTGCGCGGCATGGTAGCCCACGACCACGTCTTAAGGTTCGGAGCGCATGGACTTCGTACTCCGCGGAGCCGTGCCCAAGCCAGCGAGCCATTGTTGGCGCTGGTCCGGTCGAACGAACGCGCGAGGCACCGATTGCATGCCTCATGGTCTTAGCGCGCTGAATGCTCATGTCAGCTGATTGCGCTTTCGTGGCGATGTCCAGCCACGCCTGGCCAGCGCTGAGGTTACGTGATCTCACTCGACCCGATAACCAGGCGCTTAACCCTGGTCAGCGGCGTAAGCTGGCCCCGTTGTCGAACACAAACGAGGGTACTTACGAGGCCTTTTTCAATCTTTCCGTCGACATGCTTTGCGTAGCCGGGTACGACGGTTACTTCAAACGCCTGAATCCAGCCTGGACGCGAACCCTCGGTTACACGCAGGCCGAGTTGATGGCACGACCCTACATGGATTTCGTCCATCCCGATGACCGGCCCGCAACAGTCGCGGAAGCGGGCAAGCTCGCCATGGGGACCACGACCATCCACTTTAGAAATCGCTACGAGTGTCGCGACGGCACATACCGATGGCTAGCGTGGGCAGCGATGCCGGCGGGGTCCGGAGACCTGATCCACGCGGTGGCGCGCGATGTTACTCAAGAGGTCGAAGCAGAGGACGACCTGAGGGACGCAAACCTCGCTGCTGCAACCCGGTTGGCCCTACTGACCGCCCTCATTGACGCCATCGGCGTGGGAGTCGTCCTTGTCGATCGCGATCTATTGGTTGCGCATTGGAACATGGAGGCCAGCCGCTTGACCGGCATCCCGGAAAAGCAGGCCATGGGGCTACCCGTGAAACTTTTTGCCGAAGCGCTCGCCTCGCGGGTAGAGGATTACCCGAGCCTTCAGTCCCATCTCGAGCAGGCTTTTCGGCCGACCGAGAGGTCCCGCTTCGCGATGGTAATTCTCGAACCCCGCCGCGACGTCGATGTGGCGGTCTCGCCAGCGGTACTAGCGGCTAACGGCCAGCAAGTTGGATCCGTGATCGTGCTCAACGACACTACCGCGGCCCATGAGCTCGACAGAGCGAAGGACGAGCTGATTGCGATGGTGAGCCACGAGCTGCGGACCCCACTCGCCAGCCTGGTTGGCTTCTCCGAGCTGCTCCTCAGTCGCGAATTCCCCGACGCGGAGCGAAAGAAGTACCTGGAAACGATGCTGAAAGAAGGTCAGCGGCTTACCGAGCTCATCAATGACTTCCTCGACCTCCAGCGAATGGAGGGAGGTTACAAGCGGCTCGATCTTGGCCCGGCTGACTTAGCAACCCTCATTACGCGTGCAGTTACAACTGCCGGTGATAGCCCCAAAACTCCAATCGACGTCGTGTTGCCGGAAGATCTTCCGCTCGTGATTGCAGACGTCAATGCAGTCCACCAGGTCCTGATCAACCTGCTGTCAAACGCCCGTAAGTACTCGCCTGGTGGCGGTCCCATCAGTGTCGATGCCAGGGTCATCGACGACCTCGTTGAGATTTCCATTCGCGATAACGGTCTCGGCCTACCCGCCGAGGCGCTCCCCAAACTTTTTAACAAGTTCTATCGCGTAGCCAATGTCGACCGTCGAGGAATCTCGGGTACGGGTTTGGGCCTGGCCATTTGCCGAGGCATCATCGAAGCGCACGGCGGCCGCATTGCGGCGGAGTCGTCAGGATCGGGTCAAGGTTCTCGATTTTACTTCACGCTTCGCACAGCCGATCGCAAGGTCACTGCGGGCGATGTTCTCGTCGTAGAAGACGACACCGGATTCGCCCGCCTTCTGGAAGCCGAGCTGGCGCTTAGGGGTCTTAGCTCGGTCTGGGCAGCTGATGCTGAGACAGCCGATCAGTTGATTGATCAGACCGGCGCCCGTGCAGTGGTGCTCGACCTGATGCTGCCCGGAGCGAGCGGCGAGGATTTCCTGGCCCGGCTGCGCACATCGCACAACAGCGCAGTGCCTGTGGTGGTCGTCTCAATCAAGGAACTCGAGGCCACCGAAACTCTCGCGCTGCGAACCGCCGGTGTTGTCGCGGTCCTGAAGAAGCACTCAGGCGCGG
This sequence comes from uncultured Chloroflexota bacterium, assembly GCA_937921725.1. Taxonomy (GTDB): domain Bacteria; phylum Chloroflexota; class Dormibacteria; order Dormibacterales; family Dormibacteraceae; genus 40CM-4-65-16. The sequence continues at coordinate 84,613 of CAKZUH010000022.1, read as the reverse complement.
CGAAGGAGGCGGCAGAGTTCGTTGCCGCGGCCCTCGAGTCTCGGCAAGTGCACCCTTGAGCAGCTCCAATTCGACTACCTCGGCGCGCAGCCGGCAGACCGTGCTAATTGCAGATGACGAACCAAGCGTGCGCATGCTGGTGCAAGCAACCATCGAGACGGATGGCTACAACGTCATCGAGGCTGCCGACGGCAACGAGGCGTGGGCTTTGATCCAGGAGCACAGACCTTCACTAGTCCTCTTGGATGTGAGGATGCCGGGTCAGACGGGTCTGGAGATTTTGCGTGCGATCAAGGCAGAGCCCGACCTCGTCTCTACGAAAGTGATATTGCTGACAGCATCCGCCCAGGAGTCCGACATCAATGTCGGCCTGGTCACAGGCGCCGACTTCTATTTGACGAAACCGTTCTCGCCGCGAGACCTACTCTCCAAGATGGACGAGGCCCTCCTGCTTTAGGTGTTTAAGCAGCAAAGGCGACGGCGCATCAAATTTGCTCTAGCTGTCGGGAACCGTGGGTTATTCGCATCATTGCTGACCCGGCCGCCGGCGAACTCTCGAGGCCTGAATAAGCGAGGGCGACGGGAGCACCGACTCACGCTTACGCGTGACCTGCTTGATGGGCCGAGCCGTTCTCAGATGGCCGGACAATCCCGAAGAGTAAGCGGGCCGCTCGGCATTTTCCGCCAATTCAGCTCAAAGATGTAACGGGCTGGGGAGCGGTCCGCTATCGCCACCATACACCTCGTCCGTGCGGGTGCTCAAAATTCTTGATCGCTGCTGGTCGCCGTCTCGCCCAGACACTGGGGCTGAGATCCTCGTGTGAAAACAAATGACCCCAACGAATCGCCTCTCCAGCTTCGGAACCGGTCTTGCGACCAGCTCCAAATCCGGCGCGCGTGTCCCTCGGGGCCACGGTCAACAGTACTCGGATGTCGGTGCTGTGCTTATCAGCCTTCTTTCCGTAGCCTGGCTACGGGGACCTTTAGCGTGAAGGCTGGGCGTTCCTCAGCCACGGGGTCCCAAAGGCTCGGCGATCTGCTTGACTCGCGCGCGAGGCCAAGGTACTGACGCTCCGCGGACGATTTAGCAAACCGCGGGAGGCAGATTGATGCGTCGGGCAGGTCAACCAACCTAGGTTGCGGCCTAGCGAGTGCCTGCCTGGCGTGACTTGGCTGTCATTGGCTGCCATTGCCCGAGGCAGCGGACGTCGGCGCACAGACGTGAACTTGAACGGATGTCTGCGGACGACCCCGCGCAGTTTTGAAGACTGTCAGCGGGTTACGACGCTCTTCAGTGATGCGGTCTGGGCCACCTGGCCGTCGCCGTCCCACGCGCTCGTGAACTGGCTGTTGTAGAGGTCGTAGTAGAAACCTTCGCGCAGCAGAAGCTCAGCGTGGCTTCCCTGCTCGACGATCCGCCCGCTGTCCATCACGACGATGAGGTCCGCGTTGCGGATGGTGGACAGCCGGTGGGCGATCACGAAGCTCGTCCGCCCCTGCCGAAGTCGCACCATCGCCGCCTGGATCAGCACCTCGGTCCTGGTGTCGACGCTGCTCGTCGCCTCGTCGAGGATGAGGATGCTGGGGTCGGCAAGAAACGCGCGTGCGATGGTGAGCAGCTGCCTCTGCCCCGACGAGAGGTCGGACGCCTCGTCGTCGAGCACCGTGTCATAGCCATGCGGCAGCGTCCTGACGAAGGAGTCGACATGCGCGGCCTGGGCCGCGGCCACGATCTCGTCCTCGGTGGCGCCTTCCCTTCCGTAGGCGATGTTGTCGCGAATCGTCCCGGCGAACAGCCAGGTGTCCTGCAGGACCATCCCGAATGCGCGGCGCACGTCGTCGCGAGACGCATCGCGCGTGTTGACACCATCCAGCCGGATGACGCCGCCGTCGATCTCGTAGAAGCGCATCAGGAGGTTCACGATCGTGGTCTTGCCGGCTCCCGTCGGGCCGACGATCGCGATGGTCTGACCCGGCCGCACCTCCAGGTCGAAGCCCTCGATCAGCGGCTTGTCGGGCACGTACCTGAATGAGGCCTTCTCGAGCGAAACTCGTCCCGACACCTCGCCCAACGCCACTGCGTCCACCCGATCGGGCGACTCGTCATCCGCGGCGAGCAGCTCGAACACCCTCTCGGCCGACGCCAGGCCCGATTGCAGGAGGTTCATCTGCGCCGCGATCTGCGTGAGCGGCATCGTGAACTGCCGCGAGTACTGGATGAAAGCCTGCACGTCGCCGAGCGTCATGGTGCCGGAGGCGACGCGATAGCCGCCGATCACCGCGATCGCCACGTAGTTGAGGTTCGAGAGGAACTGCAGCGCCGGCTGGATGATGCCGGACAGGAACTGAGCCTTGAAGCTGGCGTCGAAGAGCCGGCCGTTGTGGTCTTGAAACGTGTCCATCGCATGGCTCCGCTGGCCGAACACCTGGACCAGGGCGTGGCCGGTGTGCATCTCCTCGACGTGGCCGTTCAGGCTGCCGGTCCATTTCCACTGGGCCGCAAACTGCTTCTGCGAACGGCGTGCGATCAAGACGGTGACCACGACCGACAGCGGCACGGTGACCAGCGAGATCAGCGCGAGCAGGGGGCTGATCCAGAACATCATCCCCAGCACCCCGACCACGGTGAGCACCGACGTCAGGATCTGGCTCATGCCCTGCTGCAGGGTCGTGGCCACGTTGTCGATATCGTTGGTCACCCGGCTGAGGATGTCGCCATGGGAGTGGCTGTCGAAGTACTTCAAGGGCAGCTGCGCGAGCTTGGCCTCGACGTCGCGCCGCATGCGGTAGACCGTGCGCTGGGCCACTCCGGCCAGGATGTAGCCCTGGGCCCACGTGAAGATCGACGACACGAGGTAAACGCCGACCGCGAGCATCAAGACCTCGCCGAGCAGCGTGAAGTCGATCCCCTTGCCGGGCGTCACGTCCATGCCGGAAAGCGTCTGGGCAAGCTGGCCCTGGCCGTGCTGGCGCAGCAGCTCGACCGCCTGCGCTTTCGTCAGTCCGGCGGGCAGCGACTTGCCGACGACGCCGTTGAAGATGATGTTGGTGGCGTTGCCGATAATCCGCGGCCCGATCACCGCGAATGCGACGCTCGCCGATCCAAGCACGACGACCAGAGCGATCAAGGATCGCTCCGGGCGCAGGCGGCCGAGGAGCTGGCGCAGCGTCGCGCCGAGGTTCTTGGTCTTGCCCGCCGGCGGTCCACCCATCCCCATCCAGCCCATCTGCCGGTTGCCGCCGCCGCCTGCCGGGCCGCGGCCACCCACGCCTCCGCGATTGATCATGCGACCGCCGCCGCGCCGAGCTGCGAGTCCACGATCTCGCGATAGGCCTCGCTCGATTCCATGAGCTCGGTGTGCGTGCCCATGCCGGCGACCCGGCCCTCATCGAGGACGATGATGCGGTCCGCCTGCATGATCGTGCTCACGCGCTGGGCGACGATCATGACCATCGCGTCTTTGGTCTCGGAGCGCAGAGCCGCCCGAAGGCGCGAATCGGTGCCCGCGTCGAGGGCGGAGAAGCAGTCGTCGAAAAGATAGATCGAAGGGCGCTTGACGATCGCGCGCGCGATCGCCAGACGCTGGCGCTGGCCGCCCGAGACGTTCGTGCCGCCCTGGTCGATGGTGGCTTCGAGGCCGCCCTCCATGGCGCTTACGAAGTCGCGCGCCTGTGCGATGTCCAGCGCATGCCAGAGCTCGTCATCGGTCGCGTCCGAGTCCCCGAAGCGAAGGTTGCTTGCGACGGTGCCCCCGAACAGATATGCACGCTGCGGGACCAGCCCGATCACCGACCACAACCTTTCGAGCGGCTGCTTGCGAACGTCCACGCCGTCGACGAGCAGCCGTCCGCTGCTGACATCGAAGAACCGAGGGATCAGGTTGAGCAGCGTTGTCTTTCCCGACCCGGTGCCGCCGATGACCGCGACCGTCTCACCGCGGCGCAGCTCGAAGGTCAGGTCCTGGAGGACCGGCTTTTCTCCACCGGGGTAGCCGAAGCTCACGTTCTCGAACTCGACGTTGCCAGTCGAGCTCGTGGGCTCCTCGGGGTGAACGGGCTCGTCGATCGACGGGACGGTGGTGATGACCTCGTTGATGCGGGCTGCGCTGGCCTCAGCGCGGGGGACCAGGATGACCATCGCCACCGCCATCAGCATCGACATCAGGATCTGCATCACGTACATGAGGAAGGCGGTCACGTTGCCGATCGGCATCTGGCCGCTGTTCACCAGCTGGCCACCAAACCAGAGCACCGCGATTGTCGTCAAGTTCATCACGGCCATCAGGGCCGGGAACATGACCACGAAGATCCGGTTCACTCGCAGGGCAGTAGAGGTCAGGTCCTCGTTGGCGGATTCGAAGCGCGCCTGCTCGAAGGGCGTGCGGCGGAACGCGCGGATTACACGAACGCCCATGATCTGCTCGCGCAGGACCAGGTTGATGCGGTCGATCTTGCCCTGCATCGAGCGGAACAGCGGGACGCCCAACACGAACATGACGGCGACGAGCCCGATGATGATCGGCACGACGACGATCAGCAACGCCGACAGGGTCACGTTCTCGCGCAGGGCCATGATCACGCCGCCTACAGCCATGATCGGAGCCGCGACCAATAAAGTCAGGGCGATCTGGAGGAACAGCTGGACCTGCTGCACGTCGTTGGTGTTGCGCGTGATCAGGGATGCGGTGCCGAGACGGTTCATCTCTCTTGACGAGAAGTCCTGGACGCGCCGAAACACCGCGGCGCGAAGGTCCCGGCCGACGCTCATGGCGGCGAGCGAGGCCCAGTACACCGCCACGATCGCGATGATGCCCTGGACGATCGTGACCCCGAGCATGAACCCGCCCGTTCGCCAGATGTAGGGCACGTCACCCTTGGTGATGCCGTTGTTGATGATGTCGGCGTTGAGGTTCGGGAGGTAAAGGGTGGCGATCGTCTGGATCAGGACCAGGATGACCACGATCGTGACCTCGCGCGTGTACGGCGCCAGATACGTGCGGAGCAGCCGGATCAGCATCGAAAGCATCCTACGACAGCGACCATAGTCGTTTGACTATATCAAATGATTGACCATAGTCAAGTCATTTGGTACGATCCAACCGGCATCAATTGAGACCCAAAAGCTCGGAAGCATTCGATCGCGACGAGGTGCGCTCGATCATGATCGCGTTCGGCCGCCAGCAGGCGGCGTTTGCCGACGAGACGGCCAGCTTCTTCATGGACGTGCATCTCACGATGGCGCAGTTCCGCGCGCTCGCGACCATCCGCCGCTTCGGCAGGCAGTCTGGTCGCGAGCTGGCCAGCCGGCTGCGTGTGACGCCGGGCACCCTCGTGCCTCTGGTCGACCGGCTCGAGGAGCAGGGGTTCCTCCGCCGGGTGCCAGACCTGGCCGATCGCCGTACGACGTGGCTCGAGCTGACGCCCAAGGCGGACCGGCTGTTCGAACGCCTCTGGGGCCTGGGGGCGGCCAGGATCGCCGGCGCGGTCAGGCAGCTCATCCCGAAAGACCGCGCTGAGCTCGTCCGGCTGCTCAACCAGGTCGCGGCCCACCTGGAATCGTCGGCATCTCGCCCCGCGGAGCGTCCCGCCTCGGCCTGACCTCGGTCGCCTTTAACCTTCCGTGAGTGACGGAGTCTTTGGCGCCCGACCGCAAGGCGCTGTTCGGGATCGTGGCGGCGATCTTCGTCTCTGGAACGGGCGTCGGCTCCCTCCTTCCGGTCTTACCTCTTTATCTGCACGAGCGCGGCGCGCCCTATTCCCTGGTCGGCGTGATCGTCGGCGCGTCGCTGGTGGCGCAGGCGGTGGGCCAGTGGCCCGCCGGCCGCCTCGCCGCCCGTGTCGGCGGCCGCCCGATGATGGTCGGCGGCCTCGTTCTGGCGGCGCTCAGCTCGATCGCGCTCATCCTCCCAGTTCCGGTCAGTTGGCTGATCGCCCTTCGCTTCACCCAGGGGCTCGGCTTCGCGGCCTCGCTGCCGGCCGAGCTCGCCGCGGTGGCGGACGTCGTTCCGCGCTCCTACCTGGGGCGCGCCTACGGCTGGGTCGCGGGCGCGCAGCAGAGCGGGTTCATCGTCGGGCCGGCGATCGGCGGCTTCCTGTCCGTCTTCGGCCGGTGGACCGTCTTCCTCGTCACCGGCGCCGCTCTCCTGGCGGCGGCGATCGTCGTGTGGCGGGCGGTGCCCCCGACCGCGCGGCACGCCGTCAATGCATCGGGAAGTGCGCGCGCTCTTCTCGGCCGTTCACAGGTCGGCGCCGCGGTGCGCGCGGTCGTCACCCTTTCGATCGGGCTCGGTCTCTTGATCGGCATCTACGACGTGATCTGGAGCCTGTACATGCGCACGCTCGGCGCGAGCGACCCGGTCATCGGGCTCTCCTTCACGTTGTACGCGCTGCCGGTGCTCATCGCGACACCGCTCGCCGGCTGGATCTCGGACCGTTGGGACCGCCGGTGGCTGGCGTTCGGCTCGATCGTCCTTGGCTCGCTGATGGGACCCATCTACCCATTCCTGAAGAACATCCCGATCGTAATCGGGGTCGGCGCTCTCGAAGGAACGCTGTGGGCTTTCACCGAACCCGCAATGAACTCGTTGTTGATGCGGGCCGTGCAGGAGAGGAGGGCTGAGGCGCAGGGCATCGCCGGCACGGCGCTGAGCGCCGGCATGGCGGTCGGGTCGTTCATGGGCGGGAGCCTTTTCGGCCTGGGCGTGGGCGTGCCGTTCTTCGTGGCGGCGGGCGCCGGGGTCATGTTCGCCCTCGCGGCCGTGCCCGGACTGCGGGCAGCCGCCCGGGGTTGAACGCGACCTTCAGGATCCCTGAAGCCTGAGGGTCACGATCTTGAACGGCGTGAGGTCCAGCTCGATGGTGCCATCCGTCACCACGACCTCGTTGCGCTCGCGCTCCAGTAGGTCACAGAGGAATGCACGTGATGCGGGAAGCGTCGTTCGTATTCGCGCCGTGCAGCTTTCCCCCCACGCTTCATAAAGCCGCACTATCACCGCGTCCGAGTCCTCGGCGCGCTTGATCGCCTCGACGATCACCTGCCGGGTGTCGATCTCGATGAGCGACCGGGATGAGCCGGCCGCCAGGTTTCCATGAGCGGGCCGCAGCGGAGAGTTCAGGTCCTCCGCGGCCTCGATCACTCCTGCCCTGCGGAAGTCGCCCGGGTGCGGCATCAGCGCGTAGGTGAAATGGTGGTCGCCGAGGTCGGCGGTCGGATCCGGATGCGTCGGCCCGCGGAGAAGCGAAAGCCGCATCACCGATCCCTGAATGTCATAGCCGTGCTTGCAGTCGTTGAGCAGGGCGACGCCGTACTCGCCGTCACCCAGGTCCGCCCAGCGCTGCGCGCAGACCTCGAACATCGCCCGCGCCTGGCTCGTGTCCTGGTGCGTCGGGCGGCGCAGGTGGCCGAACTGGATCTCGTACGTCGCCTCACGCGACTTGACGGTGACCGGGAAGGCGACCTTCAGCATCTTGTGGCGTTCCCGCCAATGGACAGCGGTCTCGAAGCGCAGCACTCTCGAACCGGCGTCGAGGGTCATGGTCTGGAACAGGAAAGACTCGCCAAACGTACGTCGGAACGCCAGCAATCCACGCCGGCCGCCGCGCAGCTTGACTTCCTCAAACTGTGTCAATTCAGTAAAGGACGTCCGGTAGTCGGGGTCGAGGTCCCAGGCGTCCCAGCGCGCGGGGTTGTCTTCATGCAGCTGCAGCAGGTTCCCCGGGCCGCTCAGCACCTCGCGATCCGCTTCCTTGTCCCAGATCGAGGTCAGCACACCGCGGTCATCCCATTCGACTCGGAGCAGCTCGTTCTCCATGCTGCGGTCGGTGACCGAGACCTCGGGTTCATCAGAGCGCCCGACGACAACCGCCCACCCGCAGGCAGGAGCCGCAATGCGCGTGTATTCCCCACCGAGGTTGACTATCTCCGTGCGCGGATGAGAGGTCGAGTTGAAGGCCACCAGCTCATCGCCCTTGCCCACGATTGCCGACATCGCCGCATCACCTATCGCATTCGCGCGCTGCGTGACGTGCTCGAGGTCGCTCTCGGCCTCCTCGTAGACCCAGTCGATGCTGGAGCCGGGGAGGATGTCGTGGAAGTGGTTGAGCAGAAGCGTCTCCCACAGCGTGTTCAGCTCGGCCGATGGATACGGACCGCCCGCCGCGACCGACCACATCTCCGCCTCGCGCAAAGCCTGCTGGGCGAGGCGGTTCAGCCGCTTGGTCCGGGATTGGCTCGTGTACGTACCGCGGTGCAGCTCGAAGTACAGCTCGCCCTTCGACGTCGTCAGGCCATTGGCTTCGGATGAGGCGGCTGCGAAGAAATCGGCCGCGCGGCCGAGCTCGACGTCGAGGCGGTGCGCCGACTCGATCATCTCCGCCTGCGGGCCGCCGCCTCCGTCGCCCCAACCGAACAGGTAGAGCGACCTGTTCGAGCTGTGGCCATCCTTGAAGTTGCGAATGCTGAGGTCGACCTCCTCAGGGCTGAAGCTGCCGTTGTAGGTGTCCGCGGGCGGGAAGTGGGTGAAGATCCGGGTGCTATCGATGCCCTCCCACATAAAGGTGTGGTGCTCGGGCTTGTTGGTGTCGTTCCAGGAGAGCTTCTGGGTGAGAAAGAAGTCGCACCCCGCTTCCGCCATGAGCTGTGGCAGGTTGCCCGGGTAGCCGAAGACGTCGGGCAGCCACAGGATCCTGGTTTCGTAACCGAACTCGCGCATGAAGAAGCGCTTGCCCAGCAGCAGCTGGCGCACGAGCGACTCGCCCGAAGGGAGGTTGCAATCCGCCTCCACCCACGTCGCCCCGACCGGCTCCCACCGGCCGCCGGCCACCTTCTCCTTGATCCGGCGGTAGATGTCGGGATACGACTCCTTCATCCACGCGTACTGCACGGGCTGCGAAGCGGCGAAGACGAAGTCGGGGTACTCGTCCATCAACGCGAGCTGGGTCGACCAGCTTCGGGCGACCTTTCGCTTCGCGAAGCGGCCACTCCCAGGCCGTGTCGATGTGAGCGTGGCCGACCGCGGTGATGCGGTGTGAGCGGTCGAGTCGCACCTCACTCGCCGGCTCCTCGGGCTGGCGAACGGCCAGCTCGGCCTGCCGGAGGATGAATGCAGGCTCAGGAGAGACGCGCAAGGCGATCATCGACGGCGCCGGTTCCGATCCCTGCTCCGTCGCTCTCGGGTTGGCCGCCGCCTCGAGATAGAAATCGACCTCGGGGCCGTCCACCGGCAGCCGGCGGTGGTTGGGATCGACCCCGCGCCAGGGGTTGCCGTCCCTCCAGGCCAGCGCTTCGCATGTGAACCCTGCCGGCCCGTCAAATCCGAGGTCGAACACGGCGACCACGCGCTCGCCGGCCCATTCCTGCGGAACGCGGCCCCGCACGTGAAACCAGGTCGTGCTCCAGGGTGGGCCCCACTGGTCGCCCACCTTGATCGGGGCGAAGGTCCCTCGTATCGCCTCGGCGTAGCTGATTGGCTCGCCCCGCACGAAGAAGGCGCTCAGCGAAAGGGGGATGGTCTTGTCCACAGTCACCTTAAGTGCGGTGTAGCCTACGGACGTGCCTGCTGAGCATCCCTGGGTCACCCAGCCCGGCCCTCGGTTTGGCGCCAACATCGGGGCCATCGCGCCATGGCCCCAGATCCGTGCCACGGCGCAGGCGCTCGAGGCCGCCGGCTTCGATGCGATCTTCATTCCGGATCATCCGGTGCTCATGGGTGACGCCTGGTCGACGCTTGCCGGATTGGCGGAGGCGACCGAACGGGTGCGGTTGGGCACGATGGTCAGCTGCGTCTCCTACCGTCATCCTGTCGTCCTTGCACGCATCGCGACCGATGTCGACCGTATCTCTGGCGGCCGCGTCGTGCTGGGCGTGGGAAGCGGCGACCTGCCGTGGGAATTCGAGAAATTGGGCCTCGACTACGGCACAGGCCGACAGCGTCTGGCCCGGCTGGCCGAAGCGCTGGCTATCATCGAGCCGCTCCTCGCAGGCGGGACAGTGACCTTCGAGGGCGAGTTCTTCCGTGTCCTTGACGTGACGCTTGCGCCGCGGCCAGTGCAGGATCCGATCCCAATCCTCATTGCAGGTGGAGGGCCCGGCACCTTGCGTCTCACCGCCAAGCACGCGCACGCGTGCAACATTGGCGCGGCTTCGTGGGCGGGTGGAGCGTTCACCGCGGCAGACGTCGCCGAGCGGTGGTCGCGCCTTCGCGCCGGCTGCGAGGAAGCCGACCGCGACTTCGGTTCGGTGCTGCGCACCGGGCTGGTCAACCTCACGTTGGCGAAGACCCGCGTGCAGGCGGAGGAGAAGGTCGGACGGATTCCGCCTCAAATGCGGTCGTTCCTCGACAAGCTGGTGATTCCGTGCACCCCGGCGGAAGGAGTCGAGCACATTCAGCAGCTCCTGGACGCAGGCTACCAGTACATCGTGTTCCAGGGTTTGGATCCCGAGACAATCGAGCTGCTGTCGGCCAAGGTGCTCCCCCACTTCAAGCAGGCCGCGGCGGTCTGAACGAGAACGTCAGGACACCTGCGGCTCGTTACCCGGGTCCCCCGATCGGTTCATGAGCACCCTCGCTATGACACCCGGACGGAACAATGCGGTCGGGGGGTCGAGCAGGTGAATCACACGGGTGAGGGCACGGCTGACGATCACGTCCTGATTGCTGCGCAGGATGACCCGATTCAGGTACAGCTGGATCGCTCGCTCGTGAGGTCGCGTGGCGCCCCGCCCTCCGTCAGTCGTTGCGTACCGCAAATCCTCTCCGGTGGCCAGCAACCAGGCATCGCCGCAGACCCGAGCGATCGCTCGCTGTGCCGAGATCAACGTGTCTCTTTGCAAAGGATCCGCTGACTTTCGCAAGCTGCGATCGACGGCCAGCGCCGCCAGTCCGGCGATGCTCATCCCCTGGCCGTAGATCGGATTGAAGCAGCAGGTCGCGTCTCCGATCACAAGCAGCCTGTCGGGCCGTCGCCTGAGCAGCTCGTAGTAGCGGCGGACGTTTTCCGTCCGCGCATATCCATAGATCTGGCTCAGCGGCTCTACGTCTCGCAGCGCATTGAAGAGGACCTGGCTTCGCAGGCTTCGGATGAATTCGTTGTAACCCGGCTCGTCAATTGGTGGGTTTGACGCGCGGCCGTAGCCCCCGAGCGTGACGATCCATCGATCACCCTCGAGAGGGAGCACCCCGGCCCCTCTTGGTGCATCGGGCGTGGATCCGATCAAGAGTCCTTTCCAGTCGAGGCGACGAGATGGGCGCTTGAAGATGCGCGATGCGTAACCGAGGTGGCTGCTGATGGTGACCTCGCGGGGCCGGTCGTAGCCGGATTCTTCGAGCCACTCGGGAGTCTTCGACATGCGGCCGCTTGCGTCCACAACAAGGTCAGCCTCGAGCTCGACCGCCTGGCTCGAGTCTGGCCGCAAGCCGTCACGCGCCCTTGCGCGAACGCCGCTCACGCGCCCTTCCTGAATCGTCAGTCCGACGACTTCGGTTCGTGTCCTGAAGGCGACGTTGGGAATGGCCTTCACCCGGTTGCGGACCAGACTTTCAGTCAGCTCTCGCGACGAGGTCAGGATGCTGAGACCTGCCCCGAAACGTCCGGACCAACCGGCCGCATTGAGCCAGGGCATCTCGCGCGGGGGCTCGATCGGCACGGCGCCGGCGCGTTCCAACTCCGTCGCGAATTCAGGAAACAGCCGGTCGAGGGCGTCCAGTCCGGCGCGCAGCAGCACATGGGCGTGGCGGCTCTGCGGCACGCCGTTGCGGAATTCGGGTCTGTCGGGCAGGCGGTCCCGCTCGACGATCTCGACCTGCCCGAAATGCCCGGACAGCACCTTCGCGATGAGGAGCCCCGACATGCTGGCTCCGATCACCACGGCACGGGTCATGTTGGGTCAGATGGTCGCATTAACAAGGTAGGGGCGGCCTCTCGGCCGCCCCCATCGCGCTTGTCAGGTCTCTAGCTGCAGCTGATGTCGAAATGCATGCTGTTCATGTTGGGGACCGTGGGCGCCGCGCCTGTGCTGTTGAGATGGATGTTGAAGTGCAGGGTGACGCTCGCGCCGGTGCTGCTGACGCCTCGAAAATTCGCCGTGCTTGACAGTGAGCGATTCTGGTTGTTGACCTGCTCGCCAAACCATTGCTGCAGGTGGCCGCTGAACGTTGGCTTCGAATAGTCCGGTGTGAAACTAATCGGTATCCCATGCGCGTCCAACACGACAGTGCCCTGGACGATCGTTGTCGCTCCGACCATCGTGAACGTGAACCAGAAGTCCTGAGCGGCATTGACGTTGATGTGCTGGACCCCGTTTCCCTGCGTGTAGATCGATGCCCACCCGGACAGCGAGCTGCACCCTGGAAGCGGAGATCCAAGGAACGCGTACTGCCCAAAGTTGTCAGTCTCCTGACAGGGTCCCACGCCGGGATAGCACGAAGGCGGGGGCGGAAACCCGGTTCCCGACGCCGCCCCAGCCGGCAGCGCCGCGAACGCGAACAACGCGACGCACGCGATCAAAACGAACAACGACTTCATGTCTCTTCCTCCTGAAATTTGGGTTGGCCGGAATCCGGGTGCTCGATCGCCGCGCCCCATGTGCTCAACAAGCTGTCCGAGCTGAAAGCAAACTTCGGGATGAATGCCGCAGCCAGTGAGCCGCTGATGCGAGAGGCGAACTCCTCCTCGTCGTAGGTCGAAAGCAGGAAGACGGTGATCTCGTCATGCTCCGATCGGATCAAGCGACTTGCCTCCAGTCCGTCGACGCCAGGAAGCCTGACGTCCATCAGAACAAGGTCGGGATGGAGGCGCCTCGCCGCCGCAACCGACTCCTCGCCGCTCGCGGCTTCGCCCACGACCTCGAATCCGTCAGTCGCGGCGACGACCTCGCGCGCAGCGGATCTGAAAGTTGCCTGGTCATCGACGATGAGCACCTTCACGGCCATCGATGGCGAGACTACGTGCGGCCCTCGTGCGATCCAATGGTGCCAACACCACCGATTACCGGAAGCCAGCCTCCTGCCCTTGGTGGCGAAACTCCGCGATGATTTCAGCGATGCCGATTCGGCTCGTCATGGCGGACGACAGCTACATCATTCGCGAAGGCGTGCGAGAGCTGGCGCGCGGACTCGATGACATCGAGGTCGTTGCGGCGTGCAGCGACTTCGACACGTTGAAGGAGGCGATCGAGCGCGAGCACCCTGACGTCGTGTTGACCGACATCCGCATGCCGCCCACGAATACCGACGAAGGAATCCGGATGGCGGACTCGTTGAGGAGCACCCATCCCGAGATCGGTGTGGTGGTGCTCAGCCAGTACGCCGACGCCGAGTACGCACTGGCTCTCCTCGACAAGGGAGCGGCTGGGCGCGCGTATCTGTTGAAGGAGAGGGTGACCGACCTGGAGCAGCTGGCCAACGCGATTCGCGAGGTGGCGCGGGGCGGCTCGGTCATCGATCCCAAGGTGGTGGAGAACCTGATCGCGTCCCGGTCCCGGCAAGCCCGATCGCCGCTGGCGGAGCTGACCCCGCGGGAGGGAGAGGTGCTGGCTGACGTCGCGCAGGGCAAGAACAACGCGGCCATCGCCGCCCACCTTCACCTGACCGGGCGCGCGGTCGAGAAGCACATCAATGCGATCTTTTCGAAGCTTGGCCTGACCGAGGAGCAAGCGGTGCATCGCCGCGTGCGGGCGGCGCTCATCTATCTGGCGGAGCGGGCACCCGGTAAGCCGTAACGGTTCCACGCCGGCCAGGCACCGCGGTTGGGCCAAGGCGCTCCGCAAAGGGTGCGGAGCTGAGCGCCATGAAGGTTGCCTCGCTGAGCACCGTCTCGCCTGCTGACGCGAGTTGCTGCAGGCGTTGAGTGAGGTTCACCGCGTCGCCCACCACCGAATACTCCATTCGCTCTTCGGAGCCGAGGATCGCCGCGCCCACACGGCCAGTCGATAGTCCGATCCCGAGCTCAAACGGCGGCCACCCGGAGGAGCTCCACTGCCGGTTGAGCGCAGCCTGGCCTCGGTGCATTGCGATCGCCGTCTCCAGGGCGCGATCGGCGTGATCTGGCATCGCCTCGGGAGCGCCGAACACCGCCATGACCGCGTCGCCGACGTACTGCATGACGGTTCCCCTTTGCGCGAGGACCGAATCGGCAGCGCCGCGCCGGTACGCGTTGAGCTGGTCGCACAGGCGCATGGCGTCCGAGGCTTCGGCAATCGCCGAGTAACCGCGCACGTCCGACATGAGCACGGTGACAACAAGGCTTTCAGCGACGCCGAGACGGCCGCCGCTGTCGCGCAGACGTCCAGCGATGCCCGTCGGCAGCATCCGGCTCAGAACTTCTACCGGCCGGACAAGCGACTCCACGATTCGCGGGTCGAGCACCGAGCCGCCGCGGTGGACCTCCTTGATGGCTCGCGCGAGCTGGTCGCCTTCCGAGACACGATCCTTGAGCAGGTAGGCGTAGCCCGCGGCGCCCTCGGCAAGCAGCGCGACGGCATATTCCGGGTCGTCGTACTGGGAAAGGATCACCACGCCGGTGCCCGGGTATCGCTTGCGCACCCGCCGGCATGCGTCCACTCCCTCTCTCTTGAAGGCCGGCGGCATCCGGATGTCGCTAACCACGACTTGCGGTCGCAGCTCCTCGGCGCGGGCGATCAGCTCGTCGTAATCGCGCGCGACGCCGACCACCTGGAAGTCGCCCGTTGTTTCGAGGAGAGCTCGCAGCCCCTCGCGCACGATCAGGTTGTCGTCGGCGAGGAGCACCTTGATGGGCGCCATGGCCACTCATTCGACGCGCCGGCGGCCGCCGCGGCAAGGTGGCCAGCACCACCATGCGGGTTCGGCTGACCACTCTCCAAAGAGGCCAGCCGCCACCATCGACCAGGACTCGCAGCGAGCCTACCTTGCTCGGCGGAGGTTGATGAACATGCGATACGAAAGCTCCGTGACAGCGATTTCTTGGATTCCCGCAGAGGCGGTCAAAGGCTTCCTTGGGGTGCCCTTCGAGATGGGCCTCGCCCATTACGACCACCCGCTCCCGGAAGTCCTCGACGACCTCGACGAGTGGCACCGCAAGGACCTGTTCCGCGAGTGCAACGAGCTGAAGGGCTGGATCGAGGTCGAGCACGGCAAGATCACCGCCTATCGCCAGGCGGGCGGTGGGCGGATCGGCGTGACCCGCTTGAAAGTCGGACCGAAGTCGGTGACCGTCAAAGCGAAGAGCATGCCCGACATCCGGCCCGACCCGGTCGTGACCGCCGACTACGTTCGCTTCACCCAAACATGCGGGGGCAGGACCGGCGTTCCAGCGCCTAGACCTGTTTCACGCAGGCCCTTCTTCCAGATCGACTCCGCCGTCGCCTGGACCACGTTGACGCTGACGATCCACAAGGACGGGCGCTCCGAGCACGAGCTGGTCGGCGCGAGCGTCTTCCCCCGCCACTGGATCTATGACCAGGACGGCAAGCTCGTCAAGCAGACCGGACTGACCGACTTTGGACGCTGGATCGATGACGCGTTCGGCGAACGCACGCCGTGGGGCGCGTACGACTCGCCGGCGATGGTGAAAGAGGTTGAAAGCTCGCTCGAGCGAGAGCTGGCAGCCATGGTGCTGCGCAGCGCCAAGCCGAAGGGTCGGGATGTCGCCAAAGGCCAGACGATCATCGAGCAGGGTCAGCCGGGCGACGAGATCCTCTTCGTCCTCGACGGCATGTTCGATGTCGAGGTCGACGGTCGAAAGGTGGCGGAGGTTGGACCGGGCGCGATCATCGGCGAGCGAGCCGTGCTCGGCGAGGGCAAGCGCACCGCCACGGTTCGCGCCTTGACGTCGTGCCGCGTGGCGGAGCTGCCGCGCCGCTACGCCGACAAACAAGAGCTGCTGGAAATCGCCCGCGGCCACCGGCGCGAGGAGGATCGATAATGCGTCAACCAATGGACGGCGCCATCGTCCAGGCCCGCCGCCTGCGCAAGGTCTATCACGGCGCCGACGAAGTCGAGGCCCTGCGCGGCATCGACCTTGTGGTCGACCGCGGCGAGATGGTCGCCATCGTCGGCCCATCCGGCTCGGGCAAGACCACCCTGCTCAACTGCCTCGCCGGGCTCGACACCTTCGACGGCGGCCAGGTCGTGATCGACGGCCAGGACCTCTCCTCGATGTCCGACCGCTCGCGCACCGCCTACCGCTCGCGCAACATGGGCTTCGTCTTTCAGGCCTTCAACCTGCTCCCCGTGCTCAGCGCGGCGGAGAACGTGGAGATCCCGCTCCTGCTCCAGGGCGTCGGGGCCAGGGAATCGCGGCGCCGCTCCCTGGACATGCTGGAGACGCTGGGCCTGGCCCACCGGGCCAACCACCGGCCGGACCAGCTCTCCGGTGGCGAGCAGCAGCGGGTGGCGGTGGCCCGGGCTTTGATCCACAAGCCGGCCGTGGTCTGGGCTGACGAGCCGACCGGCAACCTCGACTCGGAGGTGACCAACGTGATCGTCGAGCTGCTGGTCCGGATGAACAAGACCGGGCAGACGATCGTGCTCGTCACCCACAACCCGCAGGTCGCGGATCGGACCCAGCGCACCGTGCATATGCGAGACGGCCGCATCGAACACACAAGCGTTGACCGCGCAGCGCTCGTGGCGATAAGCCAGTGAATCCCTTCCTGGCGGTCCTGCTGGGACTCTTCTTTCTGGCGTACGTCGCCATCGGTGCTGTTGCGGTACGACGTCCGCTGCTGCGCCGTCTCGCGATCCGCGAGGCAACCCTGCGACCCGGCCAGACCGCGGTGTTCGCGCTCGGGCTCTTGATCGCGGCCGCGGCCCTTTTCTCGATCCAGGTGATCTTCGACACGATGTACGAGACCAACCGCGTCCAGGCCCTTCAGACCTGGACCAGGGACGACATCGAGATCTCCGGCGGTGGGGGATACTTCGAACCTGGCCTTGGGCAGCGGCTTGCGGCGAGAACGCAGGCCTGCTCCTGCATCGCCGCCTATCAGGACGCGATCGTGACCCACGGTTCGGTGGTGGATCTGGATCGTGCTGACGGACGCTCGAACGTACAAGTCACGGGGCTTG
Source organism: uncultured Chloroflexota bacterium (assembly GCA_937921725.1). Classification (GTDB taxonomy): domain Bacteria; phylum Chloroflexota; class Dormibacteria; order Dormibacterales; family Dormibacteraceae; genus 40CM-4-65-16. The sequence goes on along the minus strand of CAKZUH010000022.1, from coordinate 67,568 downwards.
ACCTCGCCTCCCAGCAGCCCTTCGGCGAGTTCGTGCTCGCCGGCGGCCGTTCGACGGTGGGCGCGGAGCTTGAAGGCGGCGGCGTTTTCCTGACCGAGCCGCTCGCCGCAGCGCTCGGCACGCAGACCGGCGACCGGCTCCAAGTGATCGCGGGAAGTTCTTCGAGCCGCGAGGTGACGGTCGCCGGGGTGGTCCGCCGCGAAGGCGTCGGGGCCTATGGCCTTGGCCTGGGGATGTTCGGCTCGCTGCAGACCGTGCAGCAGCTGGCCGGCGCGAGCGGGGTCAACGTCATCCGCGTCACGGCACGCGGCGATGGTGACGCAGAAATCGCCAACGCCCAGGCCGCAGCACCGGTATTGCGCACGGCATTGGCCGCCGACGGATCGCATTTGCAGGTGCTCGAGGTCAAACGTGGCGCCCTCGACATCGTGGTCAAGATGTCTCAAAACGGAAGGCCGTTTGTGACGTCTTTCGGCGTGATCATCGCCCTCGCCGCGACTGCCCTTGTCGCCAATCTCGCGATCATGCTCGCCGAGGAGCGCCGACCGCGAATGGCGGTACTGCGAGCGATGGGGCTGACTCGCACGGGTCTCGTGCGGCTGTCTGTCACTGAAGGCGCCATCTACAGCCTGCTCGGAGCTGTCGCCGGCTTGCCCGCCGGCCTTCTCATCGCATTCGGTCTGTACCACCTCGAGTCAGGCCCTCCGGGCACCGTCGGACCGCAAGGTCTCGTCTTCTCGATGCACTTCGATTCGCTCCTGGGCGCCGTGGCCGCGGCGGCCCTGATCAACCTGGTCGTCGTGTTCCTGGCCTCGCTGCGGACTTCCCGGATGGCGATCTCGTCGGCCATTCGCGACCTGCCCGAGCCATCCGCCGGCGGACGTCAATCACGCAAGCGGTTGGCTTTTTTGGGGGTGTTGGGCCTGGCCGGCCTGGCTGTGATGGTCTCTGGGCATTCCGATTTCGCGTTGTTGGGCGGAGCCCTCATCATCGCCGTGGCGGCAGGCTTCCTCAAGGGTCGGGTCGCCGATCGCTGGCGTTACTCAGCAGCCGGTGTCGCCGCCGCGGCGTGGGCGTCAATCGACTTCTCGTTGATCGGTACGGCGAGCAATCCCGGGCCGTTCGCTTTCGCGGTAATCGTTCTCGTGCTTGCGCTGTCGGTGTTGACCGCCACCAACCTGTCGCTTCTCGATGGCCTCATGGGTCTCGTCGGCCACCTGTCCGCCAACCTTCGGGCGACTCTGCGGCCCGCCGTGGCGTATTCATCTCGCAGGCCCCTTCGGGCGGGCCTGGTGATTGCCGCATTTGCCATCGTGATGGCGATGCTGACGCTGATCAACAGCCTGCTCCTGGGGCAGCTGTACAGCGACGGCTACCGGTCAACCGTGTCCGGTGGCTGGGCGGTGCAGGCCGTGGTCGCCGGAACGCAGGAGCTCTCAGTGCCTGACTCGCTACGGGCCGAGGTCGGGAAATCAGAAGAGTTGCCGAGCCGCACGTTCTTCGGACCCGTGAACTGGGTTTACTCCGGCTTCCAGGGGACGACCGGCTGGCACCAGGAGCCGGTCACGATCTTTGGGCTGACCACGCAGCAGCTCACGGACGGTATCGGCTTTGGCAACAGCGCGGCGTGGGCCTCCATCGCGTCCAATCCGGGCCTCATCGCGGCGTCAACCCAGGTCGGCTCGGTTCTCGAGCTCGCGACCGACCATGGGACGGTTTCCTTCCGTGTGGCAGCCCAAATTCCCCCTACCAATGGTCAGGGAGGCTCCATCATCATCCCCGGGATCATCGCTTCACGAGCCGCGCTGGATCAGCTCAGCGGATCGGCGCCCGGCGCGATGCTGCTGGCCACGCCCGCGCCCGGTGTGACCGCAAGCGCCCTGGCGCGCGACCTGCAGCGCGCGTTTCTGTCGCAGGGTGCAGACGTAAGCACAACCGGGTCATTGCTCGACCAGGATGCCGCCGCGAGCATGGGACTGGCCAGCTTCCTCATCATGCTGCTGCGAGTCGGATTGCTGGTGGGCATCTCGAGCCTCGGCGCGGTTGCATTGCGGGCGGTGATCGAGCGGCGCCGGTCGATCGGAATGCTGCGAGCGATCGGATTCCAGCCTGGGCAGGTGCTCATCGGGCTCCTGGTCGAGATCGCCGTGGTCGCCACCGCCGGCCTGGCGGTTGGCCTGGCCGTCGCCTATTCGATCGGGGGAAAGGAGGCCCACCTGCTGACCCCCGGAGGCCAGTTCATGGTCGACCCAGCCGGCCTTGCGGTGACGATCGGTCTGGTTTACGCGGCCGTCCTGCTCGTCACCTTCCTGCCCGCCTTGCGGGCTTCGCGCCTGCGGCCGGCTGCGGCTCTGCGAACGGTGGGCTGACCTTGATCCTCATCGCGCTTTTTGTGCTCGTGTACTTGGCGCTCGGCGTGATCGCATGGCGCCGCCCGCTGCTTGCCCGCATGGCCTATCGCGAGGTGGTGCGCCGGCGATGGCAATCAGCTCTCGTGGTGGCAGGCTTGACCGTTGGCACGAGCATGATCCTGATGTCGCTCGTCAACACCGCGTCGATTGGCGCGTCCTTGACTCGAGCTACGTACCGATCATGGGACCGGGTCGACCTGCTCGTATCAGCGAACGGAAGCTTCTTCAGCCCCGACCTGGCAAGCGGTCTCGCCGCCTCTCCACGGCTGCACGGGAACGTTCGTGGGGTCCAGGCCGGCGTTGAACTGTTCGGCGCCGTGGCGGACCTGGATCGCAGGCTCGACAACGCAACGGTCCGGTTGATCGGATTCGACCCCGCCACCCAACCGTTGTTCGGTGTCTACACCCTCACCGACGGACGCACAACATCGGGCAGCGATCTTGGGCCACGTGGCGTACTCCTTTCACAGTCGGTCGCAGAGTCGATTCAGGCACAGCCCGGGGACGCAGTGCAAGTGGCCTCCACCGGCTACGGTCCGGTTGAATACAGGGTGGCGGGCATCGCGCGGGCAGACGGGCCCGGCGATTACGGCGGCCAACCCGCGATCTTCGCCCCACTGGACGCAATGCACGCTCTGACCGGAAATGATCGGATCAACGTCATTCGCGTCTCCGCTCTTGGAGACGGCCAGCAGGAGCTCACCAACAGCCAGGCGATCGCCCCTCAAGTGACAAGCGCCTTGCGCGACCTGACGTCCGACCCCGCTCTCCGCGTGCTGACCGCCAAAGCCGACGACGTCAACGAGATCCTCGGCCTGGTGGCGCAAAATGGCCCGCTGACCCTCGCGCTGAGCTCCATCGTCGTCTTAGCCGGCATTGCGCTGGTCGTGAATCTCGCTCTGGCTCTGGCGGAAGAACGGCGGCCACAGCTTGCAGTGCTGAGAGCTCTCGGCATGAGCCGTTCCGGCCTGGTCATCACGAGCGTCCTCGAGGGCGGGATTTACAGCATCGGCGCCGCCGCGATTGGAGCGGTACCTGGTCTGGTGACGGGTTGGTTGCTGGTCTCGCAGGCAGGTCGCTGGGTGCCAGAGATACACGAGAAGAACGCCACTGTGCTCTTCGTCGTCTCCGCGCAATCGATCGGCGTCTCGATCGCTGCAGGAGCTCTCGTCACGTTGGCGACCATGACGGCAGCCTCATTCAGGACCAGCAGGCTTGCGATTGCGTCAGCCGTGCGTGCTCTGCCTGACCCGCCGGCCGGCCGAAGGTCTCGGAGGCTGCGACGTGCGGGAATCGTCGCCTGCGGGCTTGGGGGGCTGTTCGCCGCCACGCTCGGCAGCATCGAACTGAGTCTTGTTGGGGGCCTTGCCGTGATCGTTGCGGTGGGACTGGCCCTTGGCGATCACCTTCCCAACAGACTGCGGGTGAGCCTAATCGGCCTGGCCGCAGCGACCTGGGTGATCGGGCTCGTGTCCCGCCTTTCCGCCTACGAGATAGAAACCAACGTCTGGACGATGATTCTGGCGCTCGCGGTCATCATCGGCGCGCTATCGGCGGTAGTCGCCGTCAACATGCGCATCGTCGAGGGGCTCATCCCACGAGGGACGGTCGCCCAACTGACGCGGCGACCGGTGAGATTCACACTCGCCACAGTGGCATTGGGCCTGGTATTCGGGCTGCTCTCATTCATCGCCGGCTACCTGGCCAGCACTGCTCCCGACTATGCAAGGGACGCCGGCGGCTACGACGTCAGCGTGTCGTCGATGACCGCCTCATCGATAAATCTGGCGCCTGACCTCCAGTCGGAGATCAGAAGCGAGACGACGATCAGCACCACGACGTATTTCGGCCCTGTTCGGTCCTCGACCTCAGACCGCGGCCCAGGACCGCTCGGCTGGCATCAGCAGGCGCTCCGCTTGTACAGGCTGGATGACTCGCAAATCTCACAGGGCACGCTGCCGCTCACGTCACGTGACGCGCGATTCTCCAGCAACTCCGCGGTCTGGAGCGCCCTTGGGCGGGATCCAGGCCTTGTCCTGTCTGGTCTGTATCCGCCGGGCACCACCGTCGACCTCATCGGTAATGCCGGGCCTGTTCACCTCGTGGTGGCAGGAAGCTTTCGGGAGGGATTCCTGACGGGACTGATTGGCTCGGCCCAGGCGCTGGATCCAATCTCGTCCGGAGTGGCAGGCACAACGACTCTCGTGCGCTTGAAGCCTGGAGTCGACGCGTCGACATTCGCGCTCGACGTTCGGCGATCGACGTTTCCAGCAGCCGTCGAAGCGTCCACCATTCGGGATCTTCTCGATCAGGGCGGCGCGATCCCCAGGAACTTTGCCGCGGAGATGGAACTCATGTTGAGCGCCGGCCTGGTCGTCGGCGTGCTCAGCCTTGGTGTGCTGGCACTTCGCGCCGTGGTTGAGCGGCGGCGCTCGATCGGGCTGCTGCGTGCCATCGGTTATCAGCCACGACAGCTGCTGACCTCGGTCATCGGCGAAGCAGTCCTGACAGCGGCGGCCGGCGCTGCTGTCGGCGTGGCGGGTGGAACCGCCATTACATACATATTCATCGCCGCCGCATACCCGGCCGGTGCGTTCCGGTTTCAGGTAGTCGACTTTGTGGTCTCCGCGCTGTTGGTTCTGGTCACCGCCGCCGCCGTGACAGCGGGTCCGGCGCTGGCCGTCGCACGTACCGCGCCGGCGCAAGCGCTGAGGCTGATCGACTGAAGTGACCGGCGATCTCATCGTCGACGCGCACCGGCTCCGCAAGGTCTATCACGGCGCCGACGAGGTCGAGGCCCTGCGCGGCATCGACCTTGTGGTCGACCGCGGCGAGATGGTCGCCATCGTCGGCCCATCCGGCTCGGGCAAGACCACCCTGCTCAACTGCCTCGCCGGGCTCGACACCTTCGACGGCGGCCAGGTCGTGATCGACGGCCAGGACCTCTCCTCGATGTCCGACCGCTCGCGCACCGCCTACCGCTCGCGCAACATGGGCTTCGTCTTTCAGGCCTTCAACCTGCTCCCCGTGCTCAGCGCGGCGGAGAACGTGGAGATCCCGCTCCTGCTCCAGGGCGTCGGGGCCAGGGAATCGCGGCGCCGCTCCCTGGACATGCTGGAGACGCTGGGCCTGGCCCACCGGGCCAACCACCGGCCGGACCAGCTCTCCGGTGGCGAGCAGCAGCGGGTGGCGGTGGCCCGGGCTTTGATCCACAAGCCGGCCGTGGTCTGGGCTGACGAGCCGACCGGCAACCTCGACTCGGAGGTGACCAACGTGATCGTCGAGCTGCTGGTCCGGATGAACAAGACCGGCCAGACGATCGTGCTGGTCACGCACAACCCGCAGGTCGCCGGTCGAACGCAGCGCACCGTGCGCATGCGCGACGGGCGCATCGATTCCGGGGCCGGCTTGCGCGCATCTTGAGCCGCGTCTTCAGCTGATGGACGCCCCGACTCTCATCCTGGTCGGCCTGCTGGCCGCCATCCTTCTCGCAAGCATCATCTACAGCTCGGCCGTGGCGAGCGCGCGACGCCGCCACGTGGGCGCAAGCCTCACCGCGATCGACTTCGCGCGAGGCTCTTTCGCCAGCCAGCTGAGCCGCGGCGTACCCATGCACGAGCTGCTGCTTCAGCTCGTCGAAGCCCTGCACGACACCTTCAAGCTCGACTCGGCGGAACTGTGGCTGTGCGAAAACGACCGGCTGGCGTTGGCGGCATCGGAGCCGACCGGCGAACGAAAACCGATCGCCGTCACTCCGGCCGAGCAGTCGATCGCCGCGAACGCGCGCGTTTCGAGCGCCGCATGGGCAAAGGTGTGGCTGCCGGAGCTTCTGGATGGCCGGGGCAACCCGAGCATGCGCATAGCCCCGATCAGCCACAGCGGCCAGCTGTTCGGCGTCATTGTGGCCGAGCGCGCGCGCAAGGCGGCAGCCCTTGCGGCGGAGGCCGATGAGACGCTCGATGAGGTCGCGCGCGAGGTCGGCGTCGGGGTGAACAAGGCGCGGCTCGACGCCGCCCTCGAGAGATCGCTCGACCAGCTCCGCCACCAGGCCGATGAGCTGCAGGCGTCTCGCGGCCGTCTGGTGGCGGCCGCGGACGCGGAACGCCGGCGGATCGAACGGGACCTGCACGACGGCGCCCAGCAGCATCTCGTCGCGATGGCGATCAAGGCCAAGCTGATCGAGCAGCTCACCGACAAGGACCCATCGCGAGCCCTCCAGCTCACGCATCAGCTGCAGCAGGACGCGTCCGCCGCCCTCGATGAGCTCCGCTCCCTCGCGCACGGCATCTACCCGCCCCTGCTGTCGAGCGGGGGCCTGGCGGAAGCGCTGCCATCGGCGTGCCGCCGTGCTCCGTTGACCGCGAGCGCCGAAGTCGACGGCGTGGGCAGGCACCCGGCCGAGGTCGAATCGGCCGTCTACTTCTGCTGCCTGGAGGCGCTGCAGAACGCGGCCAAGTACGCCGGCGAAGGCGCGGAGGCGCACGTGCATGTCTGGAAAGACGACGGAAAGCTTCGCTTCGAGATCACCGACACCGGCTCCGGGTTTGACGCGCGTGACACCGGCGAGGGCGCCGGCCTCACCAACATGCGAGACCGGCTGGGCGCGGTCGGCGGCACCCTCGAGATCGAATCAGCTCGTGGCAAGGGCACTTGCATCCGGGGCGCCGTGCCGCTGGCCGAGAGGTAGGGACCCCGCCGTCGCGGGGTCCCGTGCTTCCCTACCGCGCGATTGCTGTCAGATGCCCAGGCTTGAGCGGCTGATCGTAGCGAGGACTTGCTGCTGGTAGTAGAGCGGTGTTCCGTCGTCGGCCATGACGCCGGACGGGTAGTGCGTCGAGACCGAAAGCGTGTAGATGTTGCCACCCGAGATCGCGATGCCGAAATAGTCGCCGATGAACGAAAGCCTGCACGGGTCGTTGTGCGAGGCACAGGCCATCTGGCCCAGCCCGCCCAGGGTCTGCAGGTCGGTGGTGGAGCCATCCGAGTTCACCAGCAGTCCCGGCTGCTGGGGATCCCACGTAAAGGTCGAGGCCCGGACGTTCCCTCCGACCCGCACCGCGCCGGTCGAAAGTCCCGAGTCCTTGAACGGCTGGACCGAGACGTCGATGCAGAAGTTCGTCTTGCCGACGTCCTGCGGGATGATGCTCGGGTCGTTTGCAGGGCAGGCCTCACGGCGGTCGTAGAAACCGACCGCGACGGCGCCGCCAGGTCCCGCGGCCACGTTGGGCTGGAAGTGGTCGGCCACGGTGCGCGAATTGATGTCTTCGTTGACTGGAGTTGGGGCACTCCAGCTCTTTCCGCCATCCGTCGACTGGGTGAAGAACACGTTGTACTGGATGGTGTTGAAATCGCCGAACGCCAGGTAGAGGTGGCCGGGAAAATCGGGCGACACGGCAAAGCCGTAGTTGATGCCGTCGCGGAACGTGGTGTTGCTGTCTCGAATGCTGCCAACGCCGATCGTGTTACCGGACGCCACGAGGACGGGCGTGCTGAAGGTGACACCATCGTCGGTCGACTTGGTCACAAACATGTCGGCCAATGGGCTCTTGTTTGCGAAGTTCGCGTAGGCGACGTACAGGGTGCCGTTGGAATCCACGCCGGTGAGGCTGAACTGGTTGCGCATCTGATCGATCGAGCCCGAGACAATCGTCTGCGCGGGCGCAAAGGTCAGCCCGCGGTCGCGCGAGACTGCCATGCGCAGCTTGACTGTGGTGCCGTTGATGACATCCCACGTCGCGTATATGTGGTCCTGGAATTTATTGCCCACGTAGTGGTTGACCGCGATCCACTGCTTGTCCTCGACGAACCCGAACTGGAAAGAGCTGGCGTTCGGGTTCTGCTCGAGTGGCTGTCCCCCGTTACCGGTCTTCCAAGTGGCTCCGAGGTCGTCGCTGTAGGAGAGCGTGATCTCGCCATCGGGGTGAAGGTTCGTCCAGAACGCGTTGAACGGCAGCATCGTCTGGTACACGCGGCCTGTTGTGTCGAATGCGACGTTGGGGTCCGTCGTGTTGGTCCAGCTCGGCGGCATGTTCTGGTTCAGGACGCCCGGAGTCGTCTCCGTCGTCGAGCAGTCGTAGCCCTGGACGATGTTGTTGGTGTGCTTCCGGCCGTTGATGTTGTAGCTGCCCAGGTAGAAGTTGTAGCCGGTCGAGTACTTGTCGAAAAAGAACTTCGACGAGCCGACGATCTGCTCCTTGCCCGGTTCGACGGCCAGGTCGGACTCGGAGTGGTTGGCGTTGAAGTTGTTAACGCCGGCTGTCGGACCGACGCATCCACCCTCGACGGGCGGGTTTTCCGGATATCCGCCGCCGCTCGTGGGCGAGCTGACCACCGTGTTCGTCGCGGTGATCGACGACGACCAAAGAGAGCCGGCATCCGCGGCGGGAGTCGACGGCATCAGCGCCAGGAGCCCCCCGGCGCAGGCGACCAGACCTTTGACCGAGCTTCGGTGTAAACGAGGGAGTCCTGCCATGCCACCTCCTCCACAAACCCGACCGACGGCTGCCAGCCATCAAACCCGAATAAGTTTCACACAACCGAGGAGCGAGGCTGAAGATCCCGAGAAAGGGCCGCTCGGGCCGTGCTGACGGGGGTGCTACGTCGCGGAGGACCTAACCCTCTCCGAAGAAGATGAACGGGCTCGCGTAGGTCAGGCTCGCCGCGGCGAGGACGGCACCCGCGACCAGACTGCCTACGACCAGCGATCGGCGGGCAAGAAAGTCGGGCCCAGGGGATGAGATTTCCTGGCCGACAACTCCCGTGGTCCGGTTCAAGTGCGCCAGCACGTGAACAGCGGTGGCCGGCAGCCACACAAGGAACGAGAGCTTATGGGCCGCGATCCAGATGCTGCCGAACCTGAGGCCGAAGAACCACAGCTCCAGGCCGGAGACGAAGAGCACAATCGTCGTCACGACGACGACAGGCGCAAGCAAGCGCAGATACAGCGGGGGCGGACCGGCGAGGCGGTAGAACGGATCGCGCAGGTAGTAGCGCATGAAGCGGTAGCCGGTCGAGGCCAGTTTCAGCGCGATAGGCGGGATGAGGACAAAGCCCAGCAGCAGGTGCTGGGGCAAGAGGCTCCGGACGCTGAGGATCGTGATCCCGATCAAGCTCAGGAGCAGGAAAAGCAGGCCGCCGGTGAGCGCGGTCAGGCGCTGGTTCGCGAGCACGCCTCGGGCAGGTGCTTCGCGCTCTCGCTCCGCTATCTCTGACATTGAGCTGTTGCGCCATGATGAGGCGTCTCAACAATGGAAGGCTTTCCTGACGCAACTCGACTGCGCGAGCGCTTGAGGGCTGCGCTCAGAGTCGCCCTCAAGACGCGCGACCCGATCGCGACGGCGGCACTTCGGTCAGCGGTGAGTGCGATCGATAATGCCGAAGCGGTGGATCGCCCCCCCACGCAGGGAAGAGCCGACGGAAGGATCGCCGAGGCGAGATTGGGCGTCGGCGTAGGAGACTTCGCTCGCCGGGAGCTCTCCGCGACCGACATAATCGAAATCATTCGGGATGAGGTGACGGACCGCGACTCGGCTGCCGCCGATTACGAACGCCGCGGCCGGACCAAGGAAGCGACCAGGCTGAGGGCGGAGGCCGCCACGCTGTCGTCCCTGCTGGACGGCGAGCCCGAGGAACCTTAGAGGCGGCGCACATATAATGAGGACGCGCGCGCGGCGATTGCGAGGGGGATCGCCCCCACCCGGCGGCCTTCGGCCCCATCCGACCGGGATGCTTCGCATCCGGGTCACCTTCCCCGGCAAGCGGGGAAGGCAACGACCTCCCCGGCGAGCGGGGAGGTCAAGCTACTTGCCCTTGGACAGCTCGAGGGGTGGGTAGAACGGGCCGCTCGCCGGGTTCTTCACGGCTTCCTGGAAGGTCGTGCCGTAGTCGCGTTCGATGTCGCCGAGGCTCCAGGCCTGGCGCTTGTATGTCCAGTTGTCCGGCCGCAGCGCGGGAGCTCGCTTGAAATGAACGAGCGCGTCCGCCGGCTGGCCATGCAGCGCGAGGTAGGTGCCCAGCTGAAAATCGGCTGCGGCCTTCACGTCGTCGACATCGAGTTCAGGCAAGCGTGCGGCGAGCCGCTGCTGGTCCATCAGGAAATCGCTTTCTGGGACTTTGGCAACCCAGTCGCGCACCGCGTCCAGGTACGGCTGGTTGAGCGCCACCTCGCCGGTCTCACGATTCCGCCGCTGGGCGTAGATCGGGTCGTTAGCGCGGACCATGCGACCTTCCTCGTCGATCCAGAAGGCAGCCGGGACGTTGCGCACGACGTAGAGCTCGGCCACTTGGAATTTCTCGTCCAAGAGACTCGGATGCTGCTGGTGCGCGGCCTCGATGAACGGCTGCGCGGCCGAAGCGCCGCGAGCGTCCGCCGCGATCGTGACCACCTCGAAACGGTGGCCCTTTCAGCTCCTCCCGCAGCTCCTGCCAGACCGGCAGGTCAAACCGGCAGCTTCACCAGGTGGCCCAGAAGAGCAGGAAGATCTTGTTTCCGCGAAGCTCGGCCAGAGTGTGCACCTGGCCGGCCAGGTCGGGCAGCGCGAAGTCGGGCGCCTCTCGAGAGGTCAAGCGAGTCTTCCACTCCCAGCCCGGCGGGCCGAAGTACCAGACCCCCGTGCTTTTCGTCACGGGCGAAGGGCTGCTCGATGAGGCGAGCGAACTCGGTGACGTCGAACTCTGAGCCGGAAGCGTCTTCGCGGATCAGGGCCGATCGGCGCGCGGCCGGCACCGGGACGCAGATCTCGTCCTTGCAGACACCCTCGGGCTTGAGCTCCCACCCGGTGGTCGCCGCCAGGTCCGAAAGGGTGAGCCACAGCTCATCGGCCTCGACGCGAGCTCCCTCGGAACGGCTCTCGCGGTCCTGGTAGAGGACGGTCGCGCTGGCCACTGGATACGTAACCGGCCGCGGGCTCGGAATCGTCCATCGAGGAACGAGAACGTTATCGCGGTTGGTGAATCGCGCTCGTGATCGCCTGGGCGGTTGCCGCCGGGTCGTCGACTCCGATGACGAGCTTGGCGTACGACTCGTCCCGCAGACGAATGGCGATCGCCTTGTCGGGATCGTGCACGTCCCAAAATGCCCACTCTCCGTGCTGCAGGAACCGTCCAGCCACGACCAAACCGGGAACGTCCGTCCCGACTACCCGTATGCCGTGCCAGATCTTGCGCGCTTCGGGGACGTTCGTGTCGACTGCGGCGACGTGCTCGAGCGGAACTTCGAGCTGACTCTTGAAGGCGAGAAAACGGTCTCCGCCACGGATGTGAACTATCAGGCTCGTGGGCGTGATCTCGATGTCGGCCATGGGGAATTATTCCTGGGCCATCAGCAGGCTGGCTGCCGCCAGTACTCCGCTGATCAAGATCAGGAACGCGCCGATCGGACCCACGAAGGCTCCCGCCTGGAGCTGGCCGTACGCGGCGCCCGCGGCGTCGTATCCGACGAACATGGCCAAGGTCTGCAGTCCCATCGCTATCAAGGCCGCCGATGAGAATGCTCGCGCCGTCCGGTTCGCCCAAGCGATCACCAGTATCGATGCGGCCAAGCCGAGCAGGCACACCAGCAGCGGCTCGATGACGTTCCCCCACGCGCCCGGAAAGCCGCCGTTGAAGACAGACGGATTGGCCGATACGCCCGTGACATCTCCCGTGTAGTGCACATAGGGCAACACGCAGCCGACAACCAGGATGACCACGCCGACGATCGCGCCGATACCGCCAATCGTCGCGACCGATGAACGCGCCGATTTCGAGGCCTGCGCCGCCGGATCACCCGTGAAAGGTGTGGTCGGAGGCGGGGGCGTCGCGTTGGCGACTGGCATCCAGCGCACGCCATCCCAACGCCACATGCCATCGGGTGACAAGCGGCCCGTTGACGCGCTCGGATCGGCCCCTTGCATCAGCGACAAAGCTCCATCAGCCATCCTACTGCGGCTCTTTCGGATCCTGGCACACTCCTTGCCGTGCGCGGCATTGCTTTCGGTCTCGTCGTGATCATCGGCATGAGCCTGAGCATCCTGTCGCTGCGGCCAGGAGGACTCAGGCGCCAACTTCGTCTTGCCGCACGCCGATTTCGCATCGTGCTGGTGCTGGGGGGTGTCTGGACGTTTGGATCGCTCGCCATCCGCCTGTTTTATCCGAGCGGGCCCGTCACGGACTACGGTCCAGCGCTGCTCGGGATAATTCTCGGGATTGCGTTCTTGTTCATCGCCCGCGACCCGGATACGCCGAACGGTTCGCCATTGGATTCGAGCTAGATGAAAGTCGGAGATTTCGACGTGGCTCGGGTCGGTCTCGGAACGAACCGCTTGACCAGGACGAACGACCATGTCGCACTCATCAGGGCCGCGGTCGCGGCCGGGGTGCAGATGATAGACACCGCCTACTCGTACACGGGCGGCCAGAGCGAGGAGACGATCGGCGAGGCTCTCTCACCATTCCCCGATGGCTGCGTCGTGGCCACCAAGGGCGGCGGCGGCCCCAGCGCGAGGTGAGGGCGCCCGGACGTGCTGCGTGCCCAGATCGAGGAAAGCCTGCGCCGGCTGAGGACCGACACCATTCCTCTCCACTACTTGCACCGGGTCGACCCGGCCACACCCCTCGAGGAGAGCCTTCGGGGCGATCAAGGAGTACCTGGATCGCGGCAAGGTCCGGCTGGTCGGCGTCTCAGAGGTCTCGACCGACCAGATCGAGCGTGCCCGAAGGGTCGTGCCGATCGCCGCGGTCCAGAACCACTACAACCTCTCGGAGCGCAAGTGGGACGCGGTCGTCGACTACTGCGCCCGCGAAGGAATCGTGTTCGTCCCGTTCTTTCCGCTAGGCGGAAATGGGGGCGGCGCGCTTCGCAGGAGCCGTCCGCCTCATAGCCCCAGAACGAGACCCCCGCGGCGATCTCGCGGTCGAGCTCGTCCGGCGGCATGTACGGCTCGTGCCATCGATCGGCGGGGATCACGCCGCGATACGCTGCGGCTGCACGGTTGATGACCGCAAGGATGGCTGCGCGCTCGTCTTCGCGACAGGGGCGGATTGTCGTCATGAATTCAGCTTGCGCTGGATGCGGCCCAGATGTTGATACCGCTCTCGGTCGCGTGGCGGTCGATCTCATGGAGCTCGCCGGGCGAGAACTCGCGCTTGTCCAGTGCGGCCACGTTCTGTTCCAGCTGCGCGACGCTGCTCGCGCCGACCAGGGCCGAGGTCACCACCGGGTCGCGCAGCGTCCATGCCACCGCCATCTGGGCCAGCGACTGGCCTCGGCGTTTCGCGATCTCGTTCAGGGCACGGATCTTCGCCAGGTTGGCTTCGGTCAGCATCTCGGTGGACATCGACCCGGGGTGGCTGGCGCGCGAGCCTTCGGGCACGCCGTTGAGGTACCTGTCGGTCAGGAGGCCCTGGCCGAGAGGTGAAAAGACGATGCACCCGATGCCTTCCTCCTTGAGCACGCCAACCAAGTCCTTCTCGATCCATCGATTGAGCATCGAGTACGACGGCTGGTGGATGAGCAGCGGCGTACCCAGCCTGCGGAGGATGTCCACGGCCTCACGCGTGCGGCGGGCCGAATAGGAGGAGACGCCGGCGTAGAGAGCTTTGCCCTGGCGCACGGCTGCGTCCAGGGCGCCCATGGTCTCCTCAAGCGGAGTCTCCGGGTCGAACCGATGCGAATAGAAGATGTCGACGTAGTCGAGCCCCATGCGCTTCAAGCTCTGGTCCAGGCTGGCCAGCAGGTATTTGCGTGAGCCCCACTCGCCGTATGGGCCGGGCCACATCTCATAGCCGGCCTTGGTCGAGATGATCAGCTCGTCACGATGACCGGCCAGGTCGGTCGCGAGGATCCGGCCGAAGTTCTCCTCGGCCGAGCCGGGCGGTGGGCCATAGTTGTTGGCCAGGTCGAAGTGCGTGATCCCGAGGTCGAAGGCCCGGCGGACGATCGCGCGCTGGCGCTCAGATGGCGCGTCGCCGCCGAAGTTCTGCCACAGCCCAAGAGAGATCGCGGGCAGCTTCAGCCCGCTGCGGCCGGAGCGGCGGTACTGCATGCGCCCGTATCGGTCGTCGTGATCCCCCATGTCAATCTCCTAACTGATCCGCGTCGGGCTGTAATCCGATGGCCGGTTTCAATGTACCGTTGACGGCGTGCCGCGCCGCAAGCGACGGGTGACGCAAGCTCGACCGACGGCCAAGCCTCAGACCAGCGACCAGGCTCCTGGTGAGGAGACCGTCCAGGTCAACGATCAGTACAAGGGCGGAGGACCCGCGCCACGGCCTGGACCGAGAGAGGACGCCCAGCACCAGACCGGCGGATAGATAGAGGACGCGCGCGGGTCTTGCGTCAAAGCTGGGTATCCGTCGCGAGCTTGCCCTGGCACCACGCATAGAGCGCGTCGTACATCGGGGTCTGAGCCTCCAGCTTCTCGTGGTCGCGCTCGCCGTACAGCTTGCGGAAGCCAAGGGCGATTGCCTTCAGGCCCGACGCTTCCGGGACCCGACCGAGATCCGCTTCGATGTCAGCGCCGTGCACGATTGCGCCCAACAGTCGCAGCGCGGGATCGTCCAGGCCGTATTCGACAAGGATCGATTCGAAGCTGCACCGACCGGCAACGTGCCCGAGCTTGGCCCCGGCGACATCGAACGGGGTCGCCCCTGAATCCACAGCTATGCGATCAACATCCTGCGCCGCGACGTAGATGAATTCGGCTCCGGGATCGATGAATCGCTTGATCAACCACGGGCAGGCGATCCGATCCACGGCCGCGTTCTTTCTCGTGATCCAACGCATCGATCAGTCCTCCCTGCGACCGGCGGCCGGAGCAAAACGATGCCGCCACGCATCGGCGATCAGCGCTTCACGGTTGAGACCGTACTTCGTCTCGGCGAGCGTCAACTCTCGCTGCAGCGTCGTCGGGACCATGGCCGGATCGTCCGTATTGACCACCAGATGGATGCCGAAAGCTTCAAATTTTCGGAAATCGGGTTTGAGGCCGATTCGCGCGTTGCTCGACGGGCAGACGCAGAGACAAACGCCGCGATCGACCAGCAGCCGAAGCACCTCGGCGTCAGGCTCAGCCCCGACGCCGTGAGCGACTCGCGTCGCCCCCAACACTTCCACGGCCTCGCGCACGACATCGGGACCTCCAACCTGGCCTGCATGCGGCATGAAGTCGAGCCCGGCCGCACGCGCGCGCTCAACCAGGCCGGCCAGCGGCCCTGCGGAGATCGATTCGTCGCCGCTCGACCAGCCAGGCGATCTCGATTCCGAACTCGCGGGCGACGGACGCGCGGCCGCGGATGATGCCGTCGCTCCATCCATCACCTGGGTGCAGACTTGAAGCTGATCTCCGCGTAGGCGATGTGCTGGCTTGCCATCGCCTCGGCGTGCTCGAAAATGACCCGCTCGAAGTCCTCGCTGGTCACCATGCACCGGCTTACCTGCATGTACACGGCCAGAAAGCCGGCCAGATCCGAATACTCGTAGGGCGGAGGCTCCGGCAGCCCGTTTTGAGCTGACAAGGCAACCGCCGTCTTTGGCCGGATCGTGCCCTCGAGGTGCACATGGAGCTCGGCCAGCTCCTGGATCGCCTGGCGGGCGTCGCTCATGGGGTCAAGCATGGTGCTCGAAGCCCCCAATATCGTTCGAAAAGAACGCTAAGAACGGGTTGTTGAGTGGGGAACCCGTACCGTGGGACTCATGTCGGTCATCGCCAACGACCCGCCCGCCGCCGTTCTGTCAAGTCAGGGCCAACCCGCCCCCAAGGCAAAGGCAAAGGGAACCTCTCGATTCCTGGGCCGCGCTCTCGCTTAGGCCGCAAACATGCGGTGGAGGGACGGGCTCGCGATTGCGTTCACCGCGGGCGCCGTGGCCGGCTCGGCGGCGGTGGTCGGACACGCTGTGCCCGAGAACAACCGCCCGCTCGTGATCCTTGCCGCTCTCACAGCCCTGCTCACGGTTGCGGGCCAGACCGCCATCCGGCGCGAAATGTTTGAGCGCCTGGCGGAAAGCCGCAAATATTGGTTCAGGAGCTCGCCGCGCGGCCTTGCCGAGGTGGATGCAGACCTCCAATTCGTGGAAGGCAACTCGCGCCTCGCTTCCCTGCTGGCGGTTCAGGAAATCGACCTCCCCGGCAGGCGCCTGACCGCGTTCTTCGACGAACACGACGTGGTCGGAATCGTCGCCCAGTTCAGACGGCTGCTGGATGGCGCCGTGGAAACGATCGAATCCGACGACATGGCCATCCGCAACGACAATGCCCGCATCTGGCTGCATTGGAGAGCGACTGCGGTCAGGCGCCGTAACGGCAGCTTCGAGCATTTCGTGATCACGTTCGAGGACAGCACCCAGAAGCATGTGGCTGAGGAGGCGGCGCACGCGAACCTTGCCGAGCTCGAGAAGCTGAACCACATGAAGACCGAATTCACGTCGATGGTGAGCCACGAATTCCGGACTGCGCTCACCGGCATACAGGGCATGAGCGAGCTGATCAACGGCGGAGACATGAAACCCGACGAGGTGCACGAGTACAGCGGCTACATCTTCCAGGAGGCCGAGCGCGTCAACCGGCTCATCAACGACATGCTCGACATCGATCGCCTGGAGGCAGGCAAGATGAAGCTGCAAATGTCCCTATGGATCTCAATGCGGTCGTCGAAGGGGTGGCAGTGCGGAGCGCTGCGGCGTCTTCCAAGCACACGATCAGAACAGAGCTCGAGGCCAACCTCCCGAAGGCTTTGGGTGATTCCGCCGAGCAAGGTCATCGGCACGGGACTCGGGCTGGCCATCGCCCGCCAGATCATCGAGATGCATAGCGGGAAGATCTGGGTCGAGAGCGCTGAAGGAAACGGGTCGGTGTTCCATTTCACGATCCCCGCCCTGGTCACCGTCCCGCCAGAAGCGAAAAGCGCGGCAAGCCAATTGCGCCCGGCGGCCTGAGAGACAGCGGTCCCGACGCGCGCTCAGCCCGCCTCGGCCAGGACTTTTGCGGCCACCCGGAACGCCTCGTTGGCGGCCGGCACCCCGCAGTAGATCGTCGTCTGCAACAGGACCTCTTTCAACTCGTCCACCGTGACCCCGCTCCTCAGCGCGCCCCGAATGTGCACAGCCAGCTCCTCGTTGCGGTTGAGTGCGACCAGCATCGCCACGGTGATGCAGCTGCGGGTGCGCCGGTCGAGACCCGGCCGCGTCCAGATCTCGCCCCACGCGTAGCGCGTGATGAGGTCCTGGAACTCTTCGTTCAGGGGCGTCCGCGAGGCCTCGGCGCGATCTACGTACGCGTCCCCCAGCACCGCGCGACGCACCTCCATGCCCCGCTGCTTTCCATCAGCCATTTCGAGTCCTCCCCAATTTGAAATCAGAGGGCGAAGAACACGGTCTCGCCGTCGCCCTGTAGCCGTATGTCGAAATGCAGGATGTCCCCGTCCCGGCGCGCGACGAGCGTGGGCCGCCGTGACTCGTCGACAAGCTGCATCACCTGATCCACGCGATTCGCCGCATCCTCTTCTGGAAAGTACATGCGGGTCTGAAGATGGCGAAGGAGACCGCGCGCGAACACCGTGATGTTGAAGAACGGTGCGCCGTCGCTCACGACCGGCTTGTTTAGCGCGAAATGAAAGGCGCCTTCGCCGTCAGTGCGGCACCGCGCGAACTGGTCATCCTGAGAAGCCTCGACCAGCGCGTCGCTTATCGGCTCGCCGGCGCCGTCGAGCACCTGGCCCTCGACCCTTATCGCATCGCGGGACTCGCGAGCCGCCGCGTCAGCGTCGTTCTCGAACGGCAGCGCGAAGCCGAAGAATGGACCCACCGTCTGCGACGGGGTTGGTGCCGTCATGCCTCCGTCGGCGTCGCGCGCCGGCCGCGCAGCACGATGTCCCAGCGATAGCCGAGGGCCCACTCCGGAACTGTAGTGTCGAGGTCGAGTCGCGCGACGAGCAGATCGCGCCCGCGCGGGTCCGGGATCGAGCGCAGGATCGGGTCGAGCGGGATCAGCGGATCGCCTGGAAAGTACATCTGCGTCACGAGCCGGCTCGCGAGAAGAGGACCGAAGAGGGAGAAGTGCACGTGGGCCGGCCGCCATGCGTTCAGGTGATTTCGCCATGGATACGCGCCGGGCTTGACAGTGACGAACCGAAAGAAACCGGCTTCGTCGGTCAAGGCCCGGCCGGCGCCGGTGAAGTTGGGGTCGAGCGGCGCCGGGTGATCGTCGGCGGAATCCACATAGCGGCCCGCCGCGTTGGCCTGCCACACCTCGACGAGGGTTTTGCGCACGGGCTGGCCGTCGCTGTCGAGCACGCGCCCGGTGATGATGATCCGCTCGCCAAGGGGCTCGCCTCGATGCTGGCGCGTGAGGTCTGCGTCCTCCGCCCGCACCGGGATGCGCCCAAACACCGGTCCGGGTGCGTTGTGGAACCACTCGTCGGGCAGTCTCACCGGCTCGCGTTCGGGAGCGCGCAGCTCGGTGGAGCGATAGTCGGGATAGAGGTAGGGCGGCTCGTAATTCGTGTCGCTCACGGCCCTTGACGCGAATTATGAACTCGCCCAAACTCCGATCGTCGGTACACGGAGCATTTCAGCCGGGCTATGACCCTGCACACATCGGTTGGCATCATCGGCGCCGGTCCCGCCGGGCTCCTGCTCGCTCATCTGCTGCACCGCGCGGGTGTCGAGTCGGTGGTGCTCGAGAATCGGAGCCGCTCCTACATCGAGCGGCGCGTGCGCGCCGGCGTCCTCGAACCCGGGGCGGCACAGCTGTTGCGGGATGCCGGAGTCGGTGAGCGGCTTGACCGGGAAGGCCTCGAGCATGGCGGGATTCATTTGCGTTTCGCGGGTGAGAGCCACCACATCGACTTCAAGGAGCTGACTGGCAGGGGCATATTCGTCTACGGCCAGCAGGAGGTGGTCAAAGACCTGGTCGAGGCTCGCCTGGACGCCGGTGCGCCGATCATGTTCGAGGCCGAGACGCTCGAGATTCGAGACGTCGACGAAGACCGACCTTCGATCCTCTTCCGGCATCGTGGAAACGAGGAACTGCTCCAATGCGACTACGTCGCGGCGTGCGATGGGTCCCACGGAATCGGCCGCGCCGCGATGCTTGCGCGGGGCGCGGTCACGTACGAGCGGAACTATCCGCATGCGTGGCTTGGCATCCTTGCTGCGACGCCGCCGGCGGCTGACGAGCTGATCTACGCCTACCACGAGCGCGGCTTTGCGCTGCACAGCATGCGGAGTCCCAGCGTGAGCCGGCTCTATCTCCAGGTCCCATCCGACGAAAGACTCGACGCGTGGCCGGTCGAGCGGATCTGGTCTGAGCTTCGCCGGCGCCTCCATGAGCCATCACTCGAGGACGGGGAGATCCTCGATCTTGGCATTACCGCCATGACCAGCCTCGTCCTCGAGCCCATGCAATCAGGACGCCTTTTCCTGGCGGGCGACGCGGCACACATCGTGCCTCCGACCGGAGCGAAGGGCATGAACCTGGCGCTGGCCGACGTGGCAGTCCTTTCGGCGGCTCTCACCGCGCAGATCAAGACAGGCAATTCGGAACCGATGAACCGCTACACGCTCGACTGCCTTGAGCGCGTCTGGCGCGCCGAGTACTTCTCCGGCTTCATGACGCAGCTTCTGCACCGCGAGCCGCTAGAGGACGCATTTGACGACCAGCTGCACCTGGCCCAGCTCCGCTACATCA
Source organism: uncultured Chloroflexota bacterium (assembly GCA_937921725.1). Classification (GTDB taxonomy): domain Bacteria; phylum Chloroflexota; class Dormibacteria; order Dormibacterales; family Dormibacteraceae; genus 40CM-4-65-16. The sequence goes on along the minus strand of CAKZUH010000022.1, from coordinate 47,494 downwards.
CCTCCTCCACCGCAGCCTCGAGGTCCCTGGCCGAGAACTACACGGGTGCCGCGACCGGGAACGTCGCCCTGGCCAAAATCGGGCCTTGATTCTTGGACCGGGTTGGCGCAAACTCCCGATCGTCGGTACACGGAGCAATTCCTGATCTGAACGGGAGGAGTCAGGTGAGCAAGAGGAAACCTCGATCGGGCGCGATCACGCGGCGCGAGATGCTGAAAGGCACCGGCCTGGTCCTGGGAGGCCTCGCTGTCCCGGGTTTCCTTGAAGCCTGCCTGACGTCGACTTCGTCGACTCCGAGCGGGTCGATCAAGATCGGCTTCGTCAGCCCGATCACGGGCCCGGCCGCCGGCTTCGGCGAACCGGACTCATACGCCATCGGTCTGGCCAGGAATGCGTTCAAGAACGGCCTCACCGTCGGCGGCACCAATTACAGCGTGGAGATCATTTCTCGCGATGGACAATCCACGCCCTCGGTAGGCGCGCAGGTCGCGCAGGACCTTATCTCGAGCCAGAACGTAGACCTGATGCTTGCGACCTCCACGCCAGAGACGGTGAACCCCGTTTCGGACGCCTGCGAGGCGGCGGGCGTCCCGTGCATCTCCACAGTGGTGCCGTGGGAGGCCTGGTACCTGGGCCGCGGCGCCAAGGTCGGTCAGCCGTCGCCGTTCAAGTACACATTCCACTTCTGCTTCGGCGTCGAGCAGTTCTTCAACGCTTACACACACCTCTGGCCGCAGGTCCCGACGAACAGGAAGGTCGGCGTGATGTGGCCCAACGACGCCGACGGCAATGCCATCCGTGGCGCGCTCGGCCCGCTGCTGAAACAGGCCGGTTACACGATCGTGGACCCGGGTCCCTACGAGGACGGCACCAACGAGTACAGCTCGCAGATCCAGAAATTCATCAGCGAGGACTGTCAGATCTTCAACACTTTCCCCATCCCGCCAGACTTCGCCACGTTCTGGCGCCAGGCTGCGTCGCTGGGGTACACCAAGCACGTGAAGATCGGGCAGATCGCCAAGACTGGATTGTTCCCCTCGCAGGTCTCTTCACTCGGATCCATAGGCAACGGCCTCGCCTCAGGTGTGTACTGGGCGCCGACATGGCCTTACAAGTCATCGCTGACGGGAATCTCGTCTAAGGATCTCGCCAGCGGCTATGAATCAGCCAGCGGTAAGCAGTGGAACCAGCAACTCGGCCCGAGCCTCGCGCTGTTCGACGTCGCACAGGCCGTGCTGAAAGCGAGCGGCAATCCCAAGGACAAGACGAAGGTGGCGGACGCCATGAAGACCCTCGCCGTCGACACACCGGTCGGTCACCTCGACTGGTCGAAGCCTGCGACGCTGGCCGGGGCTGCGGTTCCGAACGTGGTGGCCGCTCCCATCATCGGCGGGCAGTGGAAGCAGGGCGTCTCCAGGTGGCCGATCGACTTCGTCATCTGCGAGAACTCCTCCGACAGCAACGTGCCGATCGCGTCGACCCTGCAGCCATACCAGGGCTAGCCACGGGCGCTGCGGCGGCGGTCCTCGCCGCCGTCAACGTTCGGAAGCGTTTCGGCGCACTCACGGTGCTGGACGGCGTCAGCCTTTCGCTCGGGGAAGGTGAGGCCGTCGGCATCGTGGGGCCGAACGGCGCCGGCAAGACAACTTTGCTGAACGTACTGTCGGGCGCCCTCGCGCCCGACTCCGGCACCGTCGGCTTCCGCGGTCGAGATGTGACGTCCCGAGGGGCCGCCGACCGGTGCCAGCTGGGTATCGCCCGAACGCACCAGGTGCCTCGTCCTTTTATAGGCATGAGCGTCTTCGAGAATGTCCTCGTCGGCGCGACGGCGGGTGGGCGGCGGCGCGGCGCCGAAGCCTATGACCTCTGCCTGCGGGTACTGGACCAGACCGCGCTGACCCTGCTCGCCAACCGGCGCGCGGAAAGCCTGGGCTTGCTCCAGCGCAAGCGCCTCGAGCTCGCGCGCGCACTGGCCGTCGAACCCTCCGTCCTTTTGCTCGATGAGATCGGTGGCGGGCTCACCGATGCGGAAACCGCTGCGCTCGTCGAGACGGTGGCGAGCCTGCGCGACCGCGGCATCGCGGTGCTGTGGATCGAGCACATCGTCCACCTGCTCATACAGGTGGTGAGCCGGCTTGTGTGCATGGACGCAGGTCGCATCATCGCGGAAGGCCCGCCGGATGCTGTCGTCGCGCAGGCGGCGGTAATCGACGCCTACCTTGGCGGCCGCTCATGACCCTGCTGCGGGTCGAAGAGCTCGATTGCCGTTATGGCCTGCTCCAGGCTGTGCGGGGAGTGTCGTTTGAGGTGTCGCCGGGCGAGACGGTTGCCCTGATCGGCGCCAACGGCGCCGGCAAATCCACGTTGCTGAGAGCTGTCGCCGGAGCTCACAAGCCGCATGGCGGCCGGGTGATGTTCGACGGCGCGGACGTCACTTCGATGCCGGCCCACCGCCGGGTGTCGCTGGGGATTGCGCTCGTGCCCGAAGGCCGCCGGCTGTTTCCCAGCCTGACCGTCGAAGAGAACCTCCGCGTCGCAGCCGCCCGCCGCGGCCGGTGGAACGTCCAGTCGGTGCTCGAAGTCTTCCCCCTGCTCCAGCCGAGGCGGCACATGCCGGCCGCCAGCCTTTCCGGGGGTGAGCAACAGGCGGTAGCGATCGGGCGGGCGCTGATGAGCAATCCACGTCTGCTCCTCCTGGATGAGGTCTCGCTGGGGCTGGCGCCGATCGTGGTCGACGCTGTTTACCGCTCGCTGGCCGGCATCATCAGCGAAGGCACGACGGTGGTGCTCGTCGAGCAAGACCTCACCCGGGCGCTGGAGGTGGCCGGCCGCGTGATCTGCATGCTCGAGGGCCGCATCGTGCTTGAGGGCGAGGCCGCGTCGCTCGATCGCGACCGGGTGATCGGCGCGTACTTCGGATTGAAGCGGCCGGCATGACCGTCGTCAACGCCGTCCTGCAGGGCATCTTCCTCGGAGCCTTTTACGCAGTGCTCGCGTGCGGCCTTTCGATCATGTTCGGGGTGATGAGGGTCATCAACCTAGCCCACGGAGACGTCGCCGTGCTTGGTGCGTACGTCGTCTTCGTCATCGTCCAGGGCACCGGGATGTCACCCTTCGTCGCCTTCGTCGTGGCGCTGCCCGTGATGATCTTGCTCGGTTATCTCCTCCAACTGACCATCCTCGAGCGAAGCCTCAAATCCGGCATTCTGACCCCGCTCCTGGCGACGTTCGGGCTGTCGATCGTGATCCAGAACCTGCTGCTCATCACGTTCTCGCCCGATGTCCGCTCGCTCGGGGAAAACGCAGGCGCTGTCACCACGTCGAGCTGGCAGGTGACGAGCGGTCTCTCGGTTTCAACCCTTGGCGTCGTGATCCTGGTGGTGGCAGTGATCGTATTTGGAGCCCTGCAGCTGTTCTTGTCGCGCACGCGTGCCGGCTGGATGATGCGAGCTACAGCGGAGGACTCTGACGCTGCCGAGCTGGTCGGCATAGACAGCCGAGGTGTGTACGCTCGGGCAACTGCGCTTGCTGTTGCAGTCGCCGCCCTGGGTGGACTGTTCCTGGCCATCCGCTCGGTGTTCGATCCGGTCAGCGGACCGACGCAGCTGATCTTTGCCTTCGAAGCGGTCGTCATCGGCGGAATGGGATCGTTGTGGGGCACGCTGCTGGGCGGCCTCGCGCTCGGGTTGGCGCAGACGCTGGGCGCCCACATCAACCCCGAGTACTCGGCCTTGACGGGCCATTTGCTTTTTCTTGCGGTGCTGATCGTTCGATATGGCGGTGGGCGCGTGAGCTTCGGGACGGCGCGATGAGGGTTCAACGTTGGACGCGCACGTCGAAGCTGTTCACGGGCGCCACGCTCGCGATTGCCGTTTTGCTGGCGACTGTTCCGCTGGTGTTCGAATCCGACGTGGTGCAGAAGCTCACGAACCTTTTGATCCTGGTGCTGCTTGCCGCCATGTGGAACGCCCTCGCGGGTTACGGCGGCCTGCTTTCGGTCGGCCAGCAGGCATTCATCGGCATCGGTGCCTACGGCACGGTGTTCTTCGCCGGGCTCGGCGTCAGCCCGTACCTCGCGATGGTGCTGGCGACGCTGGTGGCGGGAGCGATCTCGGTTCCCATCTCATTTCTTGCCCTGCGCCTGCGGGCTGCGCAGTTCGCGATCGGCATGTGGGTGATCGCCGAAGTGATCTCGATCCTCGTCCGGCTCGATCAGAACCTTGGCGCCGGGACAGGGATCTCTCTCATCCAGCTGAACCAGTACGCCCCCAACTTCCGCCAGGCCTACACGTTCTGGCTGGCGCTGGGCTTCACGGTCATCTTTCTCTCGGCTCTCTTTTTCCTGCTGCGTTCTCCGCTGGGAGTGTCGCTGCAGGCAATCCGCGACGACGAGGACGCCGCTCGCTCCCTTGGCGTCCGCGTGGCCGCCCGGAAGCGGCTTCTCTTCGTGCTCGCCGGTTTTGGCTGCGGCGCGGCCGGCGTGCTCATCGGCGCCAACACGCTGTTCATCGAGCCTGGCTCAATATTCAGCGTGCAGTGGTCGGCTTACATGATCTTTATGGTGCTGGTCGGAGGCCTCGGTACTTTCGAGGGCCCGATCCTGGGCGCCATCCTGCTGTTCTGGATCCGGACGACATTCACGCAAGGTGGCCCGTGGTACCTCGTCGGGCTTGGCGCTACCGCGGCGCTTTTTGCCCTTGCCCTGCCGCGAGGAATATGGGGCACCATCGAGGAGCGCCTTGGGCTGCGCCTCTTGCCTGTGGGCTATCGGGTTGTAGAGGTGACTGGTGAAAAGAGGAGCGCCTGACAGGCATGCGCCCGAAGACCTGATGCAGCATCCCGGCCACCTGCTGCGTCGCGCCATACAGGCCATGAACGTCCTTTGGGCCGAAGAGGTCTCGCAGACGATCACCTCGCCCCAGTTCGCCGCGTTGAACGCCCTGTACGGCGACCCGAATCTCGACCAACGCACGCTCGGTCAGCGCATCTCTCTTGACCGATCGACCATGGCGGAGGTTGTCTCGCGCCTCAGCGCGCGCGGCCTCATCCGCAGCGAGCGCGACACGCGTGATGGCCGCCGGAAGACGATCGCTCTTACTCCCAAGGGCCTTCACGCCGTCCAGGAGCTCATTCCACGGACGCACGCGATGACGGGCCGCCTCGTGGGACCGCTGGATCAAAAAGAGCGCGAGCAGTTGCTGTGCTTATTGACGAAGGTGGTCGGCGCGAACGAGCGGCGCTAGCCGGCTTGCCGGATCCGCTTGGACTTGAGCTCGGAACGAGGCAGCGTTCCGGGCTCGACCACGCGACAGACGAGGCGAACGCCCAGGGCCTGCCGAAGGTCGGCCTCCAGCCGGTCCGTCGAGAACCCGTCACCCGCTTCGATCAAGAGCAAGACCTCGTCCATCTGGCGCTCGCGGCGCCGCTCGATCACGAATTCAATGACTTCCGGATGACGGCGCACGATGTCCTCCACCTGCGAGGGAAAGAGATTCACACCGCGCACCGTGAACATGTCGTCGACACGTCCATGGATGCCGCCGACCAGCTTGAAGAACGGGCTCCCGCACGAGCACTGTTCTCGCGACACCCTGACCCTGTCGCCGGTTCGGTAGCGGATCAGCGGCATGCCCCACCGGCCCAGGTTGGTGGCCACCAGCTCGCCTTCGACAGCCGGGTGTCCATCCGCATCGAGCACCTCGAAGATGAACTCGGACTCGATCAGATGAATGCCATCCCTCTGCGAGCAGCTGAAGCCCGTCGGACCCAGCTCCGTCATGCCGGTGTGATCGAAGCACGTGGCCCCGAACGCTTCCTCGATCGCGGCGCGCGTGGCCGGGATGCTCGCGCCTGGCTCGCCGGCGTGAATCGTCGCCCGGAGATCCGACCCCTTCAGGTCGAGGCCGAGCCCGTTCGCCACGTCCGCCAATCTCAGCGCGTATGTAGGTGTCGACAGCAGAACTGTCGCGCCCACGTCGAGCATGCTCCGCACCCTCTGCTCGCTCGTCATCGCGCCGCCGGAGATGCACAGCGCACCCAGCCGCTGCGCCCCGCCGAACGCCGACCAGAAACCGATGAACGGCCCGAAAGAGAAGGCAAAGAACACGCGGTCCCCTGCCTTCACCCCGGCAGCGCGATACACGTGGTCGGCCCAGATGCGAAGCCACCACTCCCACGACTCGGCCGTGTCCAGGCATCGCAACGGCCGGTCGCCGCTCGACCCTGAGGTCTGATGCATGCGCACGTACCGGTCGATCGGATAGGTCAGGTTCGTCCCGAATGGCGGGTGGACCGCCTGGTCCACTAGCAGGTCAGCCTTGGTCGTCAGCGGCAAGCGCTCGAAATCGGCCCATCCGCGAACGCCGTGGAGACGGTCCCGCCAGAACGCGTTGGCTGTCAGCACCTCGGCCAGCCCTGCTTGCAGCTTTCGCAGGGTAAGGTCGCGGAGCTCGTCGGGATCAATCCTCGAGTGCGCGGTTGGGTTGACATGCGCCCTGCGCGCGCCCGGCGACCTCAAGTCCCTCATGTTAATTCGGGAATCGTCCGTGGGCGGACTAAACTTGCGGCAGTTCCGCTTGGGGGGAGCGCCGGCCGGCAGATGCGGCTAGGAGAGCCACAGCAACGCCGCCGCGATGGCGGCGGGCAACGCCTGGACAAACAAGATCCGGCGGCTGACGGTTACCGCGCCAAATACGCCGGCGACGACGATGCAGGCCAAGAAGAATGTGAGAATCGGGCGACCGCCGACGACCCCGTACTGACCGAGGCCCCACAGCAAGCCCGCAGCCAGGAAGCCGTTATAGAGACCTTGATTGGCCGCGAGCACCGCAGACGACTCAGCAGCTTCCGCGGTGGTCCCAAATGTTCGACGCCCAAACGGCGTGCGCCACAGGAACATCTCGAGCACCAGGAAGTAGATGTGCAGCGCGGCGACGAAAACAATGACGACGGCCGCGGCTACTCGCACGGCGATAGGTTAGAGGTCAGGTGAGCGCGGTGGGATTAGGAGAAGGGCGAGACCGGACGCTCCTGCAACACCCCGTCTACATAGAGATCGACTTTTTCGTTGTAGAAACAGAGCAGGTTCTCGATCTTGGGAATCTCGGGGATCGGCCGAGGATACGCCCATACGAAATCGCGATATTCGTTGGCGCCCAGGCGCAAGGACCAGTAGCTCGCGGCACCCTTGTATGGGCAATGCGTCACCGTGTTGGTCGGTTCCAGAAGATCCATGCGCACGTCCAGCTTCGGGATGTAGTAGCGGGTAGGCAAACCCGTCTCGTAGAGCAGAACCGGGCGCTTGCTATCGGCGATCACCTGCCCGTCAACCTCAACCCGCACGTGGCGGGAGCTGTGAACGGTGTCGACCCGCGTGTATGGATCGCGCGGGTGGACGAAGACCTCCTCATCCTCTTCGAACCACCGGTCGACCGCATTCCAGTAGAAAGCGATGTGACCCTCGAGTGGTGACAGGTCGCCGGTGGGCTCGACGTAATTCCAGGCCACGTTGTCTTCGACACGGCTTGCGATCTTGGAGCTCCACCGCCTTGTCCCTGAGCCCGAGCCTGCAGCGTCATCCTTGGGCGCGAGCAGATCCATCTGCACGTCTTTGATCGGGAACCAGTACACCGGCGGGCGCCTGGTCTCGAAAACGAGCAGAACGTTCTCGCTGTCGACAAGAAGCTGGTTGGCGAGATATGCCCTCACGCGTCGCGGGCTCAGCTCGATATGCACCCCATCCTTCAATCGCGCACGCTCGGCAGCCGCCGGAACACGGGTGGTAGTGGTGGTCTGGCTCTCGGTCATGCACAAGAGAACTAGCGCACCGGAGTAAACCTTCCCTCATTTACCGGAAACTGGAGGGCACGTGGTGCTGGTTTTCATGGGCGTATCCGGGAGCGGGAAGACGACGGTGGCCCGAATCCTCGCCGGCCGCCTGGGTTGGCCGTTCAAGGAGGGCGACGAGCTGCACCCTGCGTCGAACATCGAGAAGATGAAGGCCGGCAATCCCCTCACGGATGAAGACCGCCGGCGATGGCTGGAGGGGGTCGCCGACTGGGTCGACGGACGCCTCGATGCCGGAGAAAACGGCGTGATCACTTGCTCGGCTCTCAAACGGTCCTATCGAGACGTGATCAATCGACGCGGCTCGGGTGTCATGTTCGTGTTTCTGGCCGGTTCCAAGGAGACCATTGCGCCGCGTCTGGTTGCTCGGCACGCGCACTTCATGCCCTCGAGCCTGCTCGACAGTCAGTTCGCCGACCTCGAGGTTCCCCAACCCGACGAACCGCACATCCGCGTAAACATCGGCCCGCAACCAGGCGTCCTCGCGCAGAGCATCCTGGGAGAGCTCGGGCTAAGCGACCGGTAGTGAATCGATCGCCAGCCGTTGAGGTCGTGCTCGAGCTCGAGATGGAACTGGGAGAGGGCGTCTTCTGGGACGCAGCACGCGACTCCCTTGTCTGGGTCGACATACTCGGCGGCGCAATCCACGAGCTGATCGACGCTGTTCATCGCGTTCACGCGGTCGGCGCGCATGTCGGCGTGGCGGCTCCCCGAGCCAGAGGCGGTTGGATTCTGGCGGTGCGCGAGGGATTCGCCGCCCTCGACCCGGCCTCAGGCCAGGTCCAGATTCTGAAGCGCATCGAGATTCCTGGGACGCGGATGAACGACGGGAACGTCGATGCACGGGGGCGACTGTTCGCGGGGACGATGCTCGACAGCGAGGAGCCGAACGGTGGCCGCCTGTACAGGCTTGACCCCGACCTGACGGTGAGCGTGGTCCTCGATCCGGTCAGCGTTTCGAACGGCATCGATTGGAGCCCTGACGGGCGCACCGTCTATTACGTCGACTCGGGCACCCGAGCCGTCGCTGCATTCGATTTCGACGAAGAGTCGGGAGGCTGGTCGAACAGGCGCGTCTTCGCGCAGCTCGAGCCAGGCGTTGGCTTCCCCGACGGGCTGACCGTCGATCGCGATGGCTGCATCTGGCTCGCGGTTTGGGACGGCTCGCAGGTCCGTCGGTACACGCCGGATGGCCGCATCGATCGGATTCTGCAGTTGCCGGCGCCGCGCGTCACCTCATGCGGCTTTGGCGGTCCCGATCTGGCGACGCTCTACATCACCACGGCGCGCGTGGGCCTGAACGCGAGCGTCCTGGAGGAGCATCCGCTATCCGGAAGTCTTTTCGCCTTTGACCCTGGCGTCACCGGCACCGCCCGGCAACCCTTCGTCGGCTGACGAATGAATGCGTCGCGGCACTTGACAGGAGGTAGGCTTGACTTGACAAGCCTCTTTGGTCGTGAGAACCTCGAGCCACACGCTGGCGCACGTCGCAAGGCCGGGTCCGAGTGGACACGAGATAAGGAGTAGACGGCAGTGGCGGAGAGCAAGTCGACAAGACGGCGGAGCGGCGGTGGTGGATTAAGCCAATCAGGGGCCGAGGTATCGGCTGCCGTGCGCAAGGCGGCCAACGTATTGGAGAAAGAGCTCCAGTCAAGCCTCGCAGGAGTTCGCCGCCTTGAGTCGCAGTTCACAAAGGATCGCCGCGTGGATGAAAAGGCGTTCGAAGAGCTACTGCAGCGATTTCGAGGCAACGCGCACGCTTTCATCGACATCGCGGCCAGTCGGGTCGCGGATCTTCGTTCAGACGACGTCCAGGACCTTTCCCGCCGCCTGACCGCCGACGCCCACGAGCTTTTCGACACGATGATCAGCATGGTGGGGATGGCGCCGGACGCGATCAACCGAATCGCCGCAGGGGCTGACGAGGTTCTGCCCGCGGCCAAGGGCACGAAGCCGACGCGCACCGCGACCAGGTCGGCGGCAAGGCGCCCCCGCACTGCCCCCCGGTCAAGCTAAGCGAGGAAGTCCGTTGCAGGCGGTCTCAGCCGGTTCTGGCGTCGAGCGGGCGCTAGATCGCTATCGCGAGATGGTCGTGAGCCGCTTGCTCGACGAACTCCCTTCCGCTGAACCTGCCTACTTCTATGAGCTGATCCGGCAGTACTTCGGGCTGCCGGGCAAGGCGATGCGTCCGGCTCTCTGCCTTGCGGTATGCGAAGCCCTCGGCGGCGAACTGGATCTAGCCCTGAACACCGCAATCGCGATCGAACTGTTTCACAACGCTTTCCTGATCCAGGACGATGTTCAGGACAGCAGCGAACGGCGACGCGGGAGCCCGACGCTGCATGCCCAACACGGGGTGCCGATCGCGGTCAACGCCAGCAGCATGACGAACCTGATCGGTCTCCAGCGTTTGCTTGAGAACCGGTGGCAGGTCGGGGACAGTCTCGCCTGGCGCATCTTTCAGGAGACCGAGTTGATGATGCGTCACTCACTCGAGGGACAGGCCATCGAGCTTGGATGGATTCGCGACAACACAGTCGAACTTACAGAGGACGACTACTACCGCATGTGCCTCAAGAAGACATCCTGGTACACGTGCGTCTATCCGTGTCGAGTGGGCGCCCTGATCGCAAATGGCGGCCGGGTCGAGCTTGGCGTGCTCGATCGGTTCGGTTGGTACCTAGGGGCCGCCTTCCAGATCCGAGACGACATTCTGAATCTGGTCGGGCGATTCGACAAATACGGAAAAGAGATCCGCGGCGACCTCCTGGAGGGCAAGCGGACGCTGATGCTCATCCACCTGCTTCGTGTGCTGCGGGGAACTGAACGCGCTCGCCTGATCCGATTCCTCGCATTGCCTCGATCTCAGCGTGACGTGAACGACGTGGGATGGGTGGCTGATCGCATGCTCGAAACCGGCTGCGTCGACCACGCGGTCGCGTACGCGACGCAACTGGCGCAGGCGGCGCAAGCCCAAGCGACTGTCGCGTTTGGCCAGGTGCCGGGCTCAAAAGCCCGGGAATTCCTTCTCGCCCTGCCGGACTACGTAGTCGAGCGAGACCATTGAGCTGATCGTCCGGCTCGGTGCCGGATGTTGTCAGCAGCCGATGAGTGGGGTTGGATCGGTCGGAACCCCGCCCACCTCGAGCTGTAGGTGCAGGTGCGAGCCGATGGAAAGACCTGTGCTGCCGACGAAACCGACCTTCTGGCCTTGCTGGATCGGCTGACCAACACTGACCGACACGTCTGACATGTGGGCATAGATCTCAACCAGCCCGTAGCTGTCGGTTATCTCCACCCGGATGCCGAAATAGTCCGCGTTACCTGCCGCCGTCACCTTGCCACCGGCCGCGGCGACGATTGGAGTGCCGTACTCCGCCAGAAGATCGACGCCCGTATGAAAGTGCACGTAGCCGTTGTAGGAGGGCTCGAGCGCAAACGAGGTCGGTCCGAAGTTCTGGATGATTTTCGAACCTGGGATCGGGCACATCAATGCGCCAGGAGCGGCGGGGTCGGCTTGCACGCCGCTACTCAAATTTGGGCCGACTTGGGGGTCGACTGGAATGACAAGAATCAGACCGGGTGTGAACTCCGCAGCGCGAATGTGATTGAAGCCGAGGATCTCTGTCTCATCCACGCCAAATTTGGCGGCGAGGCTCGCCGGCGAATCGCCGACCTTGACGACAACCACGACCCCTGGCACCGGTGGCAGCTTGAGAGTCTGTCCCACCTTTAGCGGCAAGCGCAGTCCGGGGTTCGACCAGGTGATCTCCCGGAACGGGATGCCTAAAGCTCGCGCGATGCTGTCGAGAGTGTCTTCCTTGCGCACCGTGTAAAAGACTGCGTTGTGATTGGCCAACGCCGCAGTGGGAATCGAGAGTGGTTTGATGATGGTGCCGTCACGGCCCAGCGCAACGTCGCCGGGCGGACCACCCAGGTTGGATGCTTCGGCCTGGAGGGCCACGGCCCTCGGAACAATCGACGTGTTGAGATCCGTGGCCGAATAGCCCGAGATCACGATGGCTATCAGGAGCACCGCGGCATGGCTGACGAAGCGAAAACTGCGCAACGCCTACCCCCAGGCTTCGCTTTCCGCACCCCTGGGAGGCGCGGAAGTCCGGGCCACCGTACCAGACCCGCCGCCGGGGAGTCAAAGCGATAGCGCTACCCTTTCCGGGCGGGACACCTTCCGAACTGATTCAGGAGGCTTGGAGCTGTGACCAAGAAGATCCTTCTCGACGAGAGCGACATCCCTGAGCGCTGGTACAACATCCTGCCCGACATGCCTGCGCCGCCCGCGCCGTACCTGAACCCGCAGACGCTGCAGCCGATGGGTCCGGCTGACCTGGCGCCGATCTTTCCGCAGGCGATCATCGCCCAGGAGGTCTCGGCAGAGCCATGGATCGAGATCCCGGATCAGGTGCGCGAGCTCTATCGCATCTGGCGGCCGAGCCCGGTCTATCGGGCCGACCGTCTCGAAAAGGCGCTGGACACACCGGCGCACATCTACTTCAAGTACGAAGGGGTGTCTCCCGCGGGTTCGCACAAACCGAACACCGCGGTGCCGCAGGCCTATTACAACTCGAAGGAAGGCGTGAAGCGGCTGACCACTGAGACCGGTGCCGGCCAATGGGGCTCGGCGCTCGCCTTTGCAGGCGCGCTGTTCGGCCTCGAGGTCACCGTCTACATGGTCAAGGTGTCATACGAGCAGAAGCCGTATCGCCGCTCGATGATGGAGACGTGGGGCGCGACGGTGTATGCGTCCCCCACCAACCTCACTAATGCCGGGCGTGGCATCTTGCAAGACGACCCCGACTCGCCGGGCAGCCTGGGCATCGCGATCTCGGAAGCTGTCGAAGACGCTGCCACCCATGAGGATGCCAAGTACTCGCTCGGGTCGGTCGTCAATCATGTCCTTCTCCACCAGACAGTGATGGGCCTCGAGGCCAAAAAACAGATGGAGATGGCGGGCGAGTACCCGGACGTGGTGATCGCCTGCGTGGGTGGCGGCTCTAACTTCGCAGGACTCACGTACCCCTTCATCGGCGACAAGCTGAAGGGTCGCATGCCGCACACTCGTTTCATCGCAGCCGAGCCCGCTGCGTGCCCAACGCTGACGCGCGGTGTCTACGCGTATGACTTCGGCGACGCGGTCGGTATGGGCCCGGTGGTGAAGATGTTCACGCTCGGCCACAGCTTCATTCCGGACCGGATTCATTCCGGGGGACTTCGCTATCACGGCGACGCGCCGTCGCTTTGCATGCTGGTCGACCACAAGGTGGTTGAGGCTCGTGCCTACAAGCAGAACGAATGCTTTGCCGAGGCCGTGCGGTTCGCACGTTGCGAAGGCTTCCTGCCTGCTCCCGAGTCGGCCCACGCCTTGCGGGCTGTCGCCCAGGAGGCGGCAGCCGCTCGAGAGGCCGGTGAAAAGCGAACGATCCTGTTCGGGTTGTCTGGGCACGGCCACTTCGACATGTCCGCTTACGACGCGTACTTCGCGGGCAAGCTGGAGGACGTGGAACTTTCCCAGTCGCGGATCGACGCGGCGATCGAGGAGCTGCCTCGAGTACCGGCAATGACCTGATCAAGCTCAGCCAGGCAGATTGATGACTGTGGTATCTAATGTGGCGGCGGCGGAGTCTCCTCCAGCCAGCGCGTCTCGCCGACCGCCACGGCGAGATGTGCCATGGGCCCATCGCCGCCCGCGCCGTGCCAGTGCTCCTCGCCTGGATCAGCCGTGACCACGTCGTATTTTCGGATGCGCTGCGGAGCTTGTCCGCGGACCTGAACCCAACCTTCGCCCTCGACAACATGCAACAGCTGCCCACCGGGATGCGAGTGCCAGTGGTTTCGGGCGCCGGCCTCAAAGCGAACGACCGCGGCAAAGATGGACGTCGTTGGTGACGAGGCAGGGATCAGCTCGTATGAGCTTGCTTCACCTGTGAAGTGCGCTGAATCCATCGGCCTCAGAATCTGTAGCGCTTCGGACCGTGGTGTGATTTTCATTTCGCCCTCCCGATGCAACAGTTCGGAGTCCAATAGTTGCCGCGTACCAATCCCTTAGCGTAGTTTCATCGGTTGACCCAGATACACCTCCTCCTTCCGAATCCCGACCGTGACCAATGCACTGGAGCAACAAGCTCAGACGCCCAGAATTTGGTGCAGCACCTCGCTGTCCCGCGCCCGCGCGGACGGAAGCACCTCGACGATGCGCCCCTTCTCAATGAACGCGGCCCGGTCGGCAACGCGGAGCGCCATCTGGTGATTCTGTTCCGCGAGCAGGATCGACACGCCCGTCGCCTTGAGCGTTCCGAGCAGCGTCCCGATCGACTGCACCAGTACCGGCGCAAGGCCTTCCGTCGGTTCGTCGAGCAGCATGACCCTTGGATTGCTCATGAGCGCCCGCCCGACGGCCAGCATCTGACGCTCACCGCCCGAGAGGCCGCCGGCAAGGTTGTTCTTCAACGTTTCGAGCTTGGGGAACAACTCCCATATCCGCTTCTTCGTCCAGCTGCGACCGCCGCCGTTGGCGTGCGACGCGATCTCGAGATTCTCATCCACGGTCAGGCTCTGGAAACAGCGCGCGCCAGACGGCACGTAGGCGAGGCCCTCTCGCGTCCGGCGGTAGGCGGGCCAGCCGCTCATGTCGCGACCTCCGACAGTCACCCGTCCCGAAGCGCCTGGGAGCATTCCGATGATCCCGCGGATGGTGGTCGTCTTGCCGGCGCCGTTGCGGCCCAAGACCGCAAGCAGCTCGCCATCCTCGACTTCCACGCTTAAGTCGAAGACGACGTGGCTCTTGCCGTACCGGACGTTCAAGCCCTCGACTTTGAGCACGGTTAAGCGCCGAGCTCCTCTTGCTCCAGCTCCCCCAGGTAGACCTTCTGTACATCAGGGTTGCGCCGGATCTCTTCTGGCGTGCCCTCGGTCAGGACACGGCCCTGGTGCATCACCGTTACGGTGCGAGCCGTGCTGAAGACGACCGACATATCGTGCTCGCAGAAGAGCAGGGTCAGATGCCGCTCAGTCGCAAGCCGCCGGACGAGCTCCATCGCTCTATTCGTCTCGTACGCCGACATCCCGGCCGTGGGCTCATCCAGCAATACCAACTTCGAGCCGAGCGCGAGCGAGATCGCGATCTCAATCGCGCGTTGGTCGCCATGGCTCAGTTGGCCGGCAGGAAGGTCGGCCCAGGCCCCCAGACCCACCGCCTCAGCAAGGTCCTGTGCTTCCGCCGAGAAGATGCGATTGGCGATCCCGAACGGTCGGACGGTGTATCCAGCGTGGGCGAGCATTGCGTACTGCAGGTTCTGACGAACGGTCAGTTTTGGAAATATCGTCGTGATCTGGAAAGCGCGACCAATGCCGGACCGGGCGGTCATGTGTGGCGGCTTGCCGGCGATGTCTCGGCCATCAAAGATCACCTTGCCCGAGCTGGGCTTCAGCTGACCGGTGATGAGATTGAAGAGAGTGGATTTGCCGGCGCCGTTCGGACCGATGATGGCGTGACGGTCACCCTGCTTCACCACGAGGCTCACATCGTCGACTGCGCGCAAGCCGCCAAAACTCCGGCTCAGATGCTCAATCCTGAGCAGGGTCTGCCCCGGTTTGACTTCGTCGGCCTGGATCGCCTCGCTCGCGAGCGCCTTGCGAACATCGAACATTCGAATCGCCTCGCCGGCGCTTTCCGCTGTCTGCGCGACCGCTTCCTCGCCGCGATGGAAACGATCGCGCAGGCGTAGGAACACAGAGGGCACGTCCGAGATGCCGCCAGGGACGACCAGGACGACGCCCAGCACGATGGCACCAAGAACGATGTCGAACTGGTAGGGGAAGTGCTTCGAGATCGAGTTGTCCAAGACCACATAGATGAAGGCGCCGATGGCCGGTCCGAGGAAGGTGGTGGTGCCGCCCAGAAGAGCAACCACAACCGGCTGCGCGTTGGCCGTCCAGTAGAGCATCTCCGGGTAGGCCTGCTGGTTGTACATGACGAACAGGCCTCCGGCGACTCCTGCGAAGAGGGCGGAGATGGTGTAAATGGCCAGCTCATACGCCTTCACATTGATTCCGATCGAAGCTGCCCTCTGCCTGTTTTCGCGGATCGATAGCAGAGCCGCCCCAAACGGCGAACGGACCACGATGAACATCAGCAAGAGACAGATGGCAACCACTGCCGCCGTGAAGTAGTAGAGCGCCGTGTAGTCGCTCAATTGGTCGGGCAGGGTGATCGAGATGCCATTGTCGCCCCCCGTGAAGTCGTACCACTGGAAAACGATCGAGAAGAGAAGCTGCGAGATCGCCAGCGTGAGTAGGGAGAAATAAAGGCGGACCGCCCGTTGCGCGACGAGGCCGGTTACCAAGCCGACAACGGCCGCAACAAAGGGTGCCGCAGCGAGACCCACCAGGATGGGAAGGTGATAGCGGCTGAAGATCAACGCGACCGTGTAAGGGCCAACGCCGAAGTAGGCGGCGTGGGCGAAGGAGACCATTCCTGTGTAACCAAGCATCAGGTTGTACGAGATCGCCCACAACGCGAGCACGAGCGCGGAAGTGCCGAGGAAAATCTGGAACTTGGAGCTGGCGTCCGGGTTCAGGTTCTCGTTGAGGCCGGCGAGTGGGGCGATGAGGGCCGCAAAGAGAATGAGGACCAGCACAGCCCCCCAGCGCACGCGCTCGCCAATGGAGCGGGGAAGCAGCCGGATCAAAGCTCGGGCCGACCGAAGAGGCCGCGCGGCCGAACGATCAGGACCGCGGTCATGATGATGAATACGAACGCAAGCGCGAACGGGTTGGTAGCCGGGATGACCAGGCCGAACGAGACCACCATGCCCACGATCAGCGCGCCTACCCCGGAACCGACGATGCTGCCGAGCCCTCCAATCACGCTGATCGCGAAGGCCAGCACCAGAACGTCGGTATCGATGCTGGAGCCTAGCGCGAAGAACGGTGCCCGACCAGGGACAGCCCCGCCGCCACGATGAACACCGGCGTTGCTGTACGAGAAAGTTGCTACCTCGATCACGCGCGCCGGTCACGACTTGGCACGAAGCGCCTGCGGTTTGGCTGTGGTGTCACGCACTACAAGCTCAGGCGCCAGCACGTGGCGGCGAGCCGGCGCAGTTGGCTTTTCGATCCGTCGAATCACCGCCCTCATCGCCATCTCCCCGATCTGGTTGCGTGGCTGATGAATTGTGGTCAGCGAGATGTGACGCAGCGCAGCAAGGGCGGTGTTGTCGTAACCCATGAGCGATACGTCGCGCGGCACCTGCAACCCCGCTTCGTTGATGGCGTCGAGCGCCCCGACCGCCGACTGGTCGTTGCTCGCGAAGATCGCCGTTGGGCGGCGTCGTCTGGCGAGAAGCCGTCGCGCTGCTTCGTAGCCACCGCCTTCTGTGAAGTCGCCGGGCTCGATAAGGATCCACTCCGCGAGCCCGGCTCGCGACATCGCTGACTGATAGCCCGCGCGGCGCTCGGCGGCTCCTGCGCCCTGGCCGCCGTCGATCAACGCTATGTCCTTGTGGCCAAGGCCGGCCAGGTGTTCAACTGCCAGCTCGGCACCGCGGTGGTCGTCGTCCACCACCACGTCGACGTTGTCCAGGCGCAAGTTGCTACCGACCACGGCGATCGGTACGATGCGGGAAGCGGCCGCAACGGCCTCGGCAGGGAGACGTGCGCCGGCTATGACCAGGCCGTCGGCGCGCAGCTCGAGCAGTTGGTCGAGAGCGCGTTCTTCGGCTGACGGATCGCGATTGCCAGTCGTGATCAGCGCGCGATACCCCAGCTCTGCCGCCGCGCTGTATAGCCCGTCGAGGACTTCGGCGAAGAAGATGTTGTGAAGGTCGGAGACCATTACACCGACGTTGTAGGTGCGGCGCTGTACCAGGCTGCGCGCGACCGCGTTGGCCCGATAACCCAGCTCTTCCGCCGCCGTCAGGACGGCCGACCGGCTCGCCTCGCTGACGGAACGCTCTCCGCGCATGACGCGCGAAACGACTGATTTCGAAAGGCCAGCCCGGCCGGCGACATCGACGATCGTCGGCGGACGAGCCGGAGGCTTCGACCGCCTGGTGGGCTGGGCTCTTGACATGGCTGCCGCGCGAAGTATACTGGCGGAACGTTCCCGTGGGAACGTTCCCACGGGTTCGCCGACAGAACAGATGCCAGGGGCTGGGAGAGAAGTGCACGTCGGACTGGTCGGCACGGGACGGATCGGCGCGCTGCACGCGCGCAGCCTCAAGGAGAGTCCGCTCGTGTCCAGGCTGACCATCGTCGACGCCGATCACAGTCGCGCGGCGAGGGTGGCCGCCGAGATTTCCGCGGAGCAGGCCGAGAGCCCACAGGCGCTGCTCTCGGCCGGGCTTGACGCCATCGTCATCGCCGCTGCCACGCCGGCCCACGCGGAGCTTCTGCTCATGGCCGCGGACGCTTCGGTGCCGGCCTTTTGCGAGAAGCCCATCGCGCTCGAGCTCAGCGCCACCGATGAAGTGATCCGCCATGTTGAGCGGACCGGCCTCTTCGTCCAGATCGGGTTTCAGCGGCGCTTCGACGCGGGCTACCGGGCCGCAAAAGAGGCATACGCGTCTGGAACGCTGGGCGACGTCCACGTGGTCAGGCTGGCAACGCATGACCCCGCTCCCCCTCCCGAGGCCTACATCGCCGATTCGGGCGGAATCTGGAGAGACCTCGCGATCCACGATTTCGACATTGCGGCCTGGGTGCTCGACCGGGCGGTGACCGAGGTCTTCGCGGATGGTCAGGCGAACAGTCCGGTCTTCGCCCAGTACCACGACGTCGACGCCGCATGCGCCTTGCTGCGGTTCGAAGGAGGAATCGTAGGCGCCGTGACCGCGACACGAAACGATCCGCGTGGGTACGACGTTCGGATGGAGCTCTTCGGTCTGCGCGACAGCGTCGTCGTGGGATGGGACCAGCACACTCCGCTCCGCTCCGTCGAACCGGGAATGGAAGCTCCGCGCCAACCGGGCTACAGGGACTTCGTCGAACGTTTCGACCCTGCCTACCGCGCGGAGCTGCAAGGCTTCCTGACCGCGGTCAAAGAAGGCACCGAAAGCCCTTGCCCGGTCAGCGACGCGCGCAAGGCCCTGGTGGTCGCGCTCGCCGCCGACTGCTCACTGCGCGAGCATCGCCCGGTGCGCGTGGAGGAATTCTCGTGAGGGTTGCGGGGGCGCCGATTTCCTGGGGCGTGAGCGAGCTGCCCGGATGGGGACACCGCATGCCGCCTGACCGCGTCCTGGCGGAGATGCGGCAGGTTGGACTCGAGGCAACCGAGCTAGGCCCTCCCGGCTACCTGCCTGCAGACGCCTCCGCGAGGGGCGAGCTGCTCGAGCGCCATCGCATGCGTCTTGTCGCGGGCTTCGTGGCTGCAGTGCTTCATGACCCCTCGGGTCGTCCTCTGGAAGAGATCGATCATGAGGCCACGACACTCGCCGCGTCGGGCGCCGAGGTGGTCGTCGTCGCCGCCGCCCTTGGGGGCGAGACTTATGACAACCGTCGCGGTTTGAACGCGAGCGAATGGCGGCGGCTAGCGAAGACCCTGGGCGAGGCGGCGGAGGCTGCCATCGAGCACGGCCTGATCCTCGCGTTTCACCCACACGCAGGGACGGCCGTGGCCACGGCCAGCGATGTTGAGAGGCTTCTCGAAACGACACAGGTCGACCTATGCCTCGACACTGGCCACCTCTTTTTGGGCGGCGCGGATCCCGCCGCGATCGCCTGCGACGCAGGCGGTCGGATCCGGCACGTGCACCTGAAAGACGTCGATTCGACAGTCGCGGGGCGATTGCGCGCGGGTGAGGTCTCATACGCGGACGCGGTGCGCCAGGGTCTTTACAAGCCTCTCGGCCAGGGCGACCTTGACATCGACGCGGTTTTCACCCGGCTGCAGGAGGCCGGCTATCAGGGCTGGTTCGTGCTGGAGCAGGACACGGCGCTTACTGCTGAGCCAGAGCCCCAATCGGGGCCTGCTGCCGCCGCACGGCAGAGCCTTGAATACTTTCGTCGCATTGCCAGCGCCAAAAAGACCACCGTGCTTCCAAGGAGGAGTGAGCGATGAGCCGTATACGAGTAGTCATGGGGCTGGCTGCCATGTGCCTTGTGGCGGTCGCGTGTCAGAGCGGGACGTCGAGCTCGGGCACGTCGCCGGCCGCGGCATCCGGCAGCAGCTACCGCTTCTACTTCGTCACCCATGGCGACAACGGGACCTTCTGGTCCGTTGTGCAAAAGGGTGAAAGCCAAGCCGCCAGCGACCTCGGCGTCTCGGTCAACTACCAGGGCAGCAACAACGACGACAACCAGGAGTGCCAGTTCATCAGCGCGGCCGTGACGGCAAAGCCGGATGGTCTCGTTGTTTCGCCGCACAGCCAGACCGTGCTCGACTGCGCGAAGCAGGCCGCCGGTCAGGGCATCCCGCTCATCTTGATCAACAACTGTGGCACCACTTCCGGTGGCCAGAGCTACATCGCCTACTCGGGGGCATTGACATGCGTCGGCCAGCCCGAAACGGCGGCCGGCCAGCAGGCGGGTGTACGGCTGAAGGCTGACGGTGGACACAAGCTGCTCTGCGTGATACACGAGGCGACGAGCACGAGCCTGCGCGACCGCTGCGCCGGAGCGAAAGCGGGCTTTGGCGGAAGCGAGGAAGACCTCGTGATCGACAACGCCAAGTCCAACGTCGCCTCCGCAACCGCGACGCTGCAGGCCAAGCTCAGCGCGGACAAGTCGATCGACGCCATCCTGGCGCTCGACCCTGACGTGGCGAAAAACATCGTCGAAGCCGCCGTGACCGGAGCATCATCCTCGGCCAAGATCGCGACCTTCGACATCAGCACGGGTGTGATCGCCGACATCCAGTCAGGCAAGATCGACTTCGCGATCGACCAGCAGCAGTACCTCCAGGGCTATCTGCCGATCGTCTTCCTGAAGCTGTACAAGCAGAACGCGAACACCGTAGGCGGCTTCGACACCGTCAAGAGCGGTCCCGGCATCGTGGACAAGACCAACGCTTCGACCGTGGCCAGCCTCGCCGGGAAAGGCACTCGATAGATTGAATGGATTGGTGACCGGACCGGTTCGCCGGTCCGGTCCGATCCCACCCATGGCGCCTGAGCGGAAGGAGCGCGAAACATGAGCGTGGCAGGCACACAGCCCCGTCCGAGTCCCGCCCCGCGGCAAGCCGGCGTGGCCAAAGACGAGCGGCTGGCGGGGGTCAGCATCCTCGCGCGTCTGCTGCAACGCCCTGAGCTCGGCGCGCTGATCGGCGCCCTGGCCGTATACCTCCTTTTCGCGACCGTCGACGCCACGCCGGGACACCTTTTTTCGTCGATCGGCGGGATGCAGAACTGGACCGACGCGGCTTCGACCTACGGCATCATGGCGGTCGCGGTTGCGCTCCTGATGATCGGTGGCGAGTTCGATCTCTCGGCCGGCGTCATGACAGGCACGAGCGGCCTGCTGCTCGGCATGCTGATCACCCGGCAGCAGGTCAACGTCTGGTTCGCCATCGTCGCCGTGATGGTTTTCGCGGCCATCATCGGCATCGCCAACGGCGTCCTCGTGGTGCGGACCAAGCTGCCGAGCTTCATCATCACGCTCGGGACGTTTTTCGTCCTGCGCGGCGTCGACGTCGGGGTCACCCGCCTGCTGACCAACACGGTCCGGTTTGACATATCGGACCAGGCACCTGGCTTCAGGAGCGCGCAGTCGATTTTCGGCAGCACATTCCTGGCGCCCTACAACTTCCAGGACGCGGTGCTCTGGTGGGCCGCAATCACGGTCGGCGCCACATGGGTGCTTACGCAGACCACGTTCGGGAACTGGATCTTCGCGGTCGGCGGCGACGCCAACGCAGCACGAGCGGTAGGGGTGCCGGTCGCGCGCACCAAGATCATCCTGTTCATGTACACGGCCATGTCGGCGGCGGTGGTCGGGATCATGGTCGCCCTACGCTTCAAGGGCATTCAGTCTGGCCAGGGGGTCGGACTCGAGTTCTTCTACATCATCGCCGCTGTCGTCGGGGGTTGTCTCTTGACCGGAGGCTACGGCTCCGCCATCGGGGCATCGCTTGGCGCCTTGATCATCGGCTTCGCGCAGATCGGGATCATCTTCGCCAACTGGGACTCCAACTGGTATTACACGTTTCTAGGTGTGATTCTTTTCCTGGCGGTCGGCGTGAACACGCTGGTGAGACGGCGCGCCGCGAGCGCGCGGCGATGACGGTGACGAGATGAGCGAATCGACGAACGGCGTGCCACTGCTGGAAGTACGCCACGTCAGCAAGTACTTCGGCAGCGTCATCGCCCTGCGCGACATCTCGATGCAGGTGCACGCCGGCGAGGTCACGTGTGTCCTCGGCGACAACGGCGCCGGCAAGTCGACCCTCATCAAGATCCTGTCGGGCGTCCATCCTCACGACGAGGGAGAATTCCTCGTCGAAGGAAAAGCGGTCCGGTTCGGCGGCCCGCGCGAGGCCCGCGCGGCCGGCATCTCGGTTGTGTTCCAGGACCTTGCCACGGTGCCCTTGATGTCGATCTGGCGCAACTTCTTCCTCGGCTCGGAGCCGACCGTCGGGGTCGGTCCGGCCCGCAGGCTCGACACAGGTTTCGCCAAGCGGACGATGCGCGACGAGATGTGGAAGATGGGCATCGACGTGCGCGATCCAAACCAGACCGTGGGGACGCTGTCCGGAGGCGAGCGCCAGGCCGTCGCGATCGCCCGCGCGGTCTACTTCGGCGCCAAAGTGCTGATCCTCGACGAGCCGACATCGGCCCTCGGCGTGCGCCAGTCGGGCATCGTCCTCAAGTACGTCGTGCAGGCCCGAGAGCGCGGGCTAGGCGTGATCTTCATCACGCACAATCCACATCACGCGTACCCGGTCGGCGACCGGTTCGTGCTGCTCAACCGCGGCAGGTTGATGGGCTCGTACAGCAAGCACGAGACATCGCTCGACGAGTTGACGAAGATGATGGCGGGCGGAGAAGAGCTGGAGAGGCTGGCGAAGGAGCTGGAGAAGATGGCGAGCGACCCCGAGATGAGGCAGGTAGCGCACGAGCTGGCGGAGGACGTCGGCGGACCGGGCGACCAGGAGCCACGATGATCCGCAACCTGATCGGTGCCGAATGGCGGCCGCCGGCCGATGGCGCGGCCTCACTCCCCGTCTTCAACCCCGCGACTGGCGAGGTGATCGAGCAGGTCCCCCTTTCGGGCGCGCGCGACGTGGACGCGGCCGTCAACGCGGCGGCTAGGGCGTATTCGGCTTGGTCACGCACTTCTGTGATGGAGCGCGTGCGACTGATGTTCGGTTTCAAGGCCTCCCTCGAGGAGCACTTCGAGGAGCTGGCGGCGATCATCACGCGCCACCACGGCAAGACGCTCGACGAAGCGAGGGGCGAGGTGCGGCGCGGGATCGAGGTCGTGGATTTCGCATGCGGTGCGCCGACGCTCCTTCAGGGACGCACTTTGCGCGATGTTTCAGCAGGCGTGGACCAGGACCTGTATCGCTATCCGGTCGGAGTCTGCGCCGGCATCCCACCGTTCAACTTCCCGGTGATGATCCCGCTCTGGATGTTTCCACTTGCGGTGGTGGCGGGGAACACGTTCGTGCTCAAGCCGTCTGAACGCACGCCTCTAGGCGGTCAGCGTCTCGCCGAGCTTTTTCTGGAGGCCGGATTCCCGGAGGGAGTTCTGAACATCGTCCACGGCGCGCGCGAGGCAGTGGACGCGCTGCTTCAGCATCCAAAGGTGGCCGCGATCTCCTTCGTGGGATCGGCGCCGGTCGCCAGGCATATCTATCAAACCGCGGCGGCGTACGGCAAGCGCGTCCAGGCGCTCGGGGGCGCCAAAAACCACATCGTGATCATGCCCGACGCCGATCCCGCGGTCGCCGTCCCGGCGATTCTCAACTCGGCATTCGGCAACGCGGGCGAACGCTGCCTCGCGGGCTCGGTCGCGGTCGCGGTCGGCGGGGCCGCCGACAAGCTGCTCGGCCCGTTGAAGGAAGCGGCATCCAAGCTGGTCGTCGGTCCCGGTGACCAGCCCGATGCGCAGGTCGGCCCGCTGATCCGGGCCGAGCACAGGGACAAAGTCGCCCGTTATGTCGACCAAGGAGTGGCGGAGGGTGCGCAGCTCGTGGTCGACGGGCGCCGCGAGATGTCGCGACCCGGATTCTTCCTGGGACCGACCATCCTCGATCGCGTCACGGCGGACATGACCGTCGGCCATGAGGAGATCTTCGGACCGGTCCTGTCGGTGGCCCGTGCCGCGACGCTGGACGAGGCTATCGGGCAAGCCAATCAGATGGCGCTGGGCAACATGGCCACGATCTTCACCCAGTCTGGCCGCTCCGCACGAGAGTTTCGCGAGCGCGTGGAGGCCGGGATGACCGGCATCAACGTACCGATCGCGCAGCCGTTTGCATTCTTTCCGTTCAGCGGGTGGAAGGGTTCGTTTTACGGCGACCTCCATGTCCACGGGTCTGACGGGATCGACTTCTACACTCGTAAGAAGGTGGTGGTGACGCGGTGGTAGCGCGACGCCAGGTTACGTACAAGAGTCCCCTGCACGAGATGACGCAGACGACTCCCACCTGTCTATGGAACGACTCAGCGGACATCGATGAGCTGACCTACGCGATCGAAAACGGTGCGGTCGGCGCGACTTGCAATCCGGTCATCGCCGTCACCATCCTCAAGCGGCACATCGCCGAGTGGCGGCCGCACATCGAGGCGCTGTTGCACGAGATGCCGGGCGCGACTGAGGACCAGGTCGGCTGGAAGCTCGTCGAGGAGATGTCGATCAATGCCGCGCAGCTGCTCGAGCCCGCCTTCGCCGCCCACCGCGGGCGCAACGGCCGGCTCTCCATCCAGACCGACCCCCGCTTCTACCGCGATACCCAGTCGATCGTCGACAACGCGATGAAGTTCAGCCGGATCGCCAAGAACATCATCGTGAAGATTCCCGCCACCAAAGCCGGGATCGCCGCGATCGAAGAGGTCACGGCTCGCGGCGTCAGCGTCAACGCGACCGTCTGCTTCACGCTGCCACAGTGCATCGCAGTGGCGGAAGCCGTCGAGCGCGGCGTCAGCCGCCGCGAAGCGGAAGGCAAGGAGATCGAGTCGATGGGCCCGGTTTGCACGATCATGGTCGGCCGCCTTGACGACTGGTTGAAGGTCGTCCTCGACAAGCAAGGAATCACGATCGATCCTGGATGGCTCGAATGGGCCGGCGTGGCGGTGTTCAAGAAGACTTACGGCATCTTCCGCAAGCGTGGCTACAGGCTGAGGCTTCTCTCCGCGGCCTTCCGCAACCACATGCACTGGAGCGAGCTGATCGGCGCCGATGCGGTGGTCTCGCCACCTTTTGCGTGGCAGAAACGCTTCAACGCGAGCGACGTCGAGGTGCGCTCCAGGATCGACGACCCGGTTGATCCGGACCTGGTCGAGCAACTGCTCAGCCACTTCCCGGATTTCCGCCGTGCGTACTCGGAGGACGGGCTCACCACGGACGAGTTCGATTCCTATCCGCCGACCGTGCGGACGTTGAGGCAGTTCGTCGCAGCCTGTGCGGACCTCGACGGCCTGGTGCGCGACGTGATGCTCCCAGACCCAGGGTAGGTGGCGATATGCGGCTGACCACGGCGCAGGCGCTGGTGCGGTTTCTCGCGTCGCAATTCGTGGAACGCGATGGTCTCGAGCACCGGTTCGTCGAGGGCTGTTTTGGCATCTTCGGCCATGGCAACCTCACCGGCGTCGGCCAGGCCCTGGCTCAGAATCCAGAGCTGCTCACCTACTACCAGGCGCGCAACGAGCAGGCGATGGTCCATACGGCGGCCGGCTTCGCCAAGATGCGCAACCGGCTCGCGACGCTCGCCTGCACCACCTCGATCGGCCCCGGCGCGACCAACATGGTCACCGGAGCGGCGGCGGCGACGGTCAATCGTGTGCCCGTGCTGCTGCTGCCGGGAGATGTTTTCGCGTCCCGGCGGCCGGACCCGGTGCTGCAGCAGCTGGAGAGTAAGGGGCGCGGCGACGTCAGCGTGAACGACTGCTTCATACCAGTGTCGAGATACTTCGACCGCATCCAGCGCCCTGAGCAGGTCATCCCGGCTGCGCTGAGTGCGATGCGCGTGCTGACGAACCAGGCCGAGACGGGTGCGGTCACGCTTGCGCTGCCCCAGGACGTGCAGACCGAGGCGTTCGATTATCCGGCTGAATTCTTCGAGCGGCGGATCTGGCATGTCGCCCGGTCGCTGCCGGATGCGTCCACACTCGATCGCGCGGTTGAAATCATCCGGGCCTCGAAGCGCCCGTTGATCATCGCGGGCGGGGGGGTGATCTACTCGGAAGCAACCGAAGTCCTGAAGCGATTGGTCCGGCGCACCGGCGTGCCGGTGGCGGAGACGCAAGCAGGCAAAGGTTCGCTGCCGTTCGATCACGCGGGCGCCCTTGGGGGCGTGGGGGCGACTGGCACGCTGGCCGCCAATCGCGTGGCGGCGAAAGCCGACCTGGTCATCGGGGTGGGCACGCGATACAGCGACTTCACCACCGCGTCTCGAACCGCTTTTCAAAGCCCCAATGTGCGTTTCGTCAACATCAATGTCGCCGACCTCGACAGTCACAAGCTTGGTGGCCTGCCGCTGACCGGCGACGCCCGGGCAACCCTCGAGGCGCTCGACGAAAGGCTCCAAGGTTGGTCGGTCGACGAAGCGTACCGGGACGAATGTGAGCGGCTGCGCGCTGAATGGGACCGTGAGGTCTCGCGCCTGTACAACCTCGGGCACTCCCCGCTGCCCGCGCAATCGGAGGTGCTCGGCGCGGTCAACGATCTGTCGGCGCCGCGCGACGTGGTCGTTTGTGCGGCGGGTTCGATGCCGGGCGACCTCCACAAGCTGTGGCGGACGCGTGACGCGAAGGGCTACCACGTCGAGTACGGCTACTCGACGATGGGCTACGAAATCGCCGGAGGCCTCGGCGTCAAGCTTGCCGATCCCTCGCGTGAGGTCTACGTGGTGGTCGGCGACGGGTCGTACCTGATGATGGCGCAGGAGATCGTGACCTCGATCCAGGAGCACGCGAAGCTCACGATCGTCCTGGTCGAAAACGAAGGTTTCGCCTCGATCGGCGGCCTGTCTCGGTCTAAAGGAATGGCTGGTTTCGGGACGCGCTACAGGTATCGATCCGACGGATCGCTCGGCGACGACGCCGCGCACCACGACGGTGCCCGCCTGCCCGTCGACCTCGCGCTCAACGCGCAGGGTCTGGGCGCGCAGGTCTTTCGCGCGCGCAGCATCGAAGAGCTCCGTGACGCGCTGGTCGCGGCGAAGAAGGTCGATCGGACTGTCGTGATCCACGTTCCGGTCGACCGCTACGAAGGCGTGCCCAGTTACGAGAGCTGGTGGGAAGTGCCTGTGGCGGAGGTCGCCGAGTCGGCGGACGTGCAGAAGGCCCGCGCCGAGCACGAGCAGGGGATGGCCCGGAGGCGGTGGTACATATGAGCCGACTCGTGGTCCGCCGACCAAGAGCAGCCAAGGGCGATGGGCCTCAGGTCATCGTCACTCCCGAATCGGCCGGCTGGTCGCATGTGGGGTTCGAGGTGTACCGCCTCCGCCGCGGCGATGGCATCCGGCAATCGACGGGCGGAAGAGAAGTGTGCGTGGTGATGATCTCGGGCCACGCCGACATCGAGGCCGCGTCACATCGCTTCCAAGACGTCGGTTCGCGCGACTCCGTGTTCGAAGGCACGCCGGATGCGGTCTATGCGCCGCCGGGAGAACCCATCGCGATCACGGCAGTGAGCGACGCATGCGAGGTCGCGCTGTGCTGGGCGCCCGCGAAACGCGGCGCGGAGCCTGCGCTCATCAAGGCCTCAGAGATACGGCCGTTCAAGCGAGGGTCGGGCCGGACCGAGCGCACAATCCACAACATCCTGATGGAAGACCGTCCGGCGGAGTCGCTCCTGGTGACGGAGGTGCTCACGCCCGCCGGCAACTGGTCGAGCTACCCACCGCACAAGCACGACACCGACGACCCGCCGCGCGAGGCGTACCTCGAAGAGACCTATTACCACAGGACGGCTCGGCCGGACGGTTTCGCGGTGCAGCTTGTTTACACCGATGACCGTTCGCTCGACGAGGCGATCCAGGTGCGAGATGGCGACGTGGTCCTCGTTCCGCGGGGTTATCACCCGGTCGCCGCGGGACCCGGTTACGACCTGTACTACCTCAATGTGATGGCGGGGCCTACGCGTCGCTGGCTGGTCACGACCGATGCGGATCACCGCTGGCAGCTGGATTGAATCGTGCACCTTGGTGGGTAGCTTCCGATGACTGCAGAGACTGAGCGCCCGCTGCGCATCGTGCAGGTTGGAATGGGTTTCTGGGGCCGTGATTGGGCCGGTCTCGTCGTGCCCGAGGTCCCGGAAGTGGAACTGGTCGGTTGCGTGGACACAGACCCCGCTGCCCTGGTCTTGCTCCAGAAGCAGGTTTCGATCTCGCCGCGAGAATGTTTCAGCTCACTGGACGAAGCACTGGATAAAGCTCGGCCGGACGCGGTGCTCGTCACGACGACGCTTCCTGGGCACGCTCCGATTACGAGAGCCGCACTGGAGGCGGGTCTCCCTGTGTTGTGCGAAAAACCTTTCACCGACACACTCGAGTGTGCTCAGGAGCTGGTCGAGCTGGCGGCGGCGAAGGGCGTGACGTTGATGGTCAGCCAGAACTATCGGTTCTTCCCCGCCGTCAGGACGGTGGCGCGGCTTGTCCAGGAGCGTGCCTTGGGAGAGCTGTATGAGGTTTCCATCGACTTTCGCCGCAACGACCCCGTCCCGCCAAACCAAGCCCGCCGGCATCACAGCGACGCCCAGCCCCTGCTCGTCGATATGTCGATCCATCACTTCGATCTGCTGCGCCTCATCCTGGCCAACGAACCGCTGACTGTCTCATGTGAAACCTCGAGTCCGGCATGGAGCGGTTTCCAGGGCCCTCCCGTTGCGGTCTCGTCAATCCTGTTCGAGGGCGGAGTCGTGATCAGCTATCGAGGAAGCTGGATCAGCGCCGGTCCCGACACGGCGTGGGCGGGTGAGTGGAGGATGGAGTTCGAGCGCGGGCAACTCTTCTGGACGAGCCGCGGCGAGGACAACGTGCTGCTGGATCGGGTGGTCATGAGGTCGCGTCGCGGGAGGCGCACCACCGTGCCCCTCCCGGCGATGACCCATATCGACCGCGCGGGCACGTTGGCAGAGTTCGCGGAAGCGCTGCGTGCGCACCGTGAGCCGGAAACCTCTGGCCGTGACAACCTCGGCACGATCGCGCTGATGACCGCCGCCGTAGAGGCGGCTGAACGAAGCGAGTGGGTCCGGGTGCCGCGGACCCACGCCGGGCCGGCGATCTAGCCGACGGAGTAGAGCGCAATGGCCTCCGCGAGCTTCCAACACGTCACGAAGCGATTTGCAGAAGGTGAAATCGCAGTGCAGGACATGTGCCTCGAGGTCAAGGACCGCGAGTTCATGGTCGTCGTCGGCCCGTCCGGTTGTGGGAAGTCGACCGTCCTTCGGATGCTTGCCGGGCTCGAAGAAGCAACTGCGGGTGTGATCAAGATCGGCGATACCGTGGTCAACAACATGCCCTCGCGCAATCGCGATGTGGCGATGGTGTTCCAGGCCTACGCGCTCTATCCGCACATGTCTGTATTCGAGAACATGGCGTTCGGCTTGCGGATGCAAGGCGTGGAGCAGTCGGAGATCGAACGCAGCGTCAGCCGGGCGGCCGACCTCCTTGGACTGGCTGCGTTGCTGCGGCGTCTGCCTCGGCAGCTGTCGGGCGGCCAGCAGCAGCGCGTCGCGCTCGGCCGGGCCATCGTCAGGGAGCCCCAACTATTTCTCTTCGACGAGCCGCTCTCCAGCCTCGACGCCAAGCTGCGTGAGCACATGCGCGTCGAGCTGCAAAAGATCCACCGCGCCCTCGGCGCGACGTTTCTCTACGTCACGCACGACCAGGTCGAGGCGATGACCATGGGTGACCGGATCGCCGTGATGAAGGATGGCGTGCTGCAGCAGGTCGCTCCTCCAACAGTGATCTACGAGCATCCGGCGAACGTGTTTGTCGCCGGTTTCATCGGCACGCCGGCGATGAATCTGATCCCGGTCGCCTTCAGCGGTAGAACCGCGAAAGGCTCCGCGCTCCAGATCGAGCTGCCCCGCGAGCCGCGAATGAAAAGCGGCCTCCTGGGGATCCGTCCCGAAGCTCTGCACGAACGCGCGTCCTCGGGCGAACCTACCATTGACGTGCAGGTGGACTTAGCGGAGATGCTCGGCCGGGACCAGCTCGTCTACGGCACCGTGGGCGTCAACCGGATCGTGGCTCGCGTCGATCCCCGCGTGAAGGTCAGCCGCGGGGATCGCATGCGGCTCGGTGTCGACGTGCGGAGCATTTACCTGTTCGACGCCCAGACTGGGCAGGCAGCCCAGTGATCGCTAGCGCCCAATTCGGACGGACCGGGCATGAGAGCAGTCGCGCCATTTTTGGCGCCGCCGCCCTGTCGCGAGTTACACAAGCTGCCGCCGACCGAACGCTCGAAATCCTCATACAGCATGGGGTCAATCACATCGACACCGCGGCGAGCTACGGCGATGCGGAGCTGCGCATCGCTCCATGGCTCAAGCGCGAACCACGGCGTTTCTTTCTCGCTACCAAGACGGGCGCCCGGACGGCAGATGCCGGGCGCGAAGAGCTGCACCGCTCGCTTGACCGGCTCGGCGTTGACCATGTCGATCTGTGGCAGCTCCACAACCTCGCCGATCCCGGCGATTGGGACACAGCGCTCAGTCCAGGCGGCGTGATCGAGGCCGCCGTCGAGGCGCGCAACCAGGGGCTGGTGAGATTCATCGGCGTCACCGGTCATGGCATCCAGATCGCGGCCAATCACCGTCGCTCCCTCGCGCGATTTGATTTCGACTCGGTTCTGCTGCCGTACAACTTCGTGACCATGCGGGAGCCGTACTACACGGAGAACTTCGAGGCTCTGGCCAGGACCTGCGCCGAGCGGCGGGTTGCCGTGCAGACGATCAAGAGCATCGCGCTGCGGCCCTGGATGGGACGTGACCGCACGCGAACGACCTGGTATGAGCCTCTCGAGGATCAGTCCGACATCGACCTCGCCGTCTGGTGGGTGCTCGGCCGTCCGGACGTGTTCCTCAACACGGTCGGCGACGTCGACCTGCTGCCGCGCGTGCTGGACGCGGCGGCGCGGTTCGAAAAAGGGCCAGCTGACGCGGAGATGGTTGCACTGGTGGACCGCACGCAACTGGAGCCCCTCTTCCCCTAGGATTCCGGGGCGCCTTGCCTAGCCCTTGACGGCTCCCACGGTGATGCCCTCGATGAAGAAGCGCTGG
Source organism: uncultured Chloroflexota bacterium (assembly GCA_937921725.1). Taxonomy (GTDB): domain Bacteria; phylum Chloroflexota; class Dormibacteria; order Dormibacterales; family Dormibacteraceae; genus 40CM-4-65-16. The sequence continues at coordinate 16,249 of CAKZUH010000022.1, read as the reverse complement.
AAGGCGAGAAAGAGGGCGACGACCGGCAGGACGATGAGGGTGGACGCCGCCATCAGCAGGTTGTAAGAGACGTCGTGCTCCTGGCGGTAGAACTGCAGGCCTATCGACAGCGGGTATTTGGACTCGTCCTGCAGGTACAACAGCGGTGCGAGGAACTCGCCCCAGGCCTGCACGGCCGCGAAGATGATCACCACCGCCACGGCAGGCTTCGCCAGCGGCATGATGACGTGGAGAAAGACCTGGAATTCGTTGGCGCCATCGATCCGCGCCTGCTCGGAGATCTCGTTCGGCAAACCCAAGAAAAACTGCCGCATCAGAAATATAAAAAAGGGGTTGCCGAAAAAAGCCGGCACGATGATCGGCAGGAAGGTGTCGATCCAGTGCAGCTTCGCAAAGATGTCGAAGAGGGCGACGATCAAGACCGGGAAGGGAAGGAAGATGCTCGCCAGCACGATTCCAAAGACGAAGTCACGTCCCGGCCACTTGATGCGGGAGAACCCGTAGGCGATCAGGGGATTGGATATCGCCGAACCGATGGTGACCCCGGTCGTCAGGATGACCGAGTTGAGGAGGAACGTACCGAAAGGTATGTACGTAACGGCTCTCACGAAGTTGTCGAAGGCCGGCGCATGAGGGTACAAGGTCGGCGGGAAGGCCGAAAGCTCCTGGAGGTTCTTGAGCGCGGAGTTGGCCATCCAGTAGAAGGGCAGCATGAAGAGCAGGCCGGCCACGATCAATCCGATGCGCGCCCCAAGAGTTTTGGGGAACCTCATACGGCGCCACGGACGCGGGGTAGGCTGGCGCGCTATCGCGAGTGACGGAGCCTCCCTGATCTCCGGAGCGACTGCCATCAGCTCGCCTCGTAATGAACCCAGTACTTGGACCAGCGCATGATGGCGACCGCGAGCACGACGCTGATCACGAAGAGCACCCAGGCCATGGCCGAGGCGTACCCCATGTCGCTGTACTGGAAAGCGTTCTTGTAAAGGTAATAGACGTAGAAGAGAAGCGAGTTCTCGGGTCCGGCAGTGTAGGCACCGCCACCGCTGGTTCCCCCGGTGAGGACGTAGGCCGGCGTGAAGATCTGGATCCCGAGGATGGTCCCGTAGATCAGGTCGAAGAGGATGACCGGAGTGATAAGGGGAAGAGTGATTTTGTAGAAGCGCCGCAGTGGTCCCGCTCCGTCCAGCACCGCCGATTCGTACAGCTCCGACGGAACAGCCCGCAGGCCCGCCAGAAATATCAGAGCCGGTCCACCTGCGCCAAGCTGAGCCAGAAGAACGACCGAGATCCTCGTCCAGCGTGCATCGCCCAACCAGTTGACAGCGGGTATGTGGAACAACCCAAGCACATAGTCCACGAACCCGAAGCCGGGGTTGAGCAGCACGATGAAGATGAAGGTCAGCGCGAACAGCGGGATGATTGAGGGCAGATAGAAGGCTGCCCTGTAGATGGCGACCTCGCGAACGTTCTGGTTCATCATCAGAGCGAGCGCGATCGCCACGACCACACCAATTGGGACAGCGAGCGCTGTGTAGTAGAACGTGTTGGAGAGCGACTGCCAGAAAAGCGGGTCTTTCATCATGTACCTGTAGTTGTCGAACCCTGCCCCTGTCGCGTCTCCGAAGCCGGAGTAGTGCGTGAAGCTGAGATAGAGCGAGTAAACGATCGGATACACGGTGAAGGCCAGGAATCCGATGATCCACGGCGCGATGAAAGGCAGCGCAGTTCGCAAATTCCGCCGATCCTCATGACTGAGGCGAAAGCGGCGGAGGCGAGGAGCGGCGATCAACGCCGCTCCTCGGTCACGGACGGCCTCACGTATGGCTCACGCGGTGAGCGGGCAGTACTGCTGTAGCTTGTCGTTGGTGGCGCTGGCGGCGTCCTTCAGCGCCTGCGCGGGATCCTTGCTGTGGCGCACCGCCGCGTCTTGCGCAGTGCTCAGCTGGTCCCAGTAGAGACTCCCTACCGGAAGCGCAGGCCGGCTGTGAGCCGTCGGCAACAGCTTGACGAAGAGGCTGAGGTCGCCCTGGTAGAGGCTGCTGTCGCTGAGCAGGGTCTTCCAGGTCGGCATGTGCTGGGTCTCCTTGGTGTAGACCCGCTGGCCCGGTTCGCCTGCGAAGTACTTCATGAACTCGTAGCCCCCCTTGGAGTTCTTGGCGCCCTTGGGGATCACGACCGACCAACCACCGGCCCAGGTTGCGGGTGTGTCGCCCTGATGCGGCACGGGAATGTAGGTGATTCCGTAGTGAAGATTCGGTTGGTACTGGGGGAACCAGCTCAGCACCCACGGGCCCGTGACCACGAAGCCGACGTGCCCGGTCAGGAAGGCGTCCTGCTCGGTTGGCAGCGGTGGGGAGGTCGGGGCATAAGTGCTGAGGAAGGTTTGCAGCGAGTCTACCCCGAGTGATCCTGACCAGTCCCAGAACATGTCCTTGAACGCCTGCACGATCTTGGGGTCGTCTGGCGTCACCTTGCAGGTGCTCGGGTCGAAGAAGCTGCCTCCATAGGCAAAGCCCCATGTGTAGTGCCAACCCTGGCTGAGCGAAGGAACAAACCCAACCACCGTGTACTTGCCGGACGAGTCCTTCTTGTTCAGCTTGTTCGCCATGGTGCGAATCATGTCAATCGTTGGCGCACCTTTCGAGATGTCCAGCGCGCTGGGGTCAATTCCTGCCGCCTGCAGCATGTCCTTGTTGTAGAAGAGGGCCCGCGCGTCGGTGTCGAATGGCAGGGCGTACGGCTTGCCCTTGAAGAGAGCCTCCTTCCAGGCGAAGTCCAGGTAGTTGCCGGCCTCGTTTGCCGCGCCGAAGGGGGTCAGGTCTTCGAGAACGCCGGCGGCCGCTCGCTCGGCGACCGTGAAGCGGTCGAGCTCGTAAACGTCTGGACCCGTACCGCCGCGAACAGCGGTCGTCAGCTTCGCGATGTCTGTCTCCGAGCCTGGCACGGCGACCATCTTCACGCACGATGTGGTGCTCTGTTTGTTGAACGCGTCGACCATGTTTTGCATGCTGTTGGTGTCGGGGGGCGTATGCGAGGTCCAGAACAGAACCTGCGTCGTACCCGAATTGCACCCTGCAAGCGGCGGGGCTGATTGGCCGCCCCCGCTGCTGCAGGCAGTGGCGACGATCACCAGGGAGATCAGCGAGGCTTTGACCCCTCGCCCCGGAAGTAATGTCATAGCGTTCTCCTCCGTACGCAATGGCCGTCGACCCCGCGCCTTCTTCCCGGTGGGCCGTCAACGACGCCGGGGCGAGAGCGCGCCGGCGTGGGGCCGCCAATTGCTCCACCGCAATGGGCCAAGACGCAAACTAACATCCAAGATATGACATGTCAAGATCAGCTCTGAGCGGCCCTATGTAGGGGTTCAGAGGGGCAGTTGCAGAGTCAGTTCAATCGCGCGGAGGGATGTATTAAGATGTCTTATGGCAAGTGCAACTCGTGAATCCTCGGCGGCACCTTTTGTACGAGCGGCTTTATAACGACGTCCTGGACGACATTCGGAAAGGCAGCCTCCGCAGCGGCGATCGCGTTCCATCGGAAAAGGAGCTGGCTCGCAAACATGGTGTGAGCCGCATCACGTCGATGCGAGCACTCCAGAACCTCGAACGGGCAGGACTCGTGGAGCGGATCCGCGGCAAGGGCACTTTCGTCGCACGCGACTTGGGACGGCTGGCGGAGCTCGGTGACGGAGAGCGGCCACCTCGGTCGCACCGCCTGACTTCCCGGATAGCATTCCTGCTCCCGGATGCTTCGCCGGCCTATGGCCTCGAGCTCTTGAACGCGATTGAAGAGAGGGCCACCGAAAACGGATTGAGCCTTGTCTTGAAGCGCAGTCGGGGTGAGCAGGAGGAAGAGGAGCGTGCCATTGAGGCACTTGTCCGCTCCGGCGCAGTCGACGGCCTGATCGTCTTTCCTGTGAACGGCGAGTTTTACAATGCGAGCCTTCTGCGGCTCGCGCTCGGGAAGAGTCCACTCGTGCTGGTGGATAGATACCTCAAGGGCATCGCGGCGAGCTCCGTTTATACGGACAACCTGGCAGCCTCGAGAGACCTGACGGGATACGTTCTTGATTCAGGCCACAAACACGTTGCTTTCGTCTCATCCCCGCCTGCGAACACGTCCAGCATCGAAGACCGATTGCATGGCTATCGCGCCGCGTTCAGCCAGCGTGGCCTTGGGCTGGGCGGGCAGCACCTTTTGACCCAGCTCAGCTGCGGCTTTCCCAATCCTGAGAGCCGGATTCCGGCTGACCACAAATCAATCCGTGCGTTTCTAGAGAGCCGCGAGTCGATCACCGGCTTCGTCGCCAGCGAGTACCCGATAGCGCTGATCATCAGAGACGTCCTCCGCGAAATGGTGCGCCTGCAGGGGACGATGATCGCCTGCTTCGACTCCCCCCGTGGTCAATTCGTCGAACCGCGATTTACTCATGTTCAGCAAAACGAGCGCGAGATGGGGCGCCGGGCCGTGGATCTGTTGCTGGCGCAGCTCGATGGGCAGCAGACGCCAAGCCAGTCGATCGTTCCGTACGACTTGGTGAAACTGCCCGACAGCTAACGGAGCTTGGCCCGTTCGGCGGTGCTCTCCGCCAGCAACCGATATGGATAATCGGGTGTTGCCGGCGCGCTCACATCTTCGAGCCGCGATCGCTGGTGCTCGCTCAGCGTGAGCTCGGCGGCCATGAGGTTTTCGCGCAGCTGTTCAACCGTTCGAGCTCCGAGGAGAGGCGCAGCGACCCCTGGGCGGTCGGCAAGCCAGCGCAGCGCGACTCGGGCCGGCGGCACCCCGAGCTCGGCGGCGACCGACTGCACTGCTTCGACGATTCGCCACGTGCGCTCGATGTTGCGGCGGTCATAGGCTTCAAGGCCTCTCTTGGGATCTTCCCCGAGACGTGTCGTACCGGTCGGGGCGGTCTCGCGTGTGTACTTGCCGGACAGCCAGCCTTGTCCGAGCGGGCCCCACGGTAGTATTCCGAGCCCCTCCTCCAGGCACACGGGTACAAGCTCCCACTCGATCTCCCGAGCCAGCATGTTGTACTGCGGCTGCAGCGAGACCGGCACCGCCGCACCAATATGCCGCGCGCTGAGTACGGTCCGCTCCAGCTGCCAGCCGGTGAAGTTGGACACTCCGATGTAGCGAACCTTGCCCGACCTCACGAGCATGTCGAACGCGACCAGGGTCTCTTCTATTGGTGTCGCCGGGTCCCACTGGTGTGCTTGATACAGATCGATGTGGTCGGTCCCCAGCCGCCGCAAGCTTCCCTCGCATGCGCGAATGACCCAGCGACGGGACAGGCCCTCCGAGTTGCCGGAGTCGTCCATCCGGCCTCGGCATTTGGTCGCCAGGATGATCGAGTCGCGCATCGCGGGATGACGGCTCAGCCATCGCCCAATGATTTCCTCTGACGTGCCGCGCGGCCCAACCGGGGGGTACACGTCGGCGGTGTCGACCAGGTTTCCACCGCTCTCGACGTAGTGGTCCAGGAGGGCGTTCGCCGCTTGCTCATCCGCCTCCTGCCCGAAGGTCATCGTGCCAAGGGCGAACTCGGAAACCAACACGCCAGTTCGACCAAGCAAGCGCTTTCGCATCCTCAGTCCTCCATTCCGACTTGCGCGGTGAGCTTCGCCAGGTTCGCATAACTGACCGCCACGCTTTCCATCGGGTCGCGCCGGGGTTCGTCCTGTTCCACCACCAGCCATTTGGTCCCGGCGTCCCGGCACGCGTCGATGATTTCGGCCCAGTCGAGATTGCCTTCTCCAATCTCCGCGTCGACCGGCCGGCCTCGATCGATCGCCATGTCCTTCAGGTGTACCAGCGGGACTCGCTGCTTGAAGCGGCGTATCCACGCGGCTGGGTTGGCGCCGCCGTATTGCAGCCAGTAGGTGTCCAGCTCCGCCTGGAGCGCCACCGGGGAAGCGGCCGCAAAAAGGATCTCGAGGCCGGTTTGCCGACCGAACCGTTCCAGCTCGTGGCTGTGGTTGTGATAGACAAGCTGGAGCCCAGACGGGCGCAGACGACTGGCCAGCTCAGCCGCTTCAGCTGCGAATCGCTCGTAGCCGCGCTGTGACCGGTACGAGTCGGGGAGACTCGGTATGACCACGTACTCGCAGCCCCACTCCCTGCACTCGGCAACCACGCCGCCGAGATCCTCCGCCAGGCGATCGAGCGCCACGTGCGCGGCACAGGCGATCAGCGCGGCTCTCTTCAGCTCCTCGCCGAAGCGACCAACCGTCTTCGGGCCCAGGCCGGCAACCTCGACCGACCGGTAGCCGATTTCGCGCAAGCGACCGAGAACGCCTGCGAGGCGCGACGGCTCCTGGAGCAGGGAGCGAATCGTATAGAGCTGGACCGCGATCAACTCGCAAGCACCAGACGGTCATCCAGCGGCAACATGGACGGAGGGCGGAAGGTGCTGCGCACCTCGACGTGCCGGCCAGTGGTGTAAGACTCCCCGATTGACTCCATGACATCGAGCACGTGGTACGCGAGCTCGCCGGCCGCGCGCGGCTTGTCGCCCCTGCCCAATGCAAGCGCCATCTCAACCACGCCCAGCCCACGAAAATTGCCGGAGCCTTCGGTGTGGTGGTACAGGAGTGGAACCTCCCGCCAAACCGACTCGTCCACATTGGGTCGCACCCTCACCGGACCTCCGAAATAGTTGGGATCGGGAACGCTCAAAATCCCCTTCGTGCAGTAGAGCTGCATGTTGGGAAGGTCGTGGCCCCAGATTCCAAAGCTGTTGACGAGAGTCGCCTGAACGCCGCTTTCGAATTCGATCAAAGCCGCCACGAATGTGGGAGTGCTCACCTTGAACGTCTCGCCCGCTCTCGGCCCGCGGTCCGCTGTGCGTGTGGGATAAAGGACGCGAGCCATTCCGGCAACGCGCCGCACCGGACCTAACAGGCAGACGAGTGTAGTGAGGTAGTAAGGTCCGACATCGAGCAGTGGACCGCCGCCGGGCTCATAGAAAAAACCAGGATTCGGATGCCAGTTCTCGGGGCCGCGATTGAGCATGAAAGCGGATGCGGCCAGCGGTTCGCCAAGTTCCCCCTGCTGCATCAGGCGAAGACAGGTCTGAACCCCCGCACCTAGAAAAGTGTCCGGCGCGCAACCGACGGTCAGGCCGCTTGACGCAGCCGCATCCAGGATGCGCCGTCCGTCGTCGCGGGTCGTGGCGAGCGGTTTCTCCGTGAACACGTGCTTTCCGGCGCGGAGGGCCGCCACACTGATCTCCGCGTGTGCACGCGGGATCGTCAGGTTGACTACTAACTCAACGTCGTCCGAGCTCAGCAGCTCATCGGTGGTGCATGCACGGGGCACTCCGAATTCGTTCGCTCGGACTTGCGCCCGCTCATACACCTGATCCGCGCAAGCCACGACCTTTAGATGAGGCGAGGCGCTCATGTTCCTCAGGTACGCCCCACTGATGGTTCCGCAGCCGACGACACCGACCCGGACCGGAACGGTCACTCGCATGCCACCGGATAGACAGGCTAACGTTCTCCACGGCGTGGGGACGGCCGCTGAGACTGGCCTGGAAACGAAAGTTGGCTTGCTGATGGCCGCCGCCGAGCAAGAACACGCGCCACTGGAGCTGACTGCGTACACCCTGCGGGGTGAGCCGGTCACCTTTGGCGAGGCGGCACGTGGCGACTACCGGCCTTTCCAGGTTGGCGACAGATGGGGTCCGCCGTGGAGCACAACCTGGTTTCACGTGCTTGGGCGTGTTCCCACCGAGTGGATTGGAAAGAGCGTGGTCGCCGTCTTCGACATCGGATTTCAGGGCCAGACCGGATTCACATGCGAGGCGCTCGCGTGGCGGGACGGCAAGCCCTGGCGCGGGCTGGACCCCAATCACCGCTGGCTGCCCATCACGTCGACCGAGGTGGACTTTTACCTGGAAGCCTCCGCCATCCCCACGGCTGTCGTGAGCGGACCAGTTGAGGCGCCATCGATGATCGCGCTCCGTCAGTCTGAGGATCCGGCTTTCGTTTTCCGACAAGCCGAGCTGCGAATCCAGGACACATCGGCGCGGAAGAAGGCGCTTGATTTCAAAGTCCTCTATGAGCTCGCGATCGCGCTGCCCGAGGATGAGCGGCGCGCAGAGATCCTGGAGGCGCTGAGTCGATTCGCGAGCAGCAACGATGCCAGAGACCTGGAAGGAGTCCTCTCACGACCGAGCACGTCCACGCACCAGGTCACTGCGGTCGGACATGCGCACATCGACACCGCATGGCTCTGGCCGCTGCGCGAGACGCGCCGAAAGTGCGCACGAACCTTTTCCACCGCGCTGGCGCTCATGGACGAGTACCCCGACTACCGGTTCGCCTGCTCGCAGCCTGCCCAGTACGCGTGGATGAAGGAGTCGTATGCAACGATCTTCGAAGGCATCCGACAAAGAGTCGGACTCGGGCAATGGGAACCGGTGGGTTCGATGTGGGTCGAGGCGGACTGCAACCTTCCTTCGGGGGAAGCTCTGGTCAGGCAGTTCGTGCACGGCAAGCGTTTTTTCCTGCAAGAGTTCGGCATCGATACCCGCGAGCTGTGGCTGCCCGACGTCTTCGGCTATCCCGCGTCCCTGCCGCAGCTGATCGCCGAGTCAGGTGGCGAATATTTCCTGACCCAGAAGCTCTCGTGGAACGACACCAACAAGCCGGCGCACCACACCTTCATGTGGGAAGGCATCGACGGGACCGCCATCTTCACGCACTTCCCGCCGGCGGACACCTACAACGGCAGTTTCGCGGCTGGGGAAATCGTGCAAAGCGCGGCCGACTTCAAGGACCGCGACCGCTCATCGTGCTCGCTCTATCTCTACGGCTGGGGAGACGGCGGCGGCGGCCCGGAGCCGGACATGATCGAATCGGCTCACCGTCTGCGGAGCATCGATGGTGCGCCGCATGTCAACCTCGGCCGGGCGGCCGATTTCTTCGCTCGCGCGAAAGATGAGGCGCATGACCTGACGACGTGGGTCGGCGAGCTGTACTTCGAGCTCCATCGCGGCACGTACACGTCGCAAGCGCGGACCAAACGGCTGAACAGGCGCGCTGAACAGGCGCTGCGTGAGGCTGAGATCTGGTCAGTTGGGGTTGGACAAGGCTATCCGGCGGACGTCTTCGATTCCAGCTGGAAGCGCCTGCTCATCAATCAGTTCCACGACATCCTTCCCGGCTCGAGCGTCGACTGGGTCTATGAAGATGCCGAGCGCGAGCTCGAGGCGGTCATCGAGATCGCAGGTGGAATCACCACCTCGGCCCAATCCAGGCTGGCCGGCAGCGGTAACAACCTGACCGTATTCAACGTCAACTCGCACGCGCGTCGTGAGGTGGTTGAGGTCGATGGACGACCGGTTATTGTCGACGCACCGGCCTGCGGCTGGGCGTCGATGACTGACTCGGCACAGACACAGGTGCAGCCAGTCTCGGTGTCACGTCGCGTGATGGAAAACGGGCTGCTCCGGGTAACGTGGAATGAACGCGGGCTGCTGACGTCGATCTGGGACAAGGAGGCCGGGCGCGAGGCACTCGCCCCGGACGCCCTCGGCAACGCGCTTATGCTGCACGACGACAACCCGAAGAACTGGGACGCATGGGATGTTGACGCCGACTACCGGAAGAGTTTCCAGCTAGTCACAGAGCTCGCGAGCGCCGATGTCGAAATGGAGGGTCCGCTGCGGGCCGCGGTGCGCTTCATCCGCAACTTCAGCTCATCGAAGGTGGAGCAGCGGATGGTCCTCGATGCGGGTTCGCGAGTGCTTCGGCTCGAAACCGAAGTCGACTGGCACGAGGAGCACAAGTTCCTCAAGGTTGCCTTTCCCGTCGCTGTCCGATCGTCTCGGGCAACGTACGAGATCCAGTTCGGTCATGTCGAGCGAAGCACGCACGCCAATACCAGCTGGGACCAGGCTCGCTTTGAGGTGTGCGCCCATCGATGGGCTGATCTGGGCGAGCCGGGCTATGGTGTCGCGCTGCTCAACGACTGCAAGTATGGCTACGACATCCAGGGCTCGGTCATGAGGCTGTCGTTGCTGCGCGCGCCGACGCATCCCGACCCAGGCGCAGACCGCGGCAAACATCGCTTCACATATGCGCTGATGCCTCATCCGGGAGACTTCCGCGACGCCGGAGTGATCGCAGCCGCCGAGGATCTCAACAATCCGCTGCGGGTGGTGCGCGGAGGGATCAGTACAGGCGAGCGGCGATCATTGATCGAGGTGGACAAGCCGCAGGTGATGGTCGAGGCGATCAAGCGAGCTGAGGATTCGGACGCGGTGATCGTCCGCCTCTACGAAGCATGGGGAGGCCGGTGCCGGGCGCGCGTGCGCACGTCGCTGCCGGCCTCGCACGCATTCCTTTGCGACCTGCTCGAACGAAACCGCGATGAGATTGAGGTGCGCGACGGTCAGCTCGAACTCGACCTGGGGCCGTTCAAGATCCTGACGTTGAAGCTGATCGTGTAGAGGCTTCTCGACCTGGCCAAAACGCCGCCACGGCCAGAGCGATCAGCAAAGCCACCTCGAGCAGCGTCCAGCGGTTCAACCGTAACGCAAGGCCAGTGCTGTTGACATAAGGGGTACTCAGCAGCCAACCGGCCGCGACCGGAAGTCGCCACGTCAGCACCCTCCGCTCCTCCCAGACGATCCATGCCGCTGCACTGAAAAGACACAGATCCGAACCGTGCAGATACGGGACCACGAGCAGCGAACCGAGGGCTCCGGCAGCGATGGCGAGGCCGGGCGAGTGGCGAAGCCGAAAGGCTGTCGCAAGGGTTGCAACGGCGATGACAACGCGAAGCGAAGTCGCCAGCGTCCCCCCAACTCCGAACGCACCTTCCAGCGTCAGGTTGTTGGCGCCTTCCGGCAGTAGCCCGCGCAGCTGGCTGAGATACGCGGATACGCCCTGTGCGCCCATGGACGCGAAGGCGACCATCGCGATCACGACTCCGACCGCGACCCATGAGGCGAAGATCCGGTAGCGCCCCGCGACCAGAAGGGCGAATGGCACAAGCAGGGCCGTGTTTGGCTTCAGGTAGATGAGAGAGAGCGCCAGTCCAGCCGCCAGGTCTCGTCGCTTGCGTGCGAGTCGAGTGGCGAGCACTGCCCCTGTCGCGACCAGCGGAGCCACCTGCCCGAGATTCACCGCGTGCAGAACCCACCACGGCGCGAGGGCCGCGGCGGCAAAGATCAACCGGGCAGGACCGCTGCTCTGCGATGCCCAAACCAGCGCCCCGGCCAGGGCGGCGAGGGTGATGGCCGCCCAGATCCAGTAGGCCATCGAGTACGGGAGCGATATCAAGGGAACCGTCAACCACGCGTCAGTCGGAGGGCTTAGAAATGGCTGAGCGATCTGGTCCGGCGCCAACCGCTTCTGTTCGATCGCGACGAGGTTCTGCTCGTAGATTAACGACCATCCCCGCTGCACGCCGACCCTCGCCGCGGCCAGATAGGTGTGGAAGTCGATTCCGATAGGCTCGTAGCGATTCAGAACATCGAGCGCCAGGGCGATGAGCACGATCGCGAGCCCGAGCGGGGCTCGCCAGCGCCTATAGATTCTTCAGCTCCACGACCCGGCCCCGCTCCGCGGACGCATACGCACCGAGGATGACCTTGAGGACGTTGACCCCCTCGACCTCCGTGTTGAGCGGCCGCCTACCTTCCCGCAAGCAGGCTATGAAGTCGACGACCTCGACGGCGTACGTGTCCGTCTCAGCCTCAGGTGCCTGGACGGTGACTTGCTCACCGCCGCGCGGCTTGTGATACAGAGTTCGCCCGTCGCTCCAGAGGCTTCCAGCTTCGCCGGCGACGGAGAACCGTTCGGTGCACCCGGCAGGCTCATAAGCCCAGCTGGTCACAATCGTCCCCACCGTACCGTCCGCGAATTCAACGAGAACGTTCGCAGTGTCTTCGCCCTCGAGAATCGCCAAGCGATGCCGGCTGAGAAACGCGACCACCCTGACCGGCTCGCTGTCGATCAGGTGCAGCATCAGGTAGGTCGGATGGTATCCGGTGTCGATCAGCTCGCCTCCGCCACTCGTCGCCCGTCGGGCGCGCCAACCAAGCCTGTCGGGGTCGATTGTCAAGGCGAAGATGTCGGTGGTGCGGGCGGCGTACACCTTGCCTAAGTTGCCGTCGCGAACCATCTGCCGTGCCGTTGCAATAGTTGGCAGAAAGAGTTGATTGTGGGCGCACATGAGCGTAATGCCGGCGGCCGTGACCGCACGTGTCACGGCATGCGCCTCCTCAAGCGTGAGGCAGAGTGGCTTCTCGCACAGGATGTGCTTCCCAGCCTCAGCCGCCGCCAGGATCGCGTCTTTGTGCAAGTGATGCGGTAGGCAAATGTCGACTGCATCCACCAACGGAGACGCGATCATCTGTCGGTAATCGACGAAGATCTCGGGCCCGCCTGCCCGCTCCGCGAAACGTTGGGCTCGTGCTGGGTCCACGTCGGCGATGGCTGTGACCCGTGCGTGCTCCACGGCTTTCAGGTAACCACGCATGTGCGCGCCCGCGATCTCGCCGGCGCCGATGATGCCGACCCCGATCCTTCCGTCGCGGCTCATCAGAGTTTGCTGCGCTATCTTGACACTGAAGCCGGTCTCGGAGACCTGCCGATATCCGAATCGCGATTTCACCTTGCGCTACCGCCGTAAGGTCGTCGTAAGGTGCCTCCAGAGCTTCGTCTCAGGGCGCCTTGCATGACCCAGTGGCGCAGCGATTCGGCGGAAACGCCCAGATCCTTGGCTGCGGCGCTGATGTTGCGGCCGCCATCGCGGACCTGACGTACGGCCTCAGCTCGGAACTCGGGGTAAACCTGCGGGCCATGGCGGACCTCCTTGCGGGGCTCGTGGTCCCAAGTGTCAGGGTGTCCACCGAACCGGGTCAACTCCAGCTGTCACCCCGGCTGAAGCGAGTGATCGGCTCGAGATTTGAATTCGTTTTGGCTCCACATCTGATGGTGCTCCGTCTGAAACTGACGGTGTTCCGTGACACTTGGGCCTCCAAGAACAGTGGAGGAGGACCGCCAGGTGACCGAACGAGAACTATCTAGGGGAGCAGCTCGGCGACTCGCCATCATCCAGCACGTTGAGGAGGTTACCGGCAACGTCGCGATGACATGCCGGTACTTCGGAATCTCGCGGCACACGTACTACCGCTGGCTGCGCCGATATGAGGAGCTCGGGCCGGAAGGCCTCCGCGAAAGGTCGCATCGGCCGCTGGTCTGCCCGCACGCGACCAAGGCCGAGGTGGTGGGCAAGATCCTCCACCTCCGGCAGCAACACCACTTCGGCCCAGCCAGGATCTCGATGTACCTGAAGCGCTACCACGAGGTTTCTGTCAGCCCATCAGGCATATGGCGGATCCTCAAGCGGGCTAACCTCAACCGCCTGCCGGCGTCGCAGCGATACAAGCGCCACAGAGAACGCTGGAAGCGCTACGAGAAGCAAAAGCCTGGCCATTCGGTTCAGATCGACGTCAAGTTCATCGAGCCCATCAAGGGAGTGCGCAAAAAGCACTACCAGTACACCGCCATCGATGACTGCACTCGCCTGCGGGTCCTGCGGATCTACGAGCGGCTGGATCAGAAGACCGCGATCAAGTTCGTCGACTACGTCCTCGAGCAGCTGCCGTTCAACGTCATGAAGGTCCAGACCGACAACGGATCCGAGTTCCAGGCCGGCTTCCACTGGCACCTGCTCGACAAAGGCATTCAACACGTCTACATCCGACCATCCACGCCGCGGCTGAACGGTAAGGTCGAGCGGTCGCATCGCATCGACGACGAAGGGTTCTATCGGCTCCTTGCCGGCGAGGTTATCGACGACGCCAAACTCTTCAATACCAAGCTCCATGAGTGGGAGCGGTTCTACAATTTCGCCCGACCCCACGGCGCCCTCGGAGGCCTGACCCCCTATGAGCGCCTGCGGCAGTTGACAAGGCCCTCGGTGTAGGTGAACACCGTCAGTCGTACAGTCGTCCTTCAGCCGAACTTGCACAAAAAACTGGCTCCGGGACAGGGATTCGAACCCTGAACCTTGCGGTTAACAGATCACTGCAGCCCGTTCAAAACTGCCGGTCTGAATTCGCCGAGTGCCGCCTAGTGCCACCTTTTGCCACCGGCGTTGCTGTACGACGAGGGGCTATCGTCAGTGCGGTACTCGTCAGGGCTCGTAGTCACCGGTCGAGTCCTTAAGGCGGCCGACGCAGCGCTGTACCTTTACCAGTTCGAAGGGCGCGCCAGGCGAGTCGTCAAGCTGCAACCGGATGGCCAGTCTCCGCAAGGGCTCAAGACCTTCGACGACATTGAATCGGTTGATGATCGCGAGGGCATCGTAGCGTTCCGATTCGCTGCCCTTTTCCAGCGCCTTGAACGGAACCTTATTGACCTGTTTGCGTTCAGCGTCATTCAGCTCTGCGTAGCGACCATACAGTTCTGCAGTCGCACCCTGGCTGTCTTTAGCCTCAACGTGACGCCGATCAACCTCTGCCCACATCGTGCGCCAACGCTCGTTGACGTCCTCACTCATGGTCCTCTCTGAGTGTCTAATCGGGCAGCCCCGACCAGGCCGGTGCGCTGCCTCGCCGACCGCAAGACGCCGTAGGCCTAGGCCTCCCTCACCCCATTCGCGAGTCCATGAAGCGGATGGCATTTCAGCCCTTCGAAATGTCACCTGGCATCGCGCCAGGGGAGCTTGCAGACGAGTGCGGTGGCGTCAACACAGGCAGCGGCAACTTCATGCTTCCGTTGCGCCAGCGCTTCACGTTGCCAGTCACCTTCCTCGCCGTCGCGATCATGGTCTCAACGCGGCCCTCAAGCCGTCGACCAGGAGGTGATGTCCGACCTCATCGCCGTCAACCCACAAGGCGTCCACGAAAGCGGGTCAACTCCAGATCGCTCAGATGGGTGCAAACGCGGCCGCACCGCTCAGTAAGAAAAGGAGCGCCGCAAAACCCGCCACCACCGCCACGAGGCAGCCGAGGCCGAGACTCAGTCCTGCGATCGTTCCTCCCGCCTCACCCGAGTACTTGATCCGCGACCTGGCGAAGAGACCGAACAGAAACGCGAACACTCCCAACGCACCAGCCGCGAATGCGGGGGCCGAACGATCAAACGGAATCGGGAAGGGACCAAGGAAGGTAACCGCCAGGGCCATGACGCACGAGGCAAGAAGCGCAAGTGCGGCGATTGCGGTGATATTGGTGCGCGGGTTTATCGCGGTCCAAATGCGAGAGCCATCCTTCCACGTCGAAAAGGCTTCGGCCGCCAACACATGAGCAGGCTCAGCGTCCAACCGGCGCGCGAGGCGTGCTCTGACATAGAGTTCGGCGTACCGCTGGACCGGATCATCCTCTGACGCCGGCGCTTCGCCGCTCCCCGCGAAGGTGCCCATAGCGGTGTCAAGGGCAGACGCAACCGTCGCTCCGTTGGACTGCGCCTCCATTCCGGCTAATGCGGCCGCGCGCAAACGGGGCACCGTACCGCGGAGGGTTTCCCTGGCCCAGAACCACCAGTCCGCGTAATGGCGAAGGTTCTCGGGTGTTGGCTCGATCGACACGCTGGCACCGAGGATCCTACTACCGCCCCCAGCTAGGGCAGCATCCTCGCCCACACCGGCTGGCAGTGCTCGCAATTGCGGCCGTTGAAGCCTTGCCAGGCGTCCGTCTTCACAGTCGCACCTTGAAGAACGTTGTCCTGCACGAAGCCGCACAGCGCGTCAGCCGAGAGGTCGTCCAGGGCCTCCATCCGAATGCGCCCGGACCCGTTCCCGCGTACCTCAACTGCAACAATCACGATCGTGGTCGCGCCAAATGCATCTCGGCCGCCGCGGCGGCCGGTGTCCGTGCCGCCGACGTAGGCGTCGTCGACCTCGATCACTCCTGTCAGGCCGTCGGTGGACCGAGACCGGTCTAGTGTTTACGACCCAGATTGGGACCGGTCTCGAAGGCACCGCAATTACGAAAGATTTTCACCGCAAGCTTGCCCAAGCGGGCCTCCCCCAAAGGCGATTTCATGACCTTCGCCACTCATGCGCAACACTCCTCCTCGTCCAGGGCGTTTCACCAAGGGTCGTGATGGACGTACTTGGTCATTCCCAGATAGGTCTAACCATGAACACGTACTCGCACGTCATACCAGACCTTCGGCGCGAGGCGGCTCGCAGAATGGATGATCTAATTCTCGACCGGTAGTCAGGTGTTGGCGCTCATGAAATCTGAACAAACCCGCTCACGAAAAATGAACAGGTCCGG
>CAKZUH010000021.1 GCA_937921725.1 uncultured Chloroflexota bacterium | reverse complement strand
GCGACCGCGATGGCCCGGTTGAGGGCGATGATCGGCGAGGGGTCGAGGCGGACGAGCTGGTCGTAGAGGGCGACGACCTGCGACCAGTCGGTGTCGCGTACGTCGCGGGCGGAGGTGTGCACGGCGTTGATCGCGGCGAGGATCTGGTAGCGACCCGGAGCCACCCCGGCGGCCAGGCGCTCGCGCACCAGCCGATGACCCTCCGCGACCAGCGCCGCGTCCCAGGCCCCACGGTCCTGCTCGTCGAGGCGGACCAGTTCGCCGCTCGGCGAAACCCGGGCGGTGCGACGGGCCTCGGTGAGGAGCATCAGCGCCAGCAGCCCGGCCACCTCACCGTCCTCCGGCATGAGGGCACGGATCAGGCGAGTGAGCCGGATCGCCTCGGCGGTCAGGTCGTGACGTACGGGATCGGTGTCGGGGCCGGTCGCCAGATAGCCCTCGTTGAAGACGAGGTACAGGACAGCGAGTACGCCGGAGACGCGTGCCGGGAGATCCTCCGCGGACGGCACCCGATAAGGGATGCGAGCCGCCTTGATCTTGGCCTTCGCGCGGGTGATCCGCCGCCCCATGGTGGTCTCCTGCACCAGGAAGCCACGGGCGATCTCGGGCATGGTCAGACCGCCGACCATGCGCAGCGTCAGCGCCAGGCGGGCTTCCATCGCCAGCGCCGGGTGACAGCAGGTGAAGATCAGCCGGAGCCGGTCGTCGTCGATGGCGCCGAGAGGCTCGGGCGGGTCGTCGTCGTACACCATCTGAGCCTCCTTGTGCTTGTCGCCGCGCTTTTTCTCGCGCCGGATCCGGTCGATGGCCTTGTGATTGGCGGTGGTGGTCAGCCAGGCGCCGGGGTTGGGGGGCACGCCGTCGGCCGGCCACCGCTCGACGGCGGTCGCGAAAGCCTCGGCCGCGGCCTCGTCGGCGATGTCGATATCGCCGAAACGCCTGGTCAGGGCGGCGACCACCCGGGCCCACTCCTCGTGGTGCACCCGGGTGATCGCCTCCTCGACGTCGCTCACTGGAATGGCCGCACCTCGATCTTCCGATCGCAGATCTTCGACGCCTCGGTGGCGAGCTTGAGCGCCACATCCAGATCGGGGGCCTCCCACACCCAGACGCCGGCAAGGTACTCCTTCGACTCCACGAACGGCCCGTCGCTGAACACCGCCTGCTCGCCCCGGTAGTCGATGACCGTGGCCGCGGTGGTGTCTGCGAGTCCGCCCGCGAAAACCCAGTAGCCCTCGGCGATCAGTCGTTCGTTGAACGCGCTGATGGCTGGCTGCCTGTCCGTGCTGCCGGGATTGCTCTTGTCATCGATCACGGAAACCAGATATTGCATATGAAGATCATCTCCTGTGGTGTCAAGACAGTGTGGTGTACCGGTCAGGGACTTCAAGCCGCTGCATACTGCGGGCGCCCGGCCGGCCGGTAGACGTGGATCGTCACGCCCTTCGAGTCGACTCGCGACTCGATCAGGTCGAGCGCGAGGTCCGGGCCGGTCTCCGGGAACAACCGCGCGCCCTGGCCGAGAACCACGGGAATGACGATCAGAGTCATCTCGTCGACCAGATCGTTCTCCAGCAGCCACCGGGTCAGGGCGCCACTGCCGTGCACCTGCAGCTCACCCCCCGGTTTGGCCTTCAGGTCCGCGATGGCGGTCGCGAGGTCGTCGGACAGGACAATGGTGCCCGACCACTCGGGATCGGCGAGTGTGGTCGATGCCACGTACTTGGGCTGTGTGTTCAATGCCCGCATGACGGGCTCCCAGCCAGGGACATCCTGCTCCGTCAGGGACCCCCACGAGCCGGCGAACAGCTCGTAGGTCCGCCGGCCGAGCAGGAACGCGTCGGCGCGCTGGTAGGTCTGGTTGATGAACGCGTGGGTCTCGTTGTCACCCTTCCCCCGGGCCCACCCGCCGCGCTCGAATCCGTTCCTGCGGTCCTCATCCGACGCGTGGCCGTTTCCCTGCATCACTCCGTCGATGGTGACCTGGGTCATGGTTGTCAGCTTCATGTTCGCGCTCCTTTACTTGGTGCCGGCCCCTTGTGGGCGGCCTCACCCCTGCTACGAACACCACCGCCCCGATCCGACACCGCCTCCCGGATTTCTTTGAGGAACTTTCCGGGACGCCGGTCGTCAGCGATCCGACAGCACGAGTTTCGCGGCGACAGCGCTCCACTACCGCAAGCGCGCCCAGTGCGAACTAACTCGGGGCCAGTTACACCGTTCCGCTGGCAGTCCCGCTTCTGTGGGACGCCTCGTCACGTGTCGAGGTAGGCCTAGGGCGGTGGATGTTCGAGAACTCGCATTGCCTGTGTGGCTCACGATCGGGGCAGTCCCTTACCTGTTTGGCCTCAGCCTATTCTTCAACTACCAAGCGGCATTTCGGCGGCTCGCTTGGTCGTCAAAGGACGTGACCCCTGTCCGCAGAGCGAAGCTGGCCCTACTGCTTGAACTCAACGTCAGGTCACATCGCCTCGGCGCGTTCGGCGGCCCATGGATCACTCGTCTGACTGAGGCTCACAGCTTGACCGAAGCCCGAAGCATTGCGCGCCAATTCCGGCGAGGTGAGACTCCGTCGTAACGTGTACCGCAGACCCGCGATAGCTGAGAGGTATCGAATGAGTGCTGGTTGGATGATCGACGAATTGGACTTCGCCGGTCCCGAACACCTTGACCCTGGCTTTGTCACCGGCTACGAACAGAAGCAAGGGAATCCCGACCCCACTGCGGATCTGGACGTGCTCGCCGCGCACGGCGTGGGTCTAACCTCAACCGTCGTCGACCTCGGCGCTGGAACTGGCATTTTCGCCCTCGCAGCTGCGCGCCGATTCGGTCACGTCATTGCGGTTGATGTCTCGCCGGCGATGCTGTGCGTCGTTCGTGACCGAGCGAAGGCAGCCGGGCTGGAGAACCTCGACTGCGTGCAAGCGGGGTTCCTCAGCTACCAGCATGCCGGTGCGCCCGTTGACGCCATATACACGCGCAACGCCCTCCATCACCTGCCCGACTTCTGGAAAGGCCTGGCTCTCGTCCGGATGGCGGCGATCATGCGTACCGGAGGCGTCTTGCGCCTTCACGACATCATCTACGACTTCAAACCGCTTGAGGCAGAGACGGTCCTTGCCGGTTGGCTTGATGGCGCATCCGCAGACCCTGCCCGCGGGTACACGCGGGAGGACTTCGCGACGCACATCCGAAATGAATACAGCACGTTCCGGTGGCTGCTTGAACCGATGCTCGTGTCAGGTGGCTTCAAAATCGAGAATGCGGACTTCCGAGGCTCCGTTTATGGCGCGTACACGTGCCTCAGGCAGGGCAGTCGCCCAGTGCGCCGTGACCCTATTCGTACACCTTAAGGAAATACAGGGCACGCCGGAGGCTTTTGGTTCGAGTCCGCCCCGGTGTGGTGGGGCAGTAAGTTACGTGCTGTGAACCGACCCACCCTATGCTGGCGGCTGCACTCGCTATGGGGCGCGACCCTGGCGGGCTTCGGCTGGACCAGCAATCGATCGTGGACCGGCTATGCGCCGAAGCCACCCCGGCGGCGATTCTGGCATGTCTTCGGGCCACCACCGCCGCGCCCAGACTTTCAACCGCTCACTCAACCTTCCTCGGTTGGGCCGCCCGAATCTGAGATAGGCGTCGCGGTCCCGATGCGAGAGGTCTTGGCCTCTGACCCGGGTGTCGTAATCGCACTGAGCGACTGCGTCGCTTTCTCCAACGGCTTCGAGTTCGGGATTGCGGTCCGGACCAAGGAAGAGATCGACAGTCGGGCGATGGGCTTTGGCCCGCCTCCGTTCGGTACGGAGCGGCCGGAGCAGCAATTACAAATCGGTGTCCAATTCGCGAACGGCCGCAGGGCCATAACGGGCACCCATCCAGGACCTCAGTTCTACGCTCACCTGGAGGCTACGCGCGAGGGCCTCGAGCCCGAGTTGCCTGATGGGCCGATCCTGTCGCCTCGGAGCGGCGGCGGCGGCGGCGGCAGACGCTGGGATTTCCGCTACTGGGCCTGGCCGTTGCCGCCTGAGGGCAGGCTGACGTTCACCTGCGAATGGCCGGCACGAGAGCTGGCGCTGACCTCTCACGACGTAGATGCGACAGAGATTCGCCGGGCAGGCAGCGCCAGCACGAAGCTTTGGAACGATGCTTAGACTGGTGCGCCATCTGGGATGTTTTGGCTCGAGTCGGCTGGGGCGTTGACGCCTGAGCGACGGTGGCAGCGGGCAGCGCGAGTTCGAGTTAATGCACCTATTGCAAGTACGGGGCACCCAGTGCTTCGAGTGACTTGGCCGCTAGTCGAAGAGTCCGTAGGCAGCGCTACGAACCGTCGCTACGACGGCGCGTTTACTTCCGAGCGGCGCAACATACTTGGCCCGTGCAACAGCGAATCAGTCTCGTGACAATCGGCGTGAAGGACCTCGCCCGGGCCCGAGCTTTCCACGAGGCGCTCGGATGGGGAGGCGCCCACTGAAGTCAAACGGCCTTTCCCCGCCAAGCCTTGCCAGTCGCAACCGTCAGGCCCCCGTGGCCTTCGTCGAGAACAACAGCTTTCTGCAGAAGTTCGTGACAGTCCCGACCAACTGGAGGGCGAGAACTCCGAGGCTTCGGGGTTGGCGGCGGGCGACACCAACTCCGCGCGGAGAGCCGTGTGGCAGAGTTTGCTCGTGGGCTGGCAGGACGTTGCCGCAAGCGACGAGGTCGAGGCTGCGGACTGGATGGACTGGATACACGGGCGGTTGCACTCGTTCGCGCAGGACGTCGGCTCAGTGGTGCCCACGGGATTCGGCGCCTACGCCCGAATCTTTCACCCCGCCAGTGGCGCGGACCGCCCCGGAATCGAGGTGCGGTGGTCCGAGGTAGCTGCATGGAGCGGCAAGACCGCTCATCCGGAGATGCAGTTCCATGCGATAGCCGCGCCTGCGCATGACCGGGCGCACGGTCTTGAGCTGCGGATCTATCAGCCCCGGGACGGAGTCCTCTCGGAGCGACAGGCAGGCGTCCTCGTCGGTCTACTCTCCAAGCACACGGCCACCCCGGACGCCTGCTGGCTGTGCCTTTGGGAGGGCTATGGCTACCTCAACCCCGGTGCAACAGCAGCATGGCTCATCGAAGCCTCGCCGCGGCGGCGCCCCAAACCGCCTGGGTTTGGGTTCGGGCGACTCCGCTTTGGCATACCGAAGACGACGACTCGAGGCTTTCCGGAGCGCAAACGGGTGACATTGCCCGGCCGCGACTACCTGCTCTTCAAAGGGTCGGTGGCCGAGGCCCAAGGCTGGGAGGACGGACCGAATCTCTGGTGGCCGGACGACCAGGCCTGGTGCGTGGCGTCGGAGATCGACTTCCCGTACACATACGTCGGTGGGACGAGCGAACTGCTCGACGAGATCCTGCAGGACCCCGCGCTGGAAGCGCTGCCAACGACGGTCGCCCACGGCGTCTCGGCGATGAGTGACACAATCAACTCCTGATCGCCAAGCAATTCCGCCGACGAGGGTCTTGAGCGTGGGTGATCGCAACTCTCGTCTGATCAGAGAAGGACGCGCAGGAACCTCTCGCTCTCGCAGTTAAACGCGACCTTGCTTCGGTCACCAAAGGTGCCAGCGGGACCCACCGCCCGCCATTGGGTTCCGGAGACACCGGCCGTCCAGACCCAGATCCTCTGGCCGCCGACGAAGTAGTCGATAAGGCTGGCCCAGCCATGAGGCCTCTCGGTGAACTGGAAGTGGTAGCTGGCGGCGGACCGGACGAGGGACTTTAGCTCATCTGGATTGCTCGCTTTGTGGACATCGCCCGGCGGGAAGGGCGGCGCGTCGGCGAACTCGAGCTCGGGCTGGATCACGAAGGCGGCCGAGCCAGGTTCTGGGAACATTGCCACGACGGACACGGCGTCGCCCTGGTTGAGGGCGTCAAACAGGGCTTGAAGCTTGGCAGCCGCCAGGTCACCCGTACAACCAGGTGGCGGGCTACCGGGCGGCGGGCTTGGCTGAGCCGCTGTCTGGCTGCACGCGAGCAGCACACTGATGAGCAGAGTCGGGAAAAGCTTCGCGCGCGAGTCCACCGATCACAGCCCTGGCCGGCGCGAAGTGGCGAGCCGCCGAGGTATTCGTCTCATCGCGCCAAAAGTACACCGGGACTCATCGCGAGGTTCCGGAATCGTGCTGATGGAATGTAGGCAATCGAGCTTCACCATCTCGCAGCCATCCCAAATGTGACCGTTGCCGTCGAGGTTGAGCGGGTCGAGCGGGTTGGCGAGCAGACTGGCCAGCGCGCGCGAGCATCATCGCTGGACCGGGTCACATTACGGAAGCTGAGTTCGGCCTAGCCGGCAGTCGGTCAGGTCCCTGATGGTCGGCCGACGAATCATTTGCTCGGTCTGCCATAGTTCGAAGTGTGGGGACCACTACATGTTGTGGTGGTGGACCTAAGTTCCCACAATGCGAACCCACCCGGCGTATTCGACGGAGCCCCGTACGAACTGCGCGACTCCTCCGACGATCGTGACGAGGAGGCGCTGGCCTCGATCCGAGCCTTTTTGGAGAAGTTCGGAGTCCGCCCCACCGCAGAAGCGTGGACCGCGACCGGAATGAGCCCCAGCGAGAAGACGATTCGCCGAAGGTTCGGAAGCTTTCGGTCAGCCGTGGCGCGGGCCAACGCCCCGCCCCCGTCGGCAGCCCCCACGGTGCCGAAATCCTCAACGGCGACTGCCGAGACCAGACTCTAGCCACGGCGCAGAGCCAGTGCGCACGCGGAGGGCTTCAGCTCGCCCATCTCGTCGATTGGACCCGCTGGCACTCTGACTGTGACTGCCGGGCGATGGTGCGGCGACAACCAGTAGCCGGAACGTCGCACAGGCAGGATTCGCGAGCGTAGCCACGGATTTGCCGGGTGAATCGCGCTCGGCGACGGTTCCGACTCAGTACTTGCTGGGCGCCTTGGTGCTGAAGCTCGAGACCAGCTGCTGTACTCGGGACTTGCCGCACTTGGGGCACTTTGGCGGCCGTTTCTTCAGGCGGTCATGTTCGCTGATCGGGACGCTTACCTCAAAATGCTTACCGCACGACTTGCACTCGAACTCGTAGACCGCCATGACCTTCCACCTCTGACAATCAGTTCACCACCGGCAACGCCCGGGGCGTCAAGCCCCAGACGCAGCAGGGCTTTGGCGCAGCAAGGCACCTCCGCCAGTCTGACGCCAACGCTGACGGCAAACGCTCACCCGCTTCGACCCCACCCCATCGAATAGGAATCGAGTTGACGGACCGAGGTTAGCGGCACACCTATCCAGCCTTGGGTCACGGCTTGCTAAGCGCTCACCGACAAGTTCGACGTATTTATTGAACCCAACACCTCGATCCGAGCCTATTTGGATGAGTTCGGAGTCCGTCCCACCGCACAAGCGTGGACGGCGACCGGAATGACCCCGAGCGAGAAGACGATCCGCAGAAGGTTCGGAAGCTTTCGGTCAGCTGTGGCGCTGGCCAACGCCCTGCCCACGTCGGCGGCCTTCACGGTGCCGATATCCTCGACGGCGATTGCCGAAAGCAGACTCTAGCCACGGAGCAGAGCCAGTGTGCCGGCCGGGGGCGTCAGCTCGCCAATCTCGTGGATTGGGGGCCGCTTCCAACCCTCAACTCTCGTCTGACTCTGGGTTGGCTACCTGGCTAATCTAGCGTTTGCCCGGGCGGGACTTCCACCCGCTGCTCGATTGGCCCCTGGTCAGCCGGCCCTCCGCTGGCACAGGAGATCGAAATTGGCCCAAGAGGGGCCTATGACCAGGGGATGTTCACTCTTCAACGATCCCCGGAAGAAGCTTGCGAAGGTGAGCCCGGAGGGACCGCGGGTGCTCCAGTTTTCCTGGCGGTCGCATGGCAGGACGTGATCCTGATCGAGCCCTACCTCGTCGGCACGTCAGCCGCGGTGATGTCGCGACTGCTCCGCGCACCGGCCCGCACCGTCTCCTCGCCCTTGGCGTGAAGGAACTCAAGTTGCGGCGTTACAGCGCCTCCGCCGACCACCAGCGCGCCCAGCGCCTCAACTCCGCGGGACTGCGCGCCCGCATCGAACGCTTCCTCGAGGACTTCGAGCCCGCACGTCAAGGTCGAGTGCGCATTCGCGTCGCTCGCGGCAAGAATGCCGAAATTGATGTCAGTGGGACGCTCGGTTGGCCGTACATTCAATCGCGTTCACCCCCCCGCCGGAGGGAAGAGCGTAATCCCCATCGGCGGAACGTTGGGATGAAATTGCAGGTCACCAACGCTGAGGCTGAATCCCTCCGGTTTCCCCGTCATGAGCGGCGCGAACGGGATGTTGCAAACAATCTCCAGCCTGGCGGGAACGACAAGCCGGCTCGGGAGCTCGCGCACCAGCGTTACATCCATGGTGAGCACGGCAGCCGTGAACAAACCGTACTTTCCGACAACCTCAAAGCTCACGAGCCTCTTGGCCTTCCACGTGCCCTGCGCGATGGAGGGCTTCGGGAACGGAGCCGTGGCGGCATTGTTGAGATGGTCAAAGGCGCCGCCGCCCTCGACGTTGGAAGGGGTCACCGTGCCTACGCCGTCCATCACGAGGGTATGCGCGATCCCATCAACGACGGGGCCTTTGCTTACTGCCGCGAAGATGAAGTTCGTCTGCTCTTCACCCGCGGCGGCTCGGGTTGCAAGCGTTGCGACGAACATCGGCAGAGAGCCGAGGGCAATAGTTCCGACCCCAGCCTTTTTCAGGAACCCTCTCCGGTTCATCGACAAGAGTGTCTCCGCCTTCATCGTGACTTCCTCCCTGGCCGTCAACATCTGACGGATCTTCTGATTGGTTGCACAAGGACGGCCATCGGCTTAGACCAGAAAGCGCCCAGGACGGGGGCGATTGCGACCATCTGACCGCTCTGTCTGTCAATTGAAGCCGCCCTTGTACCTAGATCGAGTACCTAATGTGCCAGGCGCGGAGCTAGCATGGCCTGAGTGTCAGGCTTGGTCGGGTCCGGCGGGTTGGCTCATAGCATCGATGCTCG
>CAKZUH010000020.1 GCA_937921725.1 uncultured Chloroflexota bacterium | reverse complement strand
CGGCAGCACCGGATCGGTCGGCAGCGCGGGCAGCGCCAACGGCACGACCGGCAACTCGACCCCGCAGACCGGGTCAACCGGAAGCGTCGGCAGCGCCGGCAGCGCCAACGGCACGACCGGCAACACTGTTACCCAGACCACTGGCAGCACGGCCAGCTCGGGTAGCGTCACCGGTACCACCCCGACCGTCACTGGTGGCGGCGGCGGAACCGGAACCGTCACCGGCGGTACCGGCGGAGTGTCCGGCGCAACAGCAACGTCAGGCGGCACGGGAGAGGTCCTGGCGGCTACGGGCGCGCCCATCGCGGGGGGCATCGTGGGCGGCATCCTGCTCCTGCTCGGCGGCCTCGGCTTGCGAAGGCGACGGAACTAAGCGACAAACAGAGAGCCGGGCCCGCATCTCGCGGGCCCGGTCTTTCTTTGCCCTCCAGCCCGGCGCCAGTGACCCTTACACGGGAGCTGCAGTTCTTGTTCGGTCTTTGCCACGCTTAACCGCGCCTACCTCACTTGTACGGTGACGAAGGCCCCCCTGACGCGATTTGATGTAGATCGAAAAGTCGCGCTTGGGGGATAGATGGACGCTGCGGAGCTGCGTGTCGTCGGGGAGTTCGCCGGCGACCATGCCGGCGACTCGCGACCCACGCGCCCAGGCCACCTGCCCGGGAAGTCGCAGGAATTGGCGCTGGACGCTTTGGCCGCGATCTCCTGCTACCTGGATTCAGATGAGGACCAGGCCGCACTCTTCGGCCGCCTGAGCGCGACCATCGCCGAGCAATGCCACGCCCAGCGCGCCGCCTTCTGGCGCTTGGGACCCCGCGCCACCATGGTGCTCCAACCGGAGGCGTTTGGATTTGACGACGGCTCACCGATCCGCCACATGAGGCTGCAGCTCGGCACCGGGGGCGCCGGCATCATCGAGAAGATGCTCTTCGGCGACAAGCACGGCCTCGTCAAGGGGACGTCGGCCGAGCTGGACGCGATCTGGCGCGAGAGTGGGCTCGAAGTGCGCAACTCGATCGCCGCCGCCTGGCGTGCGGGCGATCGCCGCATCGGCGCGGTGGTGGCCTACGACACAGAGCACGGTTTCAACAGCCACGACCTCTGGATGCTTCGTCTGATGGGCATAGCGGCCGGCCTGGTCTGGCAGTACCGCGAGTCGGAGGACGAGCTCGGCCAGACCGCGGTCCGGCTCGAAGAAGCCATGGCGGCCCGACGCCACCTGCTGAACAACATCGCGGCGGGCGGCGACGAGGCGCGCAGGCGCTTTGCGACCGCGCTGCACGACGACTCGCTTCAGCTGCTGACCGGGGCCGAGCTTCAGCTGGAGCGTCTTCGGCTGGAAGTCGACGGCAGCCCCTATCGCGGGCAGCTGGACCAGCTGCGGCAGACACTTCGTAGAGTGGAAGACTCGCTGCGGAGGCTCCTGACCAACGTGAGCCCCGAGCCGCTGCAGCTGCCGGCGAGCCTGCGCGAGGCGATCAGCGAACGCCTCGAGTCGATGCGGGTTCAAGCCGGCATCGAGCCGACGAACGACTCCAGCCTTCCCGATGACCTTCCTTTGGCCATCCAGGCAATCGCCATGAAGAACATCGGCGAAGCGCTCAACAATGTGGAGAAGCACGCTCGGGCCACGCGGGTCCAGGTAGTGGCGAAGGTGGTCGACGGGGGAATTCGTGTCCAGGTGATCGACGACGGAACCGGCTTTGTCGTGGCCGAGGCCGCGCGCGTACCCGGCCACATCGGCCTCGTCGCCATGCGCGAACGCGCTCAGCTGGCCGGCGGCTGGTGTCGCATCGAGAGCGACCCGGGCACCGGCACCAAGGTCGACTTCTGGGTACCGATGAGCTTGTGAACACAGCGAACGATCACTAGACAAGGAAGGAAGGGAGATGGCCACCAGGACGGCAGACAAGACAGCGGATCGGCATACAAATGGCGGGGCCGCGCCCATCGACGCCCAGGCCATGCTTCGAGTCCTCGGCGCCGTCAAGCGGGGCGATTTTTCCGCGCGCATGCCGGCGGATTGGAGGGGCTCCGCGGGCAGGGTGGCCGCGGTGCTCAACGACATCATCGAGGCCAATCAGCGCCTCGAGCGTGAGATCCGGCGCCTGAGCAAGCGCGTCGGCAAGGAAGGCCAGGTCAAGCGGACGCCGTACGGGCCGGCCGGCGGTGCATGGGCGACGACTCTGGATGCGGTCAACGATTTGGTGGAAGATCTTGCAAGGCCCAACGCAGAGGTCGCCCGAGTCATCAGCGCCGTGGCCAACGGCGATCTGTCGCAGACCATGGCGCTCGAGATCGACGGGCAGCCGCTGCAGGGCCAGTTCCTCGACACGGCCAGAACCGTGAACACGATGGTCGGCCAGCTCAACGCCTTCGCGGGCGAGGTGACCCGCGTGGCGCGCGAGGTCGGCACCGAAGGCAAGCTTGGCGGCCAGGCGCAGGTCAAGGGCGTGGCCGGCGTGTGGAAGGACCTCACCGACAACGTCAACCTGATGGCCGGCAACCTGACCAGCCAGGTCCGCAACATCGCCGAGGTGACGACCGCGGTCGCCACCGGCGACCTTTCGAAGAAGGTCACAGTCGACGTCCGGGGCGAGATCCTCGAGCTCAAGAACACCGTCAACACGATGGTCGACCAGCTCAACGCGTTCGCCAACGAAGTGACTCGCGTCGCGCGAGAGGTGGGTACCGAAGGACGCCTCGGCGGTCAGGCCGACGTCAAGGGCGTGGCCGGCGTGTGGAAGGACCTGACCGACAACGTGAACCTGATGGCCGGCAATCTGACCAGCCAGGTCCGCAACATCGCCGAGGTCACGACCGCGGTCCAGCAGGGCGACCTCTCGAAGAAGATCACCGTCGACGTTCGGGGCGAGATCCTCGAGCTCAAGCAGACCATCAACACGATGGTCGACCAGCTCAACGCGTTCGCCAGCGAGGTGACGCGCGTCGCGCGCGAGGTCGGCACCGAAGGGAAGCTGGGCGGGCAGGCGCAGGTGCGCGGCGTCGGTGGGGTCTGGAAGGACCTGACCGACAACGTGAACTTCATGGCAGGCAACCTGACGAGTCAGGTCCGCAACATCGCCGAGGTCACGACCGCGGTTCAGCAGGGCGACCTCTCGAAGAAGATCACAGTGGACGTCCGGGGCGAGATCCTCGAGCTCAAGAACACCGTCAACACAATGGTCGACCAACTCAACGCTTTCGCCAACGAGGTGACTCGTGTCGCGCGCGAGGTGGGCACCGAAGGGCGCCTGGGCGGCCAGGCCGATGTCAAGGGAGTCGGCGGGGTCTGGAAGGACCTGACCGAGAACGTGAACCTGATGGCAGGCAATCTGACCAGCCAGGTCCGCAACATCGCCGAGGTCACGACGGCGGTCCAGCAGGGCGACCTCTCGAAGAAGATCACCGTCGACGTCCGGGGCGAGATCCTCGAGCTCAAGCAGACCATCAACACGATGGTCGACCAGCTCAACGCGTTCGCCAACGAGGTGACTCGTGTCGCGCGCGAGGTGGGTACCGAAGGACGCCTGGGCGGCCAGGCCGATGTCAAGGGCGTCGCCGGCATCTGGAAGGACCTGACCGAGAACGTGAACCTGATGGCAGGCAATCTGACCAGCCA
>CAKZUH010000019.1 GCA_937921725.1 uncultured Chloroflexota bacterium | reverse complement strand
CACGGTTCTGCGAGGGCCGGGGGGTGAAATTCCCTCC
This sequence comes from uncultured Chloroflexota bacterium, assembly GCA_937921725.1. GTDB lineage: Bacteria > Chloroflexota > Dormibacteria > Dormibacterales > Dormibacteraceae > 40CM-4-65-16. The sequence continues at coordinate 75,325 of CAKZUH010000019.1, read as the reverse complement.
GGCTACTCACCGGCTGGAGAGGCCAGAGCGGCTGAACCAGTCGCCTACTCTGCGAACCCCCGGCCCACCAGCAAGAGCCATCACCGCGGTTTGCCAACCTCTTGCCACAGTCTTGACACAACCCAGGCCTAGACTGCCTGGGTCATGAGCGCCGTCGTCGAAGTCGAGCGGCTGTCCAAGAGCTTCGGCCGAGTTCGTGCTCTGAACCAGATCTCATTCGACGTTCAGGAAGGCGAGGTCCTCGGGTTCCTCGGGCCCAACGGCGCCGGGAAGACGACGACCATCCGCATCCTCCTCGGTCTTCTCCACGGGGACGGCGGCACGGCGACGATTGGCGGCCACGATTGCTGGTCCGACCACGTGCGCGCGTCGCGTTTCTTTGGCGCCACCCTGGAGCAGCCTGGGTTCTATGGATTCCTTTCGGGCCGCGACAACCTTCGACAGTTCGCGCGCATGTTGGGACCCGTCGATGAAAAGCAGATCACAGAGCTCCTCGACCTCGTCGGGATGACGGAGCGCGGGGATGACAAGGTCAAGCGCTACTCCATGGGCATGCGGCAGCGGCTCGCGCTCGCTCAGGCGCTGTTGGGCAAGCCGCGCCTCCTCGTGCTGGACGAACCGACCAACGGGCTCGACCCGAACGGCATCCATGGCCTTCGCATCCTTCTTCGCAAGCTGGCCACCGAGCAAGGGCTGACGATCTTCTTCTCCAGTCATCTGCTGTCCGAGGTCGAGGAGCTGTGCGATCGAGTGGTCGTGTTGAACCGCGGCGAGGTGAAGGCATCGGGACCGCTCAGCGACCTCATGAACGTCAAGGGCTTTCGCTACCGGATCGACGTGTCGGACGTCGACAAAGCGCTGGAGGTCGTCCGAGCGGTCGACGGCGCGAAGGCCGAGCCGGGCACGATCAAGGACTCGATCAACGTGATCGCCGACAACGACATCGCGCGGCGGATCAATTACGCGCTGGTTGCCGCAGGGATCGGGGTCGATCAGCTCATCCGCACGGAGCAGGGCCTGGAGGATGTATACATCCAGCTCACCGGAGTCCCGGTGGCCAGTCCCTTGAGCTCGCCCGTGCCTCAGGCGCCGGTGCCACCGCGGTGAACATCGTCCTGAGCCTGGTTCGCAACGAATTCGAGAAGACGTGGCGCAGCCGTTGGATCGTGTTCGCCGTGCTCTTTGGCTTGTTCCTGCTCATCGCCGCGGGTCTCTACACCTACTACGTCTACCGCGAGCATCGCTGGACACCGCCGGCGCCGGTGGCCTGGCAGTCACAACTGCGCGATGAGATCGCCGGCAACCAACATACCATCGCGGGGCTCGAACAGATCAAGCAGCAGACCCAGGGCCAGGGCGGCACGGTGAGGGTTGGTGGTCGCAACGGACCTGGTGTCTCCATCGATCAAGCCATCGCGCAGACCCAGCAGGCCATCGCAGACGACCAGTACCTGATCGAGCACAACATCGCGCCGGTGCAGTCTTTCGCCATCGCCCAGGCGTCGCTTTTTGCACTGGGCGGGATCGTCATGTTCCTCCTCACGCGCATCTTCGGCTGGCTTGCGTCTGAGCAGATCGCGGGTGAGCGCTCCGACCGAACGATCACGATCCTGCTCAGCAGGCCACCCAGCCGAAACCAGGTCCTATTCTCCAAGGCGATTGCCTCCTTCCTGATCAGCCTGGTCGTCGTCCTGCTGTCGCTGGTGATCGTCTACGCGATGTTCTCGTTCTGGCTTGGCTCACCCGGCTCGGTGACCGACCAGGCCGCCGTCACGATCGACGGCGCCAAACCTCTCGGCCCCGGCAACCTGTTGCAGATGCCGATCTATTTATTCGTCGTCATGTGCTTCGGCGCGGCGATGCTGGGAGTCCTCTGCGTGCAGGGGATGAGCCTGCTCATCTCGGTGGTCACAGGCCGGTGGGCGGCGATCGGGATCACGCTGGCGCTGCTCTTCGGAGCTCCGCTCGTGAGCACTGTCGTCGCCGGGATCGTCTTCCTGATCAGCGGGAGCCAGGACTCGTCGCATTTCCTCAATTACCTGTTCTTCAACATCCTTGCCCCGGTCGGGTCGGTCGCACCGGCATTCGGCAACAGCACGGCCGCGGCCGGCTCGGGCATCAATGAGTTCCCCTCCGAGGTCGAGACGCTGGCCGTCTGGACGTTTGGGTTCTTCCTGGCAGCGTGGCTGCTCTTCCGCCGCAAGCAAGAAGCCGGTTAGCGGCGAACGGATCCCCTGTCGAACCCGGCCATCGCTCTTCGTCGTACTTGGTGTTACCGGTTATCGCACCAGGAGAAATTGAATGGCCAAGTACATCTTCCTTCAGTACGTCGACGAGTCCAAGGCACCGAAGTACGGCTCACCGGAGCTGCAGGCCGTGATCGATGCGTTCGCGACCTACCTCGAGGACGTGAAAGCGGCGGGCGCCTTCCACGACGGCGACCCCTGCCAGCCCTCGGCGGCAACCTTCAGCGTCACGGCGCACGGCGGTCACGCGAAGACGACCGACGGGCCGATGTACGCGGAATCTCCGTGGCTGAATGGCTACTTCGTGCTGGACTGCAAGGACCGCGACGACGCGGCGAAGTGGGCGGCCAAGAACCCGGCGGCGAAGATGGGCACGGTCGAGGTTCACCCGATCCTGAAGCTGAGCTAAATAAGCGCGCCAGGTCGACCATAAGCGGAGCCTTCGGGCGCGGCAGCCATCACACTTACTGGCTGTGACCGAGGGCCCGCTGCTCGATCCGAAAACCCAGTTTCGCCAGCTTTACGACCAGGAGTACCGCTCTGTCTTCCGCGCGATCCGCGCCGTCGTGCTCGACTCCGCCGCCGCGGAAGACCTCACCCAGGAAACCTTCGTCCGCGCCTACCGGGCACGCAGCCGCTACACGCCGACCGCGCCTCCCGGCGCCTGGCTGCGCCGGATCGGCATCAACCTGGCCATCTCGCACCTCCGCCGCCAGAAGCTCGCCCGCTTCCTACCGGCGCGCCTGTACGTCGCCCCCGACCGTCGGGATTACGACCGGGCGGAGGCGCGCGACGTGGTCGAGAAGGCGCTCACCGCGTTGAGTCCTAAGCTGAGGGCAGCGGTGGTGCTGCACTACTACGAAGGCCTGACGCGGGAGGAGATCGCCGCGGTCCTCGGCGTGCCGGCCGGCACGGTGGCCTCCCGGATCGCCAAGGCCGTGGCGATCATGCGAAAAACCATGGGAAACGACCAGTCACTTGACACCGCGCGTTCGAGAAGTGAAGGTGCCCTACGTGGAAGATAAAACCACCGCAGGCGGGCTAAACACGCCCTCCGAGACAGACGTCAGCCGGATGATCCGGGCCGAGGTCGAGACCTGGCAGCCGCGCCGGGGCCCGGACTGGGCCGACTTCATGGTCCGCGTCAGCAAGGAACCGCCCCCGTGGGTCATCTACACGACCGCAAGCGCGGCGCTCGTGTTCATCCTGTTCGCCGCCTTCTTCATCGGGTCGTGGCTGCAGATCGGCGCCCTGGCGCCCCACCCGAGCAGCTTCACCGGGCACTAAAGGAGCTCGATCTCCTCGGCGACGCCGCGTTTGCGGGCCGCGTCCAGGACGACCGAGGCCGCGGCCAGGTCCCACAGCGCGAGCCCGTGTGATTCGAAAAGGGTGATCCCGGGCCGGTCCGGCCGCTCCCAGCGCCCGACGACCACCGAACCGAGCTCGACCGCCTGCTCCCAGCCGAACCGCCCTGCTTCGTGCGCGTGGATCAGGTCCCCGCATTCCAGCATCGCCGCCGCCAGCTGATCCACGACCACGGTCTGGGCGCGCTCGACCAGCTCGATCGGCACCTCGATCCGGTTGCGGTAATTCGAGCCGACCGCCGCCACTAGCGCATGAGGTGCAACCCAGCCGGCCTCGATGACCGGCGTATGGCTCGTGGTGATCGTGACCACGATGTCGGCGCCCCGGACGGCCGCCTCGGCGCTCGGCGCGTCGACTGTGTGAATGCCGAGCTGGCTCTCCTGCTCGGCGGCGAAGATCGCCCGCTTGTCCGCGTTGCGGCTGAAGACTCGCAGCTCCTTGATCTCGAGGACCCTCGACAGCGCCAGCGCCTGGGTCGCCGCCTGCCAGCCCGTCCCGATCAAGGCGACGGTCGCGGTTCTCGGCACGCCAAGAGCTTTGGCGGCGAGCGCGGTCGCCGCGCCCGTGCGGTAGGCGCCCAAGAAGTCCGCCTCGATCAACGCCTCGAGCGAACCGTCCAGCCCGAACAGGATCACCAGGAACCGGACGTGGCCGTCCGCCACCGTGTACGCCTTAAGCCCGGTGCACTTGCCTCCGGGAAAGGCGGCGAACATCACGTTGAGCAGCCCGCCCGGGGCGAAGGCGCGGCGCCGCGGCTCGTTGTGCGCCTCGCCCTCCGCCAGCTCCCGCATCGCCAGCTCGACCGCGGCGATCACCTCGTCCATCTCGATGAGCTCCTGGACGTCGCTCTCGCGCAAGATCAGGGTCACGGCAGGGAGAATACCCGCCTATGGGTGCCCACCCCGTCAACGTCGGCCTCATCGGCCTCGGCACTGTCGGCTCGCAGGTCGCCGAGCGGATGCTTTCGTGGCAGGCTCAGCTTTCGCGCCGCGCCGGTGTCGAGCTGTGCCTGCGCCGCGTCCTGGTCCGCGACGTCACCAAGCGGCGGACGATCGACATCGAGCCTGATCTATTGACCTCCGAGCCGGCCGACGTGCTCGAGGACCCCGCGATCGAGGTCCTGATCGAGGTCGCAGGCGGCGACGAGCCGATGCGCTCCTACCTCGAGCGCGCGATCCAGGCCGGGAAGCACGTGATCACCGCGAACAAGGTCGTGATGGCGAAGCACGGTCCGGAGCTGCTCGACCAGGCGGCGGAGAAAAACGTCGACGTCTATTTCGAGGCTGCGGTCGGCGGCGGCATCCCGCTGATCAGCACCTTCCGCACCGACCTGCAGGCCAACCGCATCGAGAGCTTGTCCGCGGTGCTCAACGGCACGACCAATTACGTGCTCGGGCGGATGGCGTCTGCGGGCCTGACCATGGCGGATGCGGTGCGCGAGGCGCAGGACGCCGGCTACGCCGAGGCCGACCCGACCGACGACGTCGCGGGGTTCGACGCGACCTACAAGCTCGCCATCCTCTCGTCCATCGCGTACGAGATCAAGGTGCGCCCCGACGAGATCTACCGCGAGGGAATCGACGGCATCGAGCCCGTCGACTTTCGTTACGCGCGAGAGCTGGGCTTCGCGATCAAGCTCATCGCGCACAGCCAGCGCCACCCCGGACGCGTCGAGGCGCGCGTCCATCCGGCGCTGGTGCCTCTGGACCATCCGCTCGCGCGCGTCGAGGGCGCGGAAAACGCCGTGTTCGTCGAAGGCGATCTGGTCGGCAAGGTGCTGCTCGTCGGCCAGGGGGCCGGCGGCAGGCCCACCGCGTCGGCGGTGGTGGGCGACCTGATCGACCTCGCTCGCTCGATCCGCCGCGGGGTGCAGAGCCGGCCGTCGTTCAGCTTCGACGACCGGATCGGCGTGATCCCGATCGGCGAGGTGAAGACGCGCGCCTACTACCGGCTCCGCGTCGACGACCGCCCCGGGGTGCTGGCCGCGATCGGCCAGGTTTTCGCCGAGGAGGGCGTGAGCATTTCGAGCTTCATCCAGAAGGACGCGTGGTCGCACGATCAGACCGCCGAGCTGGTGGTCACGACGCACCCGTCGCTGGACGCGAGCCTGCAGAAAGCACGCGAACGCATGGCGCGGCTCGAGGCGGTGCGCGCCGTGTCCTCCTTCCTGCGCGTCTTCTGAATAAGTCGCGAGATGGGCGTCATCGCGCGGTATCGCGAGCATCTGCCTGTCGGGCCCTCCACGCCCGAGGTCGACCTCAATGAGGGCTCGACTCCGCTCATCCCGAGCCACAACATCGCCCGCGCCCTCGGCCTGAAGCATCTCTACTTCAAGTACGAGGGCCTGAATCCGACCGGCTCGTTCAAAGACCGCGGCATGGTCGTCGCCGTCGCCAAAGCTCTCGAGGTAGGCAGCCGCGTCTTCATGTGCGCGTCGACCGGCAACACGTCGGCGTCGATGGCGGCTTACGCGGCGAGGACAGGCGCGCGCGCGATCGTCGTGGTGCCGTCGGGCGAAATCGCGATGAACAAGCTCTCGCAGGCCTTGATGTATGGCGCGAAGGTCGTGGCGCTGAAGGGCAACTTCGACAATGCCCTCGAGGCGGTGCGCGACGTGACCAGCCGCTACCCGGTCGCCCTCATGAACTCGGTCAACCCGCACCGCATCCAGGGCCAGAAGACCGCGGCGTTCGAGATCGTCGACGAGCTGGGCGACGCACCCGACTACCTGCTCCTCCCGGTGGGCAACGCCGGGAACATCACCGCCTACTGGAAAGGATTTCGCGAGTACCACGCCGCCGGCCGCACGACCCGCCTGCCCCGGATGGTCGGCGCGCAGGCGGAGGGCGCGGCCCCGATAGTCAACGGCCATCCGGTGGCCAACCCCAAGACCGTGGCGTCCGCGATCCGCATCGGCAACCCCGCGTCGTGGGAGGGCGCGACCTCCGCGCGCGACGAGTCGGGCGGCATGATCGCCGCGGTCACCGACACCGAGATCCTGGCCGCCCAGATCCGGCTTGCCGGCAGCGAGGGCCTGTTCGCCGAGCCCGCCTCAGCCGCCCCGCTGGCTCTGTTGTTTCGTCTCGTCCGGGACGGAAAGATCGAAAAGGACTCGACGTCGGTGGTGGTGCTGACGGGTTCGGGGCTCAAAGACCCGGACGCGGCGTTGAAAAACGTCGAACCACCGATCGAGATCGACGGCGACGCGCGCGCACTCGCTAAGGTCTTGAAGCTGTGAGGCGTCTCGCCCGGTGAGAGTCAAGGTTCCGGCCTCGATCGCCAACATCGGTCCTGGCTTCGACTGCATGGCGATGGCGATCGACCTGTGGCTCGACGTCGAGGCGACCGAGGCGGACAGGCCCGCGTGGGACTACGAGGGCGAGGCGTCCGACTACCTCTACGCGCACGAGAACCCGTTCACCCGGCTGAACATGAAGGGCCGGGTCCGCAGCGAGATCCCGATGGGCGTCGGCCTGGGCAGCAGCGCGGCGGCGCGCCTCGCCGCATCGGCCTTGAGCAGCCCGTGGGACGTGAAGAGCCACATCATCGACGCGGGCGCGGACGAAGGGCACCTCGACAACGTCGCCGCCGCGGCGGCGGGTGGCATCCGCATCGTGTCGGAGAAGGTGGACGAGAAGCTGCCCAATCCTGGCTGGGGACTCGCTCTTTTCATTGCGCACCAACCACTGCCCACTGAAAAGGCGCGCTCGGTGCTGCCCGAGTCCGTTCCGCTCGGCGATGCGACCTTCAACGCCGCTCGGACGGCGCTGCTGGTCAGGGCGATCATGTCGAAGCGGCCGGGTCTGCTCGGCCAAGCCCTGCGCGACCGCCTGCACCAGCCGCACCGCCTGCACCTGTACCCGTGGGCGGAGGAGGTGATTCGCGTCGCGGAAGCGGCCGGCGCCTATGGCGCCGCGATTTGCGGCGCGGGGCCGAGCGTCTTCGCGTTCTGCGCGCCGTCGCAGGCCAACCGAATCGCCGACGCGATGGTGGAATCGCATCCGCTGCGCGGCCGGGCGCTGGTCACGAAGATCACCGACAAGGGCATGTTCCGCACGTTGTGATCGTCCAGAAGTACGGCGGCACCTCGGTGGGCTCCGCCGCGCGCATCAGACGGGTCAGCCGGCGCATCGCGGACACGCTCAAGCAAGGACATCAGGTGGTGGCGGTGGTGTCGGCGATGGGTCACACCACCGACCGTTTGATCGCCCTCGCGGAAAGCATCAACCCGGAACCGCCCGCGCGCGAGCTCGACATGCTGGTCGCCAACGGCGAGACCATCACAGCGCCGCTGGTGGCGATGTGCCTGCAGGGCATGGGGGTGCCGGCCATCTCTTTGTCCGGCGCGCAGGCCGGCGTTCGGACGAGCGGTCAGCACTCGCGTGCGCGCATCCGCGACATCAAGCCCGACCGCATCCTGGAAGCGCTGAGCCGCAACCAGGTGCCGGTCGTCGCGGGCTTTCAGGGCGTGACCGAAGAGCTCGAGATCACGACGCTCGGGCGCGGCGGCTCAGACACCACCGCGGTCGCACTTGCCGCTGCCCTCGGTGCCGTCGCGTGCGAGATCTACACCGACGTGGATGGAATCTTCACGGCCGACCCGCGCGTCGTGAAGTCGGCGCGCAAGCTGAGCCACATCCAGTACGACGAGATGCTCGAGCTGGCGGCCGTCGGCGCTCGCGTGATGCATCCCCGCGCAGTCGAGATCGGCGAGCTCTACAACGTGCCGATTCACGTGCGGTCGAGCTTCCGCGACCGCGTCGGTACGATGATCGTCGCTCACGTACCGATGGAAGACCGCCAACGCGTGCGCGGCATCGCGCAAGAAAGCAACGTCGCGAAGATCACCGTGGTCGGCGTGCGCGACAGGCCCGGCGTCGCCGCGGCGATCTTCGAGCCCCTGGGCGCGGCCGGGATCTCGGTCGACGTCATCGTGCAGAACATCGGGCGCTCGGGCCGCACCGACCTCACGTTCTCGGTCGCCGAGTCCGACCTGAAGGCCGCCGAGAAGCTAGTCAAAGCCGCGGCCAAGGACGTGGGCGCCCAGCGTGTGGCGTCCGCTGGAGGCATAGCCAAGCTCTCCATCGTCGGCACCGGCATGCTCGGCACGCCGGGCATCGCGGGCCGCATGTTCCGCGCGCTGGCCGATGCCGGAATCAACATCGAGATGATCAGCACCTCGGAGATCCGCATCACCTGCCTTGTCTCGCGTGACCAGGTCGAAAAGGGCGTTCGCATCCTGCATAAAGCTTTCGAGCTCGATCAGGAACCGGTTTGAGAGGTGCGGCCGGAGATGCCAGCCGGATCTTCGGCGCCCGTGCGGCCCGTCTGCGTCGTTGCGGCCTCCGCTTCTCGCTCACGCATCTACCGATGCGCTCGCTGCGATGCTCGGCCGCGCCTAGCATCCGGACCACCCGGACACCGAATCTCTCGGCCGGCCCTCCGGCCGCACCTCTGACTTGCCGGTCAACGTAGCCATCGTCGGCCCACAAGGGTCGGGCAAGACCACGCTGTTCAACGCGCTGACCGCCGGACGCGGCGCGGACGGGGTCGGCATGGTCGACGTGCCCGACGAACGGCTGACCCGTCTTTCCGCGGCGGTGAAACCCGCGAAAACCACGCCGGCCCAGGTCCGCGTCGAGGATTCGCCACCCGGAAGCCGCGCCCAGCGCGTGGCGTTTGCGCGGCAGGCGGACGTCCTAGTCAAGGTTGCGCGGTGCTTCGGGCCGGATCCGGATCCTGCCGTCGAGCTGGAGGAGTTCGCCCTCGACCTCGTGCTCGCCGACCTGGCGTCGGTCGAGAAGCGGATCGAAGTCGTCGCCAAGGAGGCCCGCGCGGGCAAGAAGGACGCGGTCGCCGAGGCGGAGATCCTCACCGCAGCCAAGGAGCACCTCGACGCGGGCAAGCAGCTCCGAACCCTCGCCCTGGACGCGGACCGGCGCCAGACGCTCCAGGGCATTTTTCCGGTGACGCTCAAACCCTACGTGTACGTCGCCAACGCGGCGGAGGAGCTGCTGCCGAGCGGGGGAGAGCCGGCGGCGAAGGTGAAGAAGCTGGCGGAGGCGGAGGGCGCGCCGGTCATGAATCTGTCCGCTCGCCTGGAGGCGGAGCTCGCCGAGCTGGACCCTTCCGAGCAGGCGGAGATGCGCGCCGGCTACGGGATCGACGAGTCGGGCCTGGGCCGGATCGCCCGCGCCGTTTGGGAGGCCGGCGGCCTGATCACGTACTTCACCGCGGGCGAGCCCGAGGTCCGCGCGTGGCCCTGCGAGCGCGACGCGCCGGCCCCGGTGGCAGCTTCGAAGATCCACACCGATTTCGAAAAGCACTTCATCCGGGCCGAGGTCACGTCGGTCGACGAGCTCGTCGCGGCCGGGTCGATGGACGCGCTGCGCGCGGCGGGCAAGCTGCGCGTGGAGGGGCGCGAGTATCGCGTCCAGGATGGGGACGTCGTCTTCTTCCGCATCGGCCGGTGAGCTGATCGGCGGCTAGGAGATCCCGTAGGCCTCGCGCGTCGGACGCTGCAGGAGAAAGACCAGCAGCGGGATGCCGACGATGATGAGCGACCAGGCGCCGGCCACGACGACGGCCGCGATCCAGCCCCACGCGCGCATCCTCCGCAAGCCGTAGTAGGCGGTCGCATGCGCCGCGACGGCAGTCGCCTCGAAGATCAGGACGATCGCGGCGTAGACCACGAGAATCGTGACGAAGTCCTGCGTGACGCCACCCTTGAGGAGAGTCTGCTGGAACTGCTCGCGGCCCACCGGCGCCGCCAGCCAGGCCGCGAACTGCGTCATCTCGATGAGCCAGAACACAGCCCCCGCGCCGAACAGGTAGGGGAGCCAGCGCAGTCGCGGATTTGTCGTGGGCGGGGGAGGCGGCGGGACGTTCCTCACGATGCGTTTTCGAGAAAACTCTTGACAATCACTACATTCGGGGTTATAACTTCGCCCGGGACACAACATGTCGTAGTCAACGTCCCAGCAGGTTGAGTCCCACGGCCCAACGACAGGCAGGCGGATTCCTTCCCGAGTCGCACCCCACGACGCAGCACACGCTTCCCTACCCGCCTGCCTGTCCCGATGCTCCTCACTTCTCGTCCTTAGACTTGCAGATCTATGAGTCGCAAGGGCAAGAAGCGAGGCAAGGGCGCCAAGTACCGCCAGCCGATGAGGCCGGCCGGGCCGCTGACCCCCGTGGGCGCGCAGACCACCGGAGGCACCGCCACAACCGCGACCCGCACCCCCCAGCAGGCTCGCGTCGGCGGCGACCAGGCGCTCGTCCGGGCGGTCGAGATGTCGCTTGGCTCACGCAACCAGATCGTGAAGGGTCGCGGCGGCCGCTACATCGTCGATTCGGGTGACCCGTCCATCCCCCTCGACCGCGTGCCGTACTTCACCAAGGACCTGGTCCGGCTTCTGGTGGTCGGCGCGGCCATGATCGTCCTGCTCGCGGTGGGCTCGCTCACCGTCCCTTTGATCGTCAAGTAATAGACACGGCCCGACCCAAACCCGAGAGTTTCGCTTCGCCATGTCAGTACGAACCAACGACACCGGCCTGACCGCGCTTAAGGAGAGGCTGCTCCGCCACGAGCTGAACCCGTAGGAGCACCGGCACCCGTCAACGTCATCCACCACGAGGAGGCGACCCTCGGCGAGCGCGTCGCCGACAAGGCCGCCGCCGGCATTGGGTCGTGGAGGTTCCTGATCATCCAGACGATCGCCGTCCTCCTGTGGCTGACCCTGAACATCATCGGGTTGGTGAAGTATTGGGACCCGTTCCCTTCATCCTCCTGAACCTGCTCTTCAGCGTCCAGGCCGCCTACACGGGCCCGGTGCTGCTGCTCGCGGGAAACCGCCAGGCGCAGAAGGACAGGCTCACGCTGGAGCACGCCGCGAACGAGGCGGATAAGGCCGATGAGCAGAACGTCGAGATCCTCAAGGCGATCCTCAAGGGCAGCCAGATGACCGAGAGGAACACCGAGCTGACTCTTCAGATCCTGCAGCACCTCCAAACGCAGTGCAGGCGCACTTTGAAGCCGACGCTGCCGCGGGCATGAGCTCAAGCGCGACGCAGGAGCCAACCGACCGCACGTAGACTCTCCAGAGTGTCGCGACGCCGAGATCCGCCGCAGATTCGGGGCGTCGGCGGCCGGAGCCAAGGAAAGGGTGGCGCAGCTAGGAGCGCATCGGCAGATGCGTGACGACGCAGCGCCGGGCCCCTTGACGCTGGCTTCAGCGCCGAAGGCGCCCGGCCGCCTACGACACGAAGATGCAAGGATCTCGGGGGCGCGACACTCCAAGTGCGGGTGATCCTTTTCACCGGGAAGGGTGGAGTAGGCAAGACCTCGGTTGCCGCCGCGACCGCCGTCCGCTGCGCCGCCTCCGGTCTCCGGACCCTCGTCATGAGCACCGACCCGGCGCACTCCCTCGGCGACTCGTTCGACGTGGAGCTCGGCGCGGAGGCGACCAAGGTCGGGGACAACCTCTGGGCTCACGAGGTCTCGTCGCTGCACGAGATGCAGCGGCACTGGGCGAAGCTCCACGAATACGTGGTCGAGGTCTTCTCGACCCAGGGTCTCGACGAGGTCCTCGCCGATGAGGTCGCGAATCCTCCGGGCATGGACGAGGTCGCGTCCCTGATGTGGATCAAGCACTACGCGCAGCGCGACCAGCACGACGTGCTGATCGTCGACTGCGCCCCGACGGGCGAGACGCTGCAGCTCCTCACCTTCCCCGACGCCGCGAAATGGTGGCTGGACAAGATCTATCCCTGGTCGCGGAGGGCGATGCGCGTGGCAAGGCCCGTGCTCCAGCCGATGATGAGCATGCCGCTGCCGTCGGACGAGGTTTACGCGTCGCTGAAGGACCTCCTCCTCGATCTCGACGGCATGCGCAAGGTGCTGACCGACGCCGAGACGACGACCGTGCGCATCGTGCTGAACCTCGAGAAGATGGTGATCAAAGAGGCCAAGCGCGCCTACACGTACCTGAGCCTCTTCGGCTACGTGACGGACGCGGTCGTGGTCAACCGCCTCCTGCCCGGCGAGCTGCATGACGAGCTGTTCCAGAAATGGCAGCGGATCCACGAGAAGTACCGCGTCGAGGTCGAAGAGTCATTCGCCGGGATCCCGATCCTGAACGTGCCGCTGTTCGACCAGGAGGTGGTGGGAGCCCAGATGCTTTCGCGCATGGCCGCCGCGATTTACGGCGAGCGCAACCCGGCGGATCGTTTCGCCACATCCAACACGCAGCGAATCGACAAGGACGGCTCGGAGTACGTCCTGTCGCTCAAGGTCCCGTTCGTGGATCGGTCCGACGTCGACCTGAGCCGGCACAACGGCGAGCTCTACGTCACGGTCGGCAACTACCGGCGCGAGATCGCGCTGCCGCGGGTCCTCGCGAGGCGCGACACGGTGGGCGCGTCGATCCAGGACGGCGAGCTGCGCGTGCGTTTCGCCCGCCGCCCGGAGACAGTCAAGCCTGAGGTGGTGAAAGAATCGTGAGCGGCGACCGGGAGCGGGTGATCGAGCTGGTCAACGAGCTCGGCTCGCGATTCGGGCACGTCCTCTCGGACATGGTGCCGCCCTCGGCGCAGGTCCACCTGCTGAACGCCCAACGCGAGCTCATCACCGCGCTGATGCTGATCTACGAGAACCGCGTCGCACCGGCACCGACCAGGTCACGCGTCAAGCGTGCCGGCGCGAAGCGGCGAACGACGAAACGCGACCGCAAGATCCCGATCGATTGAGAATCCCTCCAAGATGAGCACGCTGCTCCTCTTCATCCTTGGGCTGCTCGCGCTCGTCCCAGCACTCTTCATTGCGATTCCAGTGCATGAGATGGGACACGCCGCCGCCGCGTACCTGCTCGGCGATCGGTCCGTGCGCTACTTCGGATATTTCTCGCCCGACCCGCGGCGGTATCTCGAGCCGATTGGCGTTCTCGCGGTCTTTCTGGCGCTGGTCGGATGGGGTAGGAAGGTCTCTGTGCAGTCGGGCCGGATCAACACGACGCGGCAAAAGGTCCTGTTCGAGCTCGGCGGACCGGCTGCCAACCTGCTCGTGGCGATCGGCTTCGGCCTGCTCCTGCGCGCGATGGGGAGGTTCGGCCTGTTTCCGGGCTTCGAGCTCGGGCCCGGGTTCCTGTGGCTCTGCATCTACGCGATCTGGTTCCTGAACGTCTCGATCTTCGCCTTCCAGCTGCTGCCCATCCCGGGCCTCGACGGGTGGGGCATCATCGAGGCGATCTTCCAGAGGCGGAATCCCCGCTTCTTCTTCGACGTCCACGTAAGGCGGCGCGAGATCTGGGCAGGCTGTTTCATCGTCCTGTTCGTCTTCAGCTTCCTGCAGCACATCAACCTGCTCGACTACGTGATGTCGCCCTTCTACCAGCCCGCGAGCCTAATCTCATTAGGGCAATGCAGCGGCTACGCGATTCCACCGCTGGTCGGCCTGGGTCCCTGCCTGCTGTAGGGACGCTGATCAACGAGCCCGCCTACGCCGGGCTTGCCGGCCAGTACGGGCGCGAGAGGGTGGTGGAGGCGATTCGTGATCAGCTCGCCGCCGAGCGAAAGGGCGGTGCGGAAGCCTCCGAACGCCTGGGTGCGGTCACCGCTCGACTGCGCGCGCTGGTGACGCCGAAGCTGCGTCGCGTGATCAACGCGACGGGCGTCGTACTCCACACCAACCTGGGCCGCGCCCCGCTGTCCCAGGCGGCGATCGACGCGCTGGCCGTGGCAGCCGGCTACAGCAACCTCGAGCTCGATCTCGAGACCGGCCGCCGCGGCGAGCGGGCGGCGCTCGTGTCCGGCCATCTGACCGCCCTCTTCGCCTGCGACGCGGCGTTGGTCGTCAACAACAACGCGTCAGCCGTCCTGCTCGCGCTGACCGCGCTCTGCAAGGGCAAAGAGGTGGTTGTGTCGCGCGGCCAGCTCGTCGAGATCGGCGGTTCCTTTCGCATGCCGGACGTGATGCGGCTCTCCGGCGCGCGGATGGTCGAGGTGGGCACGACGAACCGCACCCGCGCGTCCGACTACGAGGAGGCCATCACGCCTCGCACGGCGGCGCTGCTTCGCGTGCACACGTCGAACTTCAGGGTCACGGGCTTCACCGAGGCGGCGTCGCTCGGCGCGATGGCGGAGGTGGCGCACCGGAATGGCGTTCTGCTGATCGACGACCTCGGCAGCGGCGCGACGGAATCAATCGCCGACGAACCAACGGTCGCCGAATCGCTCCAGCACTCCGACGTGGTCACCTTCTCCGGCGACAAGCTGCTGGGCGCTCCGCAGTCCGGCATCGTGCTCGGCCACGGCGCGAGCGGTGAGGCGGCGGTCAAGAAGATGTCACGCCACCCGCTCGCCCGCGCGGTGCGCATCGACAAGCTCACGCTCGCGGCGCTCGAGGCTACGCTCCGCCAGCGCCTCACAGGCCATTCCGCCGACCTGCCGGTCGAGCGCATGCTCCATGCCAGTGCCGCAGACCTCCGCAGGCGCGCCGCGCTCTGGGTGGTGAAGCTCGAGGACCGCGACGTCGGAGCCACGTTGGTCGATGGAGAGTCGGCGATCGGCGGGGGTTCGGTGCCGGGGCACGGTTTGCCCACGGTCCTGGTCGCGCTGCGCGGGCCGGCGTCGCGGCTGCTCACCGCGCTGCGCCGCGGCGACCCGCCCGTGATCGCGCGCATAGAGAAGGACGCGTGCTGCATCGACCCGCGGACGGTGTTGAGAGGGGAGGACGAGACCCTGATCGACGCCGTGGAGGTGGCGGTCAAGGAAATCACCCGGTGAGCTTCGTCGTCGGCACCGCCGGCCACATCGACCATGGCAAGTCGACCCTCATCACCGCGCTGACCGGCATCGACCCGGACCGCCTGGCCGAGGAGAAGCGGCGGGGGATGACGATCGACCTCGGCTTCGCGAACCTGACCCTGCCAAGCGGGCGCGAGATCGGAATCGTCGACGTCCCAGGCCACGCCCGGTTCATGCGCAACATGCTCGCGGGCGCGCACGGCCTCGACGCGGTGCTGCTGGTCGTGGCGGCCGACGAAGGGGTCATGCCGCAGACCCGCGAGCATCTGGAGATCGTCGACCTGCTGGAGGTCCGGCGCGGGATCGTCGTGCTGACGAAGGTCGACCTCGTCGACCGCGAGTGGCTCGAGCTCGTCAAGGCCGACGTGCGCGAGGCCATCAAGGGAACCTCGATCGAAGGCGCGCCGATGATCGCTGTGTCGGCGGTGACCAACGAAGGCATGGCCGATCTTCTGACAGCCCTGGACGACCTCCTCGGGCGGATAGAGCCGCGGACCGACCTGGGCAGGCCCAGGCTGCCCATCGACCGCGTCTTCACGATGACGGGGTTCGGCACCGTCGTGACCGGGACGCTGGTGGACGGTTCGCTCAAGGTCGGCGACGAAATGGAGGTCTCGCCCGGCGGCCTCGCGGTGCGAATTCGCGGTCTCCAGCGGCACAACAAGGCGGCCGAGGAGGTTGGGCCCGGCAGCCGCGTCGCGGCAAACCTGAGCGGAGTCGACAAAAGCGACATCGCGCGCGGCGATGTCCTCGCGCGGCCGCGGGCCGTGCAGCCGGTGCGCAGGATCGATGCCCGCCTCCGGGTGCTTGGTTCCGCAGCGCCGCTGCGGCACGGCGCGGAGGTGCTTCTGCATACTGGCACGGCCGAGGTTGGGGGCCGCGTCATCGTCCTCGACGGAGATGCATTGGCTCCGGGCGCGGAGGGTTGGGTCCAGCTCTATCTCGAGCGACCGGTCGCGGCGGCGGAAGGAGATCGCTTCGTGTTGCGGGTGCCCAGCCCCGCGACGACCGTCGCCGGTGGGACGTTCGTCGACGTCAATCCCCGCAAGCACCCGCGACACGACTCGGTGGTGCGCGAGTCATTGGTCCGTCGCGCGGCGGGAAATGTGCTGGATGAAGAGCTGCGCAAATATCCGCGCGGCGTCACGGTGACGGCTCTGCTCAAAGCAACGGTGGGTCCCGAGTCCGATGTCGGCCGCCTGAACGCGCGCCGATTCGGGGATTGGATCTACAGCGTCGACGCGTGGGGAGCGATCGCGAGCCGTGCAACCGACGAGCTGCAGTCCTATCACGGCGCCTTCCCGCTTCGTCCCGGGATGGCCCGCGAGGAGTTGCGGAGCCGCCTCGGTGTGCCCGCCGCCTCGTTCGGCGCCGTTGTGCAAGGGCTCGTCGAGGACGGCCTGGCGGTCGAGCGCAACGGTTGGCTTGCCGCGCCAGGGCATGAGGTGGCCCTCGAAACGGATGCCGGACCCGCTTCGGCGCTGCTGGAGGCGCTCGGCCGTCAGCCGTTTGCGCCACCGTCGTTGCCGGAGGCCATGCAGCAGACCGGAGCGACTGCCGAGATCGTCCGCGCCCTGGCGCACCGCGGGGACATTGTGCGGGTGAGCGATGACATCGCGTTCACCAAGGACGCGTACGAGTCGGCGGTGTCGCTGGTGAGGGAGATCGTCGCCTCATCCGGCTCCGTCACCGTGGCCCAGGTCCGCGACCGGATGGGCGCAAGCCGGCGTCCGGTGGTGGCGCTGCTCGAGTACCTGGACGCGCAGCGCATAACGCGGCGAGTCGGAGACACCCGCCTGCTGAGGTAGAGTTCGCGCCACCATGCGAATTGCCGACATGCTCGGGCGCGGGCGGCCCAGCATCTCCTTCGAGTTCATGGCTCCTCGCGACGAGTCGGAGGTCGACGTGCTGGAGCGCACGGTCGCCGCGCTGGCCGGGCACACGCCCGATTGGGTCTCGGTCACGTACCGCGTCCGCACTGGTGAGAAGACGCTCGAGCTCGTGACCAAGATCAAGCGCCAGTACCACATCGAGGCGATGGCCCACCTCACATGCGCCAACACCCCCGACAGGACGCGCCAGATCCTCAACTGGATGGAGCGCGAGGGCGTCGCGAACGTGCTCGCCCTGCGCGGGGACGCGCCCGCGAGCGGCCAGCCGTTCGTGCCCGCCGACCCGCGCCTGGCTCATGCGAGCGACCTCATCACGCTCGTGCGCGGGAGCGGCTATCGGTTTGGCATCGGCGCGGCGTGCAGCGCCGAGAAGCACCCCGAGAGCCCTGACCTCGAGCACGAGTTTCGCTACATGAAGCTCAAGGTCGACGCGGGCGCGGACTTTTTGATCACGCAGCTCTTCTTCGACAACCGGTTTTACTTCGACCTCGTGGCTCGTGCGCGCGCGGGCGGGATCAAGGTGCCGATCGTGCCGGGCCTCATGCCGGTGCCGAGCCGCCGCTCGCTCGGCGTGATGACGGAGATGTCAGGCGCGACGGTCCCCTCGCGGCTGCAGGCCGCGATCGACGAGGCGCCGAACGACGACGCGATCCGCGCCCTCGGTGTCGAGCACTGCGTGCGGCAGTGCGCCGAGCTCATCGAGTCCGGCGTGCCGGGACTTCACTTCTACACGTTCAATCGGGCCCGGGGGCCGATCGAGATCCTGGCCGCGCTGCGCGGCCAGCAATTGCTCGCGTCCTGACATGCTCGCGGGGATCGATCTAGGCGGGACCCAGGTTCGGGTCGCGCTCGCGCGCTCGGACGGTCAGCTGGTGGCGAGCATCAAGACCAAGACGCACCTGGTGCCGACTCCGCAGGCGATGGTCGATTGGGCGGCGGCGGAGATCGACCGCCACCGCGGCCGGGAGAAGGTGCGCAGCATCACGATCGCCGCGCCCGGGCCGATCGACATCAAGCGCGGTGTGCTGGTCAATCCACCCAATCTTCCCTGGAAGAACGCGCCGCTCGAAGCGATGATGAGCCGCGCCACCGGCGCGAAGGTCACCCTCGCCAACGACGCGGACATGGCCGGGCTGGGCGAGTTCCACCGCGGCGCCGGTCGCGGTACCAAGAACATGGTCTACATCACGTGGTCCACCGGTGTCGGCGGCGGGATCATCATCGACGGCAAGCTGCATCGCGGCGCGCATGGTACGGCGGGCGAGGTCGGGCACATGATCATCGACCCGAACGGGCCCCTCGACAACTGCGGACAGCGCGGCTGCCTGGAGGCGTTCATCGGCGGCGCCAACCTCGCGAAAGAAACCGGCCACACGGCCGCCGTGCTCTTCGCCGAGGCGGCGCGCGGCGACCGCGACGCGCGCATGGTCGTGGAGCGCGCGGCGCGATACATGGGCATCGCGCTCATCAGCCTGACCAACATCCTCGACCCGGAGATGTTCGTGATCGGCGGCGGCGTGTCGCGCTCGTGGGCGCTCGTCCAGCCGACGATGCTGGAGACGCTGCGCTCGTCGCCGTTCATCAAGCCGGCCCGCCGGCCTCGCGTGCGCCGCGCCCGTCTCGGCGACCGCGCCGGCCAGGTGGGAGCCGTCGAATGGGCGCGCATAAACCAGTAACGGACACGCCGGTAAGCGACGAGAAGCTACTGGCGCTTCTCCAGCGCGCCGCGTCCGACCTCGGCGTCAAAGCCTGGGTCGTGGGCGGCTACGTCCGCGACAAGCTGCTCAACCGGCCTCACCCGAATCCGGACGTCGTGGTGGAACAGGGCGACGCCCTGGACCTGGCGCGGCGATTCGCGCAGCTGGCGGGCGCACCCCCGCCGGTGACATTCGAGCGCTACGGGACGGCCCAGGTCACGCTGCCCGGCCATCTCGTCGAGTTCGTCACCGCGCGCGCCGAGTCTTACGCGCCCGACTCCCGCAAGCCCGACGTCCGGCCGGCGACCCTCGAGGAGGACCTCCGGCGCAGGGACTTCACGGTCAACACGCTGCTCATGGACCTGGGAGGCGGGATTCACGATCCGCTCGGCGGCCGGGCCGACCTCGAAGCAGGCCTGCTCCGCACGCCGGCCGACCCGCTGCGCACGTTCACCGACGACCCGTTGCGGATGCTGCGGGCGATTCGATTCGCGGCCGAGCTCGGGTTCAAGCTCGCGCCGGACCTGGTTCCCGCGATGCGCGAGATGCGCTCGCGGCTGGCGCCTCCGGTGATCTCCGTCGAGCGCATCGCCGACGAGCTCCGGCGCATGCTGGCGTCCGAGCGCCCGAAGCTTGCGCTCGAGCTTCTCGACGAGGCGGGATTGCTGGAGGTGATCCTCCCCGAGATCGCCGCGTGCAAGGGCGTGGCTCAGAGCGGCTACCACACGCACGACGTGTTCGGCCACACCCTGCTCACGGTCGCCGCCACGCCGGCCGACCTGCTCCTCCGGGTGGCCGCCCTCTACCACGACACCGGCAAGCCGGCGACAGCCAAGGGCGACGGCACGTTCATAGGCCACGAGGAGGTCGGCGCAACGATCGCCAGGGAGGCGCTGGGGCGGCTGCGCTTCGCCCAGCGAGAGATCGACGTGGTGGTCGGGCTGGTCCGCCTCCACCTGAGGCCGGTGTTCTACCGGACGGAGTGGACGGACGGGGCAGTCCGCCGGCTGGCGCGAGACGCGGGGTCGCTGCTCGACCGTTTGATGGCCCTGGCGCGGGCCGACATCGCCGCCTCCGCCTATCCGACGCCGGAGAAGCTCGACGAGCTACAGGCCAGGCTGCAGGCGGTCATGACAGAACGACCTTCGCGGCTGGCGCCGCTCGTCTCGGGCGAAGACGTAATGCGGATGCGGGGGATCGGTCCCGGGCCGGAGGTGGGGCGGATCAAGCAGCGCCTCGAGGAGCTCGTGATCGACGGAGAGCTCCCGCCACACCGAGTGGCCGTCCTCGACTACCTGGCGGCCCATCAAGACTTGTAGCGCTAGCGCCAACAGCCGCTATGCTGCGAGAGGAGGGAGCCGCTCATTGGGGAGAGGAGGCGGCCTGGGAGGTTTGCGATGACCGAGGTTGGGGTGGATACGGCGGTTGTTCAGGCGAGTACGAATGGAGGGCCCGACCTGCTCGGTCTGGACTCCAGGGCGACGACGATCGCCAAGGACGATTCGCTCTCGGGCAAGCTTGAGCTGAAGGGCAGCGGGCAGGTGCTCGGCAACTTCAGCGGTCAGATCGAGTCCGACGGTGAACTTGTGGTCGGCGCCGACGCGCACGTCGAGGCCGACATCCGAGGCGTCCGGGTCACGGTCGCGGGACTGGTGCGCGGGAACGTCGTCGCCACGAGCCGGCTCAAGATCACGAGCACGGGGCGCCTCGAGGGCGACGCCACAGTGGGAGCCCTGGTGGTCCAGGAGGGCGGAGTTCACTACGGGGTGATCCGCGTGCATCCGGAAGGAATTCCGGACGCTCCTCCAGAGCGGGTTGTGCACGCGCAGGGCACGGCAACAGTCGTACCTTTGAAGCCCGTGGCGAGCCCGGTCGGGAAGGTCAGAAAGTTCTGGGGTGAGTTCTTCTAAGCGACCGTCGAAAAAGCCGTCCCGGGCGAGAGGCCCGGCGCCTCGCGTCCCCCAAAAGGCAAAATCGCGAGGGCAGGCGCCGCGCGCCCAAAAGACTTCGAAGCCGGCCCGCGCCTCCGTCACCCGCGCGGCGAAACGGGCTCCGGCGAAGCGGGCTCCGGCCAAGATCAAGAAATCCAAGCCGCAGGTCGTGCCCAAGCGAGTCTCTCGGGTCGCGCCCAAGCCGGTCTCTCGCGTCGCGCCGATAAAGCCCGTGGCCCCCAGCCCCGCGCCGCAGCCCAAGCCGGCCCCAGTCCCGCCGAGGCCTTCCATCCGCCTCGCCGGGTCTGCGTCGTCCAGGCTGACCATCAAGCCGAGCCCGCCGACCGGGCCGCGGCCGCAGCTCGAGCTCTCGACCAAGATCAGGCCCAGCGGACCGCGCAAGCTGAGCGAGGTCGAGCTCGATGAGGACGAGGTCCTGATCGACGGCTTCGACGCCACCCTGGACGGCGAGAAGGTCCGGATCACCGCGGTCCTCGAGCGCACCTGCGTTTACGTGGGCCCGGGCGGAGACAGGCGGCTGGCGCGCAAGGAAGAGCTCTGGGTGGAGGCGGACAAACTCCCGATCCGACGGCGCAGCCTTTCCTGAACCGTAAGTTACCCTTCGACTGAGGATGATCGAAGAGCCGAAGATCAATCGTAACCTGGCCCTCGAGCTCTTGCGCGTGACCGAAGCAGGTGCGCTGGCGGCGGCGCCGCTCCAGGGACGGGGCAACAAGGCCGCGGCTGACGCACGCGCGGTGGAGGCGATCCGCTCGTCGCTCGCGACCGTCGACATGAAAGGCACGGTCGTCATCGGCGAGGGGGAGAAGGACGAAGCCCCGATGCTCTATTTCGGGGAGCAGCTCGGCAACGGCCTCGAGCCGGAAGTGGACGTTGCCGTCGATCCCATCGAAGGCACGAGCCTCACCGCCGCGGGCTTGCCAGGCGCGATCTCCGTCGTGGCTCTCGCCGAGCGCGGCACGATGTTCACGACCCACGTCCACTACATGAAGAAGCTCGTCGTCGGCCGCAAGGCTCGGGGCGTGATCGACCTCGAGATGCCGGTCGAGTGGAACCTCCGCCGGATCGCCAAGGCGGAGGGCTTGCCCGTGCAGGAGCTGACCGTCGTCGTGCTGGAGCGCGAGCGCAACAATGAAGTGATCGCGGAGATTCGCGCGGTCGGTTCCCGCATCAAGCTCATCAGCGCAGGGGACGTCGCCGGCGCTCTCGAGGCCGCGCTCGAAACGCGCTTTGGGATCCACTGCATGATGGGGTCGGGAGGCGCGACAGAGGGCGTGCTCGCCGCGTGCGCCATCAAGACGATCGGTGGCGACATGCAGGCGAAGCTGTTCTTCCGCGACGAGAAGGAACGCGAGGTCGCTGTCAAGGAAGGCCACCGGCCGGACAAAGTCCTCTGCCTCGACGACCTGTGCTCCGGCCAAGACATATTCTTCGCGGCGACCGGGATCACATCGGGTGAGCTGCTCAAAGGCGTCCGCTACGAGGATGTCTACGCCTACACGCAGTCGATGGTCTTGCGCTCCGCTTCGGGCACCATGCGCATCGTCGACGCGTACCACCCGATCGACAAGTTGCGGGCCAAAGGCCTGCTGCCGGAACAGGTCGCAATCCGCTGAGCGCGACGGAGGCGGGGCAGTTTCTTGCCGCGGCGGGCAAAGCGCTGGGCCAGGCACAGTGGGAGTGGATCGCTACAGCGCGTTTGCTCTCCCGGCAGCGCACATCGACCGCGGCCGTCGAGGGGGTGCTCGACGGATTGCTGTCCGGCGCCGACCAGGCGATGGTCAACGCGTTCACGACCGGGTTTCGAGTCACGCAGACGCAGAAGGCCATCAACAGGGCGCTGCCTGACAGCACCGCCGCTGCCGCCGCGCTCGAGTCAGCCCAGGTCGTCGCGCTCGGCATCCTGGTCCGCGAGCAGCTGGACCCGGCGCAGTTCGAGGCTGTCTACCGCCCCTTCGCCACGATCCTGCCCGGCCCCGGCTATCAAACTCCGCCCGCGATCGACCGCCAGATAACTGCATTCGTGCGCGACCTACCCTCGCTCAAGGGCGAGATCGAGGCCGAGGTCGCCGCGGTCGCCAAGGCGCTGAGCCAGCAGCCGAAGACGGCCGCAGCCGCCGCGGGAGCCGCGGTGCCCGCCTTCGTCGCGCCCGCGGGCCTCGACCCGGCGGCCAACTACGCCGCGGCATGGAAGCTCGTGATCGCGACCGCCAACCAGGCCGGACGCACGCAGGCCTTCCGCGCGATGCAGGACGGAGCAGAGCACGCCGCCCCGCATGACGGGCTCGGCATCGTGGGCTTCGCGGGTGTGGCCGCCGGCGCGATCTTCATGCGCGACATGCTGCCGATCGAGAAGGTGCTGCTGCTCTACGAACCCTTCGCCGCGGCCATTCCTTACGAATCCCTCGCCTAGAGCCTAGGCAGTTCTGATCCCGGCGGCTTTCTCGAGGCCCAACTCCTCCACCGCAACCTCGCGCATCTTGAACTTCTGGACCTTGCCCGTAAACGTCATAGGGAACGACTCGACGAACTTCCAGTGGCGCGGAATCTTGTAGGTCGCGATCTTGCCCTTGCACCAGGCAGCGAGCTCGTCACCCGTGTCGGCGGCGCCCTCCCGGAGCTTGACCCAGGCCATGACCTCCTCGCCGTACTTTTCGGAGGGCACGCCGATGACCTGGACATCCGCGATGTCCGGGTGGCTGTACAGGAACTCCTCGACCTCGCGCGGATAGATGTTCTCGCCGCCGCGGATGATCATGTCCTTGATCCGGCCGACAATGTTGACGTAGCCATCGACATCCATGGTGGCCAGGTCACCCGTGTGCATCCAGCGCGCTGGATCGATCGCCTGACGAGTGGCTTCGTCGTTGTTCCAGTAACCACGCATCACGATGTAGCCGCGGCTGCAGAGCTCACCGCCGGTGCCGCGAGGCACCACCGCCCCGGTGCTGGGGTCGACGATCTTGATCTCGACGTGTGGATGGACGCGGCCGACCGTCGAAACCCGCCGCTCCAGCGGGTCGTTCGTGGCGCATTGGGTCGAAACGGGCGAGGTCTCCGTCATCCCGTATGCGATGGTCATCTCAGGCATGTGCATGACCGTCTGCACCTTCTTCATCACCTCCACCGGACACGGTGAGCCCGCCATGATGCCAGTGCGCAGAGAAGTGAAGTCGAAGTCCTTGAAACGAGGGTGCTCCAGCTCGGCGATGAACATCGTGGGGACGCCGTAGAGAGACGTGCAGCGCTCCTGCTGCACCGTCTGCATGGTGAGCACCGGGTCGAAGGCCTCGGCGGGAATCACCATGGTCGCGCCGTGCGTAGTGCAGGCGAGGTTGCCCAGGACCATGCCGAAGCAGTGGTAGAACGGCACGGGGATACAGACCCGGTCCCGCTCCGTGTACCTCAGCGTCTCGCCGATGAAGTAGCCGTTGTTCAGGATGTTGTGGTGGGTGAGCGTGGCGCCCTTCGGGAAGCCGGTCGTGCCGGACGTGTACTGGATGTTGATTGGATCGTCGAACTGCAGGCTGGCTTCGAGCTCGCGAAGCTCACTCGGCTCGATGCGCGAGGCGTCTCGCCTGAGGGCTTCCCATCCGTCTTCTCTGTGGGGGGAGTTCCCCCCATTCGCGGCGGATGGGCGCAGCCCGTCCGCCGCTCCCCCCTCCAACACCAAAGCTTCACGCAGCTCCGGACACTTGCTCTTGACCTCCGCGAGCATGGCGCGGTAATCGGCCTGCCGAAAGCTGGCCGCGAGGATGAAGAAGCTGATGCCGGATTGGTTCAGCGCGTACTCGAGCTCGGAGGTCCGGTACGCGGGATCGATGTTGACCAGGATCGCGCCCATGGCTGCGGTCGCGTACTGCACGATGACCCATTCGTACCGATTGGGTGACCAGATGCCGACGCGATCGCCCTTCTTCACGCCGCGCGCGATCAGCCCACGCGCGATCTCTTCGCACTGTTCGACCAGCTCGCGATACGTCGCCCGATAGCCCTGTTGTGGGACGAGGAGGGCCTCGCGGTCGCCAAATTTGTAGGCGGTTCGGCGAAGGTTCTGGAAGATCGGCTCGCCGAGAAGGGGTTTGTCGCTGGCGCCGTGGACGTAGCTCAGTTCAGGCATCGCCCTACCTCAATTTGCAAGTGGTCGCGAAATCTCGAAACCTCTTGACATTGTCGTCGGATCGTCGCACTGTGGAGGTAATTCGTTCTCCGTCCGGGGCCGCTGACAGTTCACGCAAGGTTGGCCTCCACAAGTAGGCAACGGCCGTAAAGCGGCGCAGAAAACCAAAGCGTGTCACCCAGTGGCAACCCGGTCGAGGCGGTGTCCGCTGCAGGCGCCGCCTCGTTTCTTGTCTCAGCGAACTCCCCTGATGTTCCTGACGAAGACCAGGCTCAGAAGGAACCAGACGGCGGCTGTGGCAAACACGATTCGGTAGCCGAGGTTGTTGCCGTACCGCTCGTTCAAATGAAACAGAAGCTGGCCCGCGATGGCCGGGCCGAAAACCTGGGGCAGCGTGAACGACACATGGAAAAGCGCCATGTCCTTGGCCGCGGCGTTCTCGCGATCTGGCAAAACATCGCAAGCGAGCGCCCAGTCCACCGCCTGATACGCGCCGAATCCAAATCCGAACAACACACCGAGCACGTAAAGCACCGGGAGGTTGGTGACGAGACTGAAGAGTAGGACGGCTGAGACTCCAGCCTGCATCGCGCTCGATACGTAGACGAAGATCTTGCGCCGCCCCCCAAGACGGTCCGAGAGGTGGCCGCCGACGATGGCGGGTATGACGCCACCCCCGATCACAGCGAGGAGCCAGAGAGAGCTGTCGAAGCCGTAGTCCTTCCGGTGGACGACGTCCTTGAAGAAGTACGCGATGTATGGCGCGATCGTCCAGATGCCGAACGTGTTGAAAAACCGAGTCGTCAGGACCCAGAAGAAATCGCGATCGCGCAGAGGCGCGAAAGCGGCCACAACACCCGGCACCTTCGAGCCTGCCACAACCGTGACGAACGCGGCAGCGAGGCCTAGCGCCGCGACGACGAACCACCAGATGGAGGCGGGCCCCAGAAGCACGAATTCCAATGCGACGAGGGCGACCATCGCCGCGACACCAGCGACGGCAACCCTCATCGGGATGACGACTCGGGCTGCGGATCGCAATCGCTCAAGGGGTTTCTCAGGAATCGCTGCCAGCGAGATGACGACTGAACCGGCGGTGCAGAGAGCGATCACCCAAAGACCGGCGACTGCCCCTGCATGCGTGCTGCCCAGGTGACTTGGGCTGAGAAGGATGGTGAGGGCGAAAAGCCCGACGACCGTGCCGAGCTGCTGCAATGCATTGAGAAGACCCGATGCCTGTCCGTTCTGCTGCTGCGGAACGACGTCCGGGATGACGGCGCTGTAGGCGGCGAACGCGCCGTTGTTGCTGATCTGGATCACGAGGTAGGCCGCGATCAGGGCGGGGACCGAGCCCGCGCCGGCCAGGAGTCCGAGACCGAACAGGTTGATGAGCGTCCCGATGGCAATCCATGGCCGGCGGCGCCCGAAGCGCGTAGCGGTTCGATCGCTCAGATAGCCGACGAGGATCGGAACGACCACCGCGAACGCAGCGCCCGCGGAGCTGGCTTTGGCGACGATGAGCGTGCCCTGGCCCGTGTTGCCCGCCGCGACCGCAACGGCGA
Source organism: uncultured Chloroflexota bacterium (assembly GCA_937921725.1). Lineage (GTDB taxonomy): Bacteria > Chloroflexota > Dormibacteria > Dormibacterales > Dormibacteraceae > 40CM-4-65-16. Next base: position 48,689 of record CAKZUH010000019.1, on the reverse strand, counting down.
GGACCTGCAGGATGACTGTGTTGAGAGGAGTCCAGTGGACACCGTCGCCACCGAATTTGAAGGCGTTGATCGCGAGCAGCCGCCAATACGAGATCTCGCGCCGGGGCTGAACCGGCTGAGCGGTCTCCGGCGCTACCGCCGTCGCCACGGAGGGAAGGCTACTGTTAATCGGGTTTCTTTGGGGTGATGGACTGCTGTAGTCTTTGGCGGCCCCCCCCATGCCATCCATACTTTCGCGGGCAAAAACGATCCTGTTCGACGTGCCGAGACACGGCAAGCTTGCCTATTGCCTTCTGCGCGACGAACGAATCCCGCGCGGCCCGAAGGCGGCTCTGCTCGCGGCGCTTGGCATCATCGTCAGCCCGCTCGACCTCCCGGCGTGGATCCCGGTCGTGGGCGAGCTGGACATGCTGGCACTGGCGATACTGGCCGTGGAGACTTTCATCGAAGCGTGCCCCGAGGAGATCAGGAACGAGCACGAGGCCGCGTTGCAGGCCAAGCAGAGCGTCTGGGACCGTGACGTGCGCGACACAGTTGGTGCTGCGCGCCATGGGATCTACCGTTTGATCGGCCGTATCCGTTCGCGAGTCCGCCACCGCGACGAATTTCAATCCATGTCGGAGGTCGGGTGAATTGCGGGTCTTGCTGACGAAGGACGTTGAGAACGTCGGTCATGCCGGCGACGTGAAGGAAGTGGCCGATGGATACGGCCGCAACTTCCTGCTGCGGCGCAAGCTGGCGGTGCCGGCCGGAAAGGGCGCTGAGGCGGAGGCGAAGCGGCTCCGCGACGCCGCCACCAAGCGCGAGACGAAGGAGCGCAGCGAAGCGCAGGCGGTGGCGGACCAGATCGACAACAAGACGGTCGTGGTTCGCCTGAAGGTGGGGGCCGAGGACAAGGCGTTCGGCTCGATCACCAACCAGGACGTCGCGTCGGCTCTGAAGGCGCAGCACCGCGTCGAGATCGACCGGCACAAGATCGACCTGAAGGAGCCCATCAGGACGCTGGGTGAGCACCAGGTATCGCTCAAGCTGCACCGCGACGTGAGCGCGCACGTCAACGTGATCGTCACGCAGGACCGCTAACAGAAACCAGCATGGCGACCACGCTTCCACTCGCCGCAGGGCGGATACCACCGCATGACCTCGATGCCGAGATGTCGATCATCGGATCGATCCTCCTCGACCCGCTTTCGATCGCCAAGGTGCTTCAGTTCCTGCGCCCTGACGACTTCTATCGGGAGAACAACGGGCAGATCTACCGCGCGGCGTTGGACTTGTTCGCCGCGGGTGAGCCGATCGACAACGTCACGTTGGCGGCGCAGCTGCAGACGATGCAGCTGCTCGATCGGGTCGGAGGGCGCGCGCACCTCGCGTCGATGCAGAGCGCGGTGCCGACCGCGGCGAACATCGAGTACTACGCCAGGATCGTCAAGGAGAAGGCGTATAAGCGGCGCCTGATCTCGGCGGGTGGAAACATCGCGGGATACGGCTACGACGACTCGATTGAGGCCGAGGACGCGATCAATCAGGCGCAGTCGTTGGTGTTCGGCGTGGCCGACGACCGGGACCAGCGCGAGCTGGCGCGCCTGTACGACTTGCTCGGGCCGGCGATGGAGCGGATCTCTTTGCAGATGGAGAGTGGCCAGGGGATCGTCGGGATCCCATCGGGATTCCACGACCTGGACCGCATGACAAGCGGGTTCAAGGACTCAGACCTGATCATCGTCGCGGGACGTCCGGCGATGGGGAAGTGCGTAAAAAATGACAGTCTTATCGTCAACCCTACGACGGGAGAGCGGCTGACAATCGAAGAAGCCGTTAGTCGAAACATGCCTCTTGTCTTTGGCTTCGGACAAGACGGCGCGATCAAGCCGAAGGATATCGCCGCCTGGGTCGACAGCGGAGTCAAACCTTGTTTCCGGGTCACCACCCGGAGTGGTCGGTCGGTCGAGGTCACGGGACACCATCCCTTCCTGACAGTCAGAGGGTGGCAGCCGCTCCACGACATCGTTATTGGCGATCGGATTGCTGTACCGCGGGTAATCAACTGCTTCGGGCACGATCAGTCGACCCCTTTCGAGATGATCCGACTAATTGGTTACTACATCGCCGAAGGAGCGCTGACCGGCTCTGGCCCGAGCATCACTAACACAGATCGCGACATAGTCGCTGACTACTGCTCGACAGTGACGTTGTTCTTCCCGGGCACTTATATCCGTCAACGGGGAATCGCGTATTACGCCTGTAGGCGCACGAAATTTGGCATGACAAATCCGGTCAAGTCATGGCTGAAAGAACTCGGCCTGTGGGGGAAGAGAGCCGAGCACAAGAGGTTCCCCGCGATTGTTTGGACGTGGGATCGCAAAGGTCTGGCTGAGCTGATCAAGGCGATCATGAGCTGTGACGGCACGATTTACTCGATGGGGGGCTACCCCAGAATCGAATTCGCGGTCGCATCCCAGGAATTGGCAGAGGACGTTCATCACGCATTCGTTCGCTTCGGGATCGTGTCGAAGCTCTGGAAAAAGAAGGATCGATGCTGGCGGGTCGAGATCACTCAGCCCGCATCAGTCGAGATTTACCAGCGGGAAATTGGATGGATAGGCGAGAAGTCTCGTAGGTTCAAGCGTTTCACCGAACCTCGGCGCAGCAACCTCGGGTATGTGCCAAACGAGATTTGGCAAGACATCCGAATCGCCACGTTGGAGCGTGGGTTGACGCTGACTCAGCTCGCAGTTCGTGCAGGAGAGAAAGGTGCCGGTTTACGCGGCTTCAATCCGCACACTTCGCGCAAAATTAGCCAGGGCCGTCTCGCCAATTACGCGGATGTCCTTCGCGACAGTCGGCTTTCACAGCTGGCGAGCGACCAGATCTATTGGGATGAGGTCATCTCGATCGTTCCCACTGGCGAGCATCAGGTGTATGACCTGACGGTTCCAGAAACGAGCAACTTCATCGCGCAGGACATCCTGGTTCACAACACGTCCTTCATCCTGAACGTCGGTCTTCACGCGGCACTTGAAGCCAAGAAGTCGCTCGCCATCTTCAGCCTCGAGATGTCGAAGGAGCAACTAACTGAGAGGCTCCTGACCGAACAAGCCCAAATCGACGCGCAGCGAATGCACCGTGGGCTGCTAACGGAAGCAGAGTTCGATCGCGTCTCCAATGCACTCGGACCGCTGGGCGAGGCTGCAATCTACATAGATGACACGCCGGTGATGGATGAGCTCACGCTGCAGTTGAAAGCGCGTCAAGCCAAAATGCGGCACAACATCGACATGATCCTTATCGACTATCTGCAGCTAATGCACGGCCGCGCTCGGGGCGATGACAACCGCGTTCAGGAAGTCTCAGCCATATCTCGTGCTTTGAAGGGCCTGGCCCGTGAACTTCGCATCCCGGTGATCGCGATTTCGCAGTTGAGTCGCGCACCCGAGCAACGCCCCGACAAGCGTCCAATCCTGAGCGATCTACGCGAATCGGGTAGCATAGAACAGGATAGTGACGTTGTCATATTTCTTTATAGGCCAGAATACTATAAATCTGATGAAAAGCCAGGGATCGCCGAGGTCATTGTTTCCAAGCATCGCAATGGCCCCACGGGGATGATCGAGCTCAAGTTCCGTCGCGACCACACCCGCTTCTACAACCTGGAGACGAGGCGGCCCGAGCCCGGGACCGAGTAACCCCTTTGGTCATCATCCTCGTCGGCGGCCAGTGGGGCGACGAAGGCAAGGGCAAGGTCATCGATTACCTCGCCGAGAAGGCCGAGATGGTCATCCGCTCCCAGGGCGGCAACAACGCCGGCCACACCGTCATCACCGAGCACGGCGAGTTCAAGTTCCAGCTGATCCCTTCGGGCATCCTCTACCCGCACTGCGTGTGCGTCATCGGCAACGGCGTCGTCGTCGACCCGACCGTACTGCTCAAGGAGATCGCCCAGCTGAGGGAGCGTGGCATCGAGCCCAAGAACCTCGTCGTGAGCGAGCGCGCGCACATGGTGATGCGCTACCACCCGCTCTTCGACCAGCTCGAGGAGGACGTGCGAGGAGACGACCGGCTCGGCACCACCTGGCGCGGCATCGGCCCCGCGTACGCGGACAAGATCCGCCGCATCGGCTTCCGCATCGGCGACCTCCAGAAAGAGGCCTTCATGCGCAAGAAGCTCGCCTTCGTCGTCGACCAGGTGAAGAACCCGATCCTCGAAAAGCTCTACGGCAAGGACGCCTACGACTGGTCACGCATGCTCGACGAGTACATGGGTTACGCCAAAGAGCTCGACCCCTACATCAAGGACACCTTCCCGATGATCCAGGATGCGCTCGACCGCAAGGCCAACATCCTGCTCGAGGGCGCGCAGGCCACCATGCTCGACCTGGACTTCGGCACATATCCCTACGTCACGAGCTCGAACCCGACAGCCGGCGGCGCCTTGACCGGCAGCGGCATCCCGCCAACCCGCGTCGACCTGACGATCGGCGTCTTCAAGGCCTACACGTCGCGCGTCGGCTACGGCCCGTTTCCGTCCGAGCTGCTGGACGAGGTGGGGGACCAGATCCGCGAACGCGGCCACGAGTTCGGCACGGTCACCGGCAGGCCCCGCCGCATCGGCTGGTTCGACGCCGCCGTGGCGCGCTACGCGGTGCGCCTCAACGGGGTGGGCGTCGCCGCCTTGATGCGGCTGGACATCCTCGACGACCAGCCTCTGCTCAAGGTCTGCACCGGCTACGAGTTCCGGGGCACGCACTTCGGCCACCCGCTCGCCAACATCTCGCACTACAAGCACTGCACACCGATCTACGAGGAGATGCCGGGTTGGCGGCAGGAGATCGGAGCCGCGAAATGCTGGGACGACTTGCCCCAAGCCTGCCGCGACTACATCGAGCGGATCGGCGAACTGGTCGGCGCCCCGATCGAGCTCATCGGCACCGGACCCCGCCGGGACCAGTTCGTGACGCGGGGCCGCAAGCTGTTCGACTGACCCGTAACCAAACAGCCCGCGTTGCGTCTTTAATCAATAAATGAAAGGCGTATCGATCTCCGGCGTCGCGATCACCGTCCTGGCCACCCTGCTCATCGCGGCGGTCGCCTACGGCGCGGCCTCGGGTGCGCTCCATGTCCAGCGCACCGGGGGCATTCACCCCATGCCTCCCCAGGCTCGTACGACGCCCTCTCCGACCCCGCTGCCCGTCGAGCTCCCGTCCCCAAGCCCCTCACCTGGCGGTCTGTTCGCGGTGGATCAAGATGTGCTCGACCGCACGACAGCCTGGATGCTCGTCACGAACTGCCCGATCGCCAGCACCTGCTACTACGCGGTGACAGGCACGCTGGACAGCGGCCGATCCTGGTCGCACCCCGTGCAGGTCGGCCCTTCCTTTCCCTCCTACGACGGGGACGCGCCGCGAACGATCAGGTTCGCCAACCTGCTGGACGGTTTTGTCTACGGGATCAGCGGCGCGTACGTCACTCACGATGGGGGCAAGAGCTGGCAAAGGCTGCCCGTGCCCGCCGTTTTCGTCTACAGCATCGCCGTCAGCGGCAACCGGGCGTGGGCCACGACTTATCCCTGCCCCAAGGGCACGCCGTGCCAGCTCGAGGTTCGTTCCAGCACCGATGCCGGCCATACCTGGTTGGCGCCCCACCAGCTGCCGGTCGGCTTCTCGCCTGAGGCGCCGGTCGCCTTCCCCGACGGCCTGATCATGTCGAGCGTTCCAACCGGCGACATCGAGATGACCACAGACGCGGGCGTCACGTGGCGGTCCATCAAGTCCAGGTGCACCGGCAATCCGTTTCGCGGCTATGCCACAACTGTCGACGGCGTCGAGCTCTGGGAAGCATGCGTCGGATACCCGGATGCGAACGGCGCGGCCACGAGCAAGTCCCTGTTCGTCTCGGAAGACGGCGGCAAATCATGGTCACCTCGCGACGCCACGCCCATCGCGGGCCCCGTTCCGGAGTCGCTTGTCTCGAATCGCACCGGAGTGGCCTACGTCGCGAGCTGGCAGGGATCGATGGTGACCCGCGACGGGGGCAAAACGTGGTCTGAGTTGTCGCAGTACGGGGTTCAGTTCACTTTCATCCGCTTTGGGAGCGCCAGCGGGGGTTGGGCCCTCGATAGATCGCGTTCCCTCTGGGTGACCGACGACGGCGGCGATCAATGGACCGATGTGGGGTCGCTTCCCTCCAGGCTGAGCTGATTTAGCCCGATCATCTCTCCGTGGTCGGGAAAACGAAATCAACCGCCGAGGCCGAGCTCATATGGCCGCAGGTCCACGCCTTCCGGATGCAGCGCCAACACCTCGTGCCGGCTGGCAAACAAGACCTGATCAAGGTGGCCGGCGACATCGGCGGCGCCCAGGCGCAAGTCATGTCCGCCGCGGAGCTTCAGCTAGCGGTGCGCACCGGACGCCCGGTGACCGACGTTCGGAAGGCGTTGTGGAACGACAGAACTCTCGTCAAGACCTGGCTGATGCGGGGCACGCTGCATCTCATCCCCGCGAAGGACCTCCCGGTCTACTCGGCCGCGATGAGCGGGCACTGGATGAGAGCCAGGAACAGCTGGCTCAAGTACTTCGGGTTGACGGAGCCGGAGCTCATCAAGCTGATCGAGACCATCGGCGGCGCCCTGAACGGCCGGCCGATGACGAGGGAAGAGATCATCGCGGTCGCTGGAAAAGGACAGTCGGAGAAGGTGCGGGAGTGGCTCAAATCCGGTTGGGGCGGATTCCTCAAGCCTGTGGCGCGAGCCGGGGGGCTGTGCTTCGGGCCCAGCCGCGGCCAGAGCGTCACCTTCGTGCGCCCAGAGAACTGGATCGGCTCATGGCAGAAGGTCGACCCTGAGGTGGCTCTCGCCGAGGTGGCGCGCCGCTACCTGCGCGCCTTCGGCCCGGCAACGAAGCACGACTTCGTCAGGTGGTGGGGAACCTGGTCAGGGGTGGCCAACGCGGCCTGGTCGGCCATCGCCTCGGAGCTGACCACCGTTTCGGTCGAAGGCTTCAGCGCGCAGATCCTCACCTCCGACCTCGAGCGTCTCCCCAGCGCCCCGACCGGATCGGTTCAGCTGCTGCCGGCCTTCGATCCCTACCTGATGGGTTACGCCAGTCGCGATCATCTCTTCGACCCGGTGCATCGCTCGAAGGTCAGCCGCACGGCGGGCTGGATCTCGCCGGTGGTCCTGGTCGACGGCGCCGTGGCCGGCACCTGGTCCTACGTGGTGTCGGGCAAGACGATGAGAGTGTCGGTCCAGCCGTTCCATCGCTTGACGGCTCAGGTGCGGGCCAAGGTCAAGGAGCGCGCCGAGTCTCTCGCGGCGTCGCTGGGACTCGCGAAAGCCGAGCTGGTCGCCGCCTAACCGGCCCGCGAGATGGTCTTGACGACGCGGAGGTTGGCCTCGCGCTGACGCAGCCTTCGCGCTCGCTTCCATCGCTCCATCGCGACCGACGCCGACCACAGAACGATCACGAGCACGGCCATCACCGCCTGCACGGCGGCGACCGTGTAGATCGCGGCCTGGATCCCATAGCCGTCGTGCCTCAATCCGATCGCGAAAAGACCGGCCGCGAAACCCAGAGTCGGCCGGACCGGCCACGAGTCAGGAAGAAGCCGGCGGTCCGCGAGCAGCAATCCGGCGACGAACCATGTCGGGCCGCTGTCCAATTGGAACAGCGCATCCCAGTGGAATGTGTAGATGGCGAGCAGCGCTCCCGCGAGGAAGGCGACCAGGACGACGAGGCTGACGCGCCGCGCATAGGCGAGCCACGCGATTCCGATCGCAACCGCGAGGAGCGACGTCGCGAAAACCGGTCCCGATACGTTGCCGACATAGAGGCGGATCGGATCGAGCGTCCACGATGACTGGTGGAAGAAACGGAACCACGTATCGATGGGATCGATCGGATCGCCGAAAGTCTTGCCGTTCGGGTTGAGGTATGTGAGCGGCGCGCCTCGCGTGGCGAGCGCGACCGCGGCGAATGCAAGCAGCCCCGCCTGTGCCCGGATGGCCGGCATGTAACGCGCGCGCAGCAGCTCCAGGACCACGGCGAGGACCGCGATCTCGATCGAGATGAGCAGGCTCGCCCCGGCCCCGACCAGGGCCACGCCGAACACGGCGGCGATGAGCGAGCTCGCGGCGCGGCGCGGAGCTTGATGACGCAATACGAAGTAGCTCGCGATCAAGCCAATCGTGCCTACCCCTAGAGCTATCGCGAGCATCTGAACCGCGGCGAGACGGAAGATGATCAGGCCGGCGACGACGCACGGAAGCAGCGCGATCACCGTGACGAGGTCGTCGGGCAGCGATGCGGGTTTGAAAGCGGCACGGTCGAGCCACCTGCCGGCTTTTACGAGCACGGAGGGATTTTAGGGAAACGGCACAGGCACCCTCTCCCCTCAGGGGAGAGGGATCACTGGTGAGGGGCGCGGGGGAGGTGACCGGGCGACCCGCCTTCAGTGATAATCGGCAGGCTCGTGTCGCTTTTTGCCTCACGTCTTCTCGCGACGCTCGTTGCGTTCTGGGTCATCGCGATCGCTGCGTTGAGCGTGGTCGCCGATTCGCCACCCGACTCCACGTGGGTTTCACTCAAGCCACTTCCGCACCAGGGCCGCACACCGATCTTTGCGCTTGCGGTGGATCCATCAGACAATCAATTGCTTCTCGCGGGCAACTCAGCGGGCTCGCTGCTGCGCAGCACGAACAGCGGCACGAGCTGGTCGACGGTGCATACCGGCACCGCCGCGCTCACGACCATCAGCTTCAACCCGTACACCGCACACGTCGTGCTCGCGGGGACACGCGGCGGGGGCGCGCTCGCGAGCAAGGATGGCGGCGCTTCGTGGTCGGCGGCGACCGGGCTGGAAGGCCGCAGCGTCCGCGTCTTCGCGTTTGCGCTTACCCTGGTCGCCGCAGGCACGGACCGCGGGATCTACCTGAGCCAGGACGGTTTTACATGGACTCCGTCCGGGCTGTCCAACCAGAGCATCAACGCGCTCGCGGTCGAAGCGATTCACGAACCGGTGAGGCTTGTCGCCGGCAGCGACGCGCAGGCCGCCACGGCCGGTCTCGTGCTTTACCAGAGCATCGACGCGGGCACGACGTGGACCCAGCTGAGCCCGCCGATCAGCGGCACCATCACAGTCCGCATGGCTTGCGGGCCACTACCGCCGACCGGCAACGTCCGGCCGCTCCTTGTCGGCACGAACACGGGACTTTTCAAATCGCCTGACAACGGAGCGTCATTCACCCCGCTCAGCGGTCCGGGCCTGCTGCCCTCGACGGATTTCACTCAGATCGCATTCATCACCGACCACTCGGACCATTTCTACGCGGCGAGCGACGGCGGCGGCTCCGGTTCGGGCGGGCTGTGGCGGACCAACGATGCGGGTCAGACCTTCACGTCGCTGCAGCCGCCTCAGGCTTCCGTCTCGGCGCTCGCCGTGTCGAACGACGAGAGTCCGACGCTTTACGTCGCGACCTTCCGGCCATCCGACCATGTCGCCTCGTTGTGGATCTATCACGACACGGGTGGCCCGCCCCAGGGACCGCCCGCGCCGCAATCACCGGTTTCGAGCGGCAGCCGCGCGTCGGGATCTCAGGGCTCCATGCTCAGCGAGATCCTGTCCTCGCCCCAGCTTCCGTACGTCGCGCTGGGCCTGGGGGCCCTGGCCGTGGTCCTCACCGCGGTGGTCGCTCACCTGCGCGGCCGCCAGAGGTAGGCGGCTAGACTGCGGCCGGTGACCACTCCGCACGACCGGCTGCGCGAGCTGGGCATCACGCTCCCGCCGGCGCCCGCGCCCGCCGCGTCGTACGCGCAGACCAGAACCGTCCCCGTCGGAGGCGGCCGTACGCTCCTCTACGTGGCGGGCCAGGTCGCGCGCGAGGGCGGCACGCTGCTCACCGGGCGGTGTCCTGACGAGGTTTCGGTGGAGGAGGCGACGCGACGCGCCAGGTTGTGCGGGCTTTCTGTGCTGGCTCAGATCGAGGCCGCGGCCGGGCTCGACGCTGTCCATGAGATGCTGCAGGTGATCGGGTTCGTCCTGTCGGCGGATGGATTTGGCGATCAGCCGAAGGTGCTGAACGGCGCCTCCGACCTGTTCGTCGAAGTGCTGGGCGCGGCGGGTCGCCACACGCGTGCGGCGCTCGGCACCAACGCTCTTCCGTTTTCGTGCACGGTTGAGATCGCGGCGGTGGCGGTTGTCCGAACCGGCTGAGCGAGGGCCAAGGGTGAGGCGCCCAGGCGCACTCCTCGTCGGCAGCCTCATATATCTCTCGGTCATCTTCGGCGTGATGCTGTGGCGCGGCATCTCGATCGAGCCGGAGGAGGTGGTGCTCCTCCTGCTGGTGATCGCGATCGCGATGGGACGCACGCTGACCTTCATCGCCGACTGGGGGCCCTTCCTCCTGCTCTTCTTCGCCTATGAGGCGATGCGGGGCTTTGCCTCGAAGACCGGTTTCGCGCCGCACGATCTGTCAGGCCTCGAGCAGGCGGTCTTTGCGGGAACTCTGCCGACACTGACGCTGCAGCACGCCTTCTACCACGTGGAATCGGTCAGCCCGCAGGACGTGGTCGCGATGTTCTTCTACTTCATGCATTTCCCGCTGCCCATCCTCGTCGGCTTCGTCTTCTGGCTGCGCAGCAGGGAGCACTTCCACCGCTTCATCGCGGCGCTGTTGCTGATGGCCTTCCTTGCGTTTGTGACCTACCTGTTCTGGCCGTCAGCGCCGCCTTGGTATCAGTTCCAGGAGGGAAAGGCGCCAGATCCGATGGTGGTCCACAAGATCCTCAACGAGACGGTCGACAAGCTCTGGGGCAAGAACTACTTCGTCTCTCCGCTGTACACGCACCTGAATCCAAACCAGTTCGCCGCGTTTCCATCTCTACATGCCGCGTTTCCGGCGCTGGCGGCGGTCTATGCGTGGAACCGGTATCGGGCCCTTGCCATCGGATTGATCGTGTGGACCGCCGCGGTGCTGCTGTCCATCATCTATCTCGGTGAGCACTACGTCGTGGATGCGCTCGCGGGTTTCGTTTATGTCGCGGTGGCCACGGCGCTGGTCGAAGGATTCGTCCGCTGGCGCGCGAGGCGCCGGCCGGCTGCTACGCCTGCCACACCTTCCGCATGATCGCGCGGGCGAGCTTGTCGGGGTCATGGTGCGATGGGATTCGCACGTTTACCACGTCCGACGCGATGAACCGAACCTCCGGGTGTTGCGTCGTGTCGTTGGGCTTGAATATCACCGTGGCCTGTCCGCCGGTCGGCGCGTAGGCGGTGTTCGAGTTGACCATCACGAAGTCGAAAAGGTTGACGCCGACGTGCTCGCGAATGACGCGCAGGTAGTCGCTCACCCCGTAGCCGTCCGTCTCTCCCTTCTGCGCGGCGAGATTGCAGATGTACACCTTGAGCGCGGGCGACGCCTTGATCGCTTCCACCATGCCCTCCACCAAGAGGTTGGGCAGAATCGACGTATACAGCGAGCCAGGGCCGACGATGACCAGCTCGGCATTGAGGATGGCCTGCGCGGCTTCCGGGTTCACCTGCACGCCGTCCGGCTTGAGGAACACGTGGCTGATGGGGGCGTTCTGCTTCGGGATCTTCGACTCGCCCTCCACGGTGCTGCCGTTGATCGAAGCCACCAGCGTGACGTCTTGGAGTGTCGAGGGCACGATGGTGCCCTTGACCGCGAGCACCTTGCCCGATTCGCGCAGCGCCTGCTCGAAGTTGCCGGTGACGTCGGCCATCGCCATGATGAAAAGGTTTCCGAAGGCGTGGCCGTCGAGAGACCCTTCCTTGAAACGGTGGTCGAAGAGCTGCTTCATGAGCGGCTCCGCGTCGGCGAGCGCGACGAGGCATTGGCGGAAATCGCCTGGGGGCAGGATCCGGTACTCGTCGCGCAGGCGGCCTGAGGAGCCGCCGTCGTCCGCGACGGTCACGATGACAGAGAGGTTCGACGTGTAGGTCTTCAACCCGCGCAGGAGCGAGCTCAGACCCGTGCCGCCGCCGATGGCGACGATCCGCGGGCCCCGACCGCGCAGGCGGAAGGCGTGGATTATCTCGACCACGCTCGCGGTGCTGTTTCCGGGAAGGAACGGTCCGAGGACCGACTGCGTGAGCTTCAGGTAGCTGACGACCAGCAGGCCGACACCGAAGATGCCGAAGATGATCGCCCTGGCCCAGTAGGGCAGGAACTGGAGGGTGATGTAGTAGAAGCCGGACGGCAGGTGGGCCGCCTGGTAGATCTCCTTCAAGGCGTAGGCGACGCCGAGCACCAGGACCAGCTCCGCCACCATCAGCAAAAGGAGCCAACGCTTGATCTGGAGACCTGGCGTCAGCCAGCGCAGCAAACTCGTCGTCGAAGGAAGCCTTCTGGCCATCTACCCCGCCTGGATGAACGTCTGGAAAACGTGCAAAGTTACTCTGGTACTACGCTTCACTTGAAGTATGCGTAGTTTGCGTCGGATCCGTCGCCTGGCGCGTCTGGCCGCCTTTGCGCTCGTGGTCGGGGCCGTGGCCACGGAGCTGTCCAAGCCTGCGGCCGAGCGGACGTGGCAGGGAAAGGTCCTTGGCGTGGTCCCATATGACTTCAGGCCGCCGACATTGCAGCGGATCCGCGATGCGTACTGGAACCCCGAGTCGGACCACCTGTTCAGTGACCGCGTCTTTGGAGTGGGCTGGGCGATAAATCTCCACAGAGCGAAAACGCTCATGGAGCAGGGTTACGCGAAGCTGATGGGGAACGCGGAGTCGTTCTCGATCCGGATGACCGTGCGCTCGGAGGGTGCGGGCAAGAAGCCGGACGTCGACATCACGCGCGAGTAAGCGGCCCCGAATCGGGACCTCCTTAGAATTGAGCGCCCGGCTCCTGACGAGGATTGGGGAGTGGCGCAACGGTAGCGCAGCTGACTCTGGATCAGAAGGTTGAAGGTTCGAATCCTTCCTCCCCAGCCAAACACCCGCCTCAGGGAAAGTTATGGATTTTGTTACGCGCCCCGGGCGAACCTGACCACCTCAGGTCGGTCTCGCCTCGCGGCCTCCCCCCGCGAGGCGTTTTTGTGGCGGGTGCCAGCTGTCTCCGGCCACGAGCAGGCGGTCGGCTTGCTTCGGCCCCCAACTGCCGGGCGCGTAAGGCCAGGCTCGACGATGGTTCTTTAGCACCGGGTCGACCACGGCCCACGCGGCCTCGACGCCGGCCTCGCCGTTGAAGAGCGTGCCGTCGCCCGCCATCGCATCACTCAGCAACCGCTCGTAAGCGGACGGCTCTTCCGGCTGCTCATCCAGCAGAAACATCTCGCGTTGCTCGCCGGCAAACTTCTTGTCACTGCGTTTGATGCGAACAGCGAAAGCTACGGCGGGTCCTGGCGACAGACGGAAGCGGATGTAGTCGGGCGGAACTTCGGGCACGCCGGCGAACATATGGAGCAGCGGCTGCTTGAGCTCCACGCGCACTTCCGCGGCGGTGGTCGCCAGTCGCTTTCCGGACCGGAGATACCAGGGCACTCCTTTCCATCGCGCGGAGTCGATATGGAGGCGAGCGGCGCAAAACGTCTCGACATCGCTGCGCTTCGCCACGCCGGGCACGCTGCGGTATCCCTTGAATTGACCACGTACCAAGTCCCCGGGCGTCAGCGGCCGAATGGCTTGGAAGACCTTGAGCTTCGCGCTCCGCAGGGCATTCTGCTCGAAGGCGGCCGGCGCTTCCATCGCCAGCAACGCGACGATTTGGAACATGTGGTTCTGCACGACGTCTCGCAAGCATCCAAGGCCGTCATAGAGCGCGCCCCGGTCGCCGACGCCAAATGCCTCTGCCAGCGTGATCTGGACGCTGGATATGTGGTTGCGATTCCAGATCGGCTCGAGGAACGAATTGGCGAACCTGAAGTAGAGAAGGTTTTCGACCGCCTCATTGCCCAGGAAGTGATCGATCCGGAATATCGCGTCTTCGGCAAAGACCGACCTGGCGATCGCGTTCAATCGCCGGGCTGAGTCAAGGTCCAGTCCAAACGGTTTCTCGACTATGACCCGACCACCGTGCGCGAGACCCGCGGTGCCGAGGCTCTTGATCACCAACCCGAAAAGGGCTGGGGGGATCGCCAGGTAATGTGCCGGCCGCCGCCTCCCGCCCAAGGCCTCTTTCAGAGCGGTGAATGTCGACTCGGACCCGTAGTCCCCAGACACATACGACAGCGAGGACAACAAGACGTTTAGGGCACGGCGGTCGTCCACGCCCGAGCCGCTCTTCTCAATGCTGTCCGTAACGCGATTCCGAAACTGAGTCGGGCTCCAGTCAGACCGCGCAACGCCGATCACCGGGAACTTGAGCGCACGGCGTTTCGCCATCGCGAACAGCGCCGGAAAGATCTTCTTGTGTGCGAGGTCGCCGCTGGCGCCGAAACAAACCAGAGCATCAGACAAGCCGCGTGACGATGCTGGTCTCACAGTGACTCCTCGCTCATCGGGCTTACTCTAGTTTTGCGATGCCCAGAGCGGTAGGCGGTCCGATCGTGATCGTCGGCGGGGGTTTGACTGGAGGCACCGCGGCCAAGACGTTGCGCAAGGAGGGCTACAGCGGCGAGCTGTTGATCCTCGGCGACGAGCCCAGCTTTCCGTTTGGACGGCCCCCTCTGACCAAGGGTTACCTGCGTGGAGAGGAGGCCCTCTCCGGCTGGATGGCCGCACCGCTCGATTGGTACCGGACGCATGAGGTCGAGCTGTTGCCGGCCAGGGTTGCAGGCGTCGACCCTCATGCCAAGAAGGTGAGATTGGAGTCGGGTGACGCTATCGGTTATTCACGCCTCCTCCTCGCCACCGGTGGCAGAAACCGCCGTTTCGACGTCCCGGGTGCGAACCTGGCGGGTGTTCACCAGCTCCGGACGATCGCCGAATGCGACGCGATCAAACGGGTCGCCAAACCCGGCGCTCGAGCGGTCGTGGTGGGGTCGGGGTTCATCGGCTCGGAAGTGGCGGCGTCGCTGCGCCAGCTCGGGTTGAAGGTGACGTCGGTGATGCGCGGTAAGGCACCGCTCGATGCAGTCTTGGGGCCCGAGGTGGGTGCCGTGTTCGGCGCGATACACCGCGACGCCGGGATCGAGCTGGTGCCTGAGGACGAAGTGGTCCGATTCCAAGGGACGTCGCGAGTCGAGCGAGCCGTGACGAAAAGGGGCCGGCGCATTGCGTGCGACCTCGTTGTCGTGGCGATCGGGATCGAGCCCAATGTCGAGCTCGTCAAGGGGTCCGGGGTTGCAGCCAGGGACGGAATCCTGGTCGATGAATCCTGCCGCACCAACGTCGCTGGCATCTTTGCCGCGGGTGACGTAGCCAATCACCTTCATCCCGTCTTCGGGCGCGTGAGGGTGGAGCACTACAACAACGCCGAAAAGCAGGGGGCGGCAGCCGCTAGATCGATGCTCGGCTCACGGGCCGCATACCGCTACATCCACAGTTTCTGGAGCGATCAATTCGAGCACAAGCTCGAATACATCGGTCATGCGCGCAAGTGGGATCGCTTCGTGATAAGGGGATCTCTCACCGAGCGCAATTTCGTGGGCTTCTACCTGTCGGCCGGAAAGCTGAGGGCGGCGGTCGGGCTCAACCGCGGTGGCGATCCCGAGCTGGACAAAGACGGCGAGCTCGCGAAGGCGGGTCGGCTGATCGCAAAAGGGGCGCGTCCCTCGCCCAAGCTCCTAGCGAACGGAGAGGCAGATCTGGAGTTGCCGTAGTCCTGCCGATCGCCGCATTGCGAAAGCGACAAAGGCAAGGAGCAAGAAGATCACACCCAAGCTCACGGTTCACTACTCGGAACCAGGTCGCGGTTCCATCGAAGCTGCAGTCGGATCAAGCGCAATCGCGTTCGCGGTCTCCACAAATGCCACCGCAGCGCAAGACGCAGGGTTGCCCGCATTCGACAAAGGGTCGTTTAGCGCTCATAACAGACGCAGCAACAATTTTTGACCCCGTCGCCCACCCACGATCCTAAGCTGGGGCGGCATGCGACCCCCTCCGCGACTGGGCTCCTGGCGCACGGACCGCGGTACGACTTTCAACGTCTGGGCTCCGAACGCCGGCGCCGTGAGTGTCGATCTGCGCTCCTCCATGACGACTGTGCCGATGACGAGCCTCCCGGGAGGAATCTGGCATGCCGAAGTCCCAGGAGTCGGTGCGGGTGAGCGCTATCAGTACGCGATAGAGACCGCCGGCGTGTTGAGTCCGAGGGTCGACCCATACGCGCGCGAGATCGATGACATGAACAACGATCGGAGATCTGTCGTCTACGACGAGGCTGCGTTCGAGTGGGGAACGCCCGATCATCAACCGCCCAGCATCAGCGACCTCGTCATATACGAGATGCACGTCGGAACGTTCAACGAATTGCTCGGCCAGCAGGTCGGCACGTTGGCCGACGCGGCCGCCAAGCTCCCATACCTGGCCAGGCTGGGCATCAACGCGGTCGAGCTGCTGCCGCCCGCCGAATTCAGCGGCACCCTGTCCTGGGGCTACAACCCGACCAATCCGTTCGCTGTCGAGACCAGCTACGGCGGCCCCGACGCGTTGAAACGGTTCATCCGCTCCGCTCGCCGGCTGGGGATCAGCGTGATCATCGACGTCGTCTACAACCACATGGGCACGGTCGACAACGACCTGTGGGACTTCGATGGCAACATCCCGCCGCCGGGTGGCATTTGGTTCTATCCGGACCGTCGGGGCGTTACCCCGTGGGGTTCGCGGCCCGACTACGGCCGCCCCGAGGTGCGTCAGTACCTGGTCGACAACGCGCTCAGCTGGCTCGAGGACTATCGAGCTGATGGCCTGCGCCTCGACGCGACCGCGTGGATCAGAAGCGTCGACGGCTCGGCTGACGGTGACCAGGCCTTGCCGGATGGGTGGCTGCTGCTGCAGACGATCAACGACGAGGTCGATCGCCGCCACCAGGGCAAGATCCGCATCGCTGAGGACATGCGCGGCGAGATCCAGATCACCGCACCCACCGCCTCGGGCGGAGCCGGCTTCAACTGCCAATGGGATCCGGACTTCGTGCGCGCCGTCCGGGGCGTGCTGCGTCAGACACTCGACGAGTACCGAGACATGGGTGCCATATGTCAGGCCCTCGAGCGGCGGTACGGCAGCGACGCGTTCAGCAGAGTCGTCTTCACCGAGTCTCACGATGCCGACGCCAACGGCGGCACGCGGGTTCCGGCCGAGATCGACCCCGCTGAGCCAGACAGCGTCTACGCGAAGAAGCGCTCGGTTCTCGGCGCCGCGCTCGTTTTCACGTCACCTGGCGTCCCGATGATCTTCCAGGGCCAAGAGTTCCTCGAGGCGCACTGGTTCGATTCCGGATTCCCCGTCGACTGGTCCAATGCCACGCGATATTCCGGCATCCTCAACCTCTACGGGGATCTCGTCCGCCTGCGCCGAAACTTGCTGAAAACCACGAGGGGTCTTCAAGGGCAGGGCCTTCAGATTCACCACGTCAACGGCGCCGACAAGCTGATCGGCTATCGCAGGTGGGCCGATGGCGGACCACTCGACGAAACGTGCGTCCTGCTCAATTTCGCAAATCGCGCCTTCGACAGTTACACGATCGGGGTCCCGCGCTCCGGACTCTGGCGCGTGCGGCTGAACTCTGACTGGTCCGGCTACGACCCGGCGTTCGGCAACCACCTCAGCTTGGACAGCGAGGCTGCCGAGATGCCCTACGACGGATTGCCGTTCTCGATCCAGGTCGGCATCGGCACGTACACCGCCCTGATCATGTCGCAGGACGGATAACCGATTCGTCCGGCGCCGGCGCGATTCCTTCCGAGTAGCCAGGCTACTGAGAGAAGACGGATAGGCAGGATGCTCAGGTCGGCGTACTGTTCGGAGTGGCCCCGAGGGACACGTTCAAGGGTGACGGAGTTGGTCGCAAGGCCGGTTCCGGAGCTTGAGAGGCGATCCGTTGGGGTCACTTGTTTTCTTGCCCCGACGTCTCTCTCTGGTCTGATATACCAGCGAAAGGCCGTCCCATGACAAAAAAGCCCCCCACCAAGCCAAAGGCCGCCGACCTGCACCCCGCGAAGAACGCCGCGAAGAACGCCGCGAAGAACCCCGCGACGAACCCCGCGAAGAACGCCGCGAAGACCGTCATCGAGGCCGGTCCGGTGGCGGTCCAGGTGGACGCTGGTGAGGTTGCGGTGGTCGTCGCGCCGCCCGCTCCGGCCGGGATCGACCGTCGCCTGTTCACGTTGATCAACGACCTCCCTCACTCGACGACCAGCGACCGCTACGTCAGCGTCCTGTCGGACCTGGGCGAGGGTCTGGGGTGGGTGGCGGGGGGAGTGGCCCTCGCGATCCTCGGCGGCCCGAAGGGGCGTCGCGCTGGTTTGGCCACGGCACTGGCATCGCTGACGGCGACATACGTCGTCCAGACAAGGGTCAAGCCGCTGTTCCGCCGGGTGCGTCCCTTCGTCAACCGCGAAGCACGTGTGGTCGGGACCCGGCCGCCGGACCACTCATTCCCATCCGGCCATACCGCATCATCGTTCGCGGCCGCGACAGCCCTCGCGATCTTCTACCCGAAGGCTGCTCCGGTCGCGTACACAGTGGCCACAGGCGTCGGTGTGTCCAGGGTCCACCTCGGCGTGCACTTTCCGAGCGACGCGGCGGTCGGCGGAGTCATCGGAATCGGGATCGGAACGCTGATCGGATGGCTCTTCAAGAAACGAGGCTGACGCGCTGGGCTTCGTTTAGACGCGAAGCGCCCGATCTGAGATCCATCGGATCGATACCACGAAGGTCAGCCACGCTGTGGCGATGAGGATTCCAGCGAGGACGTCGCTCGGCCAGTGCGCCCCGCCGTAGATCCTGTCCACTCCCACAGCGAAGACAATCCCCGCCACGGCGGCCCAGCCAATCGGTCTCGCCCACCGCGGCAGAAATCTGTGGCCGATGCACAGCATCAACACCGCGAGGCTGATCGTGATGAAGATCAGGTGTCCGCTGGGAAAGCTGGTGGCGCCGGGGTGCTCGGTCACGCGAAGGATCTGGCCCGCCACCGGTCGCGGTCGGTTGACCAGGTGGACGGCGACCTCGTACCAGAGTCCGCCGGCAAGAGCGGCGAAGGCCAGGGTCCAGGCGCGCCGATTCAACAGCAGCACCAAAGCGACGACGACGATCTGCATGTAGATTCCACCGGGTCCGCCCAGCCACGTGAGGAAGGGGAACGTCAGAGCAAGCAGGCCCCAGTTCGTCCCCTGGATGTCGCGGTCGACCGTCGCGTCGAGCGACAGGTACGGATGAATGACCACGACAGCGGTAAGAGCTCCAACCGCCACGGCGGCCACGATGGCCGCGGCGAGCAGAGGACCTCTGACCGCCCACGTCCACGGTGGAAAGAGCTTCGCCAGAACCGACTTGCGGGCCGTCTCGGGGGAATTCCTCATCAAGGTTTCTTTTTCAACGTCGCGATCGCTCACCGCCATCACGCAGCTGTGCGCCTCCTGCGAAACCATTTGAACGATGGGGACGGCAGCCAACGTTCCGGAAGCCACAGCACGAAGGCCGACCAGCCTATTCCGAGGAGCACGCCGCCGATCACGTCGCTGGGCCAGTGGGCGCCCGCCCACACCCTGGCGATGCAGGTGAGCACGATCACGATCGCGGCGAAGATCCATACCAGCGGCCGGTAGGCAGGCCTGATCTTGGGGACGACGGACACGGCGATCATGAAGCTCATCCACGTGAAAAAGACCGCGTGCCCGCTGGGATAGCTGAAGCCGGTCGTCGGGGACAGGATGTGCACCAGGTCGGCGGGCGGACGCTGTCGCGAGATCACCAACTTGATCACGTTGTCGAGCCCGCTCGAGACGCTGCCGATCAACATCAGCCAGCCGGCGCGGCGCTCGAGGACGAACAGCGCAATCACCGCAACGGCGCCTATCAGGACCTGCCAGATGCCGGCGCTCGCGTTGATCAGCTCCATGGGGTAGACGACCGGGCCCCAATTGACCTGCTGGATGAACGTGGCGATCGGGACGTCGAACGGAAGCACGTCGTTCTGGATGACCAGGTAGGTGTCGATCGCGAAGAGGACGAAGACGACCAGGGCGGTCGGTCCGAGCCAGCGCCTGGCGGTCGGCCCCGGTCGACCCGCCAGGACCTCCGCCGCAGCCTGCTTGGGCTCGGCGAGAGGTGCCGCCGTGTCCTTGGGGAGCGCACTCATCGGGGGAGGATCACTTGCAGCGCGCTCAGCTCGGCGGTGATCGTGGCCGGGGTACGGCCAAGCTGTGCGTTGTCGGCGTAGATGCGGACCTTCGGCTTGGTGACCACTTCCAATTTGCGGAACTTGAACACCTGGCCCAGGCCTCCCTCCCCGTGCTTGGAAAGCACGACCCGGGCAAGAACGCGCTTGACGACGTCCGTGCGGCTTTTGCCTGCGTGCACGGAAAGCTCCAGGTAGGGGTCGACAGGAGTCTTGTCGCTGACGGGCATCTGCGAGCCGATCGAGTTCGTGTTGGTGAAGACGAGGGACATGCATGAACCGCTGCCTCTGATGTCACCGGTGAGCTCGTAGGTGAACGGACTCGCCTCCATGACGTGCTTGAGGTCCTCGGCGAACGCTCCGAAGGCCCGGTCTTTCGCCGACTCCCCGGCGGCGATGGTCTCACCGAACAGACCGATCGCGGCCGCCTCCAGGAAAACCTTCCCGTTCAAGCGGCCCAGCGTGATCGGATGTGGTTTCCCGGTCTTGACGACGCGGATGGCGGCATCGATGGTCGTCGGCAGGTGCAGCGACTTCGCGAAGTTGTTGAAGGTGCCCATCGAGAGAATGCCGAGCGGGTGCTTCGTGTCCACGAGCGCGCGAACCACCCACCCGACGGTCCCGTCGCCACCCGCCACCACGACAGCGGCATCGGGCGACATCAGCTTTTCCAGGTCCATCTTCGGGTCGAATTCGACGACGAGGCTGCCGGCGAACGCTTTGCGAACCTTGTCTTCGATCTCGGGGGTCATGGAGCCTGCCTTGGAGCTCAGGATCACCAAGCTGGTCGCGCGTTTGGCGCTGGTTCGCCGCCGGGCGGTGCTCGTGCTCATATCAGGCGGAGCTGCCCATCAACTTGATCCAGCGCGCG
Source organism: uncultured Chloroflexota bacterium (assembly GCA_937921725.1). Taxonomy (GTDB): domain Bacteria; phylum Chloroflexota; class Dormibacteria; order Dormibacterales; family Dormibacteraceae; genus 40CM-4-65-16. The sequence goes on along the minus strand of CAKZUH010000019.1, from coordinate 27,588 downwards.
CACGCGAAGGAATGGAGGCCGAGCGCAACGAACCCGAGCGCGATGATGCCCAAGAGCAATCGTCCGAAGGGCTGGCCCAAGAGGAACATGAAAGCGCCACCGAAGCCCTGGGCCTGGCCCGCGTCGTGGTGGAAGCCCGCCTGGACGAGAAACCATCCGATCACCAGGAAGATAACGCCGCGGGCGAACATCCCGAACCGGCCGAGCCCAATTGCGATGTTCCTTTCCGAGGCGGTCATCTCGGCGCTCTTTAGGTCCTCCTTGAAGGTGGCTCGATAGGCCTCGAGGAACTGCCCGAGACCGATCAAGATCGCGACAAGGCCGATGACGACCGTCAACGGGCCACCACCCGGGTGGGTGAGGATCGCCGCTATCGACTTCTGCGTGCCGTCGCCGGCAGCTCCGCCAGACCCAAAAAGGATTTGGAGGGCGAAGAACACGATCGCGGCGTAGGAGACAGCGCTCGAGACGAAGCCAAGCCTCGCCGCGTAGCCTGATGCGCCTCTGCCACGGTGCAGCGGGTCGTAGATCGCCCGCGTGAATCCCCACAGCGAGTACGCCGCCAGGCCGACCGCGGTAACGATCAGGACGAGCTTGCCGAAAGGGTTGTTGATCGAGAACACCAGGCTTCCCGACAGATCGGTGGTCTGGCCGCCGATCCCGAGCGTCAGACCCAGCGCAAGCAGCCCCATCACGGCGTAGAGGCCGCCACGGACCAGGTATCCAAGGCGCTCCAGCAGCTCGAGCAGCGGGTTGCCGGCTGCTCGTTTGACGGCGTTACGACCCGAATTGACGGTTGCCATCTCAGGCGGCCGTGATTCGCCTCTTCGGCGCAATCACCTCCGGCGATGCAAGTTCGCTGACCTCGGCGATCAACCCATACACGTGATTCAGGATGCACCGAGGGCGGAAACAATCGCCGTAACAGGCCGCTGGCTATCGTTCATGCGATGCAATCCGAGCCGGCGCCTGTCGAGGACCCGGAGGTCTGGTTTCTCACTGATGCTGAACGTGGCAATGACTTCAGCGCGCTCGACCGCCGGCGTCCGGACCGGTTGGCCTGGAGCGCCGGAAACCGGGTCGAGGTGCTGGTCCATGGAGCCGCCTACTTCCGCCGGCTGCTGGAAGCGATTCGCGAGCTGGGCGCGGGCGACCGGTTGTACTTCACGGATTGGCGTGGCGACCCGGATCAACGTCTGAGCGACGATCCGGATTCGGAGATAGGAGCGGTTGTCGCCGCGGCCGCTCGGCGCGGCGTGATCGTCAAAGGATTGCTCTGGCGCTCTCACCAGGACAGGCTCGGTTTCAGCGCCAAGGAGAACCGCCACCTGGGCCAGCAGGTCAACGCGGCGGGCGGCGAGGTGCTGCTCGACCAGCGGGTGCGACTCGGTGGCTCCCATCATCAGAAGCTCGTCGTCATCCGCCACGCGGGGGGAGCCGAGAACGACGTTGCCTTCGTCGGCGGCATCGATCTCTGTCACAGCCGGCGCGACGATGCCGATCATCACGGCGACCGGCAGCGCCAGGCGATGGCGCCGGTGTACGGGCCAACCCCTCCTTGGCATGACGCGCAGCTCGCGGTCCAGGGTCCGGCCGTCGGGGACCTGGAATTCTGTTTCCGCGAACGCTGGGATGACCGAAGCCCGCTGAGCCGCGATCCCCTCGGGATCGTGCATGACCTGCTGCGGCACACGCATCGAAAGGCAAGCGCCTTGCCGCCAATGGAAGACGACCCCGCGCCGCGCGGGACTCACGCCGTGCAGGTGCTTCGCACTTACGCGCGCCGTCGCGGCGGCTATCCCTTCGCTCCCCAGGGCGAGCGAAGCGTCGCCCGCGGATTTCGCAAGGCGATCGCGAGAGCACGCCGCCTGATTTACATCGAAGACCAGTTTCTCTGGTCGACCGATGTGGCGAAGATCTTTGCCGCCGCCCTGGTGGCGCATCCGTCACTGCACCTCATCGCGATCGTCCCGAGATTCTTCGACCAGGCCGGAGCGCTTACCCTGCGACCAAACCAGGTGGGGCGGGAGCACGCTGTGAGCGTGCTGCTCGATGCGGCGGGCGACCGTGTCGCGATCTACGACATCGAGAACCTTGCCGGCGTTCCTGTTTACGTTCACGCCAAGATCAGCGTGATCGACGACGTGTGGGCGTCTGTCGGATCGGACAACTTCAATCGACGGTCGTGGAGCCACGACTCCGAGATCGCTTGCGCGGTGGTGGACGCCACACGCGACCCTCGCGACCCCATCGATCCGGCCGGCCTCGGCGACGGAGCCCGCAAGTTCGCCCGTGACCTGCGACTGCAACTGTGGCGCGAGCACCTCGGCCGGGAGGACGGGGACGATCGAGATCTGCTCGATCCCGCCGCGGCGGTGGCGAAGTTCCGCGAGGCCGCGCTCGACCTGGAACGGTGGCACGCGGGCGGCCAACGGGGCACACGGCCGCCGGGGCGGGTGAGACCGCACCCCCGCGTGCACCTCTCGCGCTGGAGCCGGCTGTGGGCGGAGCCCTTCTACCGGACGGTCTACGACCCCGACGCCAGGCCGTCAGCGCTGCGCCGAGAAGGCGCATGGTAGAGAATCCTGGCATTGCTCCCAAAACGCGCTGATCCTGTAGCGGGTGCTCTCGCCGGCACGATCCTGCTCACCGCGTTCCTGGCGCCTCCAATTCTGCTTTTGACGCTGTTCCTCTGGATCAAAGCTCGCGCGTCGCGGACGTCATCACAATCCAGGCCTCGTCGAGGGACAACGGACCGCTAGCCCACCTTCGTCGCCAACGAAGCATTCAAATGGGTTTCAACCTCCGGGCACCGGCACGCATACACTCATGCGCAACTTGGAAGCCGGGGCGCTGGACACCGCTCTGTGGGCCAGGACGAGGGGCATGCGCCGGATGCGCGCGGCTCTCCAGTCCACGCTCTTGTTTCCCGCCCTCTCCAACTTCTGCCGCCTGGCCGTCCGCGATCGGGAGCACCTCCAAGCGCTCAATGGCCCGGCCATCTTCGTCGCCAACCACGTCAGCGCGCTCGACGCGGTGGTGATGGCCGAGGCGCTCCCTTCCCGGTACAGGCACCGCTCTGTGGTCGTCGCGGCGGCGGACTCGATCTTCAAGCGCAAATGGGAGGCACGGCTCGCGCAGGTGACCGTCGATGCCTTCCCGATCCCCCGAGGAGGTGGCGCGAGGCCTCACCTCGAATATCTCAAGGAGCTGCTCAAGAAGAACTGGTCCGTGATCATCTTTCCGGAAGGGCGCCTGAGCGTCACCGGCGCGATCGGGGCTTTTCGCAAGGGCGCGGCGATCCTCGCGGTGGACGTCGGAGTGCCGGTCGTGCCCGCTTATGTGGATGGCATGTACGCCGTGATGCCGCGGTTCCGCCGCGTTCCCAGGCCCGGCCGCGTCACGGTGACGTTCGGGCCCCCCTTGGGTCCGGAGCCGGGCGAGGACTACGACGCATTCATCGCCCGGGTGGAGTCAGAGGTGAGGAGACTCGCAGGCCCGAAAGGCGTCGAAGTGGATCCGCCCGGCGCGCGCTCGGAGGGTCCCAACTACTGGTACTGAAGCGGAAGGACCTCGTCATCCGTCCGTCGTTTCACACGTGGCGCAATCGATTCATGACTGTCGTGGTCGTGATCGTTGTCTACTCCGCGATCAACGTTTGGGCCGCTTGGAGGCGTGGCGGCCCTGCGGAGCGAGACATGGTTGCCGTCTTCTACGCCTCCCTGATCGTCATCACGTTGTTGGTGGTTCTGCTGGTGTTCCAGCGCGAAGAGCTCGTGGTCGCGGATGGAGTCCTGACGCGACGGAACGGTCGCATGGCTGATCACCCACCCGTTGGTGCTGATCGCAATCGAGTTCGTGGTTCTCCTGGTGCTCCTCTTCGTGCTGGTCAGCCTCACCGATGCTCTGACGCCTAAGTTGTAGAGGGATGAGTGATACCGACTGGCCGCTGGGCGCCCTCGAGCTGAAGGTCCTCGACCTCCAGCGGGAGACCGCCTTCTACGAATCGTTCGGGCTGACGAAGCTGAGCGCCGGCGCCGGCACCGCGGTCATGGGCGTCGACGCCTCGCCTCTCGTGAATCTGACCGCCCTCCCCGGAGGCAAGGAGCGGCCGCGCCGTACCGCGGGCCTCTACCACTTCGCCGTCCTGCTACCCGACGAGGAGACGCTCGGTGGGTTCCTCCAGCGAACCCTCGAGGCGAGGCTTCCTCTGACCGGCACGGCCGACCATTTCGTGAGCCAGGCGCTCTATTTCGATGACCCGGAAGGCAACGGCATCGAGGTGTACGCGGACAGGCCGCGGAGCGAGTGGCAGTACCCGGGCGGGCGCCTCAACATCGGGACGGACCACCTTGATTTCGAGCGCCTGCTTCGCATCGCCGCCAAGCCCGAGAAAAAGTTCCCCGCGGCCACCGTGCTGGGCCACATGCACCTGAACGTGTCCGACCTGGACGCCAGCCAGGCCTTCTATGAGGGTTTGGGGATGGAGCTGATGGCCGAGGCCGGCGGCATCATGCGGTTCATGAGCTGGGACGGCTACCACCACCACCTCGGGATCAACCTTCTGGAGGGCCGGAGCGCGGCGCAGGTCACGCCTGACGTCCGGGGCCTGCGCGGCTTCGAGATCCGCCGCGTGAACGAGCCCGTCATCGATCCGAACGGGATCTTGCTTATGCCCGGGAGCTGACCGAGCTCGCCGTCGCTTCGTCGGGTAAGCCACCAGTTCGCCAAACCTGGTGTCTTTGAAAAATCGTCAGGTAGGCTATTAGCCGCTGATGTCCGAACTCCTCCTCGTCCTGTCGCTCGCCATCGAGATCGCCTTCGCGATCCTGGCGATCAGGACCGCCGTCAGCTGGACGCTCCATCCGGACCGCCGCCACGGCTACCTGGCGCTCGCCCTCGGCTCGCTTGCCGTCCTGATCCTCCTTGCGCCCGCCATGGGCGGAGCGAGCGCCGGATCGCAGGTCGTCACGGATATCGGCGTCGCCCTGTTCCTGGCCTCGGGCTACGGGCTGCTCATGTTCCGGGACTCGTTCCTCCCTTACGCGGCGCTCACCCGTCGCGCCCTGACCGCGGCCCTCGTGGTGGTCGGTCTCCTCGCCACCGCCCTTCAGCTGCCCGCAAATCCGGACAGCCCTCACTCAGCGCTGCAGACGCTGGTCCTGGCGACTCTCGTCGGTCTGTGGGTCTTCTGCATCCTCGAGCCCCTCGTCACCTTCTGGGTGGCGGCCCGGGGCAGGCCCGCGGTCGAGAAGGCGCGGCTGCGGGCGATCAGCATCGGCTACGCCGGTCTACTGATCGTGATCGTCGTCGGGACGCTGGCCGGCTCGCTCAACGGCCTGGCCACGGTCCTGATCGACCTGGCGGCGCTTGCCATCGTGCCGGTTCTCTACGTGGCCTTCTTCCCGCCGGTATGGCTGCGCCGCATCTGGCGCCAGCCGGAAGAGGACGAGTTCCGCCACGCCCTGCACGAGCTGTTGATGTACAGCCCGGACCGCGCGACGCTTGCCGAACGCGCGCTGGGCTGGGGGGAGCGGCTCGTCGGCGCCGAAGCCGCATTCGTCCTGGATTCGGACAACCAGGTGATCGCGGCGCGGGGCATCAGCTCTGCGGACGCCCGATCGTTGAGCGATAAGTCTCAGTTCCTGAAGGAGGCCGTCGATGGTCACGGGCCGGCGCCATGGCGCGACGGCCGAAACCTGGTCGTGCCACTCGACCTGCGCCAGGGCCGTGGGGCGATGATCATCGTCACGGGCCGGTTGACACCACTTTTCGGTGACGACGAGCTGAGCCGGCTGCGCCAGTACGCGACGAGCATCAGCGCGGGGCTGGACCGCGTGAGCCTGCACACACAGGTGGCTGCACTGGAGCGCGCCAAGACGGACTTCTTGAACATCGCGTCCCACGAGCTGCGTGGCCCGATGACCGTGATCAAGGGATACCTGACGATGCTCGACAGCGGCGCGCTCGGCGAGCTTGCGCCGAAGGCGCGGTCGGTGCTGCCGCTCCTCATCTCGAAATCGGATGAGGTGAACTGGATGATCGAGCAGATGATCGAAGCCTCTCGGCTCGAAGAAGGCCGCCTCGCGCTGAAGCGGCGGAGGACCGACATCGTCGAGCTGACCGATTCGGCCATCGACGGCGTGAGGATGCTGTTGAGCGGCCACGAGCTGAAAGTCGACATGCCGGTGCAAACGATCGAGGCCGAGGTCGATCCCGACCGCTTTCAGATCGTGGTGCGCAACCTGCTCAGCAACGCGGCGAAGTATTCGCCGACCGGAACCGACATCGACGTGGACGTCCGCCGCGACGGCGACAAAGCTTTCGTCACGGTGACCGACCACGGCACCGGCATCGCGCAAGAGGACCAGGCGATGCTGTTCACCCGATTTGGCCGCATCGAATCCTCGATGCACGTGCAGGGCACGGGGCTTGGGCTGTGGCTGTCCCGAGAGATCGCCCTCATGCATGACGGCGACCTGACCGTCGACTCCCGCGTCGGCGTCGGCAGCACCTTCACGTTCACGGTGCCACTCACTAGCTAACCTCAGGCTTCGTGGCGGACGCCAAGGGTCGATTCGTACCAGGACGCGCGCTCGACCTGGGCCTGACCCTGGGCCCGCTTGGTGCCGGGCCCTGGCTGCAACACCAAGAGGGAGCCATCTGGCGGGCGACCCGAACGCCGCTCGGACCGGCCACCATGATGTTGCGCTCTCGCGACGGGTCGGTTGCGGTGGAGGCGTGGGGCCCCGGCGCGGAGTGGTCGGTTGAGCATGCGCCGGTGCTTTGCGGCGCGCAGGACGATGACAGCGGCTTCGATCCCGCCCACCCCTTGATCGCGCGCGTGCACCGGCAGTCCCCTGGACTGCGAATGCCGCGGACCCAGGCGGTCTTCGAGGCTCTGGTCCCGGCGGTGCTCGGCCAATTGGTCACCACCATCGAGGCGCGGGATTCATACCGGCGCCTTGTCTACGCCCTCGGTGAACCGGCTCCAGGGCCGGCGCGGATGATCCTGCCGCCGTCACCCGATGTTCTCTCGCGCACCCCTTACTGGGCCTTTCACCGCTTTGGGATCGAGCGCCGCCGCGCCGACGTGATCATCCGCGCCGCGCGCAGTGCGAAACGGCTCGAGGAGACCGTGACGATGGACCTGCCCAGCGCCTACTCGAGGATGCGGGCGTTCCCCGGGGTCGGACCCTGGACGGCCGCGAAGGTGGCGATGGTGGCGCTGGGAGATGCGGACGCCGTCCCGATCGGCGACTACCACCTGCCGCATGCGGTCGGATACCTCTTTGACGGAACTCCGCGCTCGACGGACGAGCGCATGCTCGAGCTGCTCGAGCCTTATCGCGGCCATCGTGGCCGGGTGATCCGGCTGATCACCCTCGCCGGAATCGCCGCGCCGCGTTTCGGCCCGCACCGGCCGCTCCGCGACATCATCCACAACTAGCTAGCTAGGGCACAACTAGTCAGGGCACAACTAATCCAGGGCGGTCAGGTGCTCCTCGACCGCGGAAATCATTTCTCCCATGCCTTCGGCATCGAAGATCAGTCGCGCACCCGCGGCCCCGAACAGGTCGGGTAGCGGCTTGGTGGCGCCGAGCGCGAGCGCCTCGCGGTAGTGGCGCACTGCGGCCGAGCGGTCGCGCAAGCTGTTGCGCCACACCTGGAGCGCGCCGAGCTGCGCGATGCCGTACTCGATGTAGTAGAACGGTACGTCGAAGATGTGCGGCTGGAAATACCATCGGGCGACGCGCAGCGCGTCGAGGTCGGTCCAGTCGACCGAGTCGCCTTCGAACCGCCCGCGCAGCTCGAGCCACTTCCGGTCGCGGGCGCCGGCGTCTCGGCCCTCGGTGGTCGTGTAGATCCACTGCTGGAAGGCGTCGACGGACGCGCAGTGCGCGAAGAAAAGGACGATGTCCTCGAACAGATATCGAGTTGAGCGTCGCGCATCGGCCGGCGTGTAGTAACCGCCATGTGCCTGGTCGATGAACGGCACCGTGAAGAGCTCCATCGTCATCGACGCCACCTCAGCCATCTCGGAGCCCGGGTGACGCTGGAAGAGGATCGGCAGCCGGGAAGCCTCGAACGAGTGGAACGCATGGCCTGCCTCATGCCGAAGCGCGCGAAGGTCGTCGTCGATACCGACCGCGTTCATGAAGATCAGGGGCATCTTGCGGAACGCCAGCGTCTGGCAGTAGCCGCCGGGTGCTTTGCCTTTGCGATTGTCGAGGTCGAGCAGGTGGGCGTCCGCCATTACTTCGAAGTAGCCGCGGAAGTCGGGATCGACGTTCGCGAAGACACCACCCGCGCGATCAATAAAGGTCGCGATGTCGGTGAAGGGCTTCAGTCCAGGTCGTCCCAAGGGGTCGACCGCGACGTCCCACGGCCTGAGCCGCTCGAGGCCCATCTCCGACCGGCGCCGCTCCATGATCCGGGCGACCGCCGGCTTGACCGCCGTCTCGACCCCATCGTGAAAGTGCAGGCAGTCGTCCGGGCTGTAATCGAAACGGTTTTTCTCGCGGTGCGTGTAATCGCGAAAGTTGTCGAAGCCGGCATTGCGTGCCACCTGCTGCCGGACGTCGTACATCCTGTCGAAAATTCCCGCCAGGGTGTCGCGCTGATCGATGTAGGGCTGGAACATGAGGCGAAACGCTCGCTCGCGCACGGAGCGGTCGTTCTCCTCGAGATAGGGCTGGACGCGCGGCGGGGTGATCTCCTCGCCCTCCCACTCGACCGTCATCGCGCCGATGACCTTCGACCACTCGGTCGAGAGCTTCGCGAGCTGCGAGAACAGCGGCACGTTGGCCTTGTTGAAGAGCTCCATCTGGTTGCGAAAGCGCTTCACCATCGTCTCGAGGCCGGGCCTCACGTAACGCAGCTCGACCAGGCGCGCCTGCAGCCTCGTCCGGTGTTCGCGCGCGTTGGGCGCGATCTGGGTGCCGAACCTCAGCTCCGCCTCTTCGTGCGCCGGATCGGCCGTGTTGGTCGAGTAGGCGAAGTGCGCGAGCGCGCCGGCTTCCGACAGCAGCGACTCGAACCGCGACCAGTCGGCCAGCCATGATTCCACGGTGGAGCGGTCCACCGGTCTTGCCTCGAGCTCTTCGTAATAGGGAAGGACCTCTTCCCAGGTCGCGTCCTTGAAGGCTTCGGCGGAATCTGGGAGCGTGATCAAGCTTTACTGCAGATCGTACCTATGAGCTCACCGCTACCTCTACCGCCGACCCTGCGCGATGCGGCGCACCAGGTCCTCGGCTCGCCCTCGTTTCGCGAGGAGTTCGCCTGGATGAGTTGGGCCGGCACCGTCTGGCGTCTGACAGGCGAAAGCGGCGCGATCTTCGTGAAGCGAGCGGCGGACCTGGGCGCGGAACGCGATCGCTTACGGTGGCTGGCCGGCCATTGGCCCGTGCCCGAGATGCTGGGCTTCTTCCACGAGGCGGGCGACGACTGGCTGCTGACGCGCGAGGTGGTCGGCGTCCCGATGCACGACAAGTCGGTCGGTTGGGACGCGACTCGCGTCGCAACGAGACTGGGAGAGGTCCTGCGTGGGCTGCACGGGACGGAGGCCGCCGACTGCCCGTTCGGGGTGAAGAAGAGAGGCAATGTGCTCATCCACGGCGACTACTGCCTCCCCAACGTGCTCGTCCAGGACGGCTCGCTGAGCGCGGTCGTCGACGTGGGGCGCGCCGGCCTGGGCAACCCCGAAGACGACCTCGCCGCGGGCGTGTGGACGCTGCAGTACAACTACGGCAAGGGATTCGCGCGCCCGTTCCTCGACGCCTACGGATGGCCGCCGATGACCGACCAATCGATAGAGCGCCTGCGCCGAAAATACGGCCGCTAGTTACTTAACCATGGTCGCCAGGGCGGCCGGGTTCACCCCGGCCGCGACTTTGTCTATTTGGACTCCCAAACGTCGCTCCGAGTGACTCCTTAGACAAGTCCCACCCGTATACCGGAATGGGAGCAGCGCCTGCGGCGAAGCCGCACGCGCGATGAGGGAAAACCATCAGGGTTTTCCCTCATATCTCGACCCTGGTTCATCAAATCTCGACCGCGCGCCAGCAGTACCAGGCGGCGATCGTTCGGTACGGGCGGAATTTCTCGCCCTCGGCCTCCAGCGCCTTTGGCGTCGGGAGGTTCTTTTTCCGATGGACCAACGCCCAACCCTTGCGCACGCCGTAGTCGGCTGTCGGCCAGATGTCGAGGCGCTGAAGCTGGAACATCATGAACATCTCCGCCGTCCAGGGGCCGATGCCGCGCACCTGGACCAACCTCGCCTCCAGGTCGTCGTTGGACAGCGACTCGACGTCTTCCAGCGGAACGGTCTCATCGACGATTTTCTGAGCGAGGTCGCTGACCGCGGCCGCCTTCGAGCCGCTGAGACCCGCCGTGCGCATCGCACCTTCAGGGAGCGCCAGCACAGCAGCGGGCGAGAGTCCATCCGCGAAGAGCTTGAGGAAACGTCCGTGGATCGCGGTCGCCGCGGCTCCCGCGAGCTGCTGGTACATGATCGACCGCACCAGCGCCGCGAAGCTGCCGTCGCTGGGCTCGCGAAAGCTCATGGGGCCGACCCGCTTGATCAGGGCCGCCATCGCGGGGTCCTTTCGTGCCACCAGGCGCGTGCCCTTGCGGATCTCCTCGGGCGTCGCGCGAACAGGCGGCCGGAACTTGGTTTTCAGGCGAACTCGGACATGAACTGGGCGAACTCGTCGCGCGTCAGGCGAAGCTCGTCCTCGCCCAGGTCCCTCAGCGGGCGGGCGGGGATGTGCTCCGTGGTCGCGAAGTCGTCGGCCTTCGTGTCGACATACAGTAGACCGGTGACAAGGTGGCCCGCGACGCGGGCCTCCTCGATGACCTGGATCGCCGCCTGACGGTCGGTCGGGTCGTGGTCGTCACCGAGCTTCTTGAGCACGATATGAGATCCATCGTGGAGCTGCACGTCGCGCACGGTGCCAGGCTCGTAGTCGACGTGGACCTCCTCGAAGAACGGGATGAACGACACGTCGGCGATCGACTCCTCGTGGTCCTTGACCCAGCTGTAGCTCTTGGTCGATCCGTCGTGGTCATTGAAGGTGACGCACGGCGAGATGATGTCGAGGATCGCGGTACCGCGATGGGCGATCGCGGCCTTGATGAGCGGCACGACCTGCTTGCCGTCGCCGCTGAAGGACCGCGCGACGAACGAGCAGCCGAGCGCCAGCGCGACCGCGCAGGGGTCGATGGGCTGGAAGGTGTTGACCGCGCCCTTCTTCTGCACCGAGCCGAGGTCCGCCGTGGCCGAGAACTGACCCTTGGTCAGGCCATACGTGCCGTTGTCTTCGATGATGTAGGTGCAGTCGACGTTGCGGCGGATCATGTGCATGAACTGGCCGAGGCCGATCGACGCCGTGTCGCCGTCGCCCGAAACGCCGAGCATGATCAATTGCCGGTTGGCCAGGTGGGCCCCGGTGGTCAGGGCTGGCATGCGGCCGTGCACGCCGTTGAAGCCGTGGGCGGTCTCGACGAAGTACGCCGGCGTCTTCGACGAGCAACCGATGCCCGACATCTTGGCGAGCAGGTGCGGCTCGACGCCGAGCTCGTACAGCGCCTTGATCATGTGGTTGGTGATCGAGTTGTGGCCGCAGCCGGCGCACAGGGTTGTCGCGGCTCCTTTATATGCATCTCGAGGCAATCCGACGCGGTTCATGGTCGTGCTCATACGGGAACAGCCTCCAGCTGCAAAAGGGGTTCTGTGATGGCGGGCGCTGGGATCGGCTGACCGTTGTAGTGGCGGATCGAGCGGAGACGCTCGACGAGGTTTGCCGGCAGCGCGAGACGGATCAGGTCGTAGAGCTGTCCGTCCCGGTTCTGCTCGACCACGTAAACGTGCTCGTGTCGCGACACGAACGCAGCTACGTCGTCAGACAGTGGCAGCGCCCGTACCCGGAGGTAGTCGACGGGCTTGCCCCCGGCGACGAGGGTCTCGCGCGCCTCGACGACCGCGGCGTGAGTCGAGCCGAACGCGATGAGCCCAATGCTCGCACCGTCCTCATCGACCACCGGCGCGGGCAGCGCGTGACGTGCCGTTTCGAGCTTGCGCACGAGGCGGTCCATGTTGCGCGCATAAGCGTCGGCGCCCTCCGTGTACTTCGCGGACTCGTCGTGCCCGGAGCCGCGTGTGAAGTAGCCGGCTGCGGGGTGATCGGTGCCGGGGAGCGTGCGGAAGGTCACGCCATCGCCGTCCACGTCGCGGTAGCGGGCCCACTCGCCCGCGAGCCGCTCGAGGTCTTCTTTCGACAGCACCTTGCCGCGGTCGAAAGGCTTCTCGGGGTACTTGAACTCGGGCGTCATCCATAGGTTCATGCCGAGGTCGAGGTCGGAAAGGATGAACACCGGCGTTTGGAACCTGTCCGCGTAGTCGAAGGCGTCGCGCGCGAACTCGTAGCACTCCTCGACCGAGCCGGGGAGGAGGACGAGGTGCTTGGTGTCGCCGTGCGAGAGCGTGTAGACGAAGCCGATGTCCGCCTGCGACGTGCGCGTGGGAAGGCCGGTCGAAGGTCCGATGCGCTGGATGTCGAAGATCACCACAGGCACCTCGGCGTAGTAGGCGAGGCCGGAGAACTCGGCCATCAACGAGATGCCCGGACCTGACGTCGAGGTCATCGCGCGCGCGCCGGCCCACCCGGCGCCGATCGCCATGCCAACCGCCGCCAGCTCGTCCTCCGCCTGGACCACCGAGATCAGCTTTTCGTGGGACTTCGGGTCCTCGCGGAATCGGTCCGAGTAGGCGATCAGGTACTCGCACAGGGACGAGGAGGGAGTGATCGGATACCACGCGACGACGGTCACACCTCCCATGAGCGCGCCGATCGCCGCCGCCTGGTTGCCCTCGACCAGGACCTTGCCTTCGACGGCCCCGGTCATCGGCTCGAGGCGATACGGATCCTGCTTGGAGAAGTTGTCCTGCCAGTGGTCGTAGCCGACCTTGATCGCGTCGAGGTTCACGAGGACGGCCTTCGGCTTGGCCAGGAACTGCCGCCGGACGCCATGCTCCAGCGCCTCCCATGGGATGCCGAGCAGGCCGGCCACCACGCCGACGTAGATCATGTTGGCGAGCTGCTTGCGCAGCGTGTCGCTCTGGATCTTCGCCTTGGCCAGCTTGGCGAACGGCACCGAGTAGTAGGTGATGTCGGTGCGCGCCTCGGCGGTCGAGTACGCCTCTTCGTGGATCGCCACGCCGCCCGGCCTGACCGTCTTCAGGTCCTCACGCCAGGTCGAGGCGTTGAAGGCGACCAGGATGTCGACCTTGTCGGAGCGCGCCATGTGCCCCTCGGGCGTGATGCGCAGCTGATACCAGGTGGGGAGGCCCTCGATGTTGGAGGGAAAGACGTTTTTCGGCGCGACCGGGATCCCCATGTGGAAGATGGCTCGAGTCAGAACGAGATTCGCCGTCTGACTGCCGGATCCGTTCACGGTGGCGGCCTGGATGGTGAGGTCGTTGACGATGGGTTCGGTCACTTATGCGGCGAGTTAAGGATTCTACGCGCCTGCAGCAGCAACCCTGGATTCCTTAGAGTCCACGAACGTGAAGGTGGCCGTCCCAAAGGAGATCGAGCACGGGGAGCGCCGCGTCGCGCTGGTTCCCGACACCGCGAAGATGCTCGTCGCGGCCGGCCTGCAGGTCGGCGTCGAGGCCGGCGCCGGGGCAGCCGCCTTTCTCACCGACGCGCAGTACGAGCAGGCCGGGGCAACCGTCGCCAACCGGGCCGGGACGATGCTCCACGACGCCGACGCCGTGCTCAAAGTCCAGGCTCCGCGGGAGAGCGAGATCGCCCTCCTGAAGAGAGGCTCGGTGCTCATCAGCTTCCTCCAGCCCGCGACCCAGGGCGACGTCGTGAAGTCATTGGCCCAGCACGGGATCACCGCGTTCAGCCTCGAGCTGCTGCCGCGCATCTCCCGAGCGCAGTCGATGGATGCGTTGTCCTCGCAGGCCTCGGCGTCCGGCTACAAGGCGGTGCTGATGGCCGCGGACCGGCTGGGCAAGCTCTTTCCGATGATGATGACGGCGGCCGGCACGGTCGCCCCGGCGCGGGTGCTCGTCATGGGCGCCGGCGTCGCCGGCCTTCAGGCGATCGCCACCGCCCGCCGCCTCGGCGCGGTCGTCACCTCGTATGACGTGCGGCCGGCGGTCAAGGAGGAGGTCCAATCGCTCGGCGCCACCTTCATCGAACTAGCGCTCGAGGCCCAGGTGGGCGCGGGTGGTTACGCCCGCGAGCAGTCCGAAGAGTTCCTGCGCAAGCAGCGCGAGCTGATCGGCGAGCACATCGCCAAGTCGGACGTGGTCATCACCACCGCGGCCGTTCCAGGCCGCAAGGCCCCGCTGCTCGTCACCGCCGACATGGTCCGCGGCATGCGCCCAGGCTCTGTGATCGTCGACCTCGCCGCGGAGACCGGGGGCAACGTCGAGCTCACGCAGGCGGGCAAGGACGTGAACGTTGGCGGCGTGACGATCATCGGCGCGAGCAACGTCCCGTCGACGATGCCGCAGACCACGAGCCAGCTCTTCGCGCGCAACGTCGCCAACCTGCTGCTGCACCTCGTCAAGAACGGCGTGCTGGCGATCGACTTCCAGGACGAGATCACCAAGGGCGCATGCGTCACGCACGGCGGCGAGATCGTCAACGAGCGCGCCAAGCAGACGGTCAGCGCGGCGTGAACAACGAACTGCTCAACGAGCTGACCTTTTTCGTGCTCGCGATCTTCGTCGGCTTCGAGGTCATCTCGAAGGTGCCGACGATCCTGCACACGCCGCTGATGTCGGGCACCAACGCGATCCACGGCATCATCCTGGTCGGCGCGATCCTGATCGCCGCGGGCGCGAGCTCGCCGGTGAACGTCGCGATCGGCCTCGTCGCGGTGACGCTTGCCACCACCAACGTGGTCGGAGGATTCGTGGTCACCGACCGGATGCTCGAGATGTTCAAGGGCCGCCAGCCCGCCAAGAGAACAAGCCCAACGCCGGCGCCTAAGTGACCAGACAGTCCCGACCCGAGACCGTCGACGGATCTTCGGCGCCCATGCACCCCATCTGCGTTGTTGCGGCCTGCGCTCCTCGCTCCCGCATTTACCAATGCACTCGCTCTGGTGCTCGGCCGCGCCTAGCATCTGGGCCGCCTGGCCACCGAATCTCTCGTCGAAGGCTCGGGTCGTGACTGTCGCCATCGCGCTCGCCTATCTGCTGGCGGCGGTGCTCTTCATCCTCGGTCTGAAGCAGCTCAGCTCCCCGAAGGGAGCGCGCAACGGAAATTTCACGGCCGCGGCCGGCATGGTCATCGCCCTCGGCGCCACCATCCCGCTGCTCCACTTCACGAAGGCGGGCCTGGAGATCGTCGCGATCGGCGTGGTCATCGGAACGCTGATCGGAACCATCGGCGCTCGCATGGTGCGCATGACCGCGATCCCGCAGATGGTCGCGCTCTTCAACGGGGTCGGCGGGGGCGCGGCGGCGCTGGTCGCGGTCGCCGAGCTGCTGAAGTTCGGAACGCACCCAGCCCTGTCCGAAGCCCTGCCCAGCGTGTTCAGCATCGCGATCGGCTCGATCTCGTTCGCGGGCAGCATGGTCGCGTTCGCCAAGCTCCAGGAGCTGATGACCGGCACGCCCATCACCTATCCCGGGCAGCAGATCGTGAACGGGCTGCTGGCAGCCTCCGTGATCGGCTTTGCCGTCGCCGTGCTGGCGATCGCCTCGATTCCTTTCTCCTTTGTCGCTCTGATGGTGCTCGCGCTAGTCCTCGGCGTGGCGTTCGTCCTGCCCATTGGCGGCGCCGACATGCCGGTGGTCATCTCGCTGCTGAACGCGTTCACCGGCCTCGCGGTGGCCGCCAGCGGTTTCACCCTGAACAACTTCGCGCTCATCGTGGCGGGGACGCTGGTAGGCGCCTCCGGTAGCTTGCTGACGAAGCTGATGAGCGACGCCATGGGCCGCTCGCTCGCCAACGTGCTCTTCGGGGCCTTCGGCCAGGTGCACGCGGTGGCCACGGCCGCCGCGGGCGGGCAAGCGCGCAGCGTTCGCTCGGCGTCCGCGGAGGACCTCGGCACCCTGCTCGCCTACTCCCAGCGCGTGATCATCGTCCCGGGCTACGGCCTCGCGGTGGCGCAGGCCCAGCACGCGGCGCGCGAGCTGGCCGACGTGCTCGAGAAGCGAGGCGTCGACGTGGAGTACGCGATCCACCCGGTCGCCGGGCGCATGCCCGGGCACATGAACGTCCTGCTGGCCGAGGCCAACGTGCCATACGAGCAGCTCAAGGAGATGGACCAGGTCAACGACGACTTCAAGAATGCGGACGTGGCCCTGATCGTGGGCGCGAACGACGTGGTCAACCCGGCCGCCCGCAGCACGCCGGGAAGCCCGATCTACGGCATGCCGATCCTGAACGCCGACCAGGCGAAGAACGTCATCTTCATGAAGCGCTCGATGCGCCCGGGGTTTGCGGGCATCGAGAACGAGCTCATGTACGGCCCGAACACAGTGATGTTCTTCGGCGACGCGAAGGACTCCCTGAACAAGCTGGTGACCGCCGTCAAAGCAGCCTGAATTTAGACGAGGTGCGGACTTAGGCCCGATTAACTCGGGCCGTCACCAAGGCGTCAACTACCAGACGCCGCCGGACGCCGCTTGTGGAAGGAGGGGTCTCATAGGGGAGGCCTGCCTCCCCTATGTAAAAAACGAGCCTCCTGACCAAGCGGTAGGAGGCTCGCGCCGCGAAGAGGGTGTGGTGGCCGAAATGCTATGCCGGGGCCCGATAAATAGTTAGTGGATGGGTCACAAATAAGCTCCGTTCTCGTTGTAGATCAAGCGTCCCGCCGGTTGAGGATCCGCTCGAGGTCCTTGGTCGCGAAGGGCTGGGCGAGCCGGAGGACGAAGTGCTGGAGGCCAGCCTTCAGCCACTGCTCGACGTCCTTCTCGCTCATCGCCGGCACGTTGGCAGTCCGCTCGATCTCCTTCGGATCCCGCCCGATGCGTTGACACCACTCGTCGAGGACCGCCGACTTGTGCGCGTACTCGCCGGGCGTGCCGAGAGCGTTCCACATCTGGGCGTGCTCGGCGACCAGGCGCAGGGTCACGCGCTCGCCTCCGCCGCCGATGAGGATCGGCATCTTGCCCGCGGGGCCAGGCTTCAACCTCGCGATGCGCCCCTTGATGCGCGGCAGCACCTCCTTCAGGAGCCTCACGCGGTCACGCGCCTCGCCGAAGTCGTAGCCGTATTCGGAGTAGTCGCGCTCGAACCAGCCCGCGCCCAACCCGAGGACGAACCGTCCGCCTGACAGTTGGTCGATCGTGCCGGCCATGTAGGCGATCAAGTCGGGGTTGCGATAGCCGGCGCAGGAGACCATCGGCCCAATCTGCGGCGCGTGCGTGTCGAGCGCGCATGCGGCGAGCAAGGACCAGCATTCGAACTGGTTGCCGTCGGGATTTCCATACAGCGGGAAGAAGTGGTCCCAAAACCAGATGCTGTCGACACCGAGGTCGTCGGCTCGCCGCCACGCGTCGCGCAGCTGCTGGATAGTGCACTGCTGCGGGTGAATCGTCACGCCCACCTTGAACGGCCGCTCGGAGCCTGACACTCGTGAGATTATCGACGCTTCATGATCGGGGAGCTGGTCCCCGCACCGGTCGATCCGGGCACCGCGGACCGCAACTTCTGGAAGCGATATCACGAGCTTCGCCGCATGCGGCAGGCGGAGCTGCGTCCCGACGACCCGCCTCGGCCGGATGCGGACGAGGAGCGGCTAATGAAGCGCGAGAACCCTTTCGAGATCCACGAGCAATACGAGATCTCGCGCGGCGGAAAGATGCTCAGCTGGTTCTACGGCGAGATGGCGCGCCCCGGCTCTCCCGAGTACGCAACCAACAAACACCTCTATTTCGCGGACGCCTACGTCCGCCCGGATGTCCGGCGGCAGGGCATCGCAAGCCTGTGGCTGCCGCAGCTGCTGGAGCGAATGCGCGCGCATGGCACGACGACAGCCGATTTCTGGGTTGAGGACGAAACCGGAAATGGGTTCATGAAATGGCTGGGCGCAGAGGCCCGCCTGACCGAGATCGAGAGCCGGCTGAAGATCTCAGAGGTCGACTGGCCGATGCTCGAGCGCTGGGTCGAGGAGGGCGTGCGGCGATCGCCAGAGACAAGGCTCGAGATGTTCGACGGCCCCATGCCCCGCGAGAAGTGGGCCGAATTCGCGCCGCAGGTGTCGGCGATGCTCAACACCATTCCGTTCGAGGCGCTGGACCACGGTGAGATCGTCATCACGCCGGAGCGGATGGGCGAGTGGTACGAGCGGCATTCGATGAGCGGCGAGGTGCCGCACACCGTGATCGCGCGGGAGGCCGATGGTGTCATCTCGGGTGTGACCGACACCTTGTGGGCGGCCTACCGGCCGGCGATCATCCACCAGGAGTTCACCGGCGTGCGTCCCGACGCTCGTGGCCGCGGCCTCGGCAAGTGGATCAAGGCGGCGATGCTGCTCCATCTGCGCGACCTGTACCCGCGGGCGGAGTGGGTCTCCACCGGCAACGCGGGTTCGAACGCGCCGATGCTGAAGATCAACCGCACCATGGGCTTCAAGCCCTACCGCAACGCGACCGAGTATCAGATCACGCGGGAGAAGCTCGAGCAGAAAGTTCGCTAGGCTCTGCGGCTCCTCTGCGCGCTGCGCACGAGCAGGATGATCCCGATCACGATCAGAAGGAGCGGCAGCGCGGCCTTGCCGAAGCCGCCGTAGTCACGCCCGCTGATGCCGAGGATCGACTCGAACAGGACGAAGCCGATGATGAAGATCATCGCGCTGATGAACAGCAGCGTCCGTCCGGTGCGGAGCGATTGCTGGTCGTGATCGCGCAACGCCTGCAGATACATTCCTAGGCCGACTCCACCGGGCACGACCAGGGCCCACGCGAAAGCCCAGGTCGGCCAGTCGCCGCTGCTGTTCTGGTACGCGAGCACAAGGCCGAGCATCGTCACGATGCCGCCGGGGATCGTAGCCACCGAACCCACGCCGGCGAATCCGACCACGAGCAGCGTCAGGCCCGGGATGATGACGAACAGCGGCCAGCCGTACTGCGTCAGGTCGACGCCCGCCATGACGACGACGAACGCGAAGATCCCCACCACCACCAGCACGATGCCGAGCGCGAGGCTGGAGCCACCACGCCGCTGCGGCGCCGTATAGGGGACCGCGTCGACATACGGCGGCGGGGGACTGGTGGGAGGTTCTGGAGCTACGAAGTGTTCCGGTTCCGGAGTGAGCGTCGCGCTCGCTTCGGCCGGCTCCGGCTCGGTGGGCTCCGCCGGCTCCGGCTCGGTGGGCTCCGCCGGCTCCGGCTCGGTGGGTTCGAAGGGAGAGGCGGGCTCGACCGGTTCCGTGGCGGCCTCGGAGTCCTCCACGGATGTAGCCGGCGGCGCCGGCAACTCCTCCGGCACGTCTTCCGTCTTCTTGCCGGCGAAGATGTCCGGGCTTCCCGCCAGAAGGTCCGGAGTGACGTGAACCATGTCGTCCTTGACCGCCGCGTCGTCCGTCGATTCGTCGGAGGCCGGCTTGCCGGTGTCGGCGGGCGTCTTGCCGGGGGTGGCGCGCTTTCGCTTGCTCATGGGCGAAAAGCTTAACCGCCTCCCCTGAGACCCAAGGCGTGCCCGAACATAGGGTTCACCGGCCCATGGCCATGGCCGATCTCCAAGGAGTGGGCGATGGCCCGGCTGATGAAATCCTTTGCCTCACGCACCGCGTCGAGGGGTTCGGCGCCGCGCGCGAGGCAGGCCGTGATCGCGGCCGAGAACACGCAGCCGCTGCCATGCGTGTTGGATGTCTCGATGCGCCGGGCTGGGAGCTCGACGAGCTCTGTCCCGTCGAAATAGACGTCTGTCACGTCGCCGTGCGCGTGGCCGCCCTTCACGACGGCCGCGCGAGCGCCCATCGC
This sequence comes from uncultured Chloroflexota bacterium, assembly GCA_937921725.1. GTDB lineage: Bacteria > Chloroflexota > Dormibacteria > Dormibacterales > Dormibacteraceae > 40CM-4-65-16. Next base: position 7,631 of record CAKZUH010000019.1, on the reverse strand, counting down.
GACGAGGTCGCGCGCCGCCAGCCGGCGCTCCTCGATGGTCGTGATGCTCCGGCCGAGCAAAACCTCGGTCTCCGGCAGGTTCGGCGTGATGATCGTGGCCAGCGGGATCAGCCGCGCGCGCAGTGTTGCCACGGCGTCGTCGTGGAGCAGCTTGGCGCCGCCCTTGGCCACCATCACAGGGTCGACCACGAGCGTCCGCAGGCCGTGCAGCTCGACCGCGGCGGCGACCGCTTCGATGATCTCCGGGCTCGACAGCATGCCGGTCTTCGCGGCCTGGACGCCCATGTCCTCGACGACGACCCTGATCTGCTCGCGGATCAGGGACGGCGGCAGATCGAGGATGTCGGTCACCCCGATCGTGTTTTGCGCCGTGATCGCGGTGATGGCCGACGTGCCGTGGACGCCGAGGACCGCAAACGTCTTGAGGTCGGCCTGTATGCCCGCGCCTCCTCCGGAGTCGGAGCCCGCGATGGTCAGCGCGACCGGGAGCTTCATGCGGGCCTGAGCCGCAGCCCGGCCCAGTAGACCGCCGCGGCGACGGCAACGCTGATCAGCCCGGAGAGGTCGGCGCCGTGCAGCGTCGCGATGAGGCGGTCGTTGAAGAAGCTCGAGCCGGACACGACGTTGCCGAACAGGTTGGCGTAGTTGACAAAGGCCAGACTCGATACGGTGCCGGCAAGCCACGCCGCGAGTGCCGGCGCCGGCCGGGCCCTGCCCTCGAAGACGAAGAAGCTGAGCACCACGACGGCCGCCCAGGCGGGCGCCCACAGATAGGTCAGGATGAGGAAGTCCTCGTATGCGACGTGAAAGTCGCTGACCAAGACGGCGTATGCGGCGAGGGCTGTGCCAAGAAGTCCGCAGCCAAGAGCTGTCTGCCAGCGGCGAAGCCGGATCCCCATCGCGAGCGTCACCAACCCCGCGGTGTAGACGTCGAGGTAGTTCGCCCATATCTCGCCGGCGACGATGAAGACGAAGAATGGCATCGCGACCCAGGCTGGCGCATGCGCGCTGATCACCGCGAGGACGCCCTGGTTGGCGGCCAGCCTGGCGTCGATGGTTGGAAGCAGAAGGCCGAACAGGCCGAGCAGGACCATGGGCGCGGCGATCCCGACCACGGGCCAGAACGTCACTGCGCGCCGCGGGCTCGATGAGGGCAGGTAGCGCGAGTAATCGCTTGCGAACGGATACCAGGACGCCACCAGGGCGAAGCAGGTCATGAAGCCGAGCACGAACGCTCCGAGGTGGTCGGCGCCCGACACCGCCGGCGCCTGCGACCAATGGAACTGCGGGGCGAGAAACAGGAAGAGAGCTGCCGAAAGAATCGCGAACGTCACCGCGCCGTAGGCCTCGAGAACTTTGATCGTCTGGTGGCCGAAGATCGCGACCGCGACGCTGATGGCAGCGATGAGAATCACGAGCCCGAACGTCGCCCACCGATTTTCGCCGCCGAAAAGCTGAGCGCCCGCCTGCGCCGCGATCACGCAGTCGACCGCGAACCAGCCGACGGCGAGGAACAGCGTGAGCGCCGCCCCCAGGTACGAGCCTCGCAGTCCGAAGATGCGCCGCGTGAAGACGATCTGCGGCAACCCGGTGGCGGGACCCGTGTTGCTCAGGAGGCCGAGGATGACCGCCGCGGAGATAGTGCCGAGCGTCGTCGCGACGAGCCCATCCCACACCCCGAGGCCGTAATACGTGGTGAGCAGGCTGGCCGTGAAAAGGCTGGCGTAGTTGACGAAGGCGCCGGCCCACAGAAAAGCCAGCTCGCGCGGCGCGCCATGGCGCTCACGCGCCGAGATCGCCTCTATGCCGTGCGCCTCGACCTTGCCGAACGCGTCGGCCGCGGCGTCTCGAGCAGCGATGTCGCTCATCGATCCTCCCTCCGCTGGCATTACCCAGTTCAGGTTCATGCGGTCGGCGCGACGGCGCCCTCTCAGCCTGCTGTCGTTTGCAGCAAGCTCCCGCTCGACTCGATGTTAGTCGCTAGCTCTGGCGCCAGGGCGCGGGAAGCATGTGCGCGAGGATTCGATAGACCTCGGGGTTCATCGCCAGGCCGACGTGGCTTCCGTGCACTTCGATCGCGTTCACGTCGGGGCGGAGGCACGCCTTCCAGTTCACGACGCCGTCGGACCGCGTGTAGATGGACGTGGTCGGGACGCGTGGTGCCGCGCTGAGGTCGCGCAGAAATCGCTTCTCGACCGAGGCTGCATGCCGGTAGCGAACGGCATTGAAGAGGTGGGCGGCGCGGACGCCCGCCATCGTGAGCGGGTGCACGTCGAAGGGATCGCTGAGTGGCGAGCCGAGCGTGATGACCTGTTCGACGAGGTCAGGCTTACGATGCGAGAGGACCTTGGCCAGCACACCGCCCCGGCTGTGTCCGATGAGTGAAACCCGCGCGGTGCTCTTGCGATGCATCTCAATCAGCGCGTCGATCAGCGGCCGCAGCATCACCTCGGAGTAGTTGACGTTGAACGCCACGCCGGCAAGCCGCGGCCGGTAGCCGATGCGCCGCAGCCAGTCGTGCTGCGTGCGCAGGGTCCAGTCGCCGGCCAGGAATCCGGGGATCAGGAGCACCGGCCGGCGCAGGCCGGGCGGGACGTCTTCGCCGCGGAAGACAGGATCGCGGATCAGGCGGAGGAACTCGAGATAGATGCGGCCCTCGAGCCACATCGGCGGGATCGGATCCCAGCGCCCCAGGTGGCGGAAGTCGGGCAGCATGGGGCCCGAAGCCTTCGGCCCGCCGGGGCGCCTGCTATGGGGTGGTTCTGAGGCTGTGGCCACGGTGTTGGGTTGAGCGTTACTCCGTTATTCGGATTGCGGCGACCGGCGACGGGATTTTAATCGCGCTCCACGCGCGCAGCGCGTCCATGAAGAGGCCCGGCGTTTCGAGATGCCGCACTGCGTCATGGATGTTACCCGAGGATTCCGCCGGCGAGCCGCCAAAGGATTTCGCCGACGGCCGCCGGGGTGCGCCGGCCCCCTCGGTGAAGGCGATCGAACACCTCGAACGAGGTGAGCGCGCCGATGACGTCCTCCGCCTCCTTGATCGAGCACCCGGGGCGCAGCTGATCGGTTGCGGCGAGCCGCTCGGCCAGCTCGCGGTTGTGGGCCGAGGCACCTGAATCGGGGCCTGGCGGTAGATGTCGGAAGAGAGAGGGGTCGGTCGACCACCTCGTACAAGCCTCGGCGAGCCGCCGCTGCAGGAGCTCGCGGGGGTTGCCGTCCAGCTCAATCGGCTTCTCCGGCTGCGGGGCCAGGGCCTGGATCACCCCGCCCCGGGAGCCGAAGCGGTTGTAGACCGTGATCCGGGATACGCCGGCCCGGCGGGCGATCTCGCCCACGGACGCGGCCGAACCCGCGGCGACGAGCTGTCGCGCCGCGGCGAGGATCGATCCCGCGGTGCGGTCGACGGACGCCTGGCGCCGCCCCAGACGATAGGTGCGCTCAGACACGAACTTAGTTTAACAAACTGTATGTAAAATCAATTGTGCCAGAAGTCTCAGCGATTCCTCAGCCATCCCTGGGACGATTTAACCTCGCATGGGCAAGAAGCGCGTCCAGCGCCCCGCCATCGAGCCGCCTGATCGGGATCGGTGGCTTGGCTACGCAACGCTGCCGCTGCGGCTGTTCCTGGGCGCCACGTTCGCCTACGCCGGCCTGCAGAAAATCCTGGATCCGGGCTTTCTGCAGTCGGGATCCTCGACCTACATCGGCACGCAGCTTCAGGCGTTCGCGGCTCACTCGCCGATCGGTTTCCTGGTCCAGGCGCTTGCCCTTCCGACGCCGCAGCTGACCGGGATCGCCGTCATCGCCACTGAGCTGGTGGTCGGGGGCCTTGTTCTGCTGGGAATCGCCACGCGATGGGCGGCCGCGGTCGGCGCGGTCGTGAACATTGTTTTCTTCCTCACCGCAAGCTGGACGGTCCAGCCCTACTTCCTCGGCTCGGACAGCATCTACGCCGTGGCGTGGATCACGCTCGTCCTGGTCGGCGACCAGGGCGTGGCCACCGCCCGGCCGCTGATCTTCGGACCCGACTCGGCGACCAGTAGGCCCCGCCCGCGCAAGGCCGACCTCGACCGGCGCCGGCTCCTCCTCCAGATCGGCGGCGCGGCGGTGGCGGCAGTGTGGGTGCTCGGCCTGTGGCCGCGCACCCGAGGCACGACCGTCGCCGCGCCCGCGGACGTTTCTCCAAGCCCGACGACCTCTCCGACCGCAGTCGCCTCTCCGACCGGGACGAGGATCGGCGCCCTCGCCGACCTGCAATCTCAAGGTTTCCTGAACTTCCAGGATCCGAAGACAGGCGACCCGGCGGTGGCGGTGTCGCTCTCCGGCGGGAATGTGGTCGCGTTCGACGCGGTCTGCACTCACGCCGGCTGCACAGTCGCGTATGACTCGAACCAGCGCCTGCTGTCCTGCCCGTGTCATGGCGCGCTGTTCGACCCGGCCCATGGGGCGGCCGTCGTCGCGGGCCCAGCCCCGACTCCGCTGGCTTCGATCAACGTCCAGGTCGGCGCCGACGGCGGTGTCTACGCCGACTGAGTCCGGCGTCGCGAGTCGAACACCTACCATCGCACGGAGTGACACTCCGGTGAGGCTGTGGGATCCGCTTGCGCTGCGCGAGTTTTCCGCCCTGATGCGCGACCCGGTTTTTCGCGGCCGCGGCGTTCCTCGAGGCGACGGGCGGCCCGTCCTGCTGGTGCCCGGATTTCTCGCCGGCGACTGGACGCTCAGGGTGCTCGAGAACTGGCTGTTCCGTCTCGGCTACAAGTCGTACCTCTCCGGAATCCTATTCAACGTCCAGCATTCGGAGCGAATCCTCGCCGCCCTTCGCCGCAGGGTGGGAGCTATCGCGAAGGAGACGGGCTCCCGGGTGAGCCTCGTCGGTCACAGCCGCGGCGGTTTGCTGGCCAAGGTGATGGCGCAGCGCCGGCCGGAGATCGTCGAGCAGGTGATCGCGCTCGGCTCACCGCTGGCCGACTGGACCGACCTCGCCGCCATGACCCACCACGCGGTCGGCATCGTGCGGACTGCGAATGAGCTCGCGTACGGCAGGCGCTTCAACCTCGAAGGCCGCTTCACCTACGACCTGAAGCTGTCGCCTGCGGTGCCGACAACCTCGATCTACACACCCGACGACGACGTCGTGAACTTCCGCTCGTGCCTGCGGCCCGACATCCCGGCGATGTCGGTCTGGGGCTCGCACAACGGTCTCGTCGTGAACCCGGAGGTGTACAGGCTTCTCGGACGGCTGCTCGCCCGCCCGCCGCGACCCGCCGACAGGTGATCGCATTCGGAGTCGCGCTGGCCCTGGCGGCGGCGGCGCTGCACGGCACCTGGAACGTGCTGGTCAAGGTGAGCGGCGATCCGATCGCGACGTTTCGACGCGTCACGTTGACGTCGGCGGTCGTCGCGACGATCGCCTTGATCCCCGAGCTGTTGATCCTTGGCCGTCCGGGCTTCAACGCCACGGCGCTCGGCTTCTGCTTGCTTTCGGCTGCCCTCGAGACCGTCTACCTGCTGCTCCTGTCGCTCGCATACAGGCGCGGCGACCTGTCCGCCGTCTACCCGATCGCGCGCGGCACCGCGCCTCTGCTCGCGGTCGGGGTCGGGCTCGTGGTTCTCGGCGAGCGCCTGTCGGTTGTTCAGCTCGCCGGTGTCGGCCTGCTGCTGGCCGGCATTCTCGCGGTCACCGTCTCGCAGGCGGGCGGCCGCGGCACGGTCCCGGCGTTGCTCACGGGCGTCTGCATCGCCGCGTATACATCGGTCGACCGGGTCGGCGTCCGGCTCGCGGCGCCGTGGTTCTACGCGTGGCTGCTGTTCACGCTGATGGCGATCGAGCTGCCCATCGCGCTCTGGATCGTCTCGCGATTCCGCGACACGTCGACCGCGTTGGCGAGCCCTGGTTGGGCCAGGTCGACGGTGATCGGCGCCTTCATGTGGGCGGGCTACTTCCTGGTCCTCTGGGCCTTGAGCATTGCGCCGCTCGCGGTCGTCGCGCCAGTGCGCGAGACGGCCATCGTCGCCGTGGCCGCGTGGGGCGTGTGGCGGATGCGCGAGCGGCGTGGGGCCGCGATGAAGCTCTCCGGGGCGGTCGCGGCGCTCGCTGGAGTCGCGCTGCTAGCCGCCTAGAGCCGCGGCCGAAAAGCCGTCGGCGGATCTTCTGCGCCCATGCGGCCCGTCTTCGGGCTCAGCTCCTGCGCTGCTCGCTCACGCATCTGCGATGCGCTCGCTGCGCTGCTCGTCGCTTCACCCGAATGCGGACCACCTGGATCGCCGAATCTCTCGCCGAGGGTTTTCGGCCACGCCTCTGGACGGGTGGTAAGGTAGTTCTGTCCCCGGTAGTCGGGCGATGTTCGCCGCGGTCGGATCTTCTCGAAAGGACCCGTGCGTTCGCGACTAGCTTTCGAGAAGAGGAGATTGTCGATGCCCACTGGGACAATCAAGAAGCTGGTCTCCGACCGCGGATTCGGCTTCATCGCGGCCGAGGACGGGAAGGAGTATTTCTTCCATCGCACCGGCCTTGACTCGAGCGTCAACTTCGACTCCCTTGCCGGAGGCGAGCGTGTGAGCTTCGAGATCGAGCCGAGCCAGAAAGGTCCTCGCGCAAACCGGATCAAGCTGGCCTAATCGACCCACAATCGTTCGAGCTCGAGCCGCTCGGCGACTACTCGCTGCGCGAAAGCGCGGGATTCATCGATGCCTGGCACGAGGCGCCGTCTGAGGGCGGGGCCGGGCACGCGCAGGGCGCCCAACTAAACAAGACGGAAGGGCACCTGCATCTCGCCTATCTCACCGACGGCGACTGGTCGCCCGCCGGGGTGTGCCTGACTCAGAACGACGCGGGTCTCGTCCATGGAGACGTCTACGGGAATGCGCCCGGCGACGCGGTACGCAAGCAGACGGCCCGCATCCTCAGCCTCGACGTCGACGGCCGTGGGTGGCCTGACGTGGCGAAACGGGATCCGGTGGTCGGCCGCCTCCAGAAGATGTTCCCGGGCTTTCGCCCTGTCAACTGGTCGAATGCGTATGAGGCGGCGGCCTGGTCCATCACCTCGTCGCGCATCACGATGCGCCAGGGCCAGGGCATCAAAGAAAGGATGTGTCGTGAGCTCGGCGAGTCCGTGGATGTGCATGGACACCGGCTGTTCTGCTTTCCCGGGCCCGAGGTGTTGGTGCGTCTCAACTCCTTCAAGGGTCTCTTCGGGCGCAAGGTCGAGTATCTGAACGCGCTGGGGCGCGCGGCCCTCGCGGGCGACGTGGACACGGAAATGCTGCGCGCGATGCCGAGTCAGGAGTCGCTCGAGAGTCTCATGCGCCTGCCCGGGGATCGGCGAGTTCGGCTCGCAGCTGATCAGGCTGCGCGCGTTGAGCGCGGTCGATGAGCTGCCGACGAGTGAGCGACGTCTGCTGAGCGCGATTCAGATGGTGTACGGGTTGCCGGAAGAGCCGGACATCGCCGAGATGCAGGAGATGGCCGAAAGATGGCGGCCGTTCCGGATGTGGGTTGCGGTCTGCCTGCGGCGAACCCTCGCGGGCGGCGCGGGCATGATGCACTCGCGCGCCGCGGGCTGATTTCCGCTCTTAACCCGAAAATAGCCAGCTCAGGCTGATACCTCCTCTAGCGTGACGACGTA
>CAKZUH010000018.1 GCA_937921725.1 uncultured Chloroflexota bacterium | reverse complement strand
ACTACGCTACCGTCGGCTGGACCGCTCGAAATTCCACGACGAGTCGGACATCCTCGCCATGGGGTCGTACTTGTTTGTTAGTAGGCCGTCGTGTACTTCAAGCAGCTGAAGCGGCGTTGGGTTATCAGTCGTGACCAGCGCCAATAGATCGCCCTGGAAACCAAAAAAGTTCGTCGAGGTTTAGGACTCTCCGTTGACAAGCAAGCCCATCCGTGCCTTGAGGCGTTCGACCGGAACTCGCTCTTGGCTGGTGCTGTCCCGGTGGCGGATCGTTACTGCTTTGTCGGTTAGGGTGTCGAAGTCCACTGTGATGCAGAATGGCGTCCCTATTTCGTCTTGGCGTCGGTAGCGGCGCCCGATGTTCCCTCCTGTCTGGTCGTACTCCACCCGGAACTGGCCTCGCAGGGATTGGACGATCGGCAGGGCAACCTCGATCAGCTCCTGCTTCTTCGACAGTGGGACCACCGCCACCTGCACCGGCGCTACGTTCGGGTGCAGGCGCAGCAGGACCCTCGGCTCGTTGTTCACCACGTCTTCGTCGTACGCGTCCAGCAGCAGGGTGACGAAGATTCGCTCCATGCTCACCGCCGGCTCGATCACCCACGGTAGGTAGCGCTCGTTCGTCTCCGGGTCCACGTAGGTCAGATCCTGCTTCGACTTCTCCTGGTGCACCCTCAGGTCGAAGTCCGTCCGGTCGGCGATGCCTTCCAGCTCTCCCCAACCGAACGGGAATTCGTACTCGATGTCCGTGGTCTGCTTTGAGTAGTGCGACAGCGATTCCTTCGGGTGGTCGTGCATCCGCAGCCGCGACGGGTTGATCCCAAGCACGTCGGTGTACCAGTGCAGGCGTTCCTTGCGCCAATACTCAAACGACGCATCGTCCTCGTGAGGGCGGACGAAGTACTCCATCTCCATCAGCTCGAACTCGCGCACTCGGAACACGAAGTTGCCCGGTGTGATCTCGTTCCGGAACGCTTTGCCCTGTTGCGCGATCCCGAACGGCACCCGCACCCGCGTCGAGCTGATCACGTTCTTGAAGTCGACGAACATCCCCTGCGCGGTCTCGGGCCTCAGGTAGACCTCCGACGAGCGGTCGTCCAGCGGACCCACGTGCGTCTTGAACATCAGGTTGAACATCCGCGCGTCGTCCAGCGGGCCGCCGCACTCCGGGCACTTCTCGCCCAGCACCATGTCGGCGCGCCAACGCTTCTTGCATCTGCCCAGGCACTGGCGCAGTGGGTCGACGAAGTTCTCCAGGTGGCCTGACGCGTCCCACACCGCCGAGGGCATGATCAGCGTCGACTCCAGGCCGACCACGTCATCGCGCAGCTCGACCATGTGGCGCCACCACAGATCGCGGATCGCTCGCTTCAGTGCTACGCCGTACGGGCCGTAGTCGTAGAAACCCGAGAGTCCGCCGTAGATCTCGGATGAGGGGTAGATGAAGCCTCGGCGCTTTGACAATGCGACGACCTTTTCCATTACTTGGTCGCGGGCGACTGTCATTAAGCGTTCGCCCCCACCCGGCCGGGCTCACTTCGTGAGCCGGGCCGACCTCCCCGGCGAGCGGGGAGGTGAAGCTCTCTCAGCGCCACGACTTTGTCCACGACCCGTTCGCGGGCGACTGTCATTCTTCCTTGCCCCTCACCCTGACCCTCTCCCCTGAAGGGGAGAGGGAATTGGTCATCGAGTTCAGGAATGTCAGGCTTTTCAGGCGGCGGTCTAGGTGGTGTTCTAGTTGTGTTTGTAGGACGCCCTCTAGCGAGCCCATTAACGCTGGGTCCAGTTTTAGGCGGCGGTATGTTGCCAGGTCTCCTGCTGCCATCAGCCTCAGGACTTTGATTGTTGCCAGCGGGACTGCGGGCATCGATGGCAGTGCGCACTTCTCGCACAGGAATCCCCCTGCTTCTGCGCTGAATGGCGCCGGCGCTGCGGCCAGCGGCCTTTCGCACATTGCGCAGTTCATCAGCTGCGGCGCGTAGCCCAGCAGGTCCAGGGCCGACATCAGGAACCACGCCGACGCCCGCCGCGGCTCAGTCTCCCGAGAAAGCTCGGCAAGCGACAGGACGACGAGCTCGTACACCCCATCGAGGGGATGCCGGTCCTCGCATACCCGCTCCGCCAGCTCCGCTATCAGCGCGGCGTGTGCCATCCGCTCGACGTCACCCTCGATCCGGTACCCCGGCACTCGCTGCACCTGCGCCACCACGTCCAGCTCGCCACGCCCCTTCGCCAGCAACAAATCGACGTGCCCATACAGCTCTAACGACGGGCCCAGCTTCGACTCCGGGCGCCTCACGCCCTTCGCGATCGCCCCCACCTTGCCGTGCTCGCGCGTCAAGAAAGTGAAGATCCGGTCGGCCTCGCCGTAGTCCAGCTTGCGCAGGACGACGGCGCGCTCACGATAGGTGGCCAGGCTGCTCCTCCAGTTGGGACGCGCCGCCTGCCCCGTCGTGGTCCTGCACGTCCTTGGGCCACGGGGCATCGGCGCTCAGCCGGATGGTTTCGATCCGCCGGCCGCGGACCTTCTCCACCGTCCACTTCGCGCGACCGGCGTTGAACGAGTCGCCCTCGACGGCGATCTTGCCCAGCGCCGCGTGCACATAGCCGCCGACCGAGTCGTAGTCGCCCGACTCCTCGAGACCCAGGTGCAGCCGGTCGTTCAGCTCTTCCAGCGGGAATCCCGCGTCGACCCGCGCCTCGTGGTCGTTGAGGATCACCAAAGGTTCGGTCTCGCCCGTGTCGTACTCGTCGCGGATCTCTCCGACGATCTCCTCCAGCAGATCTTCCAGAGTCACCAGGCCCGCGGTGCCTCCGTACTCGTCGACGACGATCATCATGTGCTGCTTCTCGGTGCGCATCTCATTCAACAGCTCGTCGACCTTCTTCTGCTCCGGTGTGAACTTGATCGGCCGGAGCACCTTGTCCATGTCGAACTTCTGCGAGCTGGACAGCGTGTAGAACAGCAGCAGGTCTTTTGTGTGGATGAGGCCGACGATGTGGTCGATGTCCTCCTCATAGACCGGCATCCGCGTGTGGCGGTGCTCCTTAAAGAGCCGCGCGACGTCCCGCAGCTGCGCCGTCCGATCCACCGCGATGATGTCGGTGCGCGGGATCATGATCTCGCGCACGGTCTTGTCGCCGATCTCGATGATGCCGTGGATCATCTGGTGCTCCTGCTCCTCGATCACGCCCTGCTCTTCCGAGACGTGGAGCACCGCGAACAGCTCTTCCTCCGTCAGGTACGGCGCTCGCGCGGCGCGTCCGCCCGTGATGCCGCGGGAGATGATCGTCACTGCCCACAGGATCGGACTCAAGAAAGAGGCGACACGATCGACGGGGCCGGCCGCCGCGAGCGCCCACCGCTCCGCATGTGCGATCGCGAGCGTCTTCGGCGTCACCTCGGCCAGGATCAGCAGGACGACGGACAGCACGAGCGAGATCAAAAGGGTCAGCCAGATGCGCCATCCGGATTGCACTCCCGCCCGCGTCAGGATCGAGTCGCTCATCAACGCGGTGGCGGTCGAGGCGACGATCAGCGCGAGCGTGTTGGTGAACAGCACCGTCGACAGGAACCGGTTGGGGTCGGCGCGCAGACGCTGCAAGATCTGCGCCGCCGAGCTGCCCTGCTCGGCGAGAAATCGCACTCGCAGGCGGCCGACCGACGTCAGCGCCGTTTCCGTTCCGCTCGCCAGCGCGGCCACGACAAGGCACACGCCCAGAACTACGAGCTCGATCAACTCTTGGCCGGTCATGACGAGCGGTCTATCTGAAGAGCTCGCTGACGCTCCGGTTCTCGTGTACCCGGATGATCGCCTCAGCGAGCAGCGGTGCCACCGACAGCACCTTCAGCGGCGGCCCCAGCTTTTCAGCTGAGATGGGCACGGTGTCGGTCACGATCACCTCTTCCACGTCGGCTTTCCGCAATCGGTCGATCGCGTCCCCGGTCAGCACCGGGTGCGTCGCCGCGATCAGCACCTTATTGGCGCCCTGCGCGCGCAGCGCCAGCGCGAGCTTGGCCACGGTCCCGCCCGTCGTGATGATGTCCTCGACCACGACGCAGTCGCGGCCCTTCACGTCACCTGAGACCGCGATCACCTCCGACTGGTCGTCCTCGGGCCGTCGCTTGTAACCGAACGCGATCGGCGCGTTCATGTCGTTGGCGACCGCTTCCGCGCGCCGCCCACCGCCGGCGTCCGGCGCCACGATGGTGAGCCGCTGGAGGTTCAGGGTCTTCAGGTACTCGGCGAAGATGCGGTGCGGCGACAGGTGGTCGGTCGGCACGTCGAAGAAGCCTTCGATGGCCTCGGCGTGCAGGTCGAACAGCAGCAGGCGATCCGCGCCGGCCAGCGTGATGAAGTTCGCGATCAGCTTGGCCGAGATCGGCTCGCGGGGCTGCGTCTTGCGCTCCTTGCGCGCGTAGCCGTAGTAGGGGATCACCGCGGTGACGCGGCCCGCCGAGGCGCGGCGCAGCGCGTCGAGGATGATGAACAGCTCCATCAGGTGCTCGTTCACCGGGGGCGACGTGGGCTGGATGACGAACACGTCGTGGCCGCGCATCGAGTCCTCGATCTTCACGTTGATCTCGCCGTCCGCGAACCGTCGCAGGCGCGGGTCCGTCAACGCGACGTCCAGCGTCTCGGCGATGCGTCCGGCCAGGACCGGGTTGGCGCCGCCGGAGATGAGCTTCAACTCGCCCCATGGCGAGGTCTCGGTCCCGGTGTACTCGACCGCGGTCTGAATCCTGCCGATCACGAGCCTTTCGACCCCGTATCCACTGTCTTTCTCCGTATCACCCTGGCTGGAACTCCGACCGCCGTCGCGCCGTCCGGGATGTCTTTCGTGACCACCGACCCGGCCCCGGTGCGCGCTCCTTTGCCAAGTTTGACGGGAGCGACCAGCATCGTGTCCACGCCCACGAATGCCCCGTCACCGATCTCGGTCCGGTTCTTCTTCGTGCCGTCGAAGTTGGCGGTAATCGTACCGGCGCCGATATTGGCGTCCTCGCCGAGGTCGGTGTCGCCCAGGTAGGAGACGTGCGGCACCCGGCTGCGGCTGCCCACCTTGCTGCGGACCAGCTCGGTGAAGCTGCCGATGTGCACGTCGTCCGCGATCTCGGTGCCCGGCCTCAGCTTGGCGAACGGGCCGCAGTCCGAGCGGTCGCCGATCCTCGCGTCCTCTATATAGACGTGCGGCCCGATGCGGCACTCGGCGCCGATGTGCGTGCTGCCCTTGAGCACGGTGAAGGGCTCGATCACGGTGTCCTGGCCGATCGTCACGCCGACGTCGATGAACGTGCTGTCGGGGTCGACGATTGTGACCCCGCTCGACATGCAGCGCTCGAGCAGGCGCCGGCGCAGGATGCCGGTCGCCTCGGCGAGGCGGACGCGATCCTTCACCCCCATCGCCTCCTTCGGGTCCTCGACCTTGACGACCGTCACCGGCTTGAGGTGGAGAAACACGTCCGTGAGGTAGAACTCGCCGGCCTTGTTCTCGTCGGTCACCTGCTCCAGCGCCTCGACCAGCGCGCTGCCCTCGAAGCAGTACAGGCCGACGTTGAACTCGTGCACTGCGGCCTTGATGTCAGGGGTCGCGTCCTTGCGCTCGACGATGCGGCCCAGCGAGCCGGCCGCGTCGCGGATGATCCGGCCGTCGTCGCGCGTGGGGTCGACCACGCCGGCGATGGTCGCGGGGTGGCCGGATTCCCGGTGCGCGTGGACCAGCTGGAGGATGGTGGCGGCGGTCAGCAGCGGGGAGTCGCCGTTGACGACCAGGACCTGGCGGCCTCGCAGCTCGCCCTCGGGGATCTGCCGCAGCGCGTGGGCCGTGCCCTTCGGGTCGCGCTGGTAGACAAGCTCGACCTTGCCGTCAAGATGGGCGGCGACTTCCGCGTGGTGCGGGTTTGCGATCACCGTAACGTGCTTCGCGCCGGCCTCGTTGACCGCTTCGAGGACCCAGTCGATCATTGGCCGCCCGCAGATCGGTTGCAGGACTTTGGGAATCCGCGATCGCATACGTGTACCGTGGCCGGCGGCGAGTATGACCGCGCTCAGAGTTGGGCTCAGATCAGCCCGATTATGCCATCTTGCCGCCGCCCTCCTGGCCGCAACCGCCTGCGCCGGGTCGCCGCTGGCGTCGGCACCCACACCATCGGCGAAAGGGGGCCCGACCGCGGACGCCTCTGTGTCGCCGAGCCCGGTTGGGGCAAAAGGAGGTTCGCCGAGCCCGATCCCAGGTGTACCGACGCCCTCCGCCCGCTGCGTCGCGAGGCCCACGGGTGGACCAATGGTGCTGATCGGCAGCGCGCTGTACGAGGTCAGCGACCCGATCCATCCCAGGCTGCTGTGCCAGGTTACCAACACAGTCGCCCACCTGTACACGGGCGACACGTTCGAATACATCCGCCGCTCGGGCGACACAGGCACCGAGGTGGTGCTCCATTCGATCGGCAGCGGCAACGAAAGCGTGGTCGCCGGCTGGCCGATCAAGTTGCTCGACACGCCGTTCGGCAACGTAAACGCCTGGACTCCCGATGGGAACGAGGCTGCCACCGCCGCGGTAGCAACGGACCCAGTGAGCAATCCGTCGATCCAGATCTGGATGTTCGACCAACCCACTACTTACCTGCTTCATGTGTTCCCCCAGCCATTGACCGACTGCATATGCCGGTTCGGGCTTTCGCCACCGGTGCTCTCGTTTTCTCCCGACGGGCAGTACCTCGTCTCGGGCTGGCCCATCGGCAAAGGCGCCGTGTCGCTCTACGTTTTCCGGGTCGCGGACCACTCCCTCGCACAGGTGCTCGACCCGGGCGAGGTGACGGCGTTCTGGGACCGGACAGGGCACCGTCTCTACGTGACCGGACGGACCGGCGCATCGCGGACGTGGACGCCGGAAGACGGCTTTGCGCCACTCGCGGGCGCGCCCGCATGGCCGTTTCAAGCCGGGCTGTCGCCGGATGGATCGCAGGTCGCCTACACCGCGTACCTCGATCCGTTGAACCAGACCGACCTCCGCGTGTACGTCTATGACATCACGAGCCACACGACCCGCCTGCTGACCGACAAGATGCGCTCCGAGGTCACATTCGTGAAGGATCGCTGGATCTGGTACTTCGAGGAAGCGAAGTGCGACCCGTCCCAATCGACCTGCGGTCCGTGGGGAACAAGCCCCACCGGCAAGGTGTTCGCCATGGATCTGACCGCTGGAGTGGAAACCCCGGTCGTGTTCAATCCGGGCGAAAGCCCAACGGCACTGCAGTCCGGATGGGGTCCGGGGGAGTTCTGGCCGAACTTCTGAACGCCAGTTCAGTCACTGAGGTCTATTCTCTCGGCGGGATGGCAGCGCATGATCCCTCCGACGCCCGTTTCGACGTCATCGTGATCGGCGGCGGACAGGCAGGTCTCGCCGCCGGTTACCACCTGGCAAAGCTGGGGGCGAACTTCGTTATCCTCGACGCCGGCGATCGCAGCGGCGATTCGTGGCGCAGGCGGTGGGACTCGCTGCGCCTCTTCACGCCGACCCGGATCAACGGCCTGCCCGGAGCGCCCTTTCCGGCGCCTCCCAGCAGCGTCGTGACCAAGGACCAGGTGGCTGACTACATGGAGTCGTACGTGAAACGTTTTGCACTTCCGCTGCGACTCGGGGTGAAAGTCGAGACGCTGACACACGAGGACAGCACGTTCGAGGTAAGCGCCGGCGGGCGGAGCTTGCAAGCGGACCAGGTTGTCGTCGCCACCGGTGCCTATGCGACGCCTCGCAAACCCGAATTCGCCGGGCAGCTGAGCCCGGCGACCATCCAGCTTCACTCCACCGAATACCGAAATCAGTCGCAGCTCGGAGCCGGAGATGTGCTGGTGGTGGGCGCGGGAAACTCGGGCGCCGAAATCGCTCTGGATGCGGCCGCCGGCCACAGGACCTGGTTGTCAGGACGACGTACCGGCCAGATGCCTTATCCGATGATGTTCTGGCCGCCGACGTACTGGCTTTTGACGCACGTGATCTCGAACGACACCCCGGTGGGCCGTCGTGTCGCCTCGCAAGCAGCGGGTCGCGGACAGCCGCTGGTGCGAATCAAGCCCGCGCACCTGGCTGCGGCGGGCATTGAGCGGGTGCCGAGGGTCACGGGCGTGCAGGATGGAAAGCCGCGCCTCGAGGACGGCCGGGTGCTCGAAGTTGGAACCGTCGTGTGGTGCACGGGCTTCGACCACACCTACCACTGGATCAAGCTGCCCATCACCGACGAAGCCGGGCACCTGGTGCATACGCGTGGGGTCGTCCCCTCACAGCCCGGACTGTATTTCGTGGGCGTTCCGTTTCAGCACCGCATCTCTTCGTCGCTGATCGATGGCGTCGGTGAGGATGCCGAATACGTGGTGGAGAAGATCGCTAGCAGACGTTCGCGGGCGTAGCATCACTTTCTCGTGAGCGAGATGCCCGCCGTCAACCTGGAGGGCGCCGTGCCCTCTCATCTGCCCGTGCTTCCGTTGAAGTCGACGGTGGTGTTCCCGCGCATCTTCATCCCGCTCTCGGTGGGGCGGAAGAAGTCGCTGCAGCTGCTCGAGGACCTGTCCGGCGTGGAGCGCCACATCGCGGTCGCGACGCAGCTCGACGAGACGGCGGAAGACGTGGGATTCAAGGACCTCCACCACGTCGGCTCGATGGTCCGCGTCCAGCACCTGCTCAAGCTGCCGGACGGCACCGTCCAGCTCGCGGTCCTGGGCCTGCGGCGGATCCGCCTGACCAAGGCGATCTCCGAGGACCCCTATCTCACGTGCGCGGTCGAGATGGACTCCGAGATCACCGAGGACATCCAGTCCATCGAGCGCGAGGCGTTGATGCGCCGCGCGATCTCGTCGTTCCAGCAACTCGTGTCGCTCGCGCCGCATCTTCCCGCCGAGCTGGCGGGCGCGGCCGGTTCGATCGACGACCCGCTGCACCTCGCGTACTACATCGCGAACCACATTCGTCTCGCCACCGAGCAACGCCAGGAGATCCTCGAGCTCGACTCCGCGAAGGCGAAGCTTGAAAAGCTGCTCGGCCACATGGCGCACGAGCTCGAGGTGCTGGAGCTCGGCCGCAAGATCCAGTCGCAGGCCGAGGAGCAGATGGGCAAGGCCCAGCGCGAGTACTTCCTGCGCGAGCAGCTCAAGGCGATCCAGCGCGAGCTGGGCGAGCTCGACAGCGAGCACGCCGAGCTGGGCGAGCTGCGCGAGCGGATCGAGAAGGCGGGACTGCCGCCTGAGGCGAAGCGCGAGGCGGACCGCGAGGTCGCGCGGCTAGAGCGCATCCCCTCGGCGTCGCCCGAGTCGTCGGTCATCCGCACCTACCTCGAGCTGATCGTGTCGCTGCCCTGGAACGTGTCGACCGGCGCCGAGGTCGACGTGAAGAAGGCGCGCGAGATCCTCGACGCCGACCACTACGACCTCGACAAGGTGAAGCAGCGCATCGTCGAGCATCTCGCCGTGCGCCGGCTGAAGCAGGTGCGCAAGTCGACCGAGCGCGGACGCGAGCCCATCCTGTGCTTCGTCGGGCCACCCGGCGTGGGCAAGACCTCGCTGGGCCAGTCGATCGCGCGCGCCATGGGCCGCAAGTTCGCCCGCGCGTCGCTGGGCGGCATCCATGACGAGGCGGAGATTCGCGGCCACCGGCGCACCTACATTGGCGCCATGCCGGGACGCATCCTGCAAGCGATCCGGCGCGCCGAGTCGAACGACCCGGTCTTCATGCTCGACGAGGTCGACAAGATCGGCGCCGACTGGCGCGGCGACCCGTCGTCGGCCCTTCTCGAGGTGCTCGACCCGGAGCAGAACAAGGACTTTCGCGACAACTACCTGGACGTGCCCTTCGACCTGTCGAAGGTCATGTTCATCACCACCGCGAACTCGCTGGAGACGATCCCGCCCGCCCTGCGCGACCGCATGGAGGTCCTGAACCTCTCGGGCTACACCGAGGAGGAGAAGGTGCAGATCGCGGAGCGCTTCCTCGTGCCGAAGCAGTTGGAGGCGCACGGGCTCAGACCGGGCGAGATCGCGATCTCGGAGGACGCGGTCCGGCTGATCATCCGCGAGTACACGCGCGAGGCGGGCGTGCGCAACCTCGAGCGCGAGATCGCCTCGCTGATGCGGCGCGACGTCGCCGAGATGGCCTCAGGCAAGCGGCTCAAGAAGCTGGACGACGTGAAGAAGGTGCGCGCCGCGCTCGGCAAGCGCCGCTTCTTCGACGACGTCGCGGAGCGCATCGACCGCCCGGGCATCGCCACCGGCCTCGTGTGGACGCCGTCCGGCGGCGAGATCATCTTCGTCGAGGCGGCGCTCACGCCGGGCAAGGGCGAGCTGAAGCTCACCGGACAGCTCGGCGAGGTGATGAAGGAGTCGGCCGCAGCCGCGCTGTCCTACTTGAAGGCGCGCGCGGGCGACATCGGCATCGACCCCACGCTGTTCGACAAGAACGACATCCACGTCCACGTGCCCGCGGGCGCGCAGCCGAAGGAGGGACCGTCCGCCGGCGTCACGGTGCTGACGGCGATGGCCTCCATCCTCACCGGGCGGCCGGTGCGCGACGACGTCGCGATGACGGGCGAGATCACGCTGCGCGGACGCGTCCTGCCGATCGGCGGGATCAAGGAGAAGGTCCTCGGCGCGCACCGGGCGGGGCTGCGCCGCGTTCTCATTCCGAACCGCAACGAGGCCGACCTCGACGACATCCCCGCCGAGCTGCGCAAGGAAATGAAGTTCGTGATGATCGAGTCGATCGACCAGGTCCTGCGCGAGGCGCTCACACCGCGCCCGCACGCGGCGGCGTCAAACGGCGCGCGAAACGGAAGCGGCGCCCGGCCTACTGCCGTTGTGCGCGCTGCAGGATCCAGCCGTGCGCGGCAAGCTCCACCGAGTCGTCGAGCGGCGAAAGGCCGGCGACGCCCCGGCGCGTGAGGGCTCGCTCGATCAGGTAGTCCGCGAGGTGCGGGTTCTTCGGCAGCAGCGACCCGTGCAGGTACGTGCCGATGACCCCGCCCTGCACGCAGCCCTCGGTCTTGTCCGACCCGTTGTTGCCCTTGCCCATCAGCACCTTGCCCAGCGGCTGGACGCCCTTGCCCAGGAAGGTGCGGCCGCTGTGGTTCTCGAATCCGACGAGCGTGTCCGGCGACAGGCCCTCGAGGCTCGTCTGCACGACGACGTCGCCGATGCATCGCTTGCTGCCGGCCTCGGTCGTCACGTCGATGAGGCCGATGCCGTCGAACTTCTGGCCGCCGGCCGTCTGGTAGTAGTGGCCGAGTAATTGGTAGCCGCCGCACACCGCCAGCACCTGCGCCCCCTCCTTCACAGCTTTCTCCAGCGGTTCTCGCTTGTACTCGAGCAGGTCGTTGTAGACGAGAGCCTGCTCGCGGTCCTGCCCGCCGCCGAAGAAGAAGACGTCGACATCGGCCATCTGCTCGCTCGCGCCTCTGCCCAGCTCGACTAGCCTGGGCTCGAAGCCGCGCCACTCCGCGCGCCTGAGCAGCGTGAGGATGTTGCCGCGATCGCCGTAGATGTTCATCAGGTCGGGGTACAGCCACCCGACGGTGAAGGCGGTCATGTTTCCCAGTATGGCTGCGCCCATCCGCGCCGCACCAGCTCGCCGCGGATGTCGAGCATCGCGGTGTAGGTGCACAGCACGTACGCGGCGTCGCCCTCCTTCGTGTTCTTGATCAGGAGGTCGAGGGCCTGGCCGGGCTCGGGCTGCGGTTTTTCGGCCTCGACGCCCGCGTACTTGAGTCGCACGGCCAGGTCGTTCGCCCTCACGCCGGCAGGGATCACCACCTGGGCTTTGTCCTTCAGCATCTCGAAGTCGACGTCCCAGATCCAGGACACGTCGGTGCCGTCGGCCTTGCGGTCGTTCAGGCCGATGATGAAGTTCTTACCGTGCGCGAGCTCGACCGCGGTGCGCACCGTCTCGTTGAAACCCGCGGGGTTCTTGCTGAGGACGAGGATCAGATGCCTTCCCCGGAACTCGACGCGCTCCTGGCGGCCGAACGCCGCTTTGAAGGTGCGGAGCCGTTGCGCGATGTACTCGGGCTCGAGGCCGGCCGCCCTCGCGGCCGCGTACGCGGCCAGCACGTTGTACACGTTATAGAGGCCGCCGAGCGGGATCTCGACGCGGTTGCCCTCGATGGTCGTGGCCAGCCCGTCGAAGCCGTTGAGCTCGATGTTGGTCGCGGTCAGGTCCGGGTTCGGGCGCGCGAAGTCGCCGTTGGGACATTTGTAGACGCCGTCATGGCCGACGTAGACCGCGCTGAATTGCAGGCTCGAGCCGCATCGTGGGCACGTGCGCGCGTCCGCGGCATGCGGGAGCGTCGTCGTCGCGACCGAGACGTCGTCGAGGCCGTACCACGTCGGTTTTCTCTGCAGGTTCAGGCCGATCTCGGCCACGCGCGGGTCGTCCGCGTTGAGGATCGCGTTTGCGTATTCAGGTTGGGTGGTCAGGGCCTTTTCGATCTTCTTGGCGATCGTTTCCAGCTCGCCGTAGCGGTCCAACTGGTCGCGGAAGAGGTTCATCACCAGCGTCGTCCTCGGCCGTATCTCGTCGACCGCCTTCGGCAGGCTCGCCTCGTCGATCTCGAATACGCCCCAGTCGGCCCTCAGGCGGCCGTCGGTGCCCGCGCGGTTCAACGCCGCGGTGGTCACGCCGAAGATGAGGTTGGCGCCGGCGCGATTCGCGACGACGCGGTGCCCCGCGCCCTCGAGGAGCCAGCTGATCAATCTTGCGGTCGTCGTCTTGCCGTTGGTCCCGGTGACGACGATCGAGCCGTACGTCAGGTCCTGGGTCAGGCGCGTCAGGATCCTGGGGTCGATCGCGCGGGCTATGTCGCCGGGCAGCGTCGTGCCGCCGCCGCGCTTGGTGATGCGGCTCAGGGTGCCCGTCGCCTTGCCCGCCCAGACGGCGGCGGTTTTCCTTACGCCCACGCTTCGATGGAACGCGTCACCGCGGTCCACTCGGCAATTCCGTTGATCGCGCGAGCCGCTTCCTGTTCGGTGGCGCACCGTTTGAAGAACGCGGAGCCGCTGCCCGTCATCTGCCATCCGTCCCCGAGGCGCCTGGCGAAATCGCCGAGGCGCGGCTCTACGTGCTCCGCGGCGCGCCGGAGATGGTTCGGTCCTTCGCCCTTCACCTGGTCCCACGCGCCGTATACCGCGGCGGTCGAAAGCTCGAAACCCGGCCAGGCGAGGGCGAACCACGCCGGCGCCGCCGCGAGCTGGGTCAGCTGCTCGCCGCGGCCTTCCGCCCGCGCGTGGCCGCCGTGGAGGAAGAAGGTGACGTCGGCGCCGAGCCCCTGTGCGATGGGGCGAAGGTCGACGTCGAGGGCGTACAGCGCCTTCAGCGCGCGCAGCGCCGCCGCGGCGTCCGAGCTGGCGCCGCCCATGCCGGACCCGGGCGGGATCCGCTTGTGCAATTGGATCTCGGCGGGCAGCGACCGCCCCGCGGCATGTTCGAGAGCTTGCTGGGCCTTGATCACGGAGTTGTCATTCTTGCCGACGCTCAAACCCGAGATTGTGAGCAAAGTCTCATTCGCCTTCGAGACGAGCAGCAGGTCGTGGAGGTCGATCGCTTGAAACGTGGTGCGCAGCTCGTGAAATCCGTCCGCGCGTCGCGAGACGACCGCGAGATCGAGGTTGAGCTTGGCCCGCGCCGGGAGCGCGAGCGTCAATCTGCGATCGGCCGGAGCTGCGCTCGGTATCTCGTCGCGCGATCCCGATAGTGCTGCGCGGTCGTGCCGACCCAGTGATTGGAGGACCCGTCGAGGGGCTTTTTCACAACAGCCGGAACGCCGGCCGCCATGTGGCCGGGAGGGATGTGGTGTCCCTCCTGCAGCACGGAGCCGGCGGCGAGCATCGAGCCCTTGCCTAGGCGGCTGCGCTGGAGCATGGTCGCGCCCATGCCGACGAGCGCGCCCTGCTCGACGACGCAGCCCTCGAGCTGGGCGGAGTGGCCGACGCTCGCGTCCTTTTCGATCACGGTTGGCAGGTTTTCCGCGCAGTGGATGACCGCGTTGTCCTGGATGTTGGCGCCCTCGCCGATGCTGATTGTGGATTCGTCGCCGCGCAGGACGGCGCCGAACCAGATGCTGGCGCCCGCGCCGACCTCAACGTCGCCGATGAGGACCGCGGTCGGTGCGATGTAGGCGTCGGGATGCACCTTCGGACGGTGGCCGCCGAGCTCGAACTCCACTGGCCCCTATAATCCTAGCTTCGTGAACTTGACCTCCACTTTGGTGATGACGCGTGGCTAAACGCACCGCTTCGGCGAAGAAGCAGGCGCGCGCGGGCGCGAAGCGCACGGTGCGCAACCGCGGCGTGCGCTCGTCGGTCAAGACGATGGTCGTCAAGGCGCGACGCGCCCTGGTCGAGGCCCCGTCCGAGGAGAACGATCGCGTAGAGATCACCGTCGAGGCGGTCCGCTCGCTCGACCGCGCGGCGGCCAAGGGCATCCTGCATCCGCGGAATGCGGCCCGGCGCAAATCGCGGCTGGCGCGACAGCTGGCGAAGGTGGTCGCGGCCGTGCCGGCGCCTGCCCCCGCGGGCAAGGGCAAGAAGGCGACACCCGCGAAGGCTGCCGCTCCGGCCCCGAAGAAGAAGTAAGGGCTTCACCTCCCCGCTTGCCGGGGAGGTCGGCGCGCAGCGCCGGGTGGGGGCGGAGGCTAAGCAGAGCCCCTTTAAAGCCGGGTCAGCAGCACGTCGAGGCCGAGGTCCGCGTCGACCTGGCCCGACTTGACCTCCCACTCGTAATCGCGGATCGCCTTCAGCGCGTCCTCCAGCCTCGCCGGCTCGGCCTGCTGCGCGGCCTCGAAGGCCTTCTGGATCACGAAGCGGTGCTCCGCCATCTTGTCCTGCACCTCCGCAAGCGATTCGCCGCGCTCCTGGCGCGCCTTGACCTCGAGCACGAGCGCGTAGTGGCGCGCCATGCGGTAAGCGACGGACGTGGGCTGGATGCCGCCGCGCGTGAGGTTGCGGGCGATCTCGAATGCCTGCGCCGTCGGCCTGGGCAGTAGGTGGTCGGTGAGCCGGAAGATCTCGTCCTCCCGGCCGCCCGCGAGCAGCTGCGCGACCACGTCAGGGGTCAGCTTGTTGCCCGACGCCTGGTACGCCGCGAGCTTGGCGAGCTCGGAGTCGATGATGCTGAGATCGGGCGGCGCTGACCTCACGACCTGGTTGGCGACGGCCGGCGTGATCTGGTGTTTCTCGACCGCGCGCTTCGCCGCCCAGTCGCTGAGCGCGCGGCCCTTGAGGTGCTGCATCTCCTCCACGATTCCGCCCGCCTTGTCGATCGCCTTCGCCGTTTTGTTGGAGGCGGCGATCTTTCCCGCGACGGTGATCATCAGGCGCGTCGTCGGGGGAATTTCGTTGAGCGCGCTCGCCACGGACTCGGCTTTGTTGGCCGGGAGCCAGCGGACGTGAACGACGCGGTAGGGATCGAGGAACGGCGCCTGGAGGATCGCGTCCTGCAGGCGCGCGGCCGTGAGGCCCTGGCCCTCCATCGTGTCGAGCCCGAAATCGGACACGAGGTCTTGCTTCCATTGGTCGAGCGTGGCCCGCGCCCGCTCGTCGACGAGGAACCGCTCCTCGCCGTGAAGGAGTAGGGCGGTGGCTGCGCCTCGATTCGTTGGCCGCGCCATGCCAGGGATCGTACTTACTCTTTGGCGCCCCGGCGCTTCCTCGGCAGGCGCAGAGAGGCATAACGATCGCGGCGATACTCCTCGACCCATTGCCTGCTGCTGCGCCAGGAGCCGTCTTCAATTCGGATTGCCTTCAGCCGGGACCGCAGGGCAGCATTGCGCAGGGCCAGCAAAGACAGTTCCTTCGTCACCAAGGCTTCCAGAGGTACAAGCTTGGCCGGCCCTGCCACCGCCGGCAGGACGAAGCGACTGAGGTTGTCCAGGACTGCGCGCGCGAAGATTTCGCCCAACGGTCCTGGATCGCCGCGATCAGCACGATTCAGGGCGTCGAGGTAGCGATCGCGCTGGCGCTTTTGAATGATCGCGGGCGGGTAGCCAAGGCGGACCAACAAGAGGTTCGTGAGCAGACGGCCGACGCGACCGTTGCCGTCGATGAATGGGTGGATGCGTTCGAAAGCCGCATGCCGCGTCGCGACTGCCTCCGCGATCGGCGCCGGGTCGCGAGGCAACGCCGCAACGCTGTCGACCCAGTCGCGCACCATCGCGGGTACGTCGGGGTGGCCTGGTGGTTTCATCCCATGTTTGAAGCGGTGGATGTCATGGCGCCGCCAGTTGCCCGGACTTTCATCTTCTATGGCGTCCAGATGAGGGGCAGCTTCCCAGACGGGAGTCATCGCCAGCCGGTGAACATGGCGCACCTCGGTGACGGTGAGCAGCTTGCCGCTGGCCCACGGACCGGAGCTGAGAGCCTGGCTGTAGACCCAGCGAGCGGCACCGGCATAACCGCTGACTTCGAGGTAATCCTTGAGCTCCTTGCTGCCCACCGCTTTGCCCTGGCTGAGAAGCGCTTCTACCTCGCGAAGGACCAGGGTGTTTCCCTCCAAAGCAGTTGAGCTGTGAGCTTCGTGGTACCAGATGTCGGTCCAGATGCTCTCGGCTTCGGCAGGTGAAGGAAGGCCGCCAAGGCGCGTCTTCAGCTCCTCGACCATGAATGCGAGTCATGTGTGCACTGCCGCCCTCGTCGGCCGGCCACGCGGACTCGAAGTCGCCCTGGATAGGTTGCTCATTGTTGGGCAATGTAATCATACGAAGCAACCTACTAGGTTGCTTCATCCTGCTGCGGATAAATCATCAACGCAACCTGGTTTGTACGAGCCGCGTCTCGAGCTGCACGAGGAGACCCCTTAACAGGCTGGGTTCCCACTCGGCCTTGAGCTTCCTACGCTCGGGTCCATGCGATTCGTGCCCGGCTGGAGGCGACTTCTTCTCATCGGCGCGCCCGTTGTGCTGGTGCTGGCCGTCGTCGCGGGCGCCTTGGTCTACGCGTCTTCCTCGGCGTCCTCTTCTGTGGTGGGCCCGGTGCTGCCCAACCCCGCGCTTGCCGTGCCACCGCAGCCGGGCCTCCTGGTGGACGTGGTCGGCGCGGTCGACAGGCCGGGCCTTTACCGGCTTCCGCGCGGTGACCGCGTGTACGACGCGATCGCGGCGGCGGGTGGGTTCAGCCCTGACGCCGACATGTCGCGGGTGCCCAACCTCGCGGGCAGGCTGAAAGACGGCGAGCAGGTCAAGGTCCCGTTCGCCAAGACGACGTCGGGCACCGTGGTCGTTCGCACCAACCTCAACACGGCGACGGTCGAAGAGCTGGCGGCTGTGCCTGGCTTCACCGATGCGTTCGCGCAGGAGTGCATCGACTACCGCACCAACTTCGGCGGCTTCCAGAACACGCGCGAGCTGGTCGACATCCTGGGAATGTCGGAGGCGGAGTACGTCATCGCGCGCCGCTACCTGACGCTGTGACCCGCTACCCGGCGCTGGTTCTTTCCATCGCGTGGTCCGCCGCGCTCGCAGCCGCGGTCGTGCTCGCGCCGTCGCAGGCGGTGGTCGGCGTCGTCGCCGTCGCTGTCGCCATACCGATCGGCCTGCTCGCGTTGCTGCTGCGCCCCGCGCTGGTTGCACTCGCGCTTGCGGTGGCTTTGCTGGGCGTGGGCCGGGCCGAGCTTCCGCCCGCCGATCCCCAGGTTCCTGTGCGCGCGGCTCAGCTTGTGGGCATGACCGTGGCCATCACGGGGCGAGTCGCCGACGACAGCCGCCCCACCGGTGGCGGGGCCGAGGTGCTGGTCGAGCCGTCGGCGATCCTCGCGGGCGCGACCCTGATCACCGACATCGGCAACCTGATGGTCCGCTGGCGCGGTCCGACCGAGGTCTCGTTCGGCGATGAGGTGGCTGCCGTCGGTCGCCTCATGCTTCCGCGCGACTTCCCCGCCTTCGACCGCAGGGCCTACCTCGCGCAGCGCCATGTCTATCTGGAGCTGCAGGCGTCGAGCTTCGACATTGTTGGCGGCGCCAAGGGACTGGCCGGTTTGCCCGGCTGGCTTCGCGCGCGCTTCACCGCGGCGCTGGACGCGATGCTGCCCGCGCCGCACGCGGGCGTCCTGCTGGGCATCGTGCTCGGCATCCGTCAGGGTATCCCCGCGCAGCTGCAGCAGGCGCTGATCGCGACCGGCCTCATCCACCTTCTCGTCCTGAGCGGGCTCAAGGTCGCGGTCTTCGCCCGCATCGTCGAGGGGGCACTGAATCCCATCCTCGGACGCTTCGCGGCCTGGCCCGCGATCGGCCTGATCGGCCTGTACGCGATGGTCGGCGGCGCGACGCCGGCCGCGATCCGCGCCTCGGCGATGGGCGGCCTCGCCATCGCGGCGGGGCACCTCGGGCGGCCATCGCACGTGTGGACCTCGCTCGCAGTCGCCGCGGCGGCGATGCTCGGGTGGCGGCCCGAGTACGCGTGGGACGTCGGCTTCCAGCTGTCCTTCGCGGGGACGGCGGCGATCATCCTGCTCACCCCGGCTGTCGCCGATCGGGTGCGGTTCCTTCCGCGCGCGCTGCGAGAGCCGTTCGCGGTGACGTGCGCCGCACAGGTCGGGACGCTGCCCATGATGGCGACCGACTTCCACGTCCTGTCCCCGGCGGCGCCGATCGCCAACGCGCTCACGCTGCCGATACTTCCGGTGCTTGTCGTGTGCGGGCTGGTTCTCGGGGCACTCGCTCCGGCGCCAGAGATCTTCGGCCGCCTGCTCGCGATTCCGGTCGCCGGGCTCCTCGCCTACGTCGAGCAGGTCGCTTATCTGCTGGCGCGATTGCCGGCCGCCTCGATCGCGATCCCGCGATTCCCCACCTGGATCGGGGTCGCCTACTACTCGGCGCTGGGGCCGGCCATCGCCGGCGCGCGCACGTCGGGCCGGGCGCGCAAGCTCGCCTTCGGGGCGGCCTTCGCGGCGCCGTTGATGATCTCGGCGGGCGCCCTCGCCATGTGGGCAAATGCGCCGCCGCAGGCGGCGGTGATGAACGTCGGCGACGGCCAGGCGGTGCTGCTGCGCGGACCGCACGGCGCGATCCTGATCGACGCGGGCCCGAGCCCGGCCAAGCTGAACGCCGAGCTTGGCTCGCAGCTGCCGCCGTGGCAGCGCCAACTCGACGCCATCGTGATTACCGCGCCGAGCCTCGGCCACGTGGGCGGCTTTGCCGGATTCGACCGCCCGGCGGCGAGGGTCATCGTCCCGGATGCAGACCTGACCGGGTCGGCGTGGCGGACCGCGGCGTTCGAGGCGACGGCGCGCGGCGCGTCGGTCGCGAGGATGCGCGCCGGTCAGACGATCGAGGTGGCCGGCTTCGAGCTGCAGGTCATCGCGCCAGAGATGGGCGCGCCGGGCGACCAGGTTGGCGCGGCCGACCTGGCGCTGCGCGTGGTCGCGCCCGACGGGCGCAGCTTCTGCGACCCGAGCGACCTCGACCTGGACGCGCAGACCATCGCGGCCTCGCGCATCCGCGGCCCGTGCACGTATCTGCTGCTGCCGAGCGGAGGCCGCAGCCTTCTCTCGCCGGACTTCGATCACGCGACGACGGTCGCCGGCACACAACTGGTCGCGTCAAGGTCAGCCGGCCGCCTGGCTACCGGCTACCCGCCGAACGTCAGGCGCACAGACCAGGAGGGCACGATCACCTTGCCGCTGTAACCGACGGATGAAAGGGTGCTGAGGCCCTGGTTCGCCCATCGTCTTGCAATGCGGCCGATGGCGTCGGAGACTCTCGGTGATGACGGCTCGGGAGGTCCGCTACGCGCGGAGCGGCGACTTTAACATCGCGTATGAGGTGATCGGGGCCGGGGCCGTCGATCTCCTGTACCTCGCCGGATGGATTTCCCACCTCGACCTGTACTGGGAGAATCCGCTGGTAGCGCGATTCCTGCACCGCCTGGGGGCCGGGTTTCGTTTGATCGTTTTCGATCGGCGCGGAACCGGGCTTTCAGATCGTATTCCCGATAACGCCTTCCCAACACTCGAGGGCCGGATGGACGACGTGCGTGCGGTCCTTGACGCCGCGGGTAGTGACCATGCCGCGATCTTTGCCCAGGGCCAAGGCTGCCCACTCGCCATCACGTTCGCGGCGACCTATCCAGAACGCACTCGCTCGCTGATCCTCTACGAGGCGATCGCAAAAGCCGGCCTCAGAGCTGAGGACTACCCATGGGGCTCAACGCCGGAGGAGCAGAAGCGCTGGTTCCAGGCGATTGCCACGCGCTGGGGGAGCGAGGAGTTTGCTCGGGACTGGTTGCACCGGCTCTCCCCGAGCGTCGCCGATGACCAGCGGCAGGTCGACTGGTGCGCTCGCCTGATGAGGGCTTCCTCCACTCCGTCCGCGGCCGTTCGCTTCTCACAGCTGAACGCCCTGATGGACGTACGCGCCCTTCTGCCGCTCCTCCATGTGCCGGCTCTCGTGCTTCAGCGAAAGGACGCTGCCGCTCCGAAGGGTGGAGCCAACATGTCCGGACTCGATGAAGCTGAGCATGTCGCCGGCCGCATCCCGGACTCCAAGCTCGTCATCCTGCCCGGTCATGACTACCTTCCGTGGGTTGGCGACCAAGAAGCACTGGTAGCTGAGGTCGCAGCTTTTGTCACGGGTACGCGGCCGCCTGAAGACGCGGACCGTGTCCTGTTGACGGTCCTGTTCATTGACATTGTCGACTCGACCGGCCGCCTGGCCAGGGTCGGCGACAAGCGTTGGCGCGAGCTCCTGGACGAATATGCAGCCGTCGTGCGACGAGCTCTCGAGCGGTTCCGCGGCGTTGAGGTCGATCGTGCGGGAGACGGCGTCTTCGCCACGTTCGACGGCCCGGCGCGCGCGATCCGTGGCGCGTCTGAGATCGTGCGCGAATCACGACAGCTCGGTCTCGAGATTCGCGCCGGTGTTCATACGGGCGAGTGCGAGGTCGGTAAGGATCGGGTGAGCGGAATCACGGTGCACATCGGTGCTCGCATCGCAGCGCTCGCCGCGTCGGGCGAGGTGCTCGTGTCGAGCGTGGTGAAGGATTTGGTGGGCGGCTCGGATCTTCGTTTTGGTGAGCGGGGCCTCACCCGGCTCAAAGGAATTCCAGACGAATGGCGGATCTACGCTCTGCTGACCGACGAGCCGCGACCTTCCCCCGCTACCCGGGCTCATTCTCAGGGCTGATGGGACTTCGTTTCAGGGTTGGTTCCCGGGGAAGGATTCGAACCTTCGGTCGAGGATCCAAAGTCCTCTGCCTTACCGCTTGGCCACCCGGGAGCGCCAACAAACGTTACCTCGCGGCCAGCGGGCTCAATCCCGGCCGCCGCGTGACCCACCGGGCGCCTCCGGCGTTCAGATCTTCATGAGATACGCGGTTCTCGGCGCGGCCTTGCTGCTGGTCGCGGCGTGCGGCGCCTACTCGTTCCCGGGAACCTCCCCCTCGCCGGCGACCGGCAACGTGAGCGGACGCGTCATCTCCGTCCCCTGCTCACCCGTCGAGACACCCGACAACGCCTGCACGGGGCGGGCGGCGGCTGGCATGCAGATCACGTTCACCGACGGCCAGAGCGTCAGGAGGACGACGACCGACTCCAACGGCCATTACTCGATCGACCTGAACCCCGGCACCTACAAGGTCACGTTCAAGACTTACATGCGGGTGATCAACGGGCGGTCGACCATCACGGTCGCGGCCGGAGACGTGATCGTCGCCGACTACGTGCTGGACAACGGCATCCGGGCGCCGGTCCCCCAGGCGTAAGGTCTTCCTACCAGCGCCCTACCCTTGGTAGGATTGCAGTATGAAAGTGAGCGTCAGTCTTCCTGGGGAGGATGTCGAATTCCTTGACGAGTACGCCAGGAAACAGGGTTTCGAATCAAGGTCTGCGGTCGTTCACAAAGCGGTCCGGCTGCTTCGCGCCTCAGAGCTGGGAGCCGCTTACGAAGACGCTTGGCAAGAGTGGACCGGCAACGGAGATGCGGAGTCCTGGGAGTCGGCCAGCGCCGATGGCATCTCTTCGTAGATGCGCCGTGGAGAGATTCGTGTTGTTGACCTCGATCCAACGCGCGGCTCGGAGGCCAGTAAGCGCCGACCGGCTCTGATCGTGAGCAATGATGGCGCCAATGCCACCGCGGCTCGCCTCGGTCGCGGTGTGATCACCGTCATTCCAATCACGTCAAACGTCCAGCGCGTCTATCCGTTTCAAGTGCTGCTACCCGCGGCGCTTACGGGTCTCCAGCAGGATTCGAAGGCTCAGGCGGAGCAAGTTAGGAGCGTGGCTGTCGAGCGAATCGGCGAACAGATCGGTCAGGTTCCCCCGACCATCATGCTCGAGGTGGACGAGGCTCTTCGACTTCATCTGGCGCTGTGACCGGGAGAGGATCGAGAACGCGCCTTAAGGCACCAGGTTGATCAGGCGGCCCGGGACGTAGATCACATTCGACGGCTTGCGACCGTTCAGCGCCGCGCGCACCTTTTCGCTGGCCAGCGCCGCTTTCACCGCCGCGTCCTCCGACAGCCCCGCGTCGACCTCCAGCCGGTCGCGCAGCTTGCCCCCCACCTGGACGACCAGCGTGACCTTCGGCTCCGCCGCCGCCGCCGCGTCGAACTCGGGCCACGACGCGTCCGCGATCAGGCCCTTCTCGCCCAGCCGCTCCCACATCTCCTCGCACGCGTGAGGCGCGAGCGGATTCAGCAGCTTCAGCAGAACGCGCACCGACGCATCCCACTCCGCGTCTCGCGCCCCGCCGCCCTGCAGATAATCCTGCATCGCGTTCGCGAGCTCCATGAGGAACGCGACCGCGGTGTTGAATCGCAGCTCGTCGTAGTGCTCGGTCACGCGGCCCACGGTCCGCGCGACGCGGCGGCGCAGGATCGACGCATCCCCGGAATCACGCGACGCAGCGCCGTCCTCGACGATCGACTCGGGCTCGAGGACCAGCCGCCACACCCTCTGCAGGAACTTGACGACGCCGTTTAATCCCGCGTCGCTCCACTCGACGTCCTCCTCGGGCGGCCCGATGAACATCTCGTAGATGCGCCCAGCGTCGGCCCCCTGCGAGCTCGCCAGCTCGTCGATCGATACGCCGTTGCCAAGCGACTTGGACATCACCTGACCGAAGCGCTTGACCATGCCCTGGTTGAAAAGGCGCATGAACGGTTCGGTCACGTTCACCAGGCCCGCGTCGTAGAGCACCTTGGTGAAGAAGCGCGCGTACAGAAGGTGCAGGATCGCGTGCTCGACGCCGCCCGTGTACTGGTCGACCGGCATCCAGTGGTTCGCCAGCTCCGAATCGAACGGCTGTGAGGTGTCGTGAGGGCTGGCGTAGCGCAGGAAGTACCACGACGAATCGATGAACGTGTCCATCGTGTCCGTCTCGCGGCGCGCCTCCTTCCCGCAAACCGGACACTTGGCGCGATAGAACTCGGGCGAGTCGGGCAGCGGCTTGTACTCCGCGGGCAGAAGCACCGGTAGCTGGTCCAAAGGCACGGGCACCATTCCGTCCGTGGGGCAGTACACGACCGGGATCGGCGCGCCCCAGTAGCGCTGGCGCGAGATGAGCCAGTCGCGCAGCCGGTATTTGACCGAGCGTTTGCCCAGGCCCTTCGATTCGAGCCAGTCGCAGATCTTGTCGAACCCCTCACCGGAGTCCAGGCCGTCGAACTGCCCGCTGTTCACCATCGTGCCGGGACCGACATAGGCCTCGCGCAGCCTGCCCTGCGCGCCGGTCGGTGGCGCGATCACCTCGCGAATCAGCAGGTCGTATCGCTCGGCGAACTCGAAGTCGCGCTCGTCGTGCGCAGGGACCGCCATGATGGCGCCGGTCCCGTAAGTCACCAGAACGTAGTCGGCGACCCAGATCGGGATCCGCTCTCCGTTCATCGGGTTGATCGCGAATCCGCCGGTCGCCACGCCGGTCTTCTCGCGCTCGGTCGACAGGCGCTCGATCTCGGTCTCCTTACGCGCCTTCTCGACGTACTCGTGCACGCGCGCGCGGTGCTTCTCGCTCGTGATGCGCTCGACCAGCGGATGCTCCGGCGCCAGGACCATGAACGTCGCGCCGAACAGCGTGTCTGGGCGCGTGGTGTAGATGCGGACCTTTTCGCCGGGGAGCCCGTCGATCGGGAAGTCCACCTCTGCGCCCTGGCTGCGCCCGATCCAGTTCGTCTGCATCAAGCGCACCTTGTGCGGCCAGTGCTCCAGCAGCGCCAGGTCGTCGAGCAGCCGGTCGGCGTAGTCCGTGATCTTCAGGAACCACTGCTCCAGGTCGCGCTTCTCGACCTCGACGTCGGGATGGCGCCAGCAGCGACCGTTGATCACCTGCTCGTTCGCGAGCACAGTCTTGTCGACCGGGCACCAGTTGACCGGCGCCATCGCCCGGTACGCCAGGCCGCGCTGAAGCATCAGCAGGAACAGCCACTGCGTCCACCGGTAGTAGTCGGGCTCGCAGGTCGTGACCTCGCGGTCCCAGTCGTAGAGGATGCCCGCCATCTTCAGCTCGCGCTTGCCTTTCGCGATGTTCTCCAGCGTCCAGGTCCGCGGATGCAGGTTGCCGCGCTTCATCGCGGCGTTCTCCGCGGGCAGCCCGAACGCATCCCACCCGAACGGGTGCAGCACCTCGAAGCCCTGCATCCGCTTCATGCGCGCGAGCACGTCGCCCATCACGTAATTCCGCAGGTGGCCGACGGTCAGGTCGCCGGACGGGTACGGGTACATGACGAGGTCGTAGTACTTCGGCTTGGGCGAGCTGTCCGACGCCTTCATCACCCCGCGGTCGGCCCACACCTTCTGCCACTTGGGCTCGATGTCCTGGGGTACGTAGACGCTACGGCGGGGACGGCTGACCATGAACCTCAAATTTTACGGACGCGAGTTCGTGGCCCACGATGGCGCCCAATACGAGGACCGCGCCGATCGACTGGACCAGGCCCAGGCGCTGGCCCGCCAGGACGACCGCCGCGACGAGCGCCCAGGCGGGTTCCGTGGCCAGGATGAGCGCCGTCCGGTTCGGGCTGATGAACCCCTGCGCCCAGGTCTGGATGTAGAAGGCCAGGGCCGATGCGAACACTCCGGTGATGACGATGGCGAACCACACCGACCCGCTGGGTGGCCGCAGCGACCAGGTGCCGCCGGCGCTGAAGAGCAGCGTGCAGGCGGCCATCTGCACCATCGCGAGCGGCGCCGCGGACAGGCCGGGCGACCATTTGCCGAGGAGCACGATGTGCAGCGCGAACAGCACGGCGCACGCGAGCACGAGCAGGTCCCCGAGTCCCATCCCGGATGGACCGCCGGTCAGGAACACGAGCCCGGCCAGCGACAGGCCGGTCGCGAGCCACGTCCACCCATGGATCGCACCTCCGAAGATTCGGTTGAGGAGCGGTGTGAAGACGACGAACAGGCCGGTGATGAGCCCCGCGTTGCCGGGGCTCGTCAACGCGAGGCCCGCCGTCTGGGTGAGATAGCCCGCCGCCAGCACCCCGCCGATCAACAGGCCGATCCGCAGCTCGCGCCCGGTGGGCAGCCGGCGCACGAGCACGACCATGACGAGCAGCGCGAGGGCGAAGCGGATCTGCAGGAACGGCAGCGTCGGGTACTGTGTCACTGCGTCTTTGACCAGGACGAAGGTCCAGCCCCACACGGCCGTGACTATCAGCAATAAAAGGACGTAGATCAATGGAGAGGCTGTGGGCGCCGTGGCGCATGGAGTACGTCGGCCGCGAGCAGCCTCCCGGCTGTCTGTTTTGCCGCGTCATCGAGCACCCCGACGACCCCGACGCCGACCTGGTCGTCTGGCGGCCCGAGGGCGCGATCGTGATGCTGAACAAGTTCCCCTACAACCCGGGCCACGCGATGGTTGCGCCCCACGCGCACAAGGCGGGCCTCGAAGAGCTCGACGACGCGGAGACGGCCGACCTCATGCGGGCCGTGCGACGCACCTTCGGTGTGCTGCGGAAAGCCATGAAGCCCGACGGCCTCAACGCCGGCGTCAACATCGGCCGGGCCGCGGGCGCCGGCATCCCCGATCACGTGCACTTCCACGTCGTGCCGCGCTGGAACGGCGACACCAACTTCATGGCCGTGATCGACGATGTGAAGATCGTCAACGAGGCGCTGAGTCAGACGGCGCAAAAGCTCAGACAGGCTTTCGCCGCCACGTAACGGCGCCGCCCGCGATCGTCGCGACCACCCGACCGCCGTCGACGACAGTGATATCGCACAGCTTTCCCGGACGCAGCGCGCCGAGCTCCTTGTCCAGGCCCACCGCATAGGCCGCGCCCGCCGTGTAGGCGCGCAGCGCGGAGGCGCGAGACACCGCGAGCTCGGGATGCCACTTCGCCTGCTTTCGCCAGGCGGTGGCGGCTTCGATGCCGGCCAGCGGGTCCGCCGTCTCGACCGGGGCGTCGGAGCCGAAGGCAAGGCGGACGCCGGCCTTCTCGAGCGCGCGCCACGCGTACGCATGCTGTGTCACTCTTGGCCACAACTCGTCGGCGAGCTCGCGGTCCGCCACCGCGTGGACCGGCTGCATCGAAGCGATGATCCCCGCCCGCGCCATTCGCGTCATGTCCTTCGGGTTGACGCATTGCGCGTGTTCGATGCGCGGCCGCCAGCCGCTCCAGGCCTTGCCGTGCTGGGTCAGCGCGTCGACGGCGCGCCGCACGGCTTTGTCGCCGATGGCGTGCAGGCACACGTTGAGCTCGGCGCGGGCGCAGCGCCGGATCATGTCGACCAGGTCGTCCTGGCTCAACCGCGACGTGCCCGACCCGTCCAGCATCTCGGCAGTCCGGCTGCCGAGCGAGCCGTCGAGGAATGCTTTGACCCCCCAGAAGCGCAGCCATTGGTCGCCCCAGCCGGACCGCACGCCCATCCGCTCGGCGTGCTTGAGATCGCTCAGGGGAAGGTTGTACGTGACCCGCACCGGCAGGCGGCCGCGCGAATGGAGACGCTGGAGAGAGGCAAAGCCGCGCGCGCTGTCCATCGCGTGGACCGAGGTGAGACCGAAACGCGCGAGGTCCGCGAGCGCCCGCGCCATCGCTTTGTCGAGGTTAGCTTCGGCCGAGCGGGGGATGATGTCCGCTACGAGGCTCATCGCCGTCTCGCGCAGGATCCCGGTCGGCTCGCCCGTCTCGTCCCGGTCGATGCCGCCGCCGGCCGGATCCTCGGTCGTCCGATCGATACCCGCGCGCCGCAGCGCCTCGCTCGAAACCCACGCCGAGTGGCCGTCCTTGCGGCGCATGTAGGCGGGGCGCTTGCCGGCCACCGCGTCGAGCTGCTGCCGGTTCGGAAACGAGGCTTCGGGCCAGGCGTCGTTGTACCAGCCCGAGCCGACGGCCCAACCGTCGCTTGGCTGCTCGCGTGCCCACGCTTTGACCCGCGTCAACGCCACGCGAAGGTCTTTGGAGCCGGTCAGATCGACGGTCAGCTTCCGCTCGGCGAGGCCCTCGAGGTGGATGTGCGAGTCGATCAGGCCCGGCCACGCTTCGCCGCGCAACCGCACCACCTCGGCGCGCCGCCCGGCCGCGGCCCGCGCGCCCGCTCCCACAGCGATGATCCGGCCGTCGAAGGCGGCCACCTCCGGCACGCATCCGGCGAACAGGACGGTCTGCATCAGATGGGATTCTGATGAGTAACGCCGACCGGCCGTCCCCGTTCAACGTTCATGAGGCGCTGGATCGTGTTGGTGGCGATTCTGTTGACGGCCTGCTCCGCGCGCCCTCCTCAGGCCGGCGTCACGCCCTTGCCTGCCTCAGCCACCCCATCCTCGGTCAAGCCTGCTGCGCCAACCGCTTCCTCGACGGCAACGTTGCTGAGCTGCCGGATTCCTGTGATGCTTTCAACTCCGGCCGGTCAGCCGGCCGGTGCCTGGATCACCTTCCCAACAGGTGCAGTCGAGTCGGATCCCACCAGCCTCATCGATCGAACCGGCAGCTACCAGGGGATCAGCTACGACCGGGCGTTCAATCGCTGGATTCCAGCCGACTGGAATCACATCTCTCCGGATGGCCGGCGATACATCAGGGACGGTGTTAGCGGAGCACAAGAAATCGTCGACGTTGCCACCGGGGCCAAACGCTCGATCGCCATGCCTTCGGCCCGAGGCATATGGACGGTGGTCGACTACACCCCTTCCGGAATCTATCTGACGCAGATGGCCGGTGAGGGGCCAGTGGATCCTGGTCTCTGGTTGCTGAATCCTGATTCCGGCCAGCTGCGTCAGCTGGATGGAACGCAGTTCTGGTCTCAGGTCGACGCGAAGAGCGCATGGGGCGTCGCGCCGTCCCCCGCGACCGGCGCAACGCTGCTGAGCCGGCTCGACTTCCATACCGGCACGTTGAGCACCGAACTGGCTGTTCCGTATCACACGCCGCTCCAGCCTGGGGATCGCCTCCTCGAGCTGATCTCGCTGGACGCTCAGGGCAGGCCTTTGGTTCTGCTGCGGGATTGGCAGAAGCCCTATCCCTGGCGCCTGGCGATCCTCACCGCGCCGGCAACGCTCCAAGACGTCCACATCCCAGACGAATGGGCGGCCGGCTGGCCCATGTGGGACAACGGCGATCCCTTCCAGAGCGGGCGCGACCTTCACGGTTTGCTCTTGACCAAGGGAATCTGGATGTACGGAACGAATTCTTTTCCCGGCTTGGCCCTGCTCACCCCTGACGGCGTGTTGACGCAGGTGGCGACCGCGCCCAACAACATCTTCGCGATCGGCGGCGGCTGCCACTGACCCCGAGGCTAGAGGCCGTAGGTCTTGGCGATGATCTCCTTCATGATCTCGTCCGTCCCGGCGCCGATCCGGGCCAGGCGAGCATCACGCCACGCGCGCTCGACCGGGAACTCGCGCATGTAGCCGTGGCCGCCGAGGATCTGGATCGCGTCATCCGCGACCTCGCACGCAACCTGCGTGGCCAGCAGCTTGGCCTGTGAGATCTCGCGCACGGGGTACTCGCCGGCGTCCCACTGCTTGGCGGTCTGGTAGACGAACGCCTGGGCCGACGCGATCTTGGTGCCCATGTCGACCAGCCGGTGCTTGATGACCTGGAAGTTCGCGATCGGCTGGCCGAACGCCTGCCGGTTTTTCGCGTACTCCATCGTGTACTCGAACACGCGCGTCGCGCCGGCGATGGCGCCCGCCGCGGTGATCATCCGCTCGCCCTGCAGCTCCCACATGAGGTTCTTGAAACCCTCGCCCTCCTCGCCGATGAGGTTGGCCGCGGGGACGTGGCAGTCCTCGAAAAGGAGCTCCGCCGTGTCCGATGAGTGCATGCCCAGCTTCTTCAGCGTCTTGGTGACCGAAAACCCGGGAGTGCCTTTTTCGATGACGAGCAGGTTGTAGCCGCCGTGCCCGCGCTCTCGGTCGCCCTTGGTCACGACCAGCGCCCAGTGGCATCGCGCGCCGTTGGTGATGAACGTTTTACGCCCGTTGACGATGAACTCGTCGCCGAACCTCTTAGCCACGGTGGAGATGCCCGCCACATCCGAGCCTGCGTCCGGCTCGGTGATGGCGATCGACGCAATCTGCTCGCCGCTGATCGCGGGCACCAGCCACTTCCTCTTCTGCTCCTCCGTCCCGAACTTGAACACGGGGGGTGTCGCCATCTCCGTCTGCACCGCGACCGCCATGCCGAGGCCGCCGGAACCGGCCCTCGCCATCTCCTCGGAGAGGATCACCGCGGAGAAATAGTCGCCGCCCTGGCCGCCGTACTCCGCCGGGTAGTGGAGGCCCAGGAAACCAAGCTCGCCGAAGCGCTGGAAGATCTCGTTCGGGAAGGTCTTCTCCTCCCACTCCTCGAGGTGCGGCTGGACCTCTTTCTCGAGGAACTTCCGGATGTGGAGCCGAAGCTCCTCGTGGGCGTCCGTGAAGTACATCGGCTAGGAGTGTATGCCGCAGGCGAAGCCGAGCCGGCTTACGGTATGATTCCCCGCCGGACCTCAACCGTTAGATCAAACACGCGCTGGGAGTTGGATTGGGCTCAGTAATCAAGAAGCGGCGCAAGAAGATGCGCAAGCACAAGCACAAGAAAATGTTGAAGAAGACCCGCTGGGCGCGGCGTGCGCACGCGTAGGCGCCTAGGATAGCCGCGCTGTGGGTTGGATCGTCCTTGGGATCGTCATCCTGCTGGTCATATGGCTGGTCTTCACCTACAACGGCCTTATCGCGGCGCGCAACCGCACCCAGGAGGCGTGGTCGGAGATCGACGTCGAGCTGAAGCGGCGCCACGACCTGATCCCCAACCTGGTCAACACGGTGCAGGGCTACATGGGCCACGAGCGTGGCACGCTCGAGGCCGTGACCAACGCCCGGGCCGGCGCGGTCGCGGCCGGGGCGACCGGCGATCCCGCCAAGATCGGCCAGGCCGAGAACGTGTTGAGCCAGAGCTTGCGCAGCCTGTTCGCGGTGTCGGAGAACTACCCGGACCTGAAGGCGATCTCCGCCTTCACCAACCTCCAGGAGAACCTGACCGCGACCGAGGACAAGCTCGAGTTCTCGCGCCGGTTCTACAACGGCAACGTGCGGGATTACAACATCAAGCTGCAGGTCCTCCCCACGTCATTGATCGCCGGCGTGCTCGGCTTCAAGCCCTTTGGGTTCTTCCAGGCGGACGACGCCGACCGCGCCGTGCCGCAGGTCAGCTTCGGCAACATGCCGTCTCCGGGCTCGAGCTCGTCCAGCGGCCTGCCGCCGGCGGCCGGACAGGGTGGCCCGCCCGCGCCGGGAACGGCCGGACCTCCTCCGCAGGGCTAACCCGACAAACTCCGCTCACGCGGACCTCGCCCAGTCGGCGTCGAACCGCGCCGCGTAGGCCTGAACCGCGCGCGGATCGCTCGTCTCGATGTCCAGCTCGTGGTTGACGCCGAGGCCGCTCAGCGTCCAGTTCGCTGACCCGAGCACCAACTGGCCGTCGAACAGCCCGATCTTCGCGTGCAGGAGCACGCCTCGCGGCACGGGATACCAACGCACCTCGACGGCGCCCGCGCGCAGCACCGCGAAGGCGCGCACGTTGTAGGACTGGTTGGGGTCGAGCACGACCCTGACCATCGCACCGCGCCGGTGCGCCATCACCAGCTCCGCGATCACCTCCGGATCGGTCAGCGTGTAGACCTCGGCGAGGACTCGCCGCGTGGCGTGGTTGAGAGCTGACTCGAGCATGGCGCGGATCTCTTCGCCCGGCGAAGTCTGCGCGACCTCCTCGACGGATGCGGCGAGCGGCGCCGGGTGCCCGCCCGCGAGCTTCCAATCCTGGTCGAAGATCCGCGAGAGTCGCGCCACCTCGCCCGTGATATGCGTCTCCAGCACGTAATCGTGGTTCCGGTCGCTCTGCCGGCCCCAGTTCATGCCGCCGACCGCCGCGGTCTCGTCGGCGATCAGGAGCTTCACGTGGTCGATCTGGTGGCGGCGGTCGTCGACCGGATAGGCGCGCTCGAGGACACGCAGGGAGTCGAGCTGGGTGACGGCGATCCGGCTCTGCTGGACCGTCGGGTCGGTGATCACGCGCACGTCCACGCCGCGAGCGGTGGCTGCGGCGAGGGCCTCGACGATCTCGGACCGTCCGAGCTCGTAGATCTCGACCAGCACACGGACGCGCGCCGACCCAATCAAGCCACCGACCAGGTCGAAGATGTGCGCGTCCTGCCACAGCCGCACCTCCCCGCCGGCCGCCTCGCCGGCGGCGTGGTCGAGCGGGCGGACGGCGGCGGAGGCCGGGCTCGAGCAGCCCACGAGGGAGAGGAGTAGGAACAGCAAGCAGGCCACTCGAACCACAGCGCACGCAAAGCTACCCGGTGAAAAATCGAAAGGGAACCCAGCCTGTTAAGTTCCCATGCCCCGCGGGGGCACCACGGGGTATGAAAATGTTTCTGGG
>CAKZUH010000017.1 GCA_937921725.1 uncultured Chloroflexota bacterium | reverse complement strand
TCCATGCCTGAAGTATGGCACAGAGGGATGGATTAGTCAAGTATGTTTATGCCCTAATTTGATGGCTGCCCGGCTTTAGTTTCATGGTGGCCCGCCGCGGAGTCGGCGGGCAGTCAAGTCCGCCGGCACTAGTAGGTTCTCCTGACCTCCCAACTGCTCGGCCTCTCGCCGGCCACCTGCCCATCCGCCACCTGTCTCGTGCCGTTCGTCCCCTGTGAAGACCGTGTAACGGGCCCCGACTTCGCGGGGCGGCTCGGCCAGGCTGCGCAGGGACGACTGGTCGGACCAGGGCGTCTGCGTCGTGACACAGCGGGGAAAAACAGCAGTGCACGAACGGTGTCGTGCAGAAGCGTCGTCATCATCGCATAGGCAGGGCCGGACGGCAGGAGTCAGAGGGCGGGCGAAGAAAGAGGACGCAGCGGCGGATTCCCGGATTTTTGATCGGACGATCATGATGGAGGAATCTCCGGGGAGACCGCGGCGTATCATCCAATAGGACGTGGCAAGAGGGAGATCCTTCCCAGACTCTGCCGGCCTGCCGGGGGTCAGCGATACACACCGGGCCCCTGGTGCGAACACCGAGCTCACAGGGATCGTAGTAGCGAGAGAACAACGATGCAGGCGACGCAGCAGACGGCGCACATGAGGCTCTGGCAGAGAGGGGGTCAGCCGCAGGATGTTTGAACGGTTCACGGAACGGGCGCGCCGCGTCATCATCCTGGCGCAGGAAGAAGCCAAGCGGCTCAACCACAGCGCGGTCGGCACGGAGCACATCCTCCTGGGCATCATCCGGGAGGGCGAAGGCGTTGCCAGCAAGGTCCTCGAGTCGCTTAACATCAACCCCGAGCGCGTCCGCGCCGAGATCGAGAGCGCCATCGGCCGCGGCGAACGCACGCCCTATGAGGAAGTCGCCTTTACCCCGCGGGCCAAGAAGGTCCTGGAGCTCGCGCTGGACGAGGCCCGCCGGCTCGGCCACAACTACATCGGTACGGAGCACCTGCTCCTCGGGCTGATCCGGGAAGGCGAGGGTGTGGCCGCCCGCGTGCTCGAGGCGATGGGCGCCGATCTCGAGCGCGTCCGCTCCCAGGTCGTCTACCTGCTCGGCGAAGAAGGCACCGCCTCCTACACCAAGCAGGCCAGCAAGACGCCGACGCTCGACGAATTCGGCCGCGACCTGACGAAGCTCGCCCGCGAGAACAAGCTCGATCCGGTCATCGGCCGCGAGCGCGAGATCGAGCGCGTCATTCAGGTGCTGTCCCGCCGGACCAAGAACAACCCGGCGCTGATCGGGGAGCCGGGCGTCGGCAAGACGGCAATCACGGAAGGGCTGGCGCAGCGCATCGTGCGGGGCGACGTCCCCGAGGTGCTGCGCAACAAGCGCGTGGTGCAGCTCGACCTGGCCGCGCTCGTCGCGGGAACCAAGTACCGCGGCGAGTTCGAAGAGCGGATGAAGAAAGTCATGGAAGAGATCCGCAAGGCGCAGGGCGAGGTCATCCTGTTCGTGGATGAGCTCCACACGCTCGTCGGCGCCGGCGCGGCGGAAGGCGCGATCGACGCGAGCAACATCCTCAAGCCGTCGCTGTCGCGCGGTGAGCTGCAGTGCATCGGCGCGACCACCCTCGACGAGTACCGCAAGTACGTGGAGCGCGACGCGGCGCTGGAGCGGCGCTTCGCGCCGATTCTCGTCGCGGAACCCAACGTGGACCAGGCGGTCGAGATCCTCCGCGGCCTCCGGGAGCGATACGAGGCGCACCACGGCGTCAAGATCGGCGACGACGCGCTCGTGGCCGCGGCCCAGCTCGCGGACAAGTACATCTCGGACCGGTTCCTGCCGGACAAGGCCATCGACCTGATGGACGAGGCGTCGAGCAAGATCCGCCTCCAGGCGAGCTTCCTGCCGCAAGAGGTGCGGCAGGCGATGGAAAAGGCGGACCGGGCGCGCCGCGAAAAGGAAGACGCGATCAAGAACCAGGACTTCGAGAAAGCCGCGGGCCTGCGCGACAAGGAAAAGGTGCTCCGGCAAAAACTCGAAGAGCTGGAGAGCTCGTGGAAGACCGACAAGGGCCGCGACATCACGACCGTGACGGCGGACGACATCGCCGACATCGTGTCGAGCTGGACCGGCATTCCGGTGACCCGCCTCGTCGAAGAGGAGACCGAAAAGCTCCTCAAGATGGAGGACCAGATCCACAAGCGGATCGTGGGCCAGGAAGAGGCGGTCACCGCGGTCTCGCGGGCGGTGCGCCGGGCGCGGGCCGGGCTCAAGGACGCCCGGCGTCCCATCGGGTCGTTCATCTTCCTCGGGCCGACTGGCGTCGGCAAGACCGAGCTGACGCTGGCGCTCGCGGAGTTCCTCTTCGGCGACGATAACGCCGTGGTGCGGATCGACATGTCGGAGTACACCGAGCGGCACACGGTGTCCCGGCTCGTCGGCGCGCCTCCGGGCTACGTCGGCTACGAGGAGGGCGGCCAGCTCACGGAGCAGGTCCGCCGCCGGCCGTATTCGGTCGTGCTGCTCGACGAGATCGAGAAGGCGCACCCGGAGATCTTCAACGTGCTGCTCCAGATCCTGGAGGACGGACGCCTCACGGACGCCCAGGGGCGCGCGGTCGACTTCAAGAACTGCGTCGTGATCATGACGAGCAACGTCGGCGCGCCGCAGATTCAGCGCGAGGGCCAGGGACTCGGCTTCCGCGGCTTGGCGGACGTGGAGCTCGACGCGCAGCGGCAGTACGACAAGATGAAGTCGCACGTGATGGACGAGCTGCGGCGGGCGTTCCGGCCGGAGTTCCTGAACCGCGTGGACGAGATCATCGTCTTCCGGCCCCTGTCCCGCGACCAGATCACGGCGATCGTCGACATCCTGATGGACCGCGTGCGGCGTGAGATCCGCGGGCAGGGCATGGGCCTCGCACTCACCCAAGCCGCGCGCGACGTCCTCGCCGGCGAAGGCTTCGATCCGCAGTACGGGGCGCGGCCGCTGCGGCGGGCGATTCAGCGGCTCGTGGAAGACCCGCTCTCGGACGCGATGCTGCGCGGCCGGTTCAGCACCGGCGACGAGATTCTGATCGACGCGCACGACAACGAGCTCGTCTTCGAGAAGAAGCGCGAGCCGGTGACGGTGGACAAGG
>CAKZUH010000016.1 GCA_937921725.1 uncultured Chloroflexota bacterium | reverse complement strand
GACCCCCGCCGAGCCGCCCGCAGCGACCCACGCCGAGGCCCCCATCGAGGCGCCCGCGCAGGCGCCCCCGCCCGCGATGACCGAGGTGCGCAGGCCGCGCTCGGGCGGATTGCGCACCGTGATCATCGCGATCATCCTGGTCGCCCTCATCGTCATCGCGCTCATCGGCTACGCGGTGGTGGGCTATGCCGCGGGCGAGAGCCGCGTCTCCGAAGCCAACAAGTCGCTCAACTCCGTGACCTCGGACCAGAACAAGTTCACCACGACCTTCAACTCGATGAGCGACAAGTTCAGCGGCCTCAGCACCGGAAGCAGCTTCGACCCGCAGCAGGCAAAGACACTGGTCGACCAGTTCGTGACCGACGCGCAGGCCTCGAGCGCGACCGTGGACAAGGACGAGGCCACCCTGACCGCGGCCGCAACCAAGCTCGACGACCAATCGTGGCTCACGGCCGTGGACAAGGGCAATATCGACAAAGCCCATGCGCGCATCAACCACGCCCTGAAGGCGCTGGCGGCCGCAAAGGTCGTGTCGGACGACTACGTGCAAGACGGGCAGTTCCTGCAGGCGTTCATGGACACGATCATCGACCTCGACAAGTTGAGCACCCAGGCGGGGAACAACGACCTCGCCGGCGCCAAGGCCACCGTGGCGACGTTGAAGACCCACGTGGACACGGCGACGCAGCGCTCGACGGCGCCCGGTCTGCCGCCTGAATTTCATGCGCTCATGGTCGACTTTGGGACCATGGCCTCCGACTTCGGCAAGCTGCTCGACGCGGCGATCGCCGGCGACGACTCCGGCATCACCACATACTCGGACAAGGTCACAGCGGACGCGACCAAGATCGGGGCCTACAACTTCACCAAGATGGGCACGGACATCGACGCTTTCTACAAGCCATACATCGACACGTTCAACTCGGAGATGACCGCCGCCACGGCTTAGCTCGCACGCCTCGCCTCGGCGCGGGCGAACCAGACCAATTGGCCCGAGAGCAACAAGACCAGAGCCACGAGTGCGGGCGCGCCCAGCTTCGAGACGGCGAGCCAGCCGAGCGCCAGGATGACCAGGATCACCGCGCTCTGCACCCAATCGGAGACGAAGAGCCCGATGACCTGTT
Source organism: uncultured Chloroflexota bacterium (assembly GCA_937921725.1). Classification (GTDB taxonomy): domain Bacteria; phylum Chloroflexota; class Dormibacteria; order Dormibacterales; family Dormibacteraceae; genus 40CM-4-65-16. The sequence goes on along the minus strand of CAKZUH010000016.1, from coordinate 12,826 downwards.
GGCCTGCCGAGCGAAGGAACTTCACGCGACCGCCGGCCGCCTGATCACCGTCACGGCGAACCGGGAGGCCGCGAAGTAGATCACCGCAAGGCCCAGTATCGACACGAAGTCGAGCGGCCACGTCGCGCCCATGCCCTCCGCGGCCCAGAACGTGCCGAGGCTGGTCAAAAGGACGCCCACCGTGTACTTGAGGGTGTTCTCCGGCACGCGCGCCAGCGGACGGCGGACGAAGACGCCGGTCGCGGCGACCACGACCATCGCGGCCAGGCCACCGACGACCGCCGCCGGAAGGCCGCGGCCCGTGCCGCCCACCGCGATCACGATGAACACGACCTCCAGGCCTTCGAGAAACACGCCCTTGAGGGCGAGGACGAACCCGATCCAGTCGGTGTTGGTCAGCGCCTCGCGCAGGGAGTTGACGGTCTGCTCGTAGGCGCGCTCCTCGTCGTGCATGGCGACTATGCCCGCCGACCTGAGGACTGCCTTGTGCAGCCAGCGGAGCCCGAACAGCAACAGCAGCGTGCCGACCAGCAGTTTCAGCGCGGAGTCCGGTATGCGCGTGACGATGAACTGGCCGAACAGGACGACCAGGACCGCCAGGGAGACCAGGGCGACCGCCGTGCCGAGCAGGGGCGCCCGCCAGCCGCGCGTGAGCCCGACCGCCAGCACGATCGTCAGGGCTTCGGTCGACTCGACCGCCGAGCCGAGGAACGCCGCACCGAAGATGAAGATCTGCTGGTACATATATGGAGATTAATTGAGTTCCTTCCGACCTGGCATTTACCCCGACGACTCCATCGTCCGGCGCGTCAACCGGGAGAACGTGCTGATGCTCGGCGGAGGCCGCGCGCTGCTCATGCAGCTCGCGCATCCGAAGGTCGCGGCGGGCGTGGGCGAGCACTCGGACTTTCGCGAGCGGCCGATGTACCGGCTTCGCCGCACGATCCGGCTCACGATGGCGATCGTCTTCGGCGACCGTGAGACCGCGCTGGCCGCGGCCCGCACCGTGAACAGCGTGCATGGTCGCGTGCGGGGTGGCGATTACAGCGCGCTCGACCCCGACCTGCTGCTTTGGGTGCACGCGACGCTCGTCGACACCGCGCTCGTGACGTACGAAACCTTCGTCCGGCGCTTGAGCGACGAGGAGCGCGAGGACTTCTATCAGCAGATGAAGCAGCTCGGCGAGATGCTGGCGGTTCCGCGAGAAGTGTTTCCGGCTTCATTCGACGACTTCAGCCGCTACCTCGACACGATGCTCACGGACGGCACGCTGAGCGCCGGCCGCCAGGGGATGGAGCTGTCGAAGCTGGTCCTGCGGCCTCGCCTCCTGCGTCTCCCCGGCAAGGTCTTCATCCCATGGGAGGTGATCACGACGGGCCTGCTGCCGCAGCAACTTCGTGAGCAGTACGGCCTCGCCTGGGGCAGGCGGCAGGAGCGTCTCTACCGGTTGTTCGTGATCGCGCTGCCGAGCCTGGTCGCGGTTACGCCGCCGGTTCTGCGCGTATGGCCGCTGCCCGGACATAACGTGCGGCTCGCGGGTGACTTTTCTTTGAACGCCTGAAGCTTCGGCCACAGCCCCCACCCGGCGGCTTCGCTTCGCCGACACCGCCGCGCTTGCGCGGCGCCCCCGGCGAGCGGGGAGGTGAAGGCCGGGTCACCTTCCCTTCAGCGCTTGATATAGACGATTCCCAGCGCTTTCGGGCCTACGTGGGTGCCTAGGACTGTGCCGATCTGGCCCACCGTGATCTCCTGGTCGGGCAGCTCCTTGCGCAGATCGCCGGCGATGCGCCCCGCATCCTCGGCCGACTGGGCGTGCATCACGCCGAGGTACTCCACCGGCTGATCGGAGCGGAAGTAGTCGATCATGTGCGCGATCGCCCTTGAGCGGGTGCGCACCCGGTCCACGGGTTTTATCTCCCCGTCTTTCACGAGCAGCAGCGGCTTGAGGTCGAGCATCGTCCCGATCATTGCCCCTGCTCGGCTGAGCCGGCCGCCCATCTCCAGATAGCGCAGCGTGTCGAGCAGCGCGAGGACACGTGTCTTCGACACGCGCTCCCGCACCTCGGCCACAGCATCGTCGAGAGTCGGACATTCCGCCGCCACATGGCAGAGGAACGCCACCGGCATCGACACCGTCTGGCTGTCGACGACTTCGACCCTGAATCCCTCGACGGACGTCGCGCCCACCCTCGCCGCCTCCGCCGTTGCGGAGAGCGTCGCGCCGATGTGGATCGAGATGCATCCGTCGTGGTCCCGCGCAAGCCGCTGGTAAACCTGGGCGAACTCGCCCGGCGACGGCGCCGAGGTCTTGGGCAGCACGTTGGATGCGGCGAGCCGGCTGAAGAACTGCTCGTCGGTGATGTCGACACGGTCGCGGAAGGTCTCCTGGCCGAAGATCACCTTCAGGGGGACCACCTCGATCCCAAATTGCTCGTGCCACTCGGCAGGCAGGTCGGCGGTCGAGTCGGTGACGACCGCGAAGCTCCGCTTCACCGCAGCCAGGTCTATTGGCTACTCGACGGAAAGGATGAAGGGGTAGTGCTGCTGCCCGCCCTGCTGGACCTCGACCTCGAGGCCTGGATAGTTGGCGCGAATCGCCGACTCCAGCTTCGCCAGCTCGGCATCGCTGGCCTGCTCGCCCCGGTAGACGGTGACCAGCTCGTAGGAGTCGGGGCCGAGTCTCCCGAGCGCCTTGTTCACGACCTCTCCGTAGTCCTCGCCCGCGAACTCGAGGCGATCGTTGATCAGCCCGATCACGTCACCCTTCTTGACCTTCAAGCCATTCGACCGGGTGTCGCGCACCGCGTGCGTGACCTCGATCGTTTGCACGCGCTCGGCCTCGGCCTTCATCGCGCGTACGTTTTCTTCGGCGGGCCTGTCGGCGCGGAACGCGACGACCGCCGAGACGCCCTGCGGCACGCTGTGCGTCTCGATCACGTGGACCTTCTTCTTGGTGAGCCCGATGACCTGCTTCGCCGCGGCGATCACGTTTCCGTTGTTGGGCAGCAGGATGACGTCGTCGTAGGGCACTGACTCGATCGCGGTGAGCATGTCCTGGGTGCTGGGATTCATGGTCTGGCCGCCCTCGATGATCGCGTCGACGCCGAGGCCGCGGAATATCTCGACCAGCCCGCGGCCGGCGACGACGGCGACGATTCCGACGCCGTTGGCGCGGGTCGGCGCGGGAGCGGCGCCTTCCGTCTCCGGCGCGCCCTCGCGTTGAAGAATTCGGCGGTGCTGCGTCGACATGTCGCCGACGTTGATCTTCATGAGCCGCCCGTAGCGACCCGCGAGGTTGATGACCGTCGTCGGGTCGTCCGTGTGCACGTGCACCTTGACGAGCTCAGGCTCGCCGACGACGAGCACGGAGTTGCCGAGCGCCTCGATCTGGTTGCGGATCAGGTCCGTGTCGAGGTTCGTGCCCTCGATCAGAAACTCGGTGCAGTAGCCCCAGCCCCCCTCGGGAAGGGCGAGCGAGACCTGCGACGCCGGCGCGTGAGGCTTCTTGGTTTCGGCCAGGGTCTGGAGGAACTGTTCCGACTCCTCGAAGGTCTTCAGCATGCCCTCGAGGATCAATTGCAGCCCAAAGCCACCGGCATCCACGACGCCCGCGTCGCGGAGGATCTGCAATTGGGTCGGTGTTTTGAGCACCGCGGCGCGAGCGCCGGCGGCGGCGGCCGCGATGACGCGCGGCACGTTTGCCTCGGGGGCGCTGGCGGCTGTCGCCGCCGCGCGGCCCGCCTCGCGCGCGACGGTGAGGATCGTGCCCTCGGTCGGCTTGTTCACCGCGCGATAGGCGGCGTTCGCGGCCTCCTCGAAGGCCGCGGCGAGCTCCGCCGGCGTGAGTGTGCTCTTGCCCTCGACGGCGCGAGCGAACCCGCGAAAAATCTGAGACAGGATCACGCCCGAGTTGCCGCGCGCGCCCATCAGGCTGCCGTGTGACGCGAGCTTGGCGATCTTGCTCACCTCGGCCGCGTTCGACTCCTTCAGGTCCTCGACTGCCGACTGGAGCGTGAGCAGCATGTTCGTCCCGGTGTCACCGTCGGGCACGGGGAAGACGTTCAGCCTGTTGACTTCCTCGTGGTTGGCGGCGAGCCAGCTCAGGCTGCCGAGGAGCGCTCGCTTGAAAAGTGGTCCATCCACGCCAACCAACTTGGCTGGGGCCCCCACTCAGCGGCTCTCTTCGCGAACGCCCTGGACGTTGACGTTGACCCTGGCCACCGGCACGTTGACGGAGCGCTCGACCTCGAACTTGACAGTTTCCTGAAGGTTGTGCGCGACCTCGGAGATGCGAATCCCGTACTGGACGATGACGTAGACGTCGATCACGAGGGCGCCGTCGACCGGGACGACGTCGACCCCCTTGTCGACGTGCTCGCGGCGCAGCAGCTCGGCGAAGCCGTCGCGCAGGCCACGCCCGGCCATCCCGCTGATGCCGTAGCAGTGCATCGCGGCGTGACCGGCGATCGCGGCGACCGCGGACGGAAACACCTCGATCCGGCCCCACTGGCGAGACTGGACGAGAGCTGTGGTGGTCTTCGAGGCCATCTGAGGGCTCATGGTACAATTCACGTCCGCGCGCTCGCGATCGGTGGCTGAAGCGCGCCTCAATTTCACTCCCAGGCGGTGGATATTCCAGTGGCAAGGCAGTGCGCGATCTGCGGCAAGACGCCGCAATTCGGACACCACGTCAGTCACGCCAAGAACCGGGTCAACCGGAGGTTCCTGCCCAACCTGCAGATGGGCCGCGTGACCGTGGACGGCCGCACCTTCCGGGCGAAGGTGTGCACACGCTGCCTGCGCACGTACTCGGGGGCCTAGCCGAACTCCAGCGCGTGCACCTCGCCAAGGCGGCGCAGGTCCCGTTGCAACCCGGCCCAGACCCTCTCCTGTGCCTCTTCGCTCGGCACGACCTCTGATTTGTCGTCGACCTCCGCCGCTAGCTCCGGGTGTTCCACCATCTCGGCGAAGAGCAGCGTCCACGCGCGGGGCACCACCTCCCTGATCGCGTAGCCACCACCGCCGAGAGCGAGCCACCGCCCCTCGCACAGCTCATGCGCGAGCTCGTGGAACATGCGGCCCACGCGGGGCCAGATGCGGGTGGTCGCGGCCAGGTGCGCGAGCGGGTCGAGGTAGTGCGTGTCGCAGCCGTCCTGCGTCACGAGCACCGTCGGCTTGAAGCGTCGCAAGAGCGCGGGGACGACCGCGTCGAACGCCTGCAGCCACGGCTCGTCCCACGTGTACGGCGTGAACGGCAGGTTCGCGGCGAAGCCTCGCCCCCGCCCCACGCCGCAGTCCTGGGGAAACCCTGTTCCGGGGAAGAGCCACTGCCCGCTCTCGTGCAGGCTGATGGTGAGGACGTCGGGGTCGCTCTGGAAGATTCCCTCCACCCCGTCGCCGTGATGCACGTCGACGTCGACGTACGCGACGCGATGGCCTCGCTGCTTGAGCCACATGCAGGCGACGGCCGCGTCGTTGTAGGTGCAGAAGCCGGACGCGCGGTCGCGATGCGCGTGATGCAGCCCGCCGCTCGGGCTGAATACGTGTAGGGCAGCGCCGCTTTCGATCTGCTCGGCCGCCACCAGCGACGCACCGGCGACCAGCGCGGTGCCCTCATGGAGCTCGTTGGAGATCGGGTTGTCGGCGGACGCGAATCCCGCGGTCTCGATCGCCTCCGGCGATACCATGCGCCTTTGCGCCGGGTCGCTGAGCTTGCGGACCAACTCGATGTAGTCCGGCGAGTGGACGAGCGACAGCTCGTCGATGGTGGCGGCGCGCGGCGGGAGCAGGTGTGCGTGCTCGATCAGGCCCGTCGTCCGGATCAGCTCCACCGCCAGCTGCACGCGGATGGGCTGCAGGGGATGCTGATCAGAAAGGTGATGCTTCATCAGCGCGTCGCCGTAGACGAGCGCGACCGGCCCGGGCACGGCAACTTACGCTAACGGTTCGTTGGAGCGGGACGAACTCTTCGAATCGGTGCCCAACTTCTCGGAGGGCCGGCGTAACGCGGTGATCGAGGCGATCGCTTCGGCCGCCTCGCCGGCGTACCTTCTCGACACCGACGCCGATCCCGACCACAACCGCGCGGTGGTCTCAGTCGCCGGCTTTCGCTCCCGTTTGGTCGATGGCCTGGTCGCGGCGGTGGCGACCGCGGTCGAGCGCATCGACCTGCGCGAGCATCGAGGCGTTCACCCGCGCGTCGGCGGCGCCGACGTGGTGCCGATCGTTCCTCTGGGTGGAACAACCCTCGACGCCTGCCGCGACGTTGCGCGCGAGGTCGGTCAGCGCATCTGGAGCGAGCTTTCGGTTCCCGTCTACTTCTACGGCCACGGCGAGCCGCACCGGCTGGCGGACATCCGGGCCGGGCGCGCTTCCTTGGACCTGGGGAGCGCGATACATGCGACCGCGGGCGCGGTGTGCGTCGGTGCTCGGCCGCTGCTCGTCGCGTTCAACGTGATCCTGTACGAGACCGACCTCGTCGCCGCTCGGGCGCTCGCGCGGACGATCCGGGAGAGCGCGGCGGGGTTGCGAGGCGTGCAGGCGCTCGCGTTCGAGCTGCCGGGTAACCGCGTGCAGCTGTCGATGAACCTGTTCCGCACGGACGAGACGACGCCGTCGGACGTCGTGGCCGAGCTTCGCCGGCGTGGGGTTTCGATGGGCGGTGAACAGGTCGTGGGCTTGTGCCCGGCGGTGGCCGCCAGTCTCGCCGCCGACGGACGCCTGCTGGAGGGCCGCCTGGCCTCCGCGGCCGCGGCGGACGGGGCACGGCGGTGCCGCAAGCGCGGCGGCGATGAGCTCGACTCCCTCTCGGTCCGGCTGGAACGCGAGGCCGCCGGCCTGGCCACGCTGGCGGCGGACCAGGATGCGGTCCTGGCCGGCGCCGAGCGGGCAGCGGCGCTGATCGAGGTGTTGCGCGCCGCGCAGGTGCTCGATCCCGAGCTGGAGGCGATGCTGCGCGTCGCGGCGCGGGGCCTGCGGGCCGCCGTCAGCGAGGCGACCGCCGCGGTCTATCGGGCGCGGATCGACGCCCTGGACGCTCGCCTAGTCTGAGGCTGCGGCCGTGTCGACGGTGACGGTGCACTGGCCCCCGTTCACCTGTATGCGATAGGCATTCGATCCTATGTCACCCGTGTGGTAGCCCACGTTTCCGATCCCGCCGAAATGATGTCCATCCGCGTCAAGGCTCACTTCCCCACCCGAGACGTCGATCGAGAATTGCGATCCGCCCGGCCGGTGCAGGTGGACGGTCAGCTCCCCTCCGTTGACCTTCACCGGCACGACGCCTGATGGCGATCCGAGCGTGATGTCGTCGTGGCTCGAACCGGTGTTGATGCGGAGCGAGCTGACCTGCATGTTACCGAGGTTCAACGTAGCGGTCGTCGCGCCGCTGTTGACACTGATCGCCCACGAAACGCCGGGATTCAACTGCAGCGTGAGGGCGAACTTGCGGCTCTGCAAGAACGTCCCGTTGGGCTGCGAGATCGTCAGGGTGCCGCTGGAGCGGTCCAACTCCACCTGAGGCTGTGATCCCGAATACTCGATGTGCGCGCGGTAGAGGTCGGCGCCGAGGGCGCTGCTGCCCGAGACCGTCACGGTGGCGGCTCCCGCATCGATCTCGACCGCGGCCTTCTTAAGGCTGCCGGTGCTGTCCGACCAATCACCCGTGTGCGTCGCCGAGGGGTTCGGCGAGAGCGCGACGTAGCCGGCCGCGCCGGCGATCGCCACGAGCACGATCAGCGCGGCCGCCAGCTCCGCGCTGGCGCCGTGCAGAGAGCGGCGCACGATCAGCTCGAGGCCGACCACGATCAGGATGACCGGCCACAGGTCGACCAGCAGGTAGAGGCGGTCGCCCGGAATCGCGCCCGTGTTGACGAGCAGGGCGATGACGCCCGCCAGGATCAGGACCGCCGGCCAGAAAAAGCTCCGGTAGCGCGCCGGCACGCTCTCTCGACCTACCGCGCCCGGCGGACGATCAGCCACACGCCCAGGGCAATCAGGACGATGGGCCAGAAGAGGTCAGCGCGGAGCCAATCGAGCAAACCCACGTTACGGAGCAGGAAGAACAGCCCGGCCACGATCAGGACCCCCGGCCAGAAATACTCGTGCTTCCAGAACTCCCGCACGGGGGCAGTCTACTGGCGGCGGGTCAAACCGGGGCGACCACCTCGAACAGGCCGGGCTTCTCCTTGCGCGCCGCCTCGATCAGCTCAGAACCCCCGACGGTCGTCTGCACCGCCGGCGCGCCGAGCAGGTACGCGCGCGTCACCCGGCGCAGGTCGTCGGCGCTGACCTCGAGAAGGCGCTGCTTGAACCTCTCCCGCGCCTCGCGGGTGAAGCCCGCCGCCCGGTTTGTCGCCTCGCGGCGGCCCTTGATGTCGGGCGACTCGAGGGGGTCGACGTCGCCGCACGCGCCCAGGATCGCCTCCTTGAGCGGCTCGGCGTCGATGTCGCCGTCGGTCACCCAGCGCAGGGCCTGGTCGAAGACCTCATAGGTCCGGATGATGTTGGGGTCGCGGTACGACCCCAGGTAGAAGGTGCCGCTGGCGACGCCGGCCTGGGCGTAGCCGCCGTACGCGCCGCCCTTCTCGCGGAGCTCGCGGTGGAGGAAGGTGTCGCGCAGGTAGTTCGCGAGCACGAGCAGGGCCGGTGAGTCCGGGTGGGTGTAGCGGACCGTCTTGAAGATGCGCACGTTGAAGGCGACCGGCACCGGTGCGATCCGCGCCTCGGGCGCGCGCTCCAGCGGGGCGGGTTTGGCCGGCGTGCCCACGGCGCCGTCCGGCGGCAGAGCGCCGACCAGGCCGGTGAGCAGCTCCTCGAGGGGGGCGATCATCCCTTCCTCGCAGGTGACGATGATGCGCAGCCCCTCGCTCCGGAACAGCTTCGTCTGGATGCCGTCGAGCGTCGCGATGACGCCTCCCAGCTCGTCCTCGTTCAGCTTCGCGAGCTTGCGCATGGTGTGCAGCATTCCGATCCCCTGCAGGCGGTCGTTGATGGCGCCCTCGGAGCTCAGCTTGGAGTGTGCGCGCAGCAGGGCGAACTGGAAGCCCAGGCCCGCGAGCGAGCTCTCGAGCCGGGTCGCGATCTCGGCGATGATCTCTTTCAGGCGTTTTGGTTCGATCTCGAGCCTCGCGACGAGGTCGGTCAATAGCTCGATGAAGAGCTGCGCGTTGCGGTCGAGCGCGCGCCCTGAGATGACGAACGACTGCAGGAAGTCCTCCTTTGCGGCAAGCGACTGGACCTGCGCCGCCGCCCCCACGCCGCCCGTGTGCGCCGCGATGCGGGCCGCGATCTGCACGTAGTCTTGGCTCGCGGCCCCGCTCTGGGTCAGGGCTCGGCTGAAGAGCGGAAGCATGTCCTTCTGCTCCTGGGTCAAGGCTCCAAAGTCGCTCCGCAGATCGAGATAGGTGATGCCGTTCGTGGGTTGGGGATAGAACTCCACGCTCGCCTGGCGCACGGTGGCGTCGTGGCTGGGCACATCCTCGAACTTCATCGGGATGTCCGACAGCTCCAGCGTCGGGAGCACGGAGAGGTCCTGCTTCGCCTCCTGGTCCGCCTTCAGGCGCAGCGCCTCCTCGACGATTCGCCTCTTCTGGTCCTCATCGAGCCGGGCCTCGATCGCGGCGAGCCGTTCCAGCTCCGCGCGCCGCTGGCGCTCTTCGAGGTCTGGGTCGGGCACGACGGTGAGTAGGGCGCGGTGCATGTTGTCGAGGAGCTCCGCGCGGATCAGGTTTTCGAAGAAGCGCCCCTCACCACGCGCCTTCTCGAGGTGCTCCAGGTCGGCGTCGAAGTCGAGCGCGCTGACCGGGTCCCCGCCGAAGTGGTACGGCGGCTGGATCGTGAAGAGCAGCCGCAGGGCGTAGGGGAAGCCCGCGTTGGATCTCTCGCGCTTTTCGAACTCGAGGTGATGGATCGCGGCGGCGACCTGTGACTGATCGACGCCCTGGTCGGCCACGGTCTCGAGGGTCTCGAGGACGACGCGTTCGACCTTCTCCGCGTCCTCGCTGGCGATGCCTTTCAATCCGGCCCCGAACACCGCGTCGCGGAAATCGTCGTGCAGCCCGCTGCCGTCGGCGAGCGCGCTTCCGATTCCCGAGTCGATCAGTGCTTTGCGCAGGGGCGAGCCAGCGTTGCCGAGCAATACCTCGGACAGCACGCGCATGGCGAGCAGCTTGAACGAGTCGGCGCTGGGCGCCGTCACCCAGGCGAGGAGCGCCTGGGACTTGCGGGATGGGTCTTCGTCAGACGTGATCGGGTACGGCTCAATCGCGCGGCGCGGATTCTTGAATCGCTCGAGGTCTGGAATCGCGCTGTCGACCTGGATGCGGTCGAATCGCGCGAGGACGTTGCGCTCGATCGTTTCGAGCGTGTTCGCGAGCGGCTGGTCGCCATATGTGTAGAAGTACGAGTTGCTCGGGTGATAGTGCGTGGCGTGGAACTTTCGCAGCTGCTCCCAGGTGAGGTTGGGGATCTCTTGCGGATCACCGCCCGAAAGGTGCGCGTAGGGCAACCCCTCGAACAGCGTCCTGCGCATCGCGCGATCGACCGCCGCGCCGGGCGTCGCGAGGCCGCCCTTCATCTCGTTGAAGACCACGCCCTTGTAGCGCAGCCCGCTCTTCGGATCCGCCGGGTCCTCGAACTCGAAGCGGATGCCCTCCTGCTTGAACGCGTCCTCTGACAGACGGGGGAAGAACGTCGCGTCCAGGTAGACGTCGAGGAGGTTCATGTAGTCCTTGGCGTTGCGCGTGCTGAAGGGGTACATCGTCCAGTCCGGACCGGTGAGGGCGTTCATGAAGGTGGCGAGCGAGCGCCGCGACATGCTGAAGAACGGGTCGCGGACCGGGTAGCGCCGCGAGCCGGCCAGGACGACGTGCTCGAGGATGTGCGCCACGCCCGTCGAGTCGGTCGGCGGCGTCGGGAAGAAGACCGCGAACCCGTTGTTGTCGTCTTTGGTCTCGATATGGATGTGGCGCGCGCCCGTGCGATGGTGCTCGAGCTCGATGTAGGTGCCTTCGATTCGCTCCAGCGGGTCGCGCCGCTTGATCGTGTAGCCGCCGATCGCGCTCGAAGTCGTGCTTGCCATGTAAAAGGTTGAGTCTAGGATGTGACTCGTGTTCACCGCCGCGGAGCTCGATTTCCTGCGCTCTCAGCGCCTCGCGCGCGTGGCCACCGTCAGTCCTTCGGGCTGGCCGCACGTGGTGCCGGTGATGTACACGATGAACGACGATGGCTCGCTCGACTTCGACGTGGATGGGGTCAAGCTGCGCAACCTGACCGCGGAACCTCGCGCGGCGATGGTGGTCGACGCGATGGGACCGAAGCGCGGGATCGCGATGCAGGGACAGGTCGAGCTGATCGGTCCCGAGCGGGCGCGGCTGGTGCCGGCGCACAAGTTCACCTGGGGTCTGTGATTCGAGGCGCCGCGACCGCTTTGGCGGTGCTGCTCGGCGCAGTGGCGTGTACTCCCAGTTCGACCTCGACGGGGCCGTCGTCCAGTGCGCGCGTGACGCCGACTCCGTCGCCGCCGATCTCCTCCGACTGGACCGAGTACCACCGCGACGCGGGGCGGTCCGGCACCGGGCCCGCCGAACCGGCGCTGTCGTCGCCGAAGGTCGCGTGGACCATGGGGGTGGACGGCCATGTGTACGCGTCGCCGCTCGTCGTCGCGGGCCACGTCATCGTGGCGACGGAGAACAACACCGTCTACTCGCTCGACCTGTTCACCGGCTCGACTGTGTGGCAAAAGCATCTTGGTGACCCGGTCGTCGCGTCGTCGCTGCCGTGCGGCGACATCGGACCGGTCACCGGCATCACGGGGACGGCCGCCGCTGATCCGTCGACGGGCAGGCTCTACGTCGTGGCGTTCATCCGGCCCGGCCACCACATGTTGTTCGCCCTGAGCCTGACGGACGGCTCCGTGCTGTTCCAGCTGGACGTCGACCCGGTGGGCTCAAACCCCGCCGTGCAGCAAGAGCGCGGGGCTCTCGCCATCGGTTCGGGCTTCGTCTACGTTCCCCTCGGCGGGCTGTACGGCGACTGCGGCGCGTACAACGGCTACGTGGTCGCCGTGCCGGAGGGAAGCGGCCAGGGTTTTGCCTATCAAGTGGGCGCTTCGCGCGGCGCGGGAATCTGGTCGTCGATGGGCATCACGGTCGCGGCCGACGGCAGCGTGTACGTCGTCACGGGGAACGCGACCTCGGGCTCGAGCTTTAAGCACAGCAACTCGGTGATTCAGCTGTCGCCCGACCTGCTGTCCGTGCGTTCCTTCTTCGCCCCATCCGATTGGGCGGCACTCGACGCCAGCGACACCGACCTGGGCTCGGTGGGCGCGACGCTGCTGCCGGCGCTCGGCGTGGTTGTGGCGATCGGCAAGCAGGGCGTGGCGTACGTGTTGAAGGCGGGCAGCCTCGGCGGCATCGGGGGCCAGGTAGCGAGCCGCAAGGTGTGTTCGGGAGCCTGGGGCGGAACCGCGTCGTCGGGGTCGACCGTCTTCGTGCCGTGCGCGGACGGGCTGTATGCGCTCACTGTCACGGCTTCGTCGGTCGCGGTCGCCTGGTTGAATGGCCGCGTCGGACTGGGTTCGCCGATCGTTTCGGCAGGGGCGGTTTGGGCGATCGACGCGTCGTCCGCCACGCTGTACGCGTTGGATCCGGCTTCTGGGGCGGTGATGTTCAGCACGCCGCTCGGCTCGGCGGAGCATTTCAGCACGCCGGCGGCGACAGATGGGTTTGTCGTCGCGCCGGCGGGACAGAAGGTCGTGGCGGTTGCGGTGGTGAGCTAGAACCCATAGGGTCTTGTCAAGTCCTGGGGCCTCCCAGGGTGGGGTCGA
>CAKZUH010000015.1 GCA_937921725.1 uncultured Chloroflexota bacterium | reverse complement strand
AGTGTCCGGGTATAATTCGGCGAACCCGCCCATCACAAGGAGTAAGCACACCCTGAATCAGAGCCGGCTGGAGACCCGAGAAGAAATTTCCGGGGAGCAGTCTGGCCTTGAGATTGGGATCGGGCGGCGCGCGCGACGCGCTTACGGATTCGACGAGGTCGCCCTCGTCCCCGGCGGCGTCACGCTGAACCCTGACGAGGTCGACATCACGTTTTCCATGGGCGGCCGTTTCAACCTCGCCCTGCCGATCTGGGGTTCGGCGATGGACGGCGTCGTCGACGTCGACTTCGCGATCGCGATGGGCCAGCTCGGCGGAATCGCGGTGCTCAACCTCGACGGGGTGCATACGCGCTACGAGGACTCGGCGCCGGTGATCCGAAAGATCGCGGAGGCTGACAAGTCGACCGTGAACGCCGTCCTGAAGGAGGCATACCGCGAGCCGGTCAAGCCCCACCTGATCGCGGAGCGCATCAAGGCGATCAAGGCCGCGGGCGTTCCCTGCGCCGTGTCCACCGTGCCCGCTCGGGCCGGGGAGCGCGCCGACGTGGTGCAGAATGCGGGAGCGGACGTCTACGTCGTTCAGGGCACCGTGCTCACCGCGCGCCACTCGTCGCGCTCGTACCACCAGCTTTCATTCGAGGACCTCGTCCGCGCGTGCGACATCCCGGTCGTGGTCGGCAACTGCGTCCACTACGAGACGGCCCTCGAGCTGATGGAGACCGGAATCGCCGGGATCCTGGTCGGCGTCGGCCCCGGCGCGGCGTGCACGACACGCGGCGTCCTCGGCGTCGGCGTGCCGCAGGTGACCGCGACGGCGGATGTGGCCGCGGCCCGCGACGAGCACATGCGGCGCGGCGGCATGCGCGTCGCGGTCATCACGGACGGCGGGATGCGCATCGGGGCGGACATATGCAAGGCGTTTGCCGCCGGCGCGGACGCGGTGATGATCGGAACGCCGCTCGCCGGCGCTGAGGAGTCCGCCTCGAAGGGCTTCAACTGGGGCATGGCCACGCCCGACCCGAACCTGCCGCGCGGCACGCGGATCCAGACGGGGACCAAGGCGACCCTGCGCGAGATCCTACTCGGGCCGGCTCGCGTCGACGACGGCTCGCAGAACTTCGCGGGTGCGCTGCGCTCGGCGCTCGGGGTCTGCGGGGCGCACGACGTCGCCGAGTTCCAGCATGTCGAGATGGTGATCGCGCCATCGATCACCTCCGAGGGCAAGGTGTTCCAGCAAGCCCAGCACGTGGGCATGGGAAAGTCCTGAGCAGCACCGCCGCGGCGAGGGTCGCCCCGCGGCGGCGCCGCGGGGACCCCAGCAGGACCGCGCGTGATCAGACGATCCTCGTGCTCGACTTCGGCTCGCAGTTCAGCCAGCTCATCGCCAGGCGCGTCCGAGAAGCGAACGTGTACTGCGAGCTCGTGCCCGGCACGACGCCCTGGTCCGAGCTCGAGAAGCGCCACCCTGCCGGACTCATTCTCAGCGGCGGCCCGTCCAGCGTGTACGACCCAGGCGCCCCGCAGGTCGATCCGGCGGCGCTGCGGGCCGGAGTGCCGCTGCTGGGCATCTGCTACGGCATGCAGCTCATCGCGCACCACCTCGGCGGCAAGGTCGACCCTGGCCACGCGCGCGAGTACGGTCCGGCCCTCCTGTCGGTGGACGAGACGAACGGCCTCCCTGACACCTTGTTCAGGGGCCTGCGTGGCGACCTCCCGGTGTGGATGAGCCATGGCGACCACGTCAGCGAGATGCCGCCGGGATTCCACCGCCTCGCGACCAGCGGCAACTCGCCGGTCGCGGCCTTCACCGACGGCAAGGGCATCTTCGGCATCCAGTTCCACCCCGAGGTGGTGCACACGCCGAGCGGTCGCGAGGTGCTGCGCAACTTCCTCTTCACCGTCTGCCACTGCACGCCGTCGTGGACGCCGGGCTCGTTCGTCGCCGAGGCGACGGAAAGCATCCGCGCGCAGGTGGGTGGCGGCCGCGTGATCTGCGCTCTTTCCGGTGGCGTCGACTCGGCCGTCGCCGCGACCCTCGTCCACCGAGCGCTCGGCGACCAGCTCACATGCGTGTTCGTCAACAACGGCCTGCTGCGCAAAGAGGAGCCGGAGCGCGTCCTCGACGTGATGCACGGCAACCTCGACATGGACATCCGCTACGTCGACGCGACGGAGCGTTTCCTGGGAGCGCTGCGGGGCGTCATCGACCCGGAGCAGAAGCGGCGCATCGTCGGTCGCGAGTTCATCTCCGTCTTCGAGGCGGAGGCGACGAGCCTCGGGCACATCGACTTCCTGGCCCAGGGCACGCTGTACCCGGACGTCATCGAATCGACCGCGCCGGACGTCGCCTCGACCGCGTCGAAGATCAAGACCCATCACAACGTGGGCGGCCTTCCGCCGGGTCTCCGGTTCCAGCTGATCGAGCCGCTGCGCTATCTGTTCAAGGACGAGGTGCGGGCAGTCGGGCTCGAGCTCGGCATGCCCGAGGAGATGGTTTACCGCCAGCCGTTCCCCGGACCGGGACTTGCCATCCGCTGCCTGGGCGAGGTGACGGCCGAGCGCCTGGAGATCCTGCGCAACGCGGACTGGGTCGTCGTCGACGAGATCAAGCGCAACGGCCTCTACCGCCAGGTCTGGCAATCGTTCGCCGTGCTCACGCCGCTCGAAACTGTCGGCGTGATGGGCGACTTCCGCACCTACGCGAACGTCGTAGCGGTGCGCGTCGTGACGAGCGAGGACGCCATGACCGCGGACTGGGCTCGCGTGCCGTACGAAGTCCTCGCCCGGATCAGCAACCGGATCGTGAACGAGGTCAAGGGCGTGAACCGGGTGGTCTTCGACATCACCTCGAAGCCCCCGGGCACGATCGAGTGGGAGTAACGGTATGAGAGGGAACCCTTATGGTTCCCTCTCATCGACCGTGCGGCTGGCGCCGCAGGGTCTGCTCTCCTTCCGGTATATCGATGGGATTCTTCCAAGAGATTCCACCGCCGACGATTGGGAGACTTGTGGAAACAAAGTCGCGGCCGGGATGAACCCGGCCGCCATTGCGATGTCGGTGACGGGTACAGGCACATTCCGCTAAGCGAGATATGAAAGTGCTCGTGGTTGGTTCTGGCGCTCGTGAGCACGCGCTCGTCTGGAAATGCGTGCAGTCGGACCTTGTCGAGCGCGTGTACTGCGCGCCGGGCAACGGCGGGACCGGGGGCATGGCCCGCAACATCCCCATCGGCGCGGCGGACGTCGTGCGCCTGGTCGACTTCGCCAAGCGCGAGCGCCTCGGGCTCGTCGTCCTCGGGCCGGAGGCTGCGGTCGACGCCGCGGCCGGCGACGCGCTCCGCCACGCGGGCTTCAACGTCCTTGGACCCAACAAGTCCGCCGGGCGCATCGAGTCGAGCAAGTCGTTCGCCAAGTCCCTGATGAAGCGCGCGGGGATCCCGACCGCCGACTTCGACGTTTTCAGCGCGCCCGCCCCGGCCAGGGCGTGGGCGCGGAAGCGCGACGGGCAGGTCGCCGTCAAGGCGGACGGCCTCGCGCGGGGCAAGGGCGTCATCGTGTGCTCGACGACTGATGAATCCGACCGCGCGATCGACGCGATGCTCGTCGAGCAGCGCTTCGGCCGCAGCGGGGCGACCATCGTCGTCGAGGAGCGGCTGGAGGGCCCGGAGCTCTCGGTGCTGGGCGTCACGGACGGCACTGACGTGATCGCTCTCGCGCCGGCGCGCGACTACAAACGCGCCGGCGAGGGCGACGCCGGCGCCAACACCGGCGGGATGGGGGCCTACTCGCCTCCCAAAGGCGTCGATGACGCCCTGCTCGCCGAGGTCGTGGACCGCGTCATGCG
Organism: uncultured Chloroflexota bacterium; assembly: GCA_937921725.1. Taxonomy (GTDB): domain Bacteria; phylum Chloroflexota; class Dormibacteria; order Dormibacterales; family Dormibacteraceae; genus 40CM-4-65-16. Next base: position 82,021 of record CAKZUH010000015.1, on the reverse strand, counting down.
CCCGGCCGTGCGCGAGCTCGCGGCTTCCGGCGACGAATTCCGAGGCGTGCTCTACGCCGGGCTGATCCTCACGAAGAACGGCATCCGCACGCTCGAGTTCAACGCGCGGTTCGGCGACCCCGAGGCGCAGGCGGTGCTGCCCCGTCTGCAAAGCGATTTCGTGGCCCTGGCGCTGGCGGCTGCCCGAGGCAGCCTGGCGGATTTTCCCGAACCCCGATGGAGCCCGCAGGCGTGCGTCGGGGTCGTCGTCGCGTCGGGAGGCTACCCCGACGACGCCGCGATGAAGCTGGGCTTGCATATCCGCGGTCTGACCGAGATGCCGCCCGGAGTGCTCATCTTCCATGCCGGGACTCGCTACGAGCCGATCCACGGCCTGGTCACCGACGGGGGCAGGGTGGTGACCTCGGTCGGGCTCGGCGACACCGTCGCCCAGGCCAGGCAGACCGCCCTCGCGGGCGCCCGGACGGTACGATTCGAAGGGGCTTTCTTCCGATCGGATATCGCTGAGGAGGCGGTGTAGTGCAGCCAGTGGTCGGCGTAATCCTCGGCTCCAAATCCGATCTTCCGTTGATGGAGTCTTGCGTCAAAGTTCTCGAGGAGCTCGGCTTGACGCACGAGCTGAAGATCTGCTCGGCGCACCGCAACCCCCGCGGCGTGATGGAGTGGGCTACCTCCGCACGCTCGCGCGGGCTGAAGGTGGTCATCGCGGCGGCGGGCGGTGCCGCGCATCTCCCCGGCGTCGTTGCGGCCTGGACCGACCTCCCGGTGATCGGGGTTCCCGTGCCGACACAGCACCTTGGCGGGGTGGACTCGCTGTACTCGATCGTGCAGATGCCGGCCGGCGTGCCGGTGGCCACCGTGGCGATCGGTGAGGCCGGCGCCAAGAACGCCGCGTGGCTCGCCGCTCGGATCATCGGACTTCACGACGCCGGCGTCGAACAGCGCCACGGCGAAAAGCGCGCAGCCCTAGCCGCGGGTTGATGGCCAAGAAGAAGGCTCGCGTCCGTCTCGTCGACACGACGTTCCGTGACGCGCAGCAGTCGCTCCTCGGTGGCTACCTGCGCACGGAAGAGATCGTCCCCATCGCGGCGATGATGGATTCGATCGGCTTCACCGCGATGGAGGCTTTCGGAGGCGCCACCTTCGAGACGCAGCTGCTCATCCACGAAGACCCGTGGGACTTTCTGCGCAAGCTCAACACGGCGACGCCCAACACGCCGATCCAGGCGCTCGTCCGCGGCCAGAACCTGGTCGCCAAGCGCAACTTCGCCGACGACGTCGTGGAGCTGTTCATCAAGCACGCGGCGAAGTCCGGGGTCGACGTTTTCCGCATCTTCGATCCGCTCAACGACCTGCGCAACATGGAAGCGTCGATCGCGGCCGCGCTGAAGGCGAAGAAGAAGGTGCAGGGCACACTGAGCTACGCGGTCTCGCCGGCCCACAGCCTCGAGCTCTGGGGATCGCTCGCCAAGGGCCTCGTCAACATGGGCTGCCACGAGATCGTCATCAAGGACACGTCCGGCCTTCTCAGCCCGCAGGCGACCTGGGAGCTCGTCACCGCGCTCAAAGACATGGTCAAGGTGCCGATCGACATCCACTCGCACTGCTCGAGCGGTATGGCGCCGATGGCCTACATGGCGGGCGTGGAGGCGGGCGCCGAGATCCTGGACGTCGCGATCTCGCCGCTTGCCTGGGGCGCGTCGCAACCTGCCGCGGAGAGCGTCGTGGCGGCGCTGCACGGCGGGGAGTACGACACGGGCCTCGAGCTGGACAAGATGTGGGACGTCCAGCGCGAAGTCGAAGATTTGAAGCGCCGGCACATCGAGCATCTGAGCCCTCTCGCCGACCGCGTCGACGCCAGCATCCTCCGGTACCAGATGCCCGGTTTCATGCTCGAGGACATTCACAATCAGCTCGACGCTCAAGGCGCTTCCGACCGGTTGGAGGATGCGCTCGAAGAGGCCAACGTCGTGCGCCGCGAGCTCGGGTACCCGCCGCTCGTGGCGCCGATCCGGCAGATGATCGCCACCCAGGCCGTCTACAACGTGGTCGGTGGCGACCGCTACGCCACCGTGACGCAGGAGTTGAAGGACTACCTGCAGGGGCTGTACGGACGGCCTCCCGTGCCGGCCGACCATGAGCTCCGCAGGCTCGTGCTCGGCCGCGAAGAGCCCATCACCATCCGTCCCGCCGACCTGCTCGAGCCGCAAGTCGAGGTCGCCCGGCAGCAGGTCAGGAAGCTCGGCCACGAGCCGACCGACGACGCGGTGCTGATCCACCTGATGTTCCCGAGCCTGGCCCCCGACTACATGCGCGGCCCTCAGCCGGAGAAACAAGACGGCCACAAGCCGGCGGCGCCGCCGGTGGCCGCGGCCGCGGCGCCGCCCGAGGTCCGTACCACCGAGCCGGATCCGCCTGCCCCGGCGGCGGCCCCCCAGGCGGCCGAGTTCGAGGTCGAGGTCGAGGGCGAGATTTTCAAGGTGCGGGTGACGGGAGCCGGCATGCAGGTCGTCGCCGCGAGCGCGCCGGCGGCCGCCACCAACGCCTCTGCGCCGCCGCCGAAGGCCGGCGAGGGCACCGTGATCGCCCCCATGCAGGGGCTCATCGTCAAGGTCCCGGTCAAGGCCGGCGATGCCGTGAAGCTGGGCGACGTGGTCGCGGTGCTCGAGGCGATGAAGATGCAAAACGACATCGTCACGACCGTCGCGGGCAAGGTGACCTCCGTCTACGTCAAGGAGGGCGAGGTGGTCAGCCCGAACCAGCCGTTGCTCGCGATCGCTTGAAGAAGAAGCTCTTCAGCAAAGTCCTGATCGCGAATCGCGGCGAGATCGCCATCAGGGTCATGCGGGCGTGCCGCGAGCTCGGCATCGCGACCGCGGCGGTGTATTCGGACGCCGACCGCAACGCGATCCATGTCCGCTATGCGGACGAGGCGCACCACATCGGCGGTGCGGCTCCGGCCGATTCGTACCTGCAGCTCGACCGGATCGTCAAGGTCGCGCACGATTGCGGCGCGGAGGCGATCCACCCTGGCTATGGCTTCCTCTCCGAGAAGGCGGCGTTCCCGGACGCATGCGAGGCGGCGGGGATCACGTTCATCGGGCCTCCCGCCTCGGCGATGCGAGCGCTCGGCTCGAAGCTCGCGGCCCGAAGGCTGGCAATCGACAATGGCGTGCCCGTGACGCCCGGCAGCGACGCGGTCGACCCGGTGACGGCCGCCGACGCTGCTCGGCGGATCGGTTTTCCCGTGATGATCAAACCGTCCGGGGGCGGCGGCGGCATCGGCATGAAGGTCGTCGAGTCGGAGGACCAGCTGAAATCCGCGATCGAATCCAGCGCCCAGGCCGCGCGCTCGGCGTTCGGCGACGCGACCGTCTACATCGAGCGCTATGTGCGCAAGCCGAGGCACATCGAGATCCAGGTCATCTGCGACGGCCACGGCAACGCCGTGCACCTCGGCGAGCGCGAGTGCTCGATCCAGCGGCGGCACCAGAAGATCATGGAGGAGACTCCGTCACCCGCCGTCACCGCGGAGATTCGCGCGGCGATGGGCGACGCCGCGATTCGTGCCGCCACGGCCGCGGGCTACGTCAACGCGGGCACCGTCGAGTTCATATTCAGCGAGGGTGACTTCTATTTCCTCGAGGTGAACGCGCGCCTGCAGGTCGAGCATCCGATCACAGAGGCGGTCACGGGCATCGACCTGGTGAAGGAGCAGATCCGCGTCGCCGCCGGTCTCGACCTGAGCTTCCGGCAGCAGGACGTCACGTGGACAGGACACGCCATCGAGATGCGCATCAATGCGGAAGACCCGTTGCGCAAGTTCATCCCGAACCCCAAGCGGATCAGCCGGTGGGTCGCGCCGGCCGGGCCAGGGGTGCGAGTGGACTCAGGTTTCGGCCCCGGGTCAGAGGTGCCGCCGAACTACGACTCGCTCGTCGCCAAGCTCATCGTCCATGGCACCGACCGGGCGGAGGCGATCGCCCGCGCGAGCCGCGCCTTGCGGGAGTTCGTCGTAATTGGACCAGCGACCACGATTCCGTATCACCGAGCGATCCTCGACAACCCGGACTTTCGCGCCGGCAACCTCAGCACGCGCTTCATCGAGGACCATCCGGATTTGATCGAGGTGGCGAGAAAGCTCGCGGCCGACGAGTCGCCGTTCGACTACGGCCCCGACCCGCGTCACGTGGCCGCCGCGGCGGCCGCCGTCGCCTCCATGGTGCGCCGATAGCTCCGCTGCCGCACCCGGGGAGCGGCCGGCCCTTCAAGGTCGCTGACTCGACGGAGCGCGGTCGCTCCGCCCAGTTCGTCCTGCGCGACGACGTCATCAAGTTTCCCGATGGCGCCGAGGCGCTCTACAGCGTGGTCACGAACCCCGACTCGGCGTTCGTCGTCCCTTACTTCGACAACGGCGACACGATGCTCGTCCGCCAGTGGCGCCATGCGTGGGACATCTCGTCGTGGGAGGTCCCAGCGGGAACGTTCGACGGCGACGAGGATCCGCTCGAGTGCGCGCGCCGTGAGCTTGCCGAGGAAACCGGACTCGTGGCGGCGCGCTACACGTCGCTCGGTGTCGTCCGCGGAGCCGCGTTTCTCACGGGACGGGCGCACCTCTTTCTCGGTCGAGAGCTGACCGAGTCTGCGCGCTCGCCCGAGACCTACGAGCAGGACATGGAGGTCCTGCGCCTGCCCTTGGTCGAGGCTTTCAACGCCGCGCTCGAGGGACAGATCGTGCACTCGGGCTCGGTGACGGCGCTGTGCCGCGCCGCCCGCGCCCTGAAGCTGATCTAGAGCTAAGCCGCGGGGCTGGGGCTCGGGCTCGTCGTGGGCGACGGGCTCGGCGTCGCGGTGGCGGCCTGCTTGTTGGCCGGATGGTTCTTCGACTGCGGTCCCACGAGGTCGAGGTCGTACTCGGCCGCCATGTTGTGCCCCGAGACGTCGCGGACCGTGGGCAGCACGACCAGGCGGTACCGGTCGCCCGGCTTCAGGTCCACGCCGCTGATCGTCACAGTCTTGTTCAGGTAGGTCGCCGTCGCGTCGAGCTGCTTTCCCTTCGAGTTGAGGATCACGACGCCGTCGGCGATCGTGCCCGGGTCGAGGTCGCTGTCGAAGGTCACCTTGACGGCGTCGGGCGCCACGTCGACGCTGACCACTTCGGCGCCCTTGCCGAGGTCGCGATGCGGGCCGCCGACCGCCTGGTCCACCAGGAAGTTCCTGGTCGTCGCGTCGCGGACCAGCGTCAGCGTCTCCTCGTAGTCGCTGACGTCGATCTTGCCGCGGGTCAGGACAAGGCGGACGACGAACTGCGCCGTGTCCGGCTGCGTCGCGACGACCTCCTTGGTCAGCACGTAGAACCGCGTGAAGCGCGGGTCGCCCTTGATCACGAGCGGCAGGCCGCCGTCGCCATAAGCCTTCTTGCCCTGGTCGTCCAGCAGCGCGGTCGCGCCGTCGGCCGACCCGTTGAGCCGCGCCTGCATGAATGCGTTGACGGCCACGGTCGCGTCGTCGAGGGCTGTCGGCTCTGGCGGCATCGCGGGCGCGGCAGCGACCCACATCGCGCCGCCGCGGAAGAACACGAACGAGGCGCCGTTCGGCGCCCACTGCGGCGCGTGATACGTGCCGTTCGAGAGCTTCGTCGCGCCGCCATAGCCATCGGGCCTCACCTGGTAGAGGTCGGTGTCGCTCCCAAGCAGGATCGCGTCCTGGCTCGACCAGCTGGCCTCGCCTGAAGGCAGCGTCGACTGGGTCGTGCCCTGCATGTCGGCCACGATGAGCTTGTCAGGGGTCGAGTAGAGGATCTCGGTCCCGCCCGGCGACCATGCGGCGAATGCGGCGGCCGCCTGCCCGATCTGCCTGCTCTTCGCGGTGGCGAGGTCGAGCACGAACAGGTTCTGGTCCTGCGTGTATGCGGCATGCGCGCCGTCGGGGGCGATCGACACGACCGTCACGACGCCCGTGGCCGGCAGCGGCGCGATTCGCGTGTCCTGGGTGTAGATGCCGTCGCTTGCCGCCCAGATCACCTTGTCCTTGGCCCAACCCACCAGCGTCGGCTGGGGCGCCGCGGCGATCTCGTCGGTCTTGCCGTCGGCGAAGGTCAGGACCTCGATCTTGCCGGCGCGGACATAGGCGAGACGGTCGCCGGCCGGCGAGATCGCGAATGAGGTGACCCCATCCGCCGCGATCACGCTGACGGCGCCGCCCTTGACCGGCACCACGTCGAGGGCGCCCTTCGCGTCCACGTAGTAGACGGTCGATGAATCGGCCGACCACTGCACCTGCGAGGTGTTCGCGCCGCCGAGCGAAACGAGCTGCCTCTCTCCAGTCAGCAAAGAGCTCGACGACGGGGTCGGCCGTGGCGAGGGAATGGGAGTCGGCGCCGGAGGAGGCTGGGTCACGAAGGTGATGGTCTGCGCCGAGGTCAGGGGCTGGCCTGAGGCCGTCTTCGCGCCGGTGCCGATCGTCACCTGGTACTGGGTGTTGGGCGCCAGGTTGCCGCTCGCCGGCAGCACCGCGAGCGTGTTGACGTCCCAGGAGTAGGTCACGTTGGTCGCCGGTGTGATCTGCACCGCATCCTGGGTCGACTTGTGATCCATTGGCTGGTTGAACGACACGAGGATGGGCTGCTGCAGGGCGACGTTGGTCTTGCCGTCGATCGCGCTCTGCAGGTAGACCTGCGTGAGCCCGCCCGGCTGCTGCACGGCATACCAGACCACGATGGACGCGATGAGCAGCAGGCCCGCCGCGGCGCCGGCCCACGCGATGCCCGGCGGCGCAAAGGCGCGGCGCCACCAATACGTGCGGCCTTCGCTCATCGCCCACGCCTGATGCATCAATTGGCGGCGGAGGCCTGTCCGGTAGGCCTCGTCCAGCGGCGGCTCGGGGGAGCGGGCCAAGCTCAGCATGGAGGCGACACGACGAAGCTCGTCGTCCTGGAGGACGTCTTCCAGCTCGGGGTCGTGGTACGAGTTCATTCGACCGGCCTCAGCGAGGTGGCCTCATCGCGAAGTCGGGTCACGCCGCGGTGGATGAGCAGCTTCACGGCGCCGGCCGACTTGCCCATGGCGACCGCGATGTCCTCGATCTTCATGTCCTCCTGGAACTTGAGCACGAGGGCCGTCCGCTGCTGATGGGGCAGCCCCTCGACGAGCGTCCAGATCCGGCGCAGCTCGTCCCTGTGCGCGGCCAGGTCTTCGAGGGCCGGGCCGGCGACGGACAGGTCGTGGAAATCCTCGAGCGGCTGCGACGGCTTGAGGGTGCGGTAGCGATCGGCAATCGCGTTGACGGCGATCTGGTACAGCCAGGCAGCGAAGGGCCGCCCCGTGTCCTGGTAACGGGGCATGGCCTTCAGAGCCTTCATAAAGACTTCCGAAGTGACGTCCTCTGCCGCGGTTTGCTCCCTCACTCTTGAATACACGAACCGATAGATCTGCTGAAAATGCCGGTCATAGAGCGCCCCGAACTGACGCGGATCCCGCTGTGCACGCTCGACGAGCTCTCGCTCCTCGTCGCGCGACGGGTCGCTCACTGGCCGTTCAGCCTGTGCCGGTTCAAACGGGAGGTCCAGGAAGCTGGTTACGAGGATTTGAATTCGCGTCAGGTTCGGCGGCCGCCTGTTTCATGAGCCGCCCTCGATTATCAAGCCAGAGGCTTAAGGCCACTGCCCGCAAAGGCATGGCCACGACATCTTGGGCCCACCCGCGGCCGGTTCACTAGATCTTGGCTTGCCCGGCGCACCTTATAATTCCAGCCGGTCCCATTGATCGAGCGATACTCGCCGCCTGCCATGCGGGCGGTCTGGTCAGACCAGCACCGGTTCGAGCTGTGGCTGCGGATTGAGATCCTCGCCTGCGAGGCCTGGGCCGGGCTCGGACGCATCCCCGAATCCGCCCTACCCAAGATTCGCAATGGCACATTTGACGCAACGAAGATTGCCGAGATTGAGTCACGCGTCGGGCACGACGTCATCGCGTTCCTGACGGTCCTCAACGAGTCCATCGGTCAGCCCGAAGCCCGCTACGTGCACCTCGGCATGACCAGCCAGGACCTCAATGACACCGCGATGGCGGTCCAGATGGTCGAGTCGGCGCGGCTCATCGGGCGCGAGCTGGCCAACGTGCGCGAGGCGGCCGCGGACCTCGCCATCAAGCACCGCAAGACCCTCATGGCGGGCAGGACCCACGGGATCGTGGCCGAGCCCATCACCTTCGGCTTCAAGGTCGCGGGATGGGTGGCGGAGCTCGACCGCGCTATCGTCAGGCTGAAAGAAGCGGCTCAGAAGGCCGCGGTCGGGCACATGAGCGGAGCCGTCGGGACGCACGCCACCCTCGACCCGCGTGTCGACGAGCATGTATGCCGCGAGCTCGGCCTCGAGGTCGATACCGCTTCCACCCAGGTGGTGGCGCGCGACCGGCATGCCGACTTCATCTCCGCGCTCGCCGTCGCGGCTGGCACGCTGGAGCGGATCGCGACCGAGATCCGGCACCTGCAGCGCAGCGAGATCGGCGAGGCATTCGAGCCGTTCGGCAAAGAGCAGAAGGGAAGCTCCGCGATGCCGCACAAGCGCAACCCGGTGCTCACCGAACGCGTCTGCGGGCTGGCGCGTGTCGTGCGAGGCCACCTCGTCACGGCGCTCGAGAACACCGCGTTGTGGCACGAACGCGACATCAGCCACTCGTCGGCTGAGCGCATCATCTTTCCCGACGCATGTGCCGCGCTCGACTACATGGCGATCGAGATGAACAAGGTCCTGCGCGGGCTCGAGGTCCGCTCCGACCGCATGCTCGCCAACCTGCAGTTCGCGGGCGGGGTCGTTTTCTCGCAGCGCGTGCTGCTCGCGCTCGTGGACAGCGGCATGTCGCGGGAGGATGCGTATTCGATCGTGCAGAAAGCGGCGATGCAGGCGATGGATGGAACGGGTCCCGGATTTCGCACTCTGCTGGAGAACAATGACGAGGTGATGAAACGCATCGGCGGGAAGCTCGAGCAGGTCTTCGACCCGTGGGCAGGCCTGCAGCACACCGACGTGGCCTTCGAACGCCTAGGTCTAGGAGTGACGGCCAAATGATTGCTGGACCGCCTCTAGTCGGGACCGATCTACCGCTGAAGCTCTTTGCCAAGGGGAAAGTCCGCGACACCTATGAGCTGGGGAACGACCAGCTCCTCATGGTCGCCACCGACCGCATCTCCGCCTTCGACCACGTCCTGCCGAACGGCATCCCCGACCGCGGCAAGGTGTTGACGCAGCTGTCGATCTACTGGTTCTCGCAGACGGACACATTCCAGCCCAACCACCTGATCTCGGGCATGGTGCCCGACCTGCCGGCGTCGCTGAAGGACCACCGGGACAAGCTCACCGGCCGCTTCATGATCGTGCGCAAGGCGAAACGCATCGATTACGAGTGCGTGGTCCGCGGCTATCTCGCCGGCAGCGCGTGGAAGGAGTACGAGGAGTCGAAGTCGCTGGCCGGCGAGCCGATGCCGCCCGGCCTGCGCCAGAGCGAGCGGCTTGTGACGCCGATCTTCTCGCCCGCGACCAAGGCCGAAACGGGTCACGACGAGAACATCACCTTCGATCACATGAAAAAGGACATCGGCGAGGACCTGGCAACGAAGCTGCGCGACGCCAGCCTCGAGCTCTACAAGTACGCCGCTGAGCTGTCGGCTCGCCGCGGGCTCATCCTTGCCGACACCAAGTTCGAGTTCGGCCTGGTCGGCGACCAGGTCGTGCTCATCGACGAGGCCCTGACGCCGGACAGCTCGCGCTACTGGGACGCGGCGACGTACGCGGTCGGAACGTCACCTGATTCCTACGACAAGCAGTTCGTGCGCGACTGGCTTTTGCGCTCGGGATGGGACAAGGAGTCCGAGCCGCCGCGCCTGCCCGAGGACGTCGTCGCCCAGACGCGGCTTCGCTACCTGACCGCCTACCAGCGCCTGGTCGGCAAGCCGCTGTTCCCACCCAAACCCAGGAATGAGCCATGATTCTGGCGAGAGTCATAGTCACACCAAAACCTGTAGTCAACGATCCGCAAGGCAACACAGTGAAGCAAGGGCTCGCGACGCTGGGCTTTCGAGAGGTCTCCGACGTGCGCGTCGGCAAGTACATCGAGGTCAGTCTCGACGTGACGAGCGAGCACGAGGCGCGAGTCCGCGTCGAGGAGATGTGCCGCCAGCTTCTGGCCAACCATGTGATCGAGGACTTCCACTTCGACATCGTCAGGGACGGACATCGTTGAAGTTCGGAGTCGTCGTCTTCGCACCCCAGGAAATCTGCGATTTCGCGGGGACCCCGCGTCGTTTTTACGGACGGAGATTGCGGTGAAGTTCGGTGTCGTCGTGTTCCCGGGCACGTGGTCTGATCGCGACTGCGGCTGGGTGATCGACCAGGTCCTCGGCCAGGAGCTGACCTACCTCTGGCACAAGGACACCGACCTCAAGGGCTGCGACTGCGTGATCATCCCGGGCGGATTTGCGTACGGCGACTACCTGCGCACGGGCGCCATCGCACGTTTTGCGCCAGTGATGGAGCAGATCGGCGAGTTCGCCGACCGTGGCGGCCTGGTGTGGGGCATATGCAACGGCTTCCAGGTGCTATGCGAGGCAGGGCTGCTGCCCGGCGCGCTGATCCGCAACGCGTCGCTCGAGTATCGCTGCCAGTGGACGAACCTGCTGGTCGAGCGCACCGACCTTCCGTTCACCTCGCAATGCGCGGAACGCGAGGTGATCCGCGTCCCAATCTCACACGGCGAGGGCAACTACTTCGCGGACCCGGCGACACTGTCGCGACTCGAGCAGAGGGGACAGGTGGTATTCCGCTACTGCGACGCGAACGGCCGCGTGGTACCGGCGTCGAACCCGAATGGCTCGCTGCACAACATCGCCGGCATCATCAACGCGCGGGGCAACGTGCTGGGCATGATGCCGCATCCGGAACGATGCGCCGAACGCGAGCTCGGCGGCACCGACGGCTTGAAGCTCTTCCGCTCGGTGGCCGAGTCGGCGTTCAAGGTGCTGGTGTCTTGAGCATCAAGTCTGTGGATGAGCGCAGGCTCCGCGAAGTCGCGCTCACCCCGGATGAGTACCGCGCCATCCTCGAGCAGCTGAAGCGGGCGCCCAACGAGGTCGAGCTCGGCATGCTCGGCGTGCTCTGGTCGGAGCACTGCTCGTACAAGAGCTCGAAGGCGTTATTGCGGCGGCTGCCGTCGACGGGCCCGGCGGTGGTCCAAGGTCCGGGCGAGAACGCGGGCGCGGTCAGCATCGGCGAGGGTTGGGCCGCCGTGTTCAAGATCGAGTCGCACAACCACCCGTCGGCCATCGAGCCCTACCAGGGCGCGGCCACCGGCGTCGGCGGCATCATCCGCGATGTCATCGCCATGGGCGCGCGGCCGATCGCCCTGCTCGACTCGCTCCGCTTCGGCCCGCTGCCCGAATCGACGCGTCATTTCGAGGGCGTGGTCGCCGGCATCGGCGGCTACGGGAACTGCATCGGCATCCCTACCGTCGGAGGCGAGGTCTACTTCGAGGAGTGCTACGCGAACAATCCGCTGGTCAACGCGATGTGCGTGGGCCTCGTGCGCGTCGATCAGCTGATGCGCGCGCGCGCCGAGGGCACGGGCAACAGCCTGCTGCTCGTCGGCGCCGACACCGGCCGCGACGGCATCCACGGCGCCTCGTTCGCTTCTGTCGAGCTCGACGAGTCGAGCTCTGAGCGAAGACCCGCCGTCCAGGTCGGCAACCCATTCCTCGAGAAGTGCCTCCTCGAGGCTTGCATGGACCTCTCGCACACCGATGCCGTGGTCGCGATCCAGGACCTTGGGGCGGCAGGGCTGACCTCGGCGGTAGCGGAGTGTGCCGGCCGTGTCGAGGGAGCGGGTGCGCGCATCGATGTGGCGCGCGTTCCGCGGCGCGAGCGCGGCATGTCCGCCTACGACGTGATGCTTTCCGAATCACAGGAGCGGATGCTCGTCGTCGTCCGGCGCGGTCGCGAACGCGAGGTCGAAAGCATCTTCCACGCGTGGGACCTGACCTCGGCGGTGATCGGCGAGGTGACTGACGACGGCCAGCTGACGGTGCTCGACGGCGACGACCAGGTCGCGCGGCTTCCGGTGGCGCTGCTCACCGACGGCGCGCCGATGCGCCGCCTCGTCGGCTTCGCGCCAGACCCGCCGCCGGGGCTCGACATCGACGCCCTTCCGCCCCTGGCCGACGCCGGCGCGGCGCTGCTCCGACTGCTGGCCAGCCCGAACCTCACCAGCCGGCGCGGAGTGTTTCGCCGCTATGACCACATGGTCGGCGATGCCACGGTGGTCCCGCCCGGCGGGGATGCGGCGATGCTCCGCGTCAAGGGAACGCGCCTCGGCATCGCGATGACGACCGATTGCAACGCGCGCTATTGCCACCTCGATCCGCATCTCGGCGCTCAGCTGGCGGTCGCTGAGGCCGCTCGCAACATCGTCGCGACCGGTGCGCGGCCTCTCGCGGTGACCGACTGCCTGAACCTGGCCAACCCGGACCGGCCCGAGGTGTACTGGGAGCTCGAGGAGGTCGTCGCGGGCTTGGCCTACGCATGCCGCGCGCTGGAGGTTCCGATCGTCAGCGGCAACGTGAGCCTCTACAACGATTCGAACGGCGAGTCGGCAATCTATCCCACCCCAGTTGTGGGCATGATCGGCGTGATCGACGATTACGGCAAGCGGCTCGGAGCGGCGTTTCAGGCCGAGGGCGACTTCGTCCTCCTGATCGGCTCGAGCCACAACGACCTCGGCGGCAGCGAATTCCTGAAGGTCGAGCACGGCGCCGTGGCCGGCCGGCCGCCTGCGCTGGACCTGACGCGCGAGGTGGCCGTCAACCGCTTGATCCTGACCGCGGCGCAGAGCGGATATCTGCATTCCGCCCATGACTGCGCCGAAGGCGGCATGCTCGCCGCGCTCGCCGAATGCTGCCTCCTCGGCGGCATCGGCGTCCGTGGCCCGGGGATCCGGCCCGAAGGCGAGCTCCGACTCGACGCGGCCTTCTTCGGCGAATCGCCAGGGCGCTACATCGTGAGCGTCGCGTCCCGTGCGATGCCCGAACTGCAGTCCCTCGCGCGCCGCCACAACGTCGAGATCTCGCTCCTCGGCCTCGCTGGCGGGGACTCTCTGGAGTTCGAGGGACAGCTCAAGCTGTCGCTTGGCGAGCTGCGGGACGCTTGGGAGGGCAACATCACCTAAAGATGTGTGGGGTATTCGGAATCTGCTCCAAGCACGGCGTCGACGTCGCCAACCTGACCTACTTCGGCCTCTTCGCGCTGCAGCATCGTGGCCAGGAGTCTGCGGGCATCGCCGTGTCGGACGGGACCAACGTGCGCGTCCACCGCGACATGGGCCTGGTCGCGCAGGTGTTTTCCGCGGCGGAGATCAAAGAGCTCGGCGAGGGATCCATCCTGGCCCTCGGCCACACCCGTTACTCGACCACCGGGTCGAGCCGAGCCGAGAACGCGCACCCGCTTCCCTTCCATCACCCGACGCTGGGCCCAGGCGCGATCGCGCACAACGGCAACCTGCTGAACGCCGAGGCGCTGCGCACGCAGCTCGAGGAGCAGGGCGTGACGTTCGACACGGCGCTCGACACCGAGGTCATGGCGCGGCTCATCGAGAACACTCACGGTCGGACGTGGGAGGACGTCATCAAGCGGACCTTCTCGCGCGTCGTCGGTGCCTACTCCTGCGGGATCATCACGCCGAACCAATTGATCGCGCTTCGCGATCCGTTCGGCTTCAGGCCTCTTTGCATCGGATACATCCCGCTGCCCGGCCAGCCCGCCCACGTCATCGCATCCGAGACATGCGCGCTCGACACGGTTCACGCGAACTTCGTCCGCGAGGTCCAGCCAGGCGAGATGGTGGTGATGGACGAGCACGGGGTGCACAGCGTCACGTTCCAGGCCTCGAGCAAGCACGCGATGTGCGTGTTCGAGTTCATCTACTTCGCGCGCCCGGACTCGATCCTCAAGAACTGCGAGCTGGAGGACGCGCGCATCCGCATGGGCCACGAGCTCGCGCAGGAGGCGCCCGTCGAGGCGGACATGGTCATCGCGTTTCCCGACTCGGGCACGCCGGCCGCGATCGGCTACGCCGAGGCATCGGGCATCCCGTTCCGCGAAGCGCTGATGAAGAGCCGCTACATCAACCGCACGTTCATCCAGCCGGACCAGTCGCTGCGCGAGGCGGGTGTGATGCTGAAAGTGAACCCGCTGCCGCGCTCGATCAAGGGCAAGCGCCTGATCGCGGTCGACGACTCGATCGTGCGCGGGACGACCTCGCGACGAATCATCGAGCGCCTCAGGGCGGCAGGAGCGAGCGAGATCCACATGCGCATCTCGAGCCCGCCGATGCGATTCCCCTGCTTCATGGGCGTGGACATCGGATCGACGAAGGAGCTCATCGCGGCCGGCCGATCGGTGGACGAGGTGCGGCAGCAGATCGGCGCCGACTCTCTGCATTACCTGTCGATTCCAGGGCTGATCCGGGCCATCGGCCGCGGCACCGCGCAGGAGTTCTGCCGGGCTTGCTTCGACGGCTCTTACCCGGTCCCGGTGCCGCAGCAGCTCGAGATGGACAAGATGCAGTTCGAGATGCCGCTGAAGTCAGACCATATCGCCGGACCTCCTTCGCCTCTCCTCGCCAAGATTTAGTTCATTGAGCAGCGAAGGGCTCTCGTACGCCGCGGCCGGCGTCGACATCGAGGCCTACGAGCGCGCGCTGGAGCGGGTGAAGCCCCTGATCGCCGCCACGCACGGCAAGGAGGTGGCGGTGGGCGTCGGCCCGTTCGCCGGTCTGTACGCCCTGCCGGGAGGCGCTCACCTTGCCGCCAGCGCGGACGGCGTGGGGACGAAGATCAAGGTCGCCATCGCCACGGGCATCCATCGAAACATTGGCGTCGACATCGTCAACCACTGCGTCAACGACATCGCGACTGCCGGGGCGCGGCCTATGTTCTTCCTCGACTACTTCGCCACCGGCCGGCTCGACCCCGATGTTTTCGCGCAGTTGATCGAAGGCATGACGTCCGCTTGCCGCGAGGCAGGCTGCGCGCTCCTGGGTGGCGAGACAGCCGAGATGCCGGGGATGTACGCGCTGGGCGACTACGACCTCGCCGGGTTCATCGTCGGCCTGGTCGAGCCTGGCACGAACCGCGAAACAATCAAGGCGGGTGACGTCCTGGTCGGCCTCCCCTCCAGCGGCCTGCACACCAATGGCTACTCCCTCGCGCGCAAGGTGTTCGAAGGCGTTCCGCTTAACGAGTCTTACTTCGAGCCGGGACACACGCTCGGCCACGAGCTGATGGCGACGCATCGTTCATATCTGAAAGACCTGCAGCGAATCTCGTGGAAGGGTGCGGCACACATCACCGGTGGCGGCATACCGGGCAATCTTCCCCGGTGCCTTCCCGACGGACTCGCCGCGCGATTGCACAAAGCCGCCTGGGAGGTGCCCATGATCTTCGAGGAAATTCGCAAGCATGGAAGAGTCTCCGACGACGAGATGTGGGGAACGTTCAACATGGGGCTTGGGATGATCCTGGTGGTCGATCGCGACGATGTGCCGAAGGACGTAACGGTCGTCGGCGAGGTCGTGCGTCAGACCGGTCCCGACCGGGTCGTCATTTCTTGAGACTCGGAGTCTGCGTCTCCGGCCAGGGCACCAACCTCAAGAATCTTGTCGAGCGCGGCCTGGACGTCGTCGCTGTGGCGACGAATCGGCCGTCCTGCGGCGCCGCGGCGTTCGCCCGCGACAAGCACATCCCGCTGGCCGAGCTGTCGCAGAAGTCGTTCGACTCGGCCGAGCTGCGCGATGCGGCGATGCGTGACTTCTTCGCCGGCCATGGAGTGGAGCTGGTGGTCGACGCCGGCTACGACCGGATTCACACCCGGTCTTTTCTCGAAGCGTTCGCCGATCGCATCATCAACGTCCATCCCTCACTCCTGCCGGAGTTCGCCGGCGGCATGGACGCGATCGAGCGTGCGCTGAGCAGCGGCGCGAAGGTGACCGGCGCGACGGTTCACGTCGTGACCGCCGAGCTCGACGCGGGGCCGATCGTGCTCCAGGAGACGGTACCGATCGTCGAGGGCGACACCGTGGAGACCCTTCGCCGCCGGGTGCACGAGGCCGAGCACCGGATCCTGCCCCAGGCTATCCGGCTGATGGAGGCGGGACTTGCCCACGGCTCTCCTATCCGTTAGCGACAAGACAGGGCTCGCCGCTTTCGCGCGCGGGTTGCAGAGGCTGGGCTACGAGCTGTTCGCCACCGGCAGCACGCTGGAGGCGATCCAGGACGCCGCGGTCGACGCGCGCCCTGTGAGCGACCTGACCGCGTTCCCGGAGATGATGGACGGGCGCATCAAGACGCTGCATCCCGGGGTGCACGCCGGAATCCTGGCGCGGCGGGACAAGGCCGAGCACATGGAGGCGCTCTCGAAACACGGCCTCCGCGAGATCGACCTCGTCTGCTGCAACCTCTACCCGTTCGTCGACACGATCCTGGGCCCGGGCGTCACCTTCGAGCAGGCCATCGAGCAGATCGACATCGGCGGGCCGGCGATGATCCGCGCCGCGGCCAAGAACCACGAATCGGTCGTCGTCGTGGTCCGGCCGCAGCGGTACTCGGAGATCCTGGGCGCTCTCCACGAGGGCACCCTCGACGGAACGACCCGGCGGCGCCTCGCTGCGGAGGCGTACGCCCACACCTCGGCTTACGACGCGTGGATCGCGGCCTACATGAGGCAGGGCGAGAGCAACGGCTTCCCGCAAGAGCTCACGGTTCCCGGCCTCCTGGCCCAGCCGCTCAAGTACGGCGAGAACGAGCACCAGCGAGCGGCGTTCTACCGGCTGGGGCCTAACCCCGGCGGGCTGGGTGGGGCCCAGCAGGTGCAGGGCGCCGAGCCCGGGTTCAACAACATCCAGGACGCGTCGGCCGCTTTCCAGCTCGTGATGGATTACAAGGAGCCGGCGGTGGCAATCGTCAAGCACATGAACCCGTGCGGCCTTGCGGTCGCCCAGGACATCGCGACCGCCTATCGCATGGCTTACGAAACCGACCGCGTTTCGGCGTTTGGCGGCATCGTGGGGACCAACCGCCCGCTCGACCGCCCGACCGCGGAGCAGATCGTGCAGATCGTGACTCACGTCGTCATCGCCCCCGCCATCCTCGACGAGGCGAAGGACGTGTTGGCACGGCGCAAGAACATGATCGTCCTGGCGGCCGAGCCGGCGCGCGGAGGGCTTTTCGACTTTGACGTGCGGTCGGTTCCAGGTGGGCTCCTGGTCCAGGAATGGGACCGGGCGGGCTTCGACCGCGCATCTTGCAAGGTCGTGACGCGGCGGGCGCCGACCGACGCCGAATGGAGGCAGCTGGGCCTCTCCTGGATCGCGGTCAAGCACGTGAAGTCGAACGCCATAGTCCTCTTCAAGGACGGCGCGGCCGTTGGCGTCGGCGCCGGCCAGATGTCGCGGGTCGAGGCCGTGCGGTTGGCGGTTCAGCGCGCCGGCGATCGGACCCGCGGTTCGGCCATGGCGTCGGACGCGTTCTTCCCGTTTCCGGACGGTCTCGAGGAGGGGGTCCAGGCCGGAGTCACGGCGGTCATCCAACCCGGCGGTTCGATGCGGGACGCCGACGTCGTGGCGGCGGCCGACAGGGCCGAGATCGCGATGGTGACGACCGGGCAGCGCCACTTCAAGCACTAGATGAGCCGCCGGTTCGGGGAAGAGGGGCGCGAGCTTTCCTACGGAACGTACCTGAAGGTGCCGGAGCTGCTGCGGCTGCAGCAAGGCCTGAGCAAAGAGCACGACGAGCTCTTGTTCATCGTCGCCCACCAGGTCTATGAGCTCTGGTTCAAGGTGGTCCTGTTCGAGCTCGAGACTGCCCGGGACCGAATCGACGCGGACGACATTTTCTTCGCGCGTCATTTCCTGCATCGCGTTCACGTGATCGAGAGACTGCTCGTCGAGCAGATCGAGGTCCTGGAGACGATGTCACCCCAGGACACTGGCTTTCCGCTCCAAGCTCGCGCCCGCCAGCGGTTTTCAGTCGGTGCAGTTCCGCGAGATCGAATTTGTCTCGGGCTTGAAAGAGCCGAAGTACGTCGGTCGCCTCGAGGCGGCGCCCGACGAGCTGGACCGCCTCCGCAAGCGCCTCGATGAGCCGTCGCTCGACGATGCGTTCCAGGCCCTGCTCGAGCGGCGCGGGTCGCCGTCGCTGCTCGAGGTCTTTCGCGACCGCGAGCGCTACGGCGACCTGTTCGATCTCTGTGAGGCGCTGCTCGATCATGACGCGGCGTTCGCCCATTGGCGCGCGCGCCACGTGTTGATGGTCGAGCGCCAGATCGGCGGCAAGACCGGCACCGGGGGCAGCACCGGGGCGCAGTATCTACGGACCACCCTCGACAAGCGCTTCTACCCGGAGCTCTGGGAGGTCCGCTCGCAGCTGTGACAAGCGAATTCCCGGGGGAGCGGCCCGAGCATCACATGAAGAAGACGCGCGCCGAGCGCCCGAAGGTCACGTGCGGCACATGCCGGAAATTCGACGGGACCGCGTGGTGCAGGCACTGGAATTTCCACACGACCGCCGAATCCCCGCCATGCGCCTTCTACAGCAAGAAGCCTTAGCGGCTAGTCGTCGATCGCAGCGTAGGCGAGGGTCCAGAAGTCGCGGCAAACCGCCGGCGGAACCGGCGAGGTAAAGCCGACCTGGGTCAGGATGATGGTCGTCATCTCCTCCGCGGGATCGGAGTACCAAGTGGTGCCGAGTCCGCCGTCCCAGCCAAACTTGCCCGGGCTCGACGCGATGTCGTGGCGCCGTGTCACGACGGACATCCCGAATCCCCAACCGTGAGTGTCGAAGTATCCCGGAACCCAAAGCGTCCGGGCGTTCTGCTCGGGAGTGAGGTGGTCCATCGTCATCGTCTCGACCGAGGGACGGGCGAGGATCCGCGCGCCGTCCAGCGCCCCCTTGTTCAGAAGCATCTGGCCGAACCGCAGGAAATCGTCCGCTGTGGAGACGAGGCCTCCGGCGCCGGAATGAAAGGCCGGCGGGCGGCTCCATTTTCCGCCTACGGCCTTGTCGTAGAGCTTCCGCTTGCCGGTGACTTCGTCGATCTCGTAGCTGTCGAGCAGGCGCCGGATCTTGTCCTTTGGCACCCAGAAATCGGTGTCGCGCATGTCGAGCGGCTCAAAGATGCGCTCGCGCATGAAGTCCCCGAGCGGCTTGCCCGACGCTCGAGCAATCAGGACGCTCAGCACCTCGGATCCCGTGTTGTACATCCACCGGTCGCCGGGCTGATAGATGAGAGGCAGGCTTCCGAGGCGACGCATCCATTCATCGGGGGCCAATTGTCGCGACGGGTCCGGCGCGCCTACATGGATGAACGCCTTGTCGATCGCGTCCTGGATCCCGCGAAAGCCTCGAGGACGAGATGCTTGCGGCCCTATCGGCTGAGGAGCGCACGGCGCTGCGCAAGATGCTGGAACGCGTCCTGAGCAGCGTCCACACCGCCTCCGAAGCCCGGGTCTAGCGGGTAGTCAGGGCCGGGACGATAAAAATGAGCAACACGACCACGAGCACGCCCGCGTAAACGTAGACGCCCGGCCGCCGGAAAAGGCCGGGTCCCGGATCCGCGGGAGGCCTGACGCTGCTCCCCGGGTCGGGCGCCGGCAGCGACGTCAGCTTGCGCAGGTTGACGAAGTTGATCAGCGCGGTCAGGGGTGCGATGAAGAACGAGAGGAAGCCCAGCCAGCCTCGCAGCAGCGTCGCGTTGGTCATCCGGCGCCCACACGTGGAGGCCGCAGTCGCGGCAGAACGGACCCTTCAGGTTCTTGAACGACATGAGGACGATGTAGCCGTTGTGCTCATAGATGGTCATGGGCACAGCCGGCATCGAGCCGCAGAACCGGCACCTGGCCGGGCCGGTCTGAAAATACGGCGGCGGCGGAGGCGCCGGAGAGGCGCCGGCCGCGGCGCGGGCCGCGCTGGAGGCCTCGCTCACCGAGCGGCCGGTGGCAAGGGCCTGGAGCGCGGCATCCAGCGCGGTGCGCTGGCGGACTTCGTCGCCCCCGATCTCCCTGGCAACCCACTCCGCCCACAGGCGGCGGTTGTCGGACCCCACGGGCCTAGAGGTACATCACGGGGGAGGCAGGCCTCCCCCGTGGTGCCCCCTCCGTTGCGACCGGTGCCTGGAGGCGCTTGGTGTTCGACGCGTGGTGACGGCCGGAGTAAATCCGGCCTGCGGCCGCACCTCGTCTCTAATCAGTTCAAGCGCTCCACGATCATCGCCATCCCTTGGCCGCCGCCGACGCACATCGTCTCCAGGCCGTAAGTCGCGTTCTTCTCGCGCAGGCCGTTCAGCAGGGTGCAGAGGATGCGAGCTCCCGTCATTCCGAACGGATGCCCGAGCGCGATGGCACCCCCGTGCGGGTTCAGCTTGTCGCTGAACGGATCGACGCCGATGCCGCGGGCGGACGGGATCACCTGGGCCGCAAAGGCTTCGTTGATCTCGACGATGTCGATGTCGTCGATCGACATCTTGGCGCGCTTGAGTGCCTGCTTCGAGGCGTCGATCGGGCCGAGGCCCATGAACTCGGGTTCGAGCGCGGACAGGCCGGTCGACACGATCCGTGCGATCGGCTTGATTCCAAGGTCCTTTGCCTTTTTGTCGGACATGACCACGACGGCCGCGGCGCCGTCGTTCAGGGGGCAGGAGTTGCCCGCGGTCACCGTTCCGTCCTCGCGGAACGCCGGCTGCAGCGTGGCCAGCACCTCCACTGTTGTGCCGGGCCGCGGGCCGTCGTCCTTCGTGAAGGTCTGGCCGTTGGGCAGCGGAACGGGGATGATCTCGCGCTCGAAGAAGCCGTTTTCCCGCGCCTTCACGGCGGCGGCCTGGCTCTTGACCGCGAAGCGGTCCTGCTCCTGCCGGCTGATCTTCTCGCGTCGGGCCACGTTCTCCGCCGTTTGCCCCATCGCGATGTAGATGTCGGGGTACTCCTCGGTGTTACCGGGGACGAGCTTGGGGTTGTAGGTGTCCGGCGGGTCCGGATAGCCGCTGCCGTAGCGCGAAACGCACTCCACTCCCACCGACAGGAACACGTCGCCCTCGCCCGCCTCAATCGCGTGCGCGGCGATGCGTGTCGTCATG
Organism: uncultured Chloroflexota bacterium; assembly: GCA_937921725.1. Taxonomy (GTDB): domain Bacteria; phylum Chloroflexota; class Dormibacteria; order Dormibacterales; family Dormibacteraceae; genus 40CM-4-65-16. The sequence goes on along the minus strand of CAKZUH010000015.1, from coordinate 60,855 downwards.
AGCGATGACGAGCAGTACCGGTTCACCGTGACGCCGGGGACATCGAGGCGGGCCAGGATCGACACGACGCGACCGATGTTGTGTCCCTGCTCGCCGCCCGGCAGGCCGCAGCCGCAGATCAGGTCCTCAATCTGCGTGGGGTCGAGGTCGGGCACCTTGTCCAGGACCTTGGTCACCACGTGCGCGGCGAGGTCGTCCGGCCGCACTTCGACGAGAGATCCCTTGCGCGCCCGGCCTATCGGCGAGCGCCCGTAAGCCACGATCACTGCTTCAGTCATGGAACGGTTATACGCCCAACGGGCAAACGGCTAGCGGAACTTCGCGACCAGCGCGTAGACAAAGAAGGCGACCGCAAGGAGCCCGGCGACCGCGAATGCGATCACGGCGCTGACGTGCGCGCTTCCCATGACGAAGATGGCGAGCAACAGGGCCGGCAGGTACAGCAGCCCGAGGATCTCCAGGTAGCGGATCTCGATCAGGCGGTGCCGCCTGCCCTCGAGGATCAGCTCCCGTGGCAGCCGCTCGTCGGCGTCGAGCGGGTGGAAGATCGAGTACATGCTCCTCCGCTCGAGGCTGCGCAGATCCCTGAGCTCCGTTCGGCGACCCATCGCTGGCCTGAACAGTTTGCCACCCTGGTCGGGTTACGAGCGCACCAAAAGGGCCTCACGCGTGAACAGCCGAAGGGCGGCGAAGAAGCACAGGGCGCCTGTGACGATCAGGCTCGCGGAGGTGACCGCGAGGGAGCTCCACGAGACCGTGTCGTGGACGATCGCGTCGCGCAGGACGAGCACCGCGTTGAGGATCGGGATCAGGTAGTACCCCACGTTCGGGCTGAAGTCGGGGATGAACAGTATGATCGAGGCCGGGAAGATCGTGATGAAGTACAGCGGGGTCGCGTAGGCCTGGCCCTGGCGGAAGTTGCGCGCCAGCGTCCCCAGCGTGATGGTCAGGCAGCTGAACGCCGCCGCGAGCAGGATCGCGAGCCACACCATGACGACCGTGGCCAGCGGGCTGAGGCTCACCTGGAACACCTCGCCCGCCCGCTCGCCGAACTGGATTCGGGACAGCGCAAAAAGCATGGAGACGATCGCCGCGATCGCCGCGGTGAGGCTGATCGTGGTGACGGCCAGGATCTTGCCGATCAGGATCTGGCTGCGCGGGGCGGGGGTCAGGAGCAGGCTCTCCAGCGTCCTGCGTTCGCGCTCACCGGCCGAGCTGTCGAGGGCGGCCGAGAGTCCGCCGGTCAGGCTCATCGTGATGAGGATGTAGGGCAGGAAAAAGCTCAGAAAGGAGTTGCTGGCCGCCTGCGTGGGCGAGCTGAGCGGATGCTGGGTGACCGGCAGCGGGTTGAGCACCGACGGGTCGACTCCCTTCTGCTGCAACGCGGCGGCCACCTTGGCGGCGTCGTATTTGCTGAGGATCGTCTGCAGGCGCACGTCCGCAACCTGGGCGCTCTGCCGGGTCGGGTCGTAGTACTCGTCGATCCCCGAGTTGCTGAAGACGAGGCCGATGTCGACCTGCCGCTTGGCCGCCGCCGCCGGATCGGCGACGCGCTCGAGCTTCATCCCGGTCGCGTTGAACAGAATGTCGAGTCCGGCCGGCACGTCGCCGGAATAGCCGATGGTATAGCTCTGGGTGGCCGTCTTGGTCGTGACCTGAGCGATCACATAGAGGATGATCGGCGTGGCGAGCGCGGCGAGGCCGATCGCCATCAGCGTGCGGCGGTCGCGAAGGATCTCGGTCAGCTCCTTGCGGAAGACGATCGCGATCGCGTTCACTTCGCGGCCTCGACCAGGGCGAGGAACGAGTCCTCGAGGTCCTGGTACTTGCCCCGCACCTCTGCGGTCGACCCGCTCGCCACGACGCGGCCCTGGTGGATGATCGTCACCCGGTCGCACAGCCGCTCGGCGTCATGCAGCACGTGAGTCGAGAAGATGACGCACTTGCCGCGCCCCTTCGACTCGACCATGAACGCTCGGATCTCGCGCGAGGCGAGGACGTCGAGGTTGGACGTGGGTTCGTCGAACATCAACACCGGTGGGTCGTGGACGATCGCGCGCGCGATCGCGACCTTCTGCTTCTGGCCCGAAGACAGGCTCTCGGCCCGCTGCTTCGCGAACGAGGCCATGTCCAGGCGCTCGATCACAGCGTCGACCTTGCGGTCGAGCTCCCCATCCATTACTCCGCTCAGCTCGGCGAAATAGGCGATGTTCTCGCGCGCGCTCAGGCGCGGGTAGACGCCGAACTCCGCGGTCACGACGCCGACTCTGCGGCGCACCTCCTGGGGCGCCGTCCGCGTGTCGTAGCCGAGCACCTCGACCGAGCCGGAATCAGGCGCGAGCAGCGTGCAGATCACGCGCAGCGTCGTGGTCTTGCCTGCCCCGTTGGGCCCGAGGAGGCCGAAGATCTCGCCCGCGTTCGCCTCGAAGGAGATGCCTCGGAGCACCTTGTTGGTCTGCAGCGACTTTTCGAGGCGACCGACCTTGACCGCTGTCTGGCTCACTTCCTCCTGGTGACTTTTCTCGTGGCGGTCGACGTGGGCTTGCCGGTCCTGGTGCCCTTGGATTTGACCGGCGCTTTCTTAGCCGGTGCCTTCTTGGCCGCTGCTTTCTTGGCGGGCGCGGGCTTCTTGGGCGCGGCCGTGGCGGCAGCCCGCTTCGGGGCGGCCGGCGCTGCTTCGGCTGCGGGGGGTTCGATTCCGGCGGGCTCTTCCGCGGCCGCCGCCTCGGCCTGGGCGACGCCGATCGAGCTGGAGAGGGTGCGGTGGCACGTCTCGCAGGTCACGATCGTGCGCACCAGCGCACCGAGGTGGTGCTCCTCGCGCCGCAGGTTTCGCGTGCGGCCGCAGAACGAGCAGTAACCCGTCTCCACGGTGACGTCGACATGCCCGGGACGCTTGTTCATGGCCTGCCTAAGTTACGGTAAACTCACGACCGGAGTCCTTTAAGTCTGACCCTGCGAGGTCGGGAAGGAGGTTTTTTGATGGCCATCACGTCGCGGTTGCGCCATGTGATCGAGAGCCAGCAATTCTCGAGAACCATCCTCGAAGACCTGTTCGCGCGGTCCGAAGAGATGAAGGGCGAGCCCCACCATTTCATGGGTCGCCTTGCGGGCCAGGTGATGGCGGCGCTGTTCTACGAACCCTCGACCCGCACTCGCTTGTCGTTTGAAGCCGCGATGCTGCGGCTCGGGGGCGAGGCGATGGGCACGGACAACGCGCGCGAGTTTTCGTCCGCGGCGAAGGGCGAAACCCTCGAGGACACGATCCGCATCGTCAGCGGATACGCCGACGTGATCGTCCTGCGGCACAACGAGGAAGGCGCCGCCAAGCGGGCCGCGGCGGTGAGCACGGTGCCGGTCATCAACGCCGGCGACGGGCCGGGGCAGCATCCGACGCAGGCCCTGCTCGACCTGTACACGATCCGCGACGAGTTGAGCCGCATCGACGGGGTGCGCGTCGCGATGGTCGGCGACCTGGCCAACGGCCGTACGGTGCGCTCGCTCGCCTACCTGCTCAGCAAGTTCAAGGAGATCAAGCTCTGGTTCGTCGCGCCGCCCCAGGTCGCGATGCGCGCCGACCTGAAGGCGCACCTCGACGAGCACCACGTGCCGTGGGTCGAGACGCAGGACCTCGAGTCCGTGCTGCCCGAGGTCGACGTCGTCTACATGACGCGCATCCAGAAAGAGCGCTTCAGCGACCCCGAGGCCTACAACGCGGTGAAAGGCGTGTACCGGATCGACAAGAGCTCGCTGGCGCTGATGCGCAAGTACGCGATCCTCCTGCACCCGCTGCCTCGCTTCGACGAGATCGCCACCGAGGTGGACGATGACCCCCGCGCCGCATATTTCCGCCAGGCGCGCAACGGCCTTCACATCCGGATGGCGCTGCTCGACAGGTTGCTGTCGTGAGCGTCACAGAAGGAAGGCTCAAGGCCACCGTGATGGATGCCGACCAGATCCGGCGCTCGCTCTCGCGCATCGCCCACGAGATCGTGGAGCGCAACCGCGGAGTCGACGATGTGGTGCTGATCGGCGTCGTCAGCAAGGGCGACGTCCTGGCCAGGCGGCTCGCCGCGCTCCTGACCAAGCTCGAGAAACGCACGGTGCCGTTCGGCAGCCTCGACGTGACGCGGCATCGCGACGACCTGCATTTGCGGCCGCATGACGGCCACCGATCGGCGAGCGACGTGCCTGACATCTCGGGCAAGGTCGTGGTCCTCGTCGACGACGTCATCCATCACGGCCGCACGGCGCGCGCCGCGATGGACGCATTGATGGATTTCGGCCGGCCCCGCGCGATCCAGCTCGCCGTCCTGGTCGACCGCGGACACCGCGAGCTGCCGATCCGGCCCGACTACGTGGGCAAGAACGTGCCCACATCCGACTCCGAGCGCATCGAAGTCCTAACCGCGGACGAGGACGGAATCGACCAGGCGGTGATCGTTGCGAACCAATAAGACGCACGCCGCTCTCGTGCTGGAGGACGGGCGGGCATTTGTCGGCCGGCCGCTTGGCGCCGATGTCGTCGGCGAGGGCGAGGTCGTCTTCAACACCGCGATGACGGGTTACCAGGAGGTCCTGACCGACCCGTCCTACGCGGGCCAGATGGTGTGCATGACCTATCCGATGCAGGGCAACTACGGCGTGCGCGAGGCGGACGCGGAGTCGGCGCGACCCTGGGCCAGGGCGCTGGTCGTGCGGTGGGCCTGCCCAGCGCCCAGCCACCATTCGAGCGAGGCGTCGCTCGATGAGTACCTGCGCCGGTGGCGCGTGCCGGCGATCACGGAAATCGACACCCGCGCGCTGACCCGTCACATCCGCCTCCACGGAGCGCTGCGCGCGGTGCTGGTCCACGAGGAGGCCTTGCCCTCAGAGAAGCGGCTGGACGAGCTCGCCATCGCCGCGCGGCGAGTCACGCCTCTATCCGAGCAGGACCTCGTGGCGCAAACGTCGAGAACGGTCCGCGAGGAATGGTTGGAACCTTTGCCGCAGGAGCTACGCGCCCGGAGCTACGCCGACGGCCGCGGCCTGCTCGTGGCCGTAGTGGACTACGGCGTGAAGGCGAACATCCTGCGCTCCCTGCGGGAGCGCGGCTGCTCGGTGGTGGTGCTGCCCCACACAGCCACTTGGTCCGACGTGCGGACGACAGGCGCCGGCGGCGTCGTGCTTTCCAACGGCCCGGGCGATCCGGCGGTGCTCGACGGGCCGGTCGAGCTCGCGCGGCAAGCGCTGGGCCGCGTTCCCCTGTTCGGCATCTGCCTGGGCCACCAGATCCTCGGCCGGGCCGCGGGCGCGACCACCTCGCGCCTGCCCTATGGCCATCACGGCGCCAACCACCCTGTCAAGGATCTCGACACGGGGCGAGTCCACATCACGAGCCAGAACCACGAGTTCCAGGTCGACGCTGCGTCGCTCCCGGCGGGCGACTTCTACGTGTCGCAGCGCAACCTGAACGACGGCACGGTCGAAGGCCTTGGCCACCGCACGCTGGCCGCTTTCAGCGTCCAGTACCACCCCGAAGGCTGCCCTGGCCCGCAGGACAACCAGCACCTCTACGACCGCTTCATCGACATGGTGCGCAACCGCGCGCCGGTGGCGAGGGCGGTCGCGGGGATGAAGGAGGAGGCACGACCGCGCAAGGTCCTGATCCTGGGATCCGGCCCGATCGTGATCGGCCAGGCCGCGGAGTTCGACTACGCCGGCACGCAAGCGTGCAAGGCGCTGCGCGAGGAAGGCATCACGACCGTGCTGGTCAACTCGAACCCCGCGACGATCATGACCGACGAGGAGGTCGCCGACCGGGTGTACCTCGAGCCGCTGACCGTCGACGCGGTCGAGAGGGTCATCGTCCGCGAGCGGCCGGATGCGCTGCTGCCGACGCTTGGCGGTCAGACCGGCCTGAACCTTGCCACCGACCTGGCCAATGCGGGTGTGCTCGAGCGCTACGGGGTGCGCCTGCTGGGCGCCACCATCGACACGATCCGCAAAGCGGAGGACCGCCAGGCCTTCAAGCAGATGCTGGAGGAGATAGGTGAGCCGGTTCCGGTCTCTCGCGTCTGTGAGTCGATGCAGGAGGTCAAGGACTTCGCCGCGGCGACGGGTCTTCCGCTCGTCATCCGCCCGGCCTACACGCTCGGCGGGACCGGTGGCGGATTCGTCACCACCGACGCCGACCTGGACCGCATCGCGGCGCGGGGACTGGCGGCGTCGCCGATCCACCAGGTCCTCGTCGAGCGATCCCTGTGGGGCTGGAAGGAGATCGAGTACGAGGTGATGCGCGACGCGGCGGACACGTGCATCACGGTCTGCAACATGGAAAACCTCGACCCGATGGGCGTGCACACGGGCGACTCGATCGTGGTGGCGCCGGCGCAGACGCTCTCCGACCGCGACCATCAGATGCTTCGCTCGTCGGCGATCCAGATCATTCGCGCCCTGGGCATCGAGGGCGGCTGCAACGTCCAGTTTGCCCTTGACCCGAAGAGCTCGCAGTACTTCGTCATCGAGGTCAACCCGCGTGTGAGCCGCTCTTCGGCGCTCGCGTCCAAGGCGACCGGCTACCCCATCGCGCGGGTGGCGGCGAAGGTCGCTGTGGGCAGGCGGCTGGAGGAGATTCGCAACGAGGTCACCGGTCGCACGTTTGCCGCGTTTGAGCCCGCGCTCGACTACTGCGTCGTCAAGATCCCGCGCTGGCCTTTCGACAAGTTCCCCGCCGGCGACCGCCGGCTCGGCACGCAGATGGCGTCGACGGGCGAGGTCATGGCCGTCGAGCGCACCTTCGAGGCGGCGCTTGTCAAGGCGATTCGCTCGCTGGAGCAGAAGCAGCCGGCGGCGTGGGAGCTCGGTCCGGAGACGATCGATCAACCGAACGACCGCAGGCTCTTCGCCCTGCTCAACGCACTGCGCAATGGAGCGGCTGCGAGCTCGCTTGCCGACCGCAGCGGCATCGACCGGTGGTTCATCGACCGGCTTGCGAACATCACGCGGCTCGAGGTCGAAGGCGACACCCGTGAGCTGCGCCGCGCCGGCTTTTCCGACGCGATGATCACAGCCCTGCGGGGCGAGACGGTCGAGCCCGCGACTCCGACCTACAAGCTCGTCGACACATGCGCGGGTGAGTTCGAAGCAGCGACGCCTTACTACTACTCGTGCTGGGAAGAAGAAACAGAAAGTCACGCGGTCGACGCCAAGACCGTGGGGGTCATAGGTTCCGGCCCGATCCGCATCGGCCAGGGCATCGAGTTCGACTACTGCTCGGTCCATGCGGCGTGGGCGCTGCGCGAGGCGGGCGTTCGCGCGGTGCTCGTCAACTCAAACCCGGAGACAGTGTCCACCGACTTCGACACCTCGGATCGCCTGTACTTCGAGCCACTCGATCTCGACGGCGCCCTGCAAGTCGCCCGAACGGAGAACGTGCAGGGCGTTCTCGTTCAGTTCGGTGGACAGACCGCGATCAACCTCGCCGAGCCGCTCGACCAGAACGGCATCGCGATCCTCGGCTCGAGCGTCGAGGCGATCGACCTGGCGGAGGACCGGCGGGCATTCGCGCGATCGCTGGAGGCGATCGGCATCCCGCAGCCCATGGGCGGCACGACGACGTCGGTCGAGGAGGCGATCGCGATCGCCGAGCGCGCCGGTTACCCCGTGCTGGTGCGGCCCTCCTACGTCCTCGGCGGGCGCGCGATGGAGATCGTGCGCAACCGCGAGGAGCTGCGGCGCTACATGGTGTGGGCGGTCGGTGCGATGCCGCGCGGCCAGGTCCTCGTCGACAAGTACCTGCAGGGCGTCGAGGTCGAGGTCGACGCGATCTCCGACGGCGACACCGTGGTCATCCCCGGCGTGATGCAGCACGTCGAGCGCGCGGGCGTGCACTCGGGCGACTCCTACGCCGTCTATCCGGCGCAGGGCCTTGACGCGCGCGAGATCGATCACATCATCGACTACACGGTGCGCATCGCCCGCCACCTCCGGCTGCGCGGGCTCGTCAACGTCCAGTACGTCGTGCACCGGGGGAATGTCTACGTCCTCGAAGTGAACCCGCGCGCTTCGCGCACCGTCCCCTTCCTGTCGAAGGTCACCGGCGTCCCGATGGTCAGGCTCGCCACGCGGGTGATGCTGGGCGAGAAGCTGCTCGACCTGGGCTGGGCGACCGGTCTCGTGCCTCCCCGCGACCTGGTGGCGGTGAAAGCGCCTGTGTTCTCGATGAATAAGCTGCCGGCGGTCGACTCCTACCTCGGGCCCGAGATGAAGTCGACCGGCGAGGCGATCGGCGTCGCGCGCACGCTGAACGCGGCGCTGCGCAAAGCCTTCGCGGCATCGGGCATGCAGGTGGAGCGCGGCAGCGCGGCGCTGCTGACGATCGCCGACGCCGACAAGCCGGAGCTCTTCCCGATCGTCTCCCGCCTCGTCCAGCTCGGCTGCCGCATTGTCGCTACAGAGGGCACCGCAAAAGCGCTGCGCGCCGCGGGGTTCTCGCCGCGCGTCGTGGCGAAGATCGGCGAGGAGGGCCCCACGGTCGTCGACGTCATCGTCCGCGGCGAGGTCCAATTGGTCATCAACACGATGTCGAACATCTACGAGGATCCCGGTGACGGAAACCCTGTCTTCAAGGACGGTTTCGAGATCCGCCGCGCCGCGGTCGAACGCCGTATCCCGTGCCTCACCTCGCTCGACACCGCGACCGCGCTCCTCGAGTCGGCCGTGGCCGCTCCCGACGAAATGGAGGTCCGCACCATCGACGAGTGGAGGGTTGGTGTTCCTGTTTGACGCGCCGGTGACCGGCAAACGCCAGGTCGCCCGCGGCATGTTCGTCATCGGCATGCAGGCACCGGAAATCGCCGCCGAAGTCCGCGCCGGGCAGTTCGTCAACCTTGGCTGGGCGGGAGGCCCGCTGCTGCGGCGCCCGTTTTCCGTCTACCGCGCCGAGGGCGAGCACATCGAAGTCGTCCTGAAGGCCGTCGGCGGTGGCACCGCCCAGCTGCTCGCGATGGAGGTCGGCGATCGGATCAGCTGCCTGGGGCCGCTTGGCCGCGGGTTCGATCTCAGTGATGCCCAGCGCGGGGTCGTGCTGATCAGCGGCGGCCTGGGAGTGGCTCCGATGCCGCTGGCGGCGAGGGACGCGAGGGCGGCCGGCATGCTGGTGACCTGGGTGCACGGTGCGCGCACCGCGGCCGAGCTGTGCGCGGAAACGGATGGCGACCAGGTGGTCTGGGCGACCGATGACGGCTCGCAAGGTCTGCAGGGAACAGCGGTCGCGGCGGCGCCCTCAGGCGACTTCGTGCTTGCCTGCGGCCCGAACCGGATGCTCGCCGCGGTGGCTGAGCGCTGGCCCAATGCGCAGGTCGCCGTGGAGACCTACATGGGCTGTGGCACGGGGGTCTGCCTCGGATGCGCGGTGCCGCTCGCGCGCGGCGGCTACGACCGCGCGTGCAAGGAGGGCCCCGTCTACCGCGCCGCGGACGTCGACTGGAGCGTCCTGCCGTCGCACCTTCCATACGCGGTTTCGGCGTGAAACCCGACCTGTCGGTTGCGATCGGCGCGCTCGCCCTGCGCGGCCCGGTGGTCGCCGCGTCCGGAACGTTCGGCTACGGCACCGAGGTGCCGCTTCTGGAGCGACGCGCGCTGGGCGGCATGGTGTCCAAGGGCATCTTTCTCCGACCGCGCGAAGGCACCGCTCCTCCGCGCATCGCGGAGACGCCGAGCGGGATGCTCAACGCGATCGGCCTGCAGGGCCCGGGTGTCGAGGCGTTGATCCGCGATTACGCGCCGCGGTGGGCGGAGTGGGATTTCCCCGTGCTCGTCAACATCAACGGCGAATCGGCGGCGGAGTACGGCGAGCTCGCGGCGCGACTCGACGGAGTGCCTGGAGTGGCCGGCTTCGAGATCAACATCTCGTGCCCGAACGTCGAGCAGGGCGGTCTGTATTTCGGCAACGACCCGCGCGCCGCGGCGGCCGTGACCGAGGCCGTCCGCAAGCGGACCAAGCTGCCCGTGTGGGTGAAGCTGACGCCCATGGTGAGCGACATCGGAGTCATCGCCCGGGCGGTCGAGGCGGCGGGCGCGGACGCGCTCTGCGCGATCAACACGTTCGTCGGGATGTCGATCGACCTCAATTCGTACAAACCGCGCCTGAGCTTTCGGACAGGCGGCCTTTCGGGGCCGGCGATCCGGCCGCTCGCCGTCCACCTCGCCCACCAGGCCGCCCGAGCCGTGCGCATCCCGGTGATCGGGATCGGCGGCATCGCTCGCGCCGAGGACGCGCTGGAGTTCCTGGTCGCCGGCTGCACCGCCGTCCAGGTCGGCACCGCCACCTTCGTCAACCCGAAGGCGATCGCCGAAGTGCACGACGGCATCGGGGCTTTCCTCGAAGCACGAGGCTTTGCGTCGGTCGCCGATCTGCCGCGCTACCTACCTTGCGACTAGGAGGCACGAATGTCGACTGAGATTCCGCCGGTCCGTGACCCGGGTACGGCTTCCAGGCTGCAGGTCCTCGCCACCGAGCACTGGAGCCTGCTCGCGACTCGCTCGTTGACGTATACCGAATCGCTTGGTCGGGTCAACATGTTCCTGGGCATTCTGTCCGGCGCGGTCATCGCGCTTGCCCTCATTGCGCAGGCCGATCATTTCGGAACGTCCTTCATCTCGATCGCGATCTTCATGCTCGGAGTGGTTTTCTTCGTTGGCGTGGCCACCGTGCGGCGCCTGTTGATGCTCAACCTCGACGACTACAGGTGGGTGGTCGGAATGAACCGGCTCCGCCACGCGTACCTCGAGCTGCACCCGGAGCTGGAGCCGAACTTCATCACCAGCGTTCACGACGATCTGTCCGGTGCGCTGCAAACACTCGGGCTCGGGCCGGCCAGCGCGCCAACGCTCGGCACGGTTTTCCACGGCTTTGTGACCCTGCCAGGCATGCTCTCGGTGATCGTCGCCGCGGTCGGCGCCGCCATCGCGGGCCTTGCCGCCATAGGGTTCGGCGCCCCCGCGTTTGGAGCTCTCCTTGCGGGCGCCCTGGCGTTTGCGGCCGCTCTGGCGATGATGGCGCTTTCGGCACGTCGTTCATTTCAGGGGTACGGCCCCAGCGTTGACGTTCGCTTTCCGTCGCCCAAGCCTTAGCTCGGCAAGAAGTGGCAACCCAGCCGTCAGAATCCATAAGCCGTGCTGGAAGTCGACGGTCTCGCCAAGCGCTACGGCGAGGTGCTCGCGCTTCGTGACCTGACCGTTCGGGTCGACGAGGGCAGCTGCCTCGTCCTGCTCGGCCGCAACGGCGCGGGCAAGACGACCGCGCTCCGCTGCATGGCGGGCGTGCTGCTCCCAAGCGCTGGAACCGTTACGGTCGACGGGGTCGACGCGGCTGACGACCCCACAGCCGTCCGGGCCAAGGTCGGCCTGATGCCCGAGGTCCCCGGCCTGTACGAGCGCATGTCGGTGCGGGCGTACCTGGACCACTTCGGGGCGATCTACGACGTGGAGCCCGCCATCAGGCGCCAGAGGATCGAGGAGCTGCTCGAGGTCTTCGAGCTCACCGACGCTGGTGACAGATGGCTGGGCACCTACTCCAAGGGGATGCGGCAGAAGGTGGCGCTCATCCGGGCCACGCTGCACCGGCCGCGACTGGTGCTCGCGGACGAGCCGACCTCGGCGCTCGACCCGGACAGCGCGCGGCGCGCATGGGTTTACCTCAAGGACCTCCAGAAGGAGGGCTGCGCGCTCGTGATCTGCACCCACAGCATGGAAGAGGCCGAGCACCTGGCGGGGGACATCGGGATCATGTCCGCAGGCCGCGCCCTCGCCATCGGCAGCATGGCCGAGCTGCGGCGCCGCTCGGGGCTCGCGACGCGCCGCGAGGTGCGCGAGCTGCCAACCCTGCAGGACATCTATCTCGCGATAGTGGGTAACCACCACGATGAGCTGGCCGAAACTCGATCGGCGTAAGGCGGCGCTCGTCGCGGCACGTGACCTCCGCGACGCGGTCAGCGAGCTTCGCCTGATCGCCGCGATGATCGCCCTCACGCTGGCGATCCCGCTCGCCGCCGGCTCGGGCGTCCGCGCGCTCGCCTACTTCGGGGGCGGCACGGCCGTCGTGAACCGGCTGTCTTTGGTCGGCGCCTTCTTCGTGGTCTTCATCCCGGCGAGCTTCTCGCTCGTCCTTGCGCTCGAGTCGTTCGTCGGTGAGCGCGAGCGCACCACGCTCGAGGTTCTCCTCTCGACGCCACTGCGCGAGGCCGAGATCTACGCGGGCAAGGTGCTGGCCGTGCTCAGCGTGTCGCTGACCCTCTGCTACGGCGGACTCATCGTCTACTGCCTCGTCACGTTTCCAGGACTCGGCTACTTCCCGATCGTCATCCTGCTCGCGCTCGCCGTCTCGACGATCTGCCAGGTCGCTGCCATGGTCGCCGGCGCCGTGATCATCAGCCTGAACGCGCGGACGATGCGGGCGGCCAACGTGATGGCGTCCTTCATCATCCTACCGATGTCCGTCGTGCTCCAGTTGGAGGCGGCGCTCATCCTCCTGGGCCGCGCCGACCTGCTGTGGGGCTTCGCGCTGCTGATGATCCTGATCGCCGTGGTTCTTCTCCGCATGGGCTTGACAGGTTTCTCGCGCGAAGCTCTGCTCGCGCGCGACGTCGGCCTGCGCCGCCCACTCCGCCGCGCCGCGGAAGCACTGCGCTCGAGCTTCGCAACGCGTCCGGGCATCGTGCGGCTCATCTGGTCGCGCCGCACTCCCATGGTCCTTGCGGCCGCCGGGTTTCCAGCGGGCGCGGTCATCGGCTATGTCGCCGGATCGACCAGCGCGGTGCCCAGAGCAGTGGTCAGGCCCGTCCTGTCGAGCCTCGTGAGGTCAGCCGGCCAAGGAAACCCGGTGGAAAGCGCGATTGCCATCTTCAGCCACAACCTCCTCGCGTTCCTCCTTGTGGCGATTCTGGCCATCGTGACCGCGGGCCTGAGCGGGTTCCTCCTGACCTTCGCGCCAGGCTTCCTGCTGGGTTTCGCGGCGGCGTTCTCGTCGTGGGGACTCGCGCTCACCGGCATCGTGCCCAACGGGCTGGTGGAGATTCCGGCGGCCATCGTCGCCGGCGGGCTCGCGATCCAGATCGGCGCCGCAGCCATCCACATGGACGCGACGGGCGGATGGAGCTCTCGCGTCCTGGCGGCCGTGGCCGACTACGTGCGCGCGCTGCGCTGGCTCGTCCCCGCGCTTGCTGTCGCGGCGCTGCTCGAAGTCTGGCTGGGGTGACCAAACACAGCCGGCCTGAATAGGCGGATCGCGAGCACGACCGCGCCCGCGATCGCCGCGCCGATCGCCATCGCCCTGGGCGCGCCGAGCAACGTGGCCAGGGCGCCGGCCTGCATCGCGCCGAAGGGGCCGACACCGATCAAGGCCTGTGCGTAGAGCGCCATGACACGTCCGCGGAGATGATCCGGCGTGAGGGTCTGGATGCGGAGGTTGGCGGACGCGACGAACGAGATCTGGCAGTAACCGGCGACGAACAGCGTCACCAGCGAGATCGCAAATACACGCGAGATGGAGAACTCGATGAGCGCGGCGACCCATATGGCCGCCATCCAGAGCTGGCGTCGCGGATCGGCCCCGAGCCGGGGAAAGAACGCCAGCGTGAGCGCGCCCGTCAAGGCTCCAAGCCCCATGGACCCGAGCAGGAAGCCAAATCCTCGCGCGCCCACATGTAGAACCTGGTCGGCGAACAGCGGCATGAGGGTGAGCCGGTTCATCGCGAACAGCGAGAAGACGGCGACCGCGATCAACAGCATCCCGACGACCGGTTCGCCTCGCGCGTACGAGAGCCCCTGCGCGATGCGGGTCGAAAGAGGCTGTCGGTGTGCCTGGGTGACATGCGCCGTCAGGTCGCGCATGAGCAGCAATGCACGGATGGCCGCGAGATAGCTGAGGGAGTTGGCGAGAAAGCAAAGCGGCACGCCGATCGCCGCGATGAGCACGCCGGCCACAGCCGGGCCCACGACGGCCGCACCGTTGAACACCGACGAGTTGAGGGCGATCGCGTTCATCAGATCCTGCTTGCCGACCATGTCGACGAGGAACGATTGGCGCGCCGGGACGTCGAAGACGTTGATCGTGCCGGTGGCGATCGCCGCGATGATGACCATCCAGTATTTCGCGTGGCCGCTCCCGCTGAGAAGGAACAGGGCGAACGACGGAACCATGAACAGCGCCTGCGTCGCGAGCAGGACGTTTCGCTTGCGGAAGCGATCGGCGACGACGCCACCGAGCTGGCTGCCAATGAGCACCGGCGTGAACTGGGCCGCGAGCACGAGTCCGACGAGAATGCCGCTGTGCGTCAGCTCCAGGGCGAGCCACGGCATGGCGACGCTCTGCATCCAAGTCCCGACCGTCGAGACGATCTGGCCGAACAGGAACAGCCTGTAGTTCCTGTGCCGGAGCGCGCCCAACATGCGCACCGGAGCGGTTTCGCTCATCTGAGTGGGATGATCGCAGCGTGGCCCGACTGCGCGAAGCCATTGAGATAGACGCGCCTGCGGAGCGAGTGTGGGCGGTGGTGGCCGAGGACGTGAAGAACGCTCCGAAATGGACGTCGAACCTCGAGCACGTCGAAAAGCTTGACGACGGTCCGCCGGGCAAGGGCACGCGTTATCGCTACCGCTTGAATCTCCCGGGCGGGCACAAGGAGACGGTCGAGGTCGAGCAGGACGTGTGGGGCAAGCCGAAGAAATGCGCGGGCAGGTTCATCAAAGGACCTCTCAAGGGCACGTGGTCCTACACCTACGCCGAGCGCAAGGACGGGACGACGCGGCTGGTCTATGAGATGGACTACGAGATGACGGGCTTGCTTCGATTCGCCGGCGGGTTGCTCGGGCCGCAGTACGCCGCGGGAATCCGCAAGACAATGGAATCGCTGAAGAAGTACATCGAATCGGGCAAGGGCCCGAAAATCAAGCAGTAACGAGCGCCTCGGCTTCGATCTCGACCTTCCAGCGCTCGTCGAGCAACCCTTTGACCACGATCATCGTCGCGGCCGGACGCGCCTTGCCCATCGCCTCGCCATGCGCCTTGCCGACGGAATCGCCGTAGGCGGCGTCCGTGATGAACATGCGAGTGCGCACGACGTCGTCGAGCGACGATCCGGCCTCCGCCAGCGCGGTCGCGATGATGTCGAAGCATCGCGTTGCCTGGACGTACGGATCCGGGTCGACCGCTCCGTCCGGCCAGATCGGTGCGGTGCCGGACACGATCACGCGGTCGCCGACGCGAACGGCGCGGCAGAAGCCGATCGTCTCCTCGAAAGGCGATCCCGACCTGACGCGACGGCGCTCCGATTTCTCGGTCAGGGCTTTCGGAAAGGCAGCAGCTCGAGCTGCTCGAAGCGGTCCTGCACCGCGGTGCGCAGCTCGTTGACCAGGGCCTTCAGCCTCTCCTGCGACCCGCTGTCCGAGATGTTGACCACCCGAATCCTTCGCATCGCGGTCTGCAGCGCGTAGAGCCCGGCTGGTTCGTTCCCCGCGAGGCGCCCCGCCGCCCCGCGAATCTCTCGCGCCACGTCCTCGTGGCCGTGCAGCCGCAGCCAGTTCGCGAGGCGCGCCGCGGCGACGACGACCCGCTGCGTCTTGGGATTCAACGCCGGCGGCACCATGTCGCCTGTCCGCGCCACCTGGAAGACGGCGGGGACCCGGCTGGGACGCCGCAGCGAGCGCAGGCGTCTCCAGACAGACCGCGGGCCGAGCATGATGACCACGCCGGACACGACCAGGAGACCGACGACGAATGCCACGACCGCGTCCAGCATTTTTTCCTAGGTTACGCTTGGTCGGCGCCGATATTGTGCTCGGCTTTGCAATTGGAGACTGGGGTGTGACTGGGGTCGCTGTCATCACCGGCGCTTCATCAGGAATCGGTGCGGCCACAGCCATCGCCCTCGGCCGTCACGGCTACCGCATCGTCGTCGGGGCGCGAAGGGTCGACCGCCTCGCCCGTGTGGCTGGAGAAGAGGGAGTCGCCCTTCACCTCGACGTCACGGACGAGGACAGCATCAACGACTTCGTCAGCGAGATCTCGCGGCGTTTCGGACGGATCGACGTGCTCGTGAACAACGCCGGCGGCGCGCTCGGGCTCAACCCCATAGCCGATGCACGGGATGACGAGTGGCTCGGCATGTGGAAGACGAACGTGCTCGGTCTCATGTGGATGACTCGCGCCTGCTTGCCGCTGCTGCGCAAGGCGAAGCACGGCCACATCGTCAACATCGGCTCGATCGCGGGCTTCGAGACCTACAAGGGCGGCGCGGGCTACACCGCGGCCAAGCATGCGGTCCGGGCGATCACGCGCACGCTGCGCCTCGAGCTCAACGGCGAACCAATTCGCGTCACCGAGGTCGCACCGGGACTGGTCGAGACGGAGTTCAGCGTCGTCCGCTTCCATGGAGACCGCAAGGCCGCCAAGGCCGTGTACGAGGGAATCAAGCCGCTGTCCGCCGAAGACGTCGCCGACTGCGTTCTCTTCGCGGTGACGCGCCCGCCGCACGTGGACATCGACGAGATCGTGGTGCGCCCGGTCGCGCAGGCCACGGCGCAAGTGGTGGCTCGCAAGCCGCCTCGCCACAAGAAGACCTAGGGAATCAGAAGCACCTTGCCGGTCGTCTTCCGCGCCTCCAGGTCGATGTGCGCCTGGCGCGCCTCGGCGAGCGGGTAGCGCGCGCCGATCCTGACCTTGAGCTTGCCTCCGCGAACCATCTCGAACACCTTGGCGGCACGATTTCGCAGCAGCTCGGGCGTCCGCACGTAGGTCTGGATCGTCGGGCGCTGGACGTAGAGCGATCCCGACTTGGCCAGAAGAGCCACGGGGAGCGGGTCAGGCTGGCCGCTCGCCGCGCCGTAGACGATCATGCGACCGAAGGGCCTGAGCGCATTCAACCCCTCGTAAAACGTGGTCTTGCCGACACCGTCGTACACCGCCGCCACGCCTTCGCCGCCGGCGAGCTCTCTGGCGCGCTCGGCGAAACCCTCATAGCCAAGCACCTCGTCGGCGCCGGCCTCGTGGGCCAGCCGCGCCTTCTCTTCGGACGACGCGGTCGCGATGACTTTGCCACCGAGCATCTTCGCGATCTGGGTCAAGAGGAGCCCGACTCCGCCTGCAGCGGCGTGCACGATGACCCAGTCGCCTTTCTGAATCGGGTATGAGTCGTGGGCGAGGAAATGCGCGGTCATGCCCTGCAGCAAAGCGGCCGCGGCTACCTCGCTCGAAATACCATCCGGGATCGGGACGAGGTGCGACCGGTCCGCGGCGACCCGCTCCGCATAGCTGTGGGGAACACCCATCCAGGCGACACGCTCGCCGGTCGCCTCGACGGTTCCGGCTCCTTCGACGCCGACCACCGCCGGGGGCTTGGAGCCGTAGTCCCGGCCCTCGCGTTCGTAGACGTCCCGGAAGTTGATTCCGACCGCTTCCACGTCGACCAGGACCTGACCGTCTTTCGGTGTCGGGTCGGGTATCTCTTTGTAGTCGAGCACCTCCGGCCCGCCGTTGCGCTCGAAGACGACCGCATGCATCAAGTAGATCCTCCTACTTGATCAAACCGGCCGCACGGGCCTCCTGTTTCGTCATTCAACAACCCGGCTCGCCGTAGTTGCCACAGCACCCCTTGCCGCCGCTCTTACTTCGCACGTTGGCGACGACGACGCGCAGCCGTTCCAGTGGGCTATACGACCCTGCCCTGAGATTGCTGACGAAACTAGACGGTGACGGGCGCTCGGGTCGGCTCATTCGTAATAGCTGTTGTTGTACTCGATCCAGCCAGGGTTTGGGCATCCACTCGATGTGTGGGCGTGGGTGCAATGGACGCCATACCGCGGTCCGGGGTCGATGTAAAGCTGGCCGTGAATGATGATCGTGTCCCCATTGTGCACGGGTACTTGCTGGGCGAGGCTCGTGTTGTGATCGACCTCGAGCATCTCGCCGGTGGTGGTCTTGACCTCGAATCGCTCGTGGTCGCCGCTCGTGACCGGGTCGCTCACCACGGTCGCGTCGAACGTGACCTCCGCGCCGCTCGAGTTGCTCTGGATGTCCTGATGCAGCCCCTGGTCGTCGGTGGACTCACGACCGCCGCACGCGAGCAGAAGGAGCGCGAGGCAAGCGATCGCCAGCCGTCTCACTTCGCGAACGCCCGCTCCAACGGAATCCGGCCCTCGTAGAGCGCCTTGCCTAGGATCACCGCCCCGGCTCCAGCGGCAGCCACCTTGTCGATCTCCTCCGTGGAAGAAACTCCGCCGGAGTACAGCAGCTCGAGGCGGGTCATGCGCCGAACCTTGGCCAGCGTCTCGAGGTCTGGGCCGGACAGTGTCCCGTCGCGGTCGATGGCGGTGAGAATGATTCCCGCGAGCGGAAGGGAATCCCACCGGCCGACGAGCGAGCCGATCATCACGGGAGCGGTCTCCATCCAGCCGCCAACCGCGGGCTTGTCGTCGCGAAGGTCCAGCGCAGTAAGTATTCGTTCGGGATGCCGGCGAGCGCAGCGCTCCAACAGTCGCGGATCCTGCACCGCGGCGGTGCCCATGACGACCCAGGCCGCTCCGCTGCCGAGCAGCGCGTCCACCGCCTCGGCGGTGCGCACGCCACCGGCCACCTGGACCTTGAGGCTGTGCTGTTTGAGCATCGCCGCGATCACGTCACGGTTGCTGCCCGATCCGCGGGCTGCGTCGAGGTCGACGACGTGCACGCGCAGCGCGCCCGCGGACGCAAACTCCGCGGCCACCTCGACAGGGTCGTCCGCGTAAACCTTCACGTGGTCGTAGTCGCCCTGGGTCAGCCGAACGCAGCGGCCGCCGAGGATGTCGATGGCGGGGATGACGACCACGTGCCTATGGTGCTCCGAGTCTGAGTCGGCCTAGCGGTAGTTCGTGAACTGGAGAGGGACCGGGATGTCCTCCGCCTCGCGCAGAGTCTTGATCACGAGCTGAAGCGTGTCCTTGTCCTTGCTCACGACGCGGAGCTGCTCGCCCTGGATGCGCACCTGCAGCTTGGGGGACACGTTTTGAATCCGCTTGCGCAGGTCGCGAGCGATGTCGTCGGTGATGCCGGCGTTGAGCCGCACCTCGATCTGGCCGCGGCCCTTGCCGACCGTCTTGGGATCGCCGGGCTTGAACAGCTTGGGCGACAATTGGCGGCGGGCCGCTTTCTCTCGCAGCACCTGAAGCGCCGCGCGTGCGCGGTCCTCGCTCGCCGACTCGATCAGGATCACGCCGCCCTGCTCGTCGTAGACGGTGCCTGTGTCCTTGAAATCGAACCTGGTGCCGACCTCGCGACGCGCCTGGTCGATCGCGTTGGTCAACTCGGCCGCGTTGAACTCGGAGACGACGTCGAAGGAGAACTCAGCCATTCAGGATTGCGTTGACGCCGACGATCACGGCCACGATCGCCAGGGCCACGCCGGCGATCGACGAGATCGCGAGCAGCGCGCCGATCCCGGCGGTGCCTTCGTCGAGCGGCTCGACCGGGGGCTTGTCGTAGGGGTCGGGTCCGTAGTCGAGGTCGTAGACGCCCTCTTCGCGGGCCCGCTCCACCAGCTCCTCGAGCACAGGTTTGCCGCCGGGCGGAAGCGGCTTGCCGTCGAGATGATCAACCGCCTCCTTGAGGTTGTCTCGGGTTTTGCCGAGTTCCGCCACGAGCATGTCCAGCGTTTCCATTGCGCCGGGGGTCGGATGCTCGCGCCGCAGGTCGGCGATGATGCCATAGAGGCTCACGCCCAAGATCGTACCCTTCCCCACTCGCTGGGGAAGGTGACCCGGCCGCGAAGCGGCCCGGTCGGATGGGGCCAACGCCTCCTGCAATACTTAGTTCGATGGGCGTGGACACCAAAGCGAAGGCCGCGGCGAAGAAGCCCGCGGCGCATCCCAACACATGGGTCTTCTTCGAGGGCGAGTTCGCGCGCTACAACGACGTCAAGCTCGGCCTGATGACCCACGCCCTCCACTACGGGACCGGCGTGTTCGAGGGCATCCGCGCGTACTGGAACGCGAAGAAGGAGCAGCTCTTTCTGCTGCACCCGGTCGCGCATTACGAGCGCATGAAGCGCTCGGCCAACGTCATGCGCATGACGCTGCCGTACTCGACGGAGGAGCTCGTCAACTTCACGATCGAGCTGCTGCGCCGCAACCAGTTCAAGTCCGACGTCTACGTGCGGCCGCTCGTCTACATGTCGAGCGAGGAGATCGGAGTCCGCCTGCACAACCTGCACCAGAGCTTCTTCATCTACGCGACACCATTCGGCAACTACGTCGAGATCGAGGGCGGCATTCGCTGCGCGGTAAGCACTTGGCGCAGAGTCCCCGACCAGTCTTTGCCGGCCCGGGCGAAGATCACGGGGTCGTACGCGCAGTCGGCGCTGGCCAAGTCCGAGGCCGTCGAGGGCGGTTTCGACGAGGCGATCGTGCTCACCGTTGACGGTCACGTGTCCGAGGGCTCGGCGGAGAACGTCTTCATGCTCAAGGACGGCGCGTTCATCACGCCGCCGGTGACGGACGACATCCTCGAGGGGGTGACGCGCCAGCTTCTGATCAAGATCATCTCGAGCGAGCTCAACATGCCTGTCCTCGAGCGGAGCATCGACCGCACCGAGCTGTATACGTGCGACGAGCTGCTGCTCTGCGGCACCGGGGCGCAGATTTCACCCGTGATCGAGGTCGACCGGCGGCCGGTGGGCGACGGGAGGGTCGGTGAGTTCACGCAGGAGCTGCAGAACATCTACTTCGGCGCCGTCCGGGGCGACACCCCGAAGTACAAGGACTGGACGATTCCGGTTTATTGAGGCACGGGTGAGGCAGGCCTCCCCCGTGGAACCCCCTCCGAGTTACACCATGCATGGCGGCGTTTGGTGGCGCACGCTGGGTGACGGCCGGAGTGAATCCGGCCTAGGGCTCCCATCCGTCTAATCTGGCGGCCGCGATGAAGATCGTCGTGGCTCCGAACGCTTTCAAGGGCACCCTCACGGCGCCTCAGGCCGCCGCGGCCATCGCACGTGGCGTGCGCGAGGTCTTCCCCGACGCGGAGATATTCGAGGTCCCGGTCGCCGACGGGGGCGACGGCACGATGGAGGCGCTCGTGGCCGCCAACCGCGGCGAATACCGGAATGCGAAGGTCGAGGGTCCGCTCGGCGACGCGGTGGAGGCGCGCTTCGGCTTGATCGACTCGGGCCGCACCGCGGTGGTCGAGCTTGCCGCGTCCAGTGGGCTCACCCTGATCCCGCCCGAACGGCGCGATCCACGCCGGGCGTCGACGTTCGGGTTCGGCCAGCTTTTACAGGCCGCGATGGACGCCCACCCGGCGCATGTCATCGCGGGGATCGGCGGCTCGGCCACGAACGACGGCGGCGCCGGCATGGCGCAGGCCCTCGGCTACCGCCTCCTCGACGCCGGCGGCCGCGAGCTCGAACGGGGCGGCGCCGCGCCGGCGCGGCTCGAGCGAATCGACACGTACAGCGTCGATCGCCGGTGGCGCGGCGTCAGCGTGAAGGTGGCCTGCGACGTGACCAATCCCCTCACCGGGCCCGAGGGAGCCAGCGCCGTCTATGGGCCGCAGAAGGGAGCCGATCCGGAGGCGGTCTGCGAGCTGGACGCCGCGCTCGCCCGCCTGGCGTTGGTAATCGAGCGCGACCTTGGCAAGAAGGTGGCCGAGATCCCCGGAGCCGGCGCGGCCGGTGGCACCGGGGCCGGCCTCGTCGCCTTCCTGGACGCTGAGCTCGTTCCTGGAGCGCCGCTCGTCGTCGAGGCGGCGGGCTTCGACGCCCGGCTGAAGGGCGCCGACCTGGTCATCACCGGCGAAGGCCGGGTCGACGAGCAGACGGCGTATGGCAAGGCTCCGGGCGAGGTGGCGAGGCGAGCGCACGCCGCCGGAGTTCCCGTCCTGCTGCTGGCCGGCAGCAAGGGGGAGGGGTGGGAGGCTTTGAACGCGTTGGGCGTTGACTCGGTGGTCACCTTGACCCAGCAAGGCGAGGACCCGCGCCAGGCCCTAAATGCTCCAGACCGGATGCTGACGCGTGCCGCCGTAGTAGCCTGCCGAACGCACTCATGGACGAGGTAGAGGAGACACCGGCAGGCAAGGAGCACGTCGATCCGACCGACGTCGAGCTCGTCAGGGCCTACCGCAAGGGCGACATCCGCGCCTTCGAGGAGCTGCACCGCCGGTACGTCGCGTCGATCTTCCGGCTGGTCCGCCGCAAGCTCGGCGACGCCCTCCTGGCCGAGGACATCGCCCAGGAGACGTTCATGAAGGCCCTCAAGATGATGGACCGCGTGGACGACACCTTCAACTTCGGTGGGTGGGTCCACACCGTGGCGCGCAACCTCTGCTACGACGAGCTGCGCCGACGCCAGCGCGACCTCCGCGCCGACGGCGGGACGGACGAGGAAGACGACGAGCTGATGGCGAATCTGCCCTCGACCGCCAAGGGGTTCGACCCGGTGCTGGTCCAGGAGTCGAACGAGACGCGCCGGCAGGTCTGGCAGGTTGCCCAACGCCTTCCCGAGAAATACAAGCTCGTCCTGACGTTGCGCGAGCTCCAGGACATGAGCTACCGCCAGATCGCCCGCACCCTGAAGATGTCGGAGAGCGCCGTCGAGACGCTGCTCTACCGAGCCCGCCTCCGTTTCAAGGAGGAGTATCTCGCCTCGCAGCGCGAAGGCGAGCTGAGCCACGACGAAGCGCTGCCCCTGCTGGCGCCCTATCTCGCCGGTAAGCTGCGGCGGCCCCAGGCCGAAGCGGTACGACACCACATCGCCACGTGCGTCAAATGTGCTCGCCGGGTAGGACGGCGGCGCTTACGCAGGAGTACAGCTAAATGAGGGTTAGTAGAGTAGGTGTGAAATGGCCAGGGTAGTCGTCCGCTTTTTCGACGACGAGACCGTCGAAGGGGTCGCCCGCGACCTCGATTTCGACGAGCCCGACTTCCTGGTCGAGGTCGACGACGCGGGCGGGTTGGAGAACAACGAGACGGCCTGGATCCCGCTCACCGCGGTCAAGTGGGTCGAGCTCCAGCGCGACAAGGAGCTGGCCGACACGCCGACGCGCAAGGTCGCGATCCGCTTCCTTGACGGCGAGGTGCTGCGCGGCCACCTGGACGGCACGTTGGAGCGGCATCGCTACGGCGTGGTCCTCCACCTGCACGCCGAGCAGAGCGACAGCCCAATCCGCAAGCTGGGCATCCCGTTCTCGGCCGTCAAAGCGCTGTTCTTCGTCCGCGAGTTCGACGCGCGGGGCGAAGAGGCCGGCACCGCCTCAGACGCTTACCTGGCACGCCGC
Organism: uncultured Chloroflexota bacterium; assembly: GCA_937921725.1. Classification (GTDB taxonomy): domain Bacteria; phylum Chloroflexota; class Dormibacteria; order Dormibacterales; family Dormibacteraceae; genus 40CM-4-65-16. Next base: position 37,574 of record CAKZUH010000015.1, on the reverse strand, counting down.
ACCATGGCGCCGCTGCTCGACGTGCTCGAGGAGATGGACATGCTGACGCGCCTGCATAGGGACGGCTTGCTGTCCGACACCGAATACGCGTCCAAGCGAACGCTGGTACTCGAAAGGCTATAGGGCGAACGGCGCGTAGAATTTCGAGCGTGGCCGAACGCAACGGTGCGCGTAATGGCGACGGCTCTGTGAAGGGATCCTTCAAGGTCAAAGCAGGGCTCGCCCAGATGCTGAAGGGCGGCGTCATCATGGACGTCGTCACCGCCGAGCACGCCCGGATCGCTCAGGAAGCGGGTGCGTGCGCGGTAATGGCGCTGGAGCGCGTGCCCGCCGACATACGCAAGGAGGGCGGCGTGGCCCGGATGTCCGACCCTGACCTGATCCGCTCGATCATGGCCGCGGTGACCATCCCGGTCATGGCGAAGTGCCGGATCGGACATTTCGTCGAGGCGCAGATCCTGGAGGCTCTCGGCATCGATTACATCGACGAGTCCGAGGTGCTCACGCCGGCCGACGAGGAGAACCACATCGACAAGCACCCGTTCAAGGTGCCTTTTGTCTGCGGCTGCCGCGACCTCGGTGAGGCGACGCGGCGAATCGCCGAAGGCGCTGCCATGATCCGCACCAAGGGCGAAGCAGGCACCGGCAACGTGGTCGAGGCCGTCCGCCACGCGCGGGCCGTCAACGCGGGGATCCGCAAGCTGCAAGGCATGAACCACGCGGAGCTGGTGCACGAGGCCAAGCAGATCGGCGCGCCGGTGGAGGTTCTCGTCGAGTGTCATAAGCTGGGGCGCCTGCCGGTCGTCAACTTCGCCGCCGGCGGCATCGCGACGCCGGCCGACGCGGCGCTGATGATGCAATTGGGCGTCGACGGGGTGTTCGTCGGTTCCGGCATCTTCAAGTCAGAGGACCCCTTGAAGCGTGCCAAGGCGATCGTCGCCGCGACCACCTACTTCGACAAGCCAGAGGTGCTCGCCGAGGTCTCCGCTGGGCTGGGCAAGGCCATGCACGGTCTCGAGATCCCGGCCATCCCGAAGGACGAGCTGCTCGCTGCCCGAGGCTGGTAGCTCCCTCCGGTCGACCAGAAAGGACCGGGCGCCTCTCATCGGGGTCCTCGCGATGCAGGGTGCTTTCGCCGAACACGTCCAGGCCCTCGAAGCCGCCGGCGCGCGCACGCGCCTGGTCAAGGCCCGCGAGGACCTCGAAGGGTTGAACGGCATCGTGCTGCCCGGCGGTGAGAGCACGACGATGACGATGTTGATGGAGAGGGTCGGGCTCCTCGAGCCGCTGCGCGAAGCGATTCGCGGCGGCCTCGCGACGCTCGCCACATGCGCGGGCATGATCGTGCTCGCGCGAGACATTACCGACGGGATGCGCGAGCAGAAGGGACTCGGCCTGCTCGACATCGCCGTGAAGCGCAATGGATACGGTCGCCAGATCGACAGCTTCGAAGCCCCGCTCAACATCGACGGGATGAACGGAAAGACGTTTCCCGGCGTCTTCATCCGGGCGCCTCTGGTCGAGCGCACCGGGGACGTCGATGTGATCGCGAGGCTCGACGGACGGCCGGTCGCGGTACGCCAGGGGCGCATCCTCGCGCTTGCGTTTCATCCCGAGCTCAGCGGAGACCAGCGCCTGCATCGAGAGTTCGTGCGCCTCGCGAGCCACCCCGAATGAAGGTGCGAGCCGCGGGGCTGCTGGACCTGGCGAAGATCGAGGAGATGCACCGCTCCTCCGACATCCGCCTCAGCGAGGCCGCTCCGCCGGCGGCACGGCTGTGGACCCTGTTGAGCTCGACACTTTCGGCGCTTCTGCCGCTGTCCCAGGAAACGCTGATGTACGTCGCGGAGGATGGTGGGAAGGTGATCGGCTTCATCCAGGCGTCCGGCCAGCCGCTCGGCCTCGATCTGCGGCGGGCCCGCGTGCTCCAGGTGCTCAACCTGCAGGTGGCCGACGAGACAGATTCCGATGAGGTCGCACCCGCGCTGGTCCAGCATTTGTGCAACCAGGCGCTCGAGCGCGGCGCGCTGCGGTTGTTCGTGCGCCTGCCGGACCGAGACGCTCTGCTGCCCGCGTTTCGAACCCAGGGATTCCGGCAGTACGCGACAGAGCAGGTCGTCTACGCCGACCGGCCGGCTCAGCGGTCTGAGCAGTACCCAGATGGCCTGCGTCCCGTGAAGCGCGGGGACGACCGCAGCCTGTACCAGCTGTACCGGAAGGTGACGCCGCAGGGCGTCTCACAGCTGGAGGCGCCCACGTACCGTGAGTGGAAAGCGCTGCATGCGGGCGAGCGGACAGGAGGCCATGTCGTGGATCGCGTCGAGGTCGTCGCTTGGGTCAGGATGCAGCGCGGAGGCGAGGCGCGGCCCGCCACGCTGCAGTTCATGGCCCTGCCCGAGAATCCGCTGCCCGCCGAGCTGGCCGACTTCGGGATCTCGCTTCTCGGGGACTCGGAGGCTCCGGCCTGGTCGAGCCTCCGTCACTATGATTCGCACATGATCGACGCCCTTCGCGGGCGTGGGTTCACGGTCCTGCTGACCCAGCTCCTTTTGGTCAAAGAGTTCGCGGTCCGAGTTCCGAAACCTGTACGCGAAAAGGGACTGGTACCGTCGTTGGGCTGATGGCTGAAGCAAGTCGCCAATCGCGCGCCGCCAACTGGGACGAAGAGGTCGAGCTCCTCGCTCGCGCCCTGCCTCCGGACCTGGCACGCGCGCTTCACGAGCGCATCGATCCGGGAGAGCTGCTCGAGATCGTCCTCGACCTCGGCCGCGAGCCGGCAGCGCGCGTGCCCGAACGCGAGGTGCTGCTCGCCGACCATTCCGTCTCCGCGTCGGACCTGGAGCACGTCGCGAACAACGTCGGGCAGTTCGGCGATGACAACCGCGCGGGGATCGAGCGAACGCTGCACCGGGTCTCGGCGATTCGCAACCGCTCGGGACGCATCGTCGGCCTGACCATGCGCGTCGGGCGCGCGGTCACGGGCACCGGCGAGATCATCCGCGACATCGTCGTCAGCGGCCAGAGCATCCTGCTTCTCGGCCGGCCCGGCATCGGCAAGACCACGATGCTGCGCGAGTGCGCGCGGCTGCTCGCCGACGAGCTGCGCAAGCGAGTGGTCATCGTCGACACATCGAACGAGATCGGCGGCGACGGCGACATCCCGCACCCGGGGATCGGGCGCGCGCGCCGGATGCAGGTCAAGACGCCGCTGCTGCAGCACGCCGTGATGATCGAGGCGGTCGAGAACCACATGCCCGAGGTCATCGTCATCGACGAGATCGGGACCGAGCTCGAAGCCGCCGCGGCGCGCACGATCGCAGAGCGCGGCGTGCAGCTGATCGCCACCGCGCATGGGCAGACGCTCGAGAACCTGCTCGTCAACCCGACCCTCAACGACCTGCTCGGAGGCATCCAGAGCGTGACCCTCTCGGACGAGGAGGCGCGTCGCCGCGGCACGCAGAAGTCGGTTCTCGAGCGCAAGGCGCCCCCGACCTTCGATGTCCTCGTCGAGATCCAGGACCGCGACCGGGTCGCGATCCACATGCCGCTCGCCGACGTGGTCGACACAGCGCTGCGGGGCCCGATGCAAACTCCCAAGATCCGCGTCCGGACGCGCGAGGGACGGGTGATCTCAAATGTCGACACGCCTGTGGTCCTCGCGCAGGAGCCGCCTGCGCCGGTCACGGTGTCGACCACCAAGCCGCTTGGCATCTTTCCATACGGCGTGAGCCGGCATCACGTCGAGCAGTCGATCAAGGAGCTGGACCTGCCGGTGCGCGTGCTGGGCAACCTGGACGGCGCGGGCGCCGTCCTCACCCTGAAGAACCACTACCGACGCCGGCCCGACAGCCTTCGCCAGGCGGAGAGCCGCGGCCTGCCGATACACATCCTCAAGAGCAACTCGCCCAGCCAGGTGCGCGACGCGCTGTCGCGGATCTATGGCGTCGACAAACCGGACGACGCCACGACCCGCGCGCTGGCTGAGGCCGCGGCGGCGATCCGCCAGGTCAAGACGACGCTGCGCCCGGTCGAGATCTCGCCCCAGAACGCGTACCTGCGGCGGCTGCAGCACCAGCTCGTGGCGGAAAACGACCTCTCGGCCCGGAGCACGGGCAAGGAGCCACAGCGCAGGCTGCGCATAACGCCGTCGCCTGAGCAACCCGCTTAGGTGGCGGGCCGGGGACTCTTCATCACCTTCGAAGGCACGGAGGGTTCCGGCAAGACGACCCAGGCCGAGCTGCTCGGCGAGTGGCTCGAGTCGCGCGACCCCGTCGTCGTGCGCGAGCCCGGCGGGACCGAGCTCGGCGAGCAGATCCGCGACGTGGTCCTTGACAAGGGCCTGGAGATCGACGCCGAGGCCGAGATGTACCTCTTCATGGCCTCGCGGCGCCAATTGATCGCCGAAGTCATCGCGCCGGCGTTGGCGGCGGGCCGCGTGGTGATCGCGGATCGATACCACGATTCGACGCTCGCCTATCAGGGCGGCGCGCGAGGCGTCCCCACGACATGGCCGTCGACGTTTCCACGGCCCGACATCACGTTCTTGCTGGAGGGGCCTGTTGAGACCGGGCTTGGCCGCCACGAATCGGGCGGCAAGAGCAAGGACCGCATGGAGCAGGAGTCGATCGATTTCCATCGCAAGGTCGCCGAGGCGTACGACCGGCTGGCGGCCGCCGAGCCGAAGCGCTTCGTCCGCCTCGACGCAACCGGGTCGCAGGACAAGATCCACCTCAAGGTCCGCGATCACCTCGAGGCGCTGCTCGAGGGCATCTGAGCGAGTTCCATGATCAGGGTCGAGGGCCTTCGCAAGAGCTTCGGCGACGTGCGCGCCGTCGCGGGTGTCGACCTTCATGTCGAGCGCGGCGAGATCCTCGTCCTGCTCGGGCAGAACGGGGCGGGGAAGTCGACGACGCTGCGCTGCCTGGGTGGGATCCTGCGGCCGGACGCAGGCATGATCGAGCTCGACGGCCTTCGCCTGCCCGAGAGCCTGGACGCGGTGCGCTCGCGCCTGGGTGTCGTGCCGGACCAGGCGCGCCTCTACGGCCGCAACACCGCACCCGAGTACCTCGACCGTTTCGGATATCTCTACGGCGTCCCCGAAAAGGTCCGCCGGGAGCGCATCGCCGCCCTCCTCGAGCGCTTCGAGCTGGCCGACCGCGCCGACACCATCCTTGCCGCGTACTCGCGCGGCATGGCGCAGAGGGTGGCTCTGATCCGCGCGACGATCCACGAGCCCGACTGGATCTTCTGCGACGAGCCGACCGCCGGCCTGGACCCGGTGGCCGCGGCGGACATGCGCCACTACCTCGGCGAGCAGAAGGAGCGCGGCGCGGCGCTCATCGTCACGACCCACGCGCTGGGCGAGGCGGAGCTGATGGCCGACCGCGTCGCCATCATGCGGCGCGGAGTCATCGTCGCCGAGGGCACCCTCGACGAGCTGCGCGAGCAAGCGGGCGACGGTCGACGTTTCAGCGCACACCTCGCACGCACTCCGGTGAGCGCGGAGGCGATCGAGCAGTGGCTCAGCACGCGCACGCTGACGTACAGGCTCGATGGCGCCGAGCTGAGCTACACGCTGCCGCGGCAGACGAGCGTCGGCGATCGCGGGGACTTCGCCGCACAGCTCCAGGTCCGTCTTGCCGAGCAGTCCGCGCCGTTCCACGAGCTCGAGGAGGTGCAGACCACGCTCGAGTCGGTCTACGTCAAAGCGATGGAGAGGCCGGTCGCCGTGGGCGCCGAGCCGCCGGCTGCGCAGGCGCGCATCACCTCCGGCATCGGCGCGCCCCGCATGTTCGCGTCCCTGCCCGAGCAGGGCGACATGCTGCGTCACTCGCTTCCTTTTTATGTGAGCTCCTGGTGGCGGCGTGGGGACCTCAGCTGGGTGGGCTACCTGAACGCGTTCGTCCTGCTGCTGGTCGCCGGCACATCGCTCTTCGGGCAATTGCCCGGCGTCGCGGGACAGGTCGCGCAGCGCCTGGCCGGCGGAAGCGCGCTGCAGGCCGGCCTGCTGCTCCCGTTGTTCTTTATGTCCTTCGCGCTGCTCGAGTCGATCAAGAGCTCGATCGGGATCTGGTGGGAGAAGGCGCAGGGCTCACTCGAGGTCCTCCTCTACACGCCGGTCGACGATCCATCGCTGATCTGGCTCGAGGTGCTGCCGGGCGCCGTGGTGAGCACGGTGTGGGTGACGTTCTGGATGGCGGCCGGGATGGCGTTGCTGAGCCTTTTCGGAGAGACAGCGCCGTGGGGCCTCCTTCCGGTGTTCGCGCTGGTCGCCGCGGTCACGGCTTACTGGGCCTCGATGGGTCGGATGCTCGGCTTCATGCTCTTCCCGCGCGAAGGCGCGGCGGGCGGCGCCTGGTCGTTCCTGCTCTCGCCTGTGTCGGCGGCGGTGGCGGACCTTCCGCTGGCCCTGTTCGTCTTCCGCTCGCCGCTCGCGCCGCCCTCACTCCTGCTTCCCTTCACCGCCTGCGTCGCCCTGACCATCCTGTGCGGCGCAACCTTCGACCGCGAGCGATTGATGGAAACAGGTGTGGGCCGGGCGCGCCGCCGCCGGAGCTGGCTGCCCGTCGCCGTGCTGCGGCGCAACGCGGCGGCCATCGCGGTTGGCGTGGTCCTTGCCGGGGCTTCCGCCGGGCTGGCTGCGACGATCAGCTCGAGCGCCCACTGGCACTCGTGGTCGGATGTCCGCGCGGCCGCCATCGGGGCGCCGATCGATCCCACGCCAGTCGCCTCGACGACCGCGAACAGCACGACCGCTCATCCCACAGGCGTGACCATCGCCGCCGCCGGATTGGCCGGAATCGTGGCAGTGCTCGCGCTGATGCTCGGGCTCGTCGCGCTGAGCTTTGCCTCGTTCTTCCTCTTGGGGCTCCCGGCCGTGGTCCTCCTCGCGGGTGCTGGTGGGCTGTGGGGCACGCAGCTCGGGTTTGGCGTTTCCACGCCGCTCCAGCCGTGGTTCGCCGGAGCGGGCGGAGTCGTGCTGCTCGCCCTCGCCCTCAACACCGGCGCGGCCCTGCCGATCTACTGGTCGCTCGTGTTCGGATCGGGGCGCCGCCTCGACCGGCTGCGCGAGGCGTGGTCAAACTACTGGGCGATGTTCCGCGGTTTGGTGATACCGGCGTGCGCGCTGTTCGGGGTGGTCGTCTTCAGGCTCCTCGCGGCGGGTTAGTTGGCTTACAGGTCGAGGGCCTGCGCGACCAGCTCCCGATGGTATGTCGCGTCGCCCAGCGTCACCTCGGATGATTTCGCCCGCTTGAAGTACAGGTGCATGTCGTGCTCCCAGGTGAAGCCGATGCCCCCATGCACCTGGATCCCGTCACCCGCGACCTTGCGGTACGCATCCGACACGTAGGCCTTCGCCATCGACGACGCGAGGGAGCGGTCAGGGGCGTCCGCGTCCACGGCCCACGCCGCGTAGTAAGTCGCCGACCGGCCGCTCTCGGAGAGGACGAGCATGTCGGCGAGCTTGTGCGACACGGCCTGGTAGATGCCGATCGGCTTGCCGAACTGCTGTCGCGTCTTGGCGTAATCGGTCGACGTCTCGAGCACTTTTTGCACGCCGCCGACCATCTCCGCGCATAGCGCGGCGGTCGACTGCTCGAGGGCCCGCTTCAAGTGTGGCCACGCCTTGTTCGGCGCGCCCATCACCGCGTCGTCGCCGAGCTGCACGTCGTCGAACCGAATCTCGCCCCAGCGCCGCGTCATGTCGAGCGTCTCGAGCGGATTGACCGTCATGCCCGCCGGCCGGCCCTTGACCAGGAAGAGCGTGATCCCGTCTTCATCCTCGCTGCGCGGGCGACCGTCGCCGCGCGTGCGCGCGACCACGACGGTGTAGTCCGCCACGCCGGCATCGGGCACGAAGAGCTTCACGCCCTCCAGCTTCCAGCCGCCGCCGGCCCGTGTGGCCTTCAGCGACACGCTGCCCGCATCCCAGCGGCCCGATGGTTCGGTGAAGGCGAGCGTCGCCCGTGCGCTGCCCTGCGCGATCGCGCCGAGGGCCTCCTTCTTCTGCGCCTCGGTTCCGGCCTCCAGGATCGCGGGCACCGCAAGGCCCATGGTGGCGAAGAACGGCCCGGGAAGAAGCGCACGCCCGGCCTCCTCGAGGACGACGACCAGGTCGAGAAACGTGCCGGCGCCGCCGTATTCCTCCGGTATCCCGAGCGCCGTCCAGCCCAGGTCCGCGATCTTCTTCCACATCGCGGCGTCGTAGCCGCTGCCCTCCATCAGCTTGCGGACGACCTTGGGGCTGCACTCCTTGGCGAGGAAATCACGCGTCGAGCGCCGCAGCATTTCCTGCTCCTCCGAGAACGCAAAGTCCACGAACCGAGAGTCTAGGTTGTGGGCGAAGTCGACTCGTGCGGCGGTAGCTCCGGCAGCTCTTCCTCCTCGTGCGCGGGAAGTTCTAGCTCCTCCTCGAGTTCGGGCTTGGCCTGGGCCTTGGCGGGCGCCGCGGCGGTCGGGACAGGGGCGGCGGCCGGAACGGGTGCGGCGGCCGGGACGGGTGCGGCGACCTGCCGGACCCTGGGCATCGGCGGCGCGGCAGGCTCCACCGGGGGCCGCCGGAACAGGGTCACGAGGCCGTAGAACCCGAGGAACACTGCAAGCAAACCGAACGCGGCGGCGGCGCCCATGCCGGTGTTCTCGCCATCGGTCAGGGGCCGCGGCAGGCCGGTGGGGCACGGCCCGGGCACCGCGGGGCAGGTCCCGAGCACCGCCAGCCGCACGGGCAGCGAGAACATCGTGAGCAGGGCGAACATGATCGCCATCCCGCCGACGAAGAACAGGATCGCCGCGAAGGTGCGGCTCTGCGAGTGCAACACGGCACACGCGGCGATCGCGACCGCTCCGACCAGGAACGGGACGAGGGCGGTGGTGACCCGACTCGACGTGCCGCCGAACACAAACGGCATCAGGCCCCCGATCACGGCCAGCGCGACCGCCGCCCAAAGGGACCAGACCAGCCGCTGTTCGTTCGCCGCCGCCTGATTCACGTGCGGAATTCTGTCCTTCGGGCCGCCGCAAGACAAGGCCACAAGGAAGACGGGCTCACGTCAGCGGTTGTTTTTCAGCTTGCTGAGATGCGCCGCTTACCGAGATCGCGGCAGGCCCAGCACCCGTTCGGCGAGGATGTTGCGCAGGACCTCAGAGGTCCCCGCTTCGATCGTGTTCGCGCGCGAGCGCAGGAACTGGTACTTCCAACCATCTCCGTCGCTCACCTGGCCGGACGGCCCCGCGATGTCCACCGCGGTCTCGGTCATGCGCTGGTTCAGCTCTGACCACATGAGCTTGAGGATCGAACCTTCGGGACCGGGTATGCCGCTGCGCTTGACCGCCGTCACGGCTCGGTATCCGTTGAGCTGGAGCGCGCGCGCCTCGATGGTGTGCTGCGCGATCTTCTGCCGGACGAGCGGGTCCGCGCCGCGGCCGAGCTTGCGCGCGTGCTCGGCGAGCTCCGCCGCCGTGATCTGCGCCCGCGTCGCCAGGGCCAGGCCAAGCGTGCCGCGCTCGTGCAGAAGCGTCGTCATCGCGACGGCCCATCCTTTGCAGGCCTCCCCGAGGATCTGCGACTTCGGCACCTTGACGTCCTTGAAGAAGATCTCGTTGAACTCGGCGTCGCCGGTGATCTGGACCAGCGGCCGGACCTCGACGCCGGGGCTTTCCATGTCGACCAGTAGGTAGGTCAGACCGTCACGCGGGTTGGGCTCCTTCCGCTCGCGGGCAAGGAGCATGCACCACTTGGCGACATGGGCCAGCGTCGTCCATACCTTCTGCCCGTTGACGATGTAGTGGTCGCCTCGGTCCTCGGCCCTGGTCTGCAGGCCTGAGAGGTCGCTGCCCGCGTTCGGCTCGCTGAAGCCCTGGCACCAGATCTCCTCGGCTGACAGGAGGGGCGGCAGGTAGCGCTTCTTCTGCTCCTCCGTGCCGTGGGCGATGACGACGGGGCCGCCCATGCCCAGCCCGATGACGTTGATCGGCTCGGGTGCCTGGGCAAGGATCATCTCGTCGTTGAAGATGAGCTGGTTCATGAAGTTGCCGCCGCGACCGCCGTACTCCTCGGGCCACGTGATGCCGACGTAGCCGGCCTCCGAGAGCTTCTTCTGCCACGCGCGGCGGCGCTCGATGAACGTCTCCATGTCGCCGTCCCCGTCCCCGTCGCGCGGCGCGTTGGCCTTCAGCCACGCGCGGACCTGGTCGCGAAACGCCTTCTCGTCCGGGCTCAGGTCGAAATCCACGTCGCTTAGGTTAGGCCACGGCCGGGAGAACTTCTTTCGCCAGCAAATGAAGCGCGTCCGAGTCGTCGAGCAGGAAGTGCTGGAGCATGAAGAGGTCGACGCCGAGCCGCGCATGCTCGCGCATCTGCCCCGCGATCTCGTCGGGGGTGCCGACGAATGAGTTTTGGCGCATGGTCGCAAGCACCTCGTCCGGGTCCTTGCCTCGCAGGTTCGGGAGCAGCTCGCTCAGCATGGCCGCCCTTCCCCGCAGCTCGCCCTGATTCCGGCCGACGACGTAGGTGGTCATGATCGAGCGCTTGATGGTCGCGGGGTCGCGACCGATGTCGTGGCAGCATTGTTCCAGCACCTCGCGCCGCTGGCGGAACATCTCGGGGTCGAGCCTCGAAAGGTTCCACTCCGAGGCCTCGCGCGCGACGAGCGGAAGCGTCCGCTTGACTCCCTTGCCGCCGAGCAGAAGCGGGATCGGATTGCGCGCGGGCTTCGGGTTCGTCTTGCTCCAGATAGCGCGCATCGTCGCGATGCCGGTCTCGAGCCGCTCAAACCGCTCCCGTTCGGTGAAGAACGGGATGCCGAACATCTCGTGCTCGTTCACGTTCCACCCGGCTCCGAGTCCGAGGATCAGCCGCCCGCCGGCAAGCGCGTCGACCGAAGCGGCGATCTTCGCGAGCACCGACGGGATGCGAAACGTCATGGGGCTCACCATCGGGCCGAACTCGATGCGCTTCGTCCATTCGGCGGCGAGGGCCAGCGACGTCCAGCACTCGATGCAGTCGCGGTCGGGCGCGTTCATCAGCGAGACCAGGTGATCGCTCCGCCGAAGTGAGGCGAAGCCGAGGGTGTCGACGTCTGTGCAGATGCGCCGCCAGCGGTCCCAGTTGAGTCCCTCCTGGCCTTCGATCATGATCCCGACCTGCGTCATTTGAAGGCCATCGTAAGTTCATCGACTGACCGGAAGTTCAGGATCCGCTCCATTGGAATGCCCGCCCGCCGGGCCATCCACATCGCCATCGGCACATAGGCGAACTCGGCCGGTGCATGCGCGTCGGCGTCGACTGTGAAATCGCATCCGCACTCGAAGGCGAGGCGCGCCATCTCCGGTGACAGGTCCATGCGCGCCGGGTCGCAGTCGATCTCGAGCGCCACGCCGTGCTTGGCCGCCTCCTTGAACACCGCCTCGAAGTCAAAGCTCGCGCCTTCTCGAGAGCCCGGTCGCCGCCCGGTTGGATGCCCGATCACGTCGACGTGCGGATGCGAGGCCGCGCGCAGCATCCGCTCGGTCATGGCCGCGGGCTCCTGCCGCAGCTTCACGTGCGGCGACGCGATGACGACGTCGAGGATCTCGAGCACCTGGTCCGGAAGGTCCAGCGACCCGTCCTCGAGGATGTCGACCTCGATCCCCTGCAGCAGGGTCAGGCCGTCGACCTGCTTCTGGACCTCGGCCATCTCACGCGACTGCGCTAGCAGGCGCTCCGCGTCGAGGCCGTGGACCACGGTGATCCGGGGCGAATGGTCCGTTATCCCGAGGTAGCCGTAGCCGAGGGCCTGGGCGCCCTGCGCCATCTCGAGCATGGTCGCGCGGCCGTCGGACCAGTTCGTGTGCGAGTGCACGTCGCCCTGGTACTGGGCGAAGTCGAGCGCGGACTCGTCGTCGCGCGCCGGCTGCCCCATCTCCTCGCGCAGCCGGTTCAGGTATCGGCTCTCCCCGGTCTCGATCAGCTCGGATAGCACGCGGGCGATGCCGGCGCCGACGCCTTCGATCGAGGTCAGGCTCTCCGAGCGCTGCAGCGCTTCCAGGTCGGGGCGCTCCAGAGCGATCGACCACGCGGCCATCGAAAAGGCCTTGGCCCGGAACTTTTCCTTGGCGTCCTGGCGCAGGAGGTAGCCGATTTCCGACAGCGCCTGGGCCGCTGCGATCGCATCCAACCCGTAAATTGTGTGTGCAACCATGGCCACCCCGAAGCCGAAGCCCGGCGACCCGATCGCGGACCTGGTCGATTCGCTGCTCGTCGAGCTGGGCGAGGACCCCGACCGTCAGGGCCTCAAGTCGACGCCCGACCGCGTCTCCCGCGCGCTGCGGGAGCTGACCGACGGGTACGCCACCAAGCCCGAGGACGTCGTCGCGGGCGCCATCTTCGACCACGACTACGACGAGATGGTGGTGGTGAAGGACGTCCCCTTCTACAGCCTGTGCGAGCACCACCTGCTGCCGTTCTTCGGTCAGGTTCACGTCGGCTACCTGCCCAAGGGCAAGGTGATCGGCCTGAGCAAGATTCCGCGCCTGATCGAGGTGTTCGCCCATCGCCTCCAGATCCAGGAGCAACTGACCAACCAGGTCGCGGAGGCTCTGAACGCGGCGGTCGTGCCGCGCGGGGTGGGCGTTGTGGTCGAGGCGCGGCACCTGTGCATGGAGATGCGCGGGGTCGAGACGCCGGGCGGCCGGATGATCACCTCCTGCATGCTCGGGACCTTCCGCAAGGACGCGCGGACTCGGGCCGAATTCCTCGATCTCGTCCGCCGGGCGAACTGACCGAAGGGCGCCGCGCCGCCCCCGGGATACATAACGGAGCCTTTATGCTTTAGACTGGTCCATAAAGGAACCTTTATGTTTCTCCAGAGCCCGCGTCACGAGCTGCCGGATCACTACCTGGCCTTCGCCAACCCCACGCGCCTGCGCATTCTCGAGCGCCTGGGCAAGGTCGGCGAGGAGAACGTCACCGACCTCGCCGCATTCCTTCGCATGAGCCAGCCGCGCATCTCCTGGCACCTGCGGATGCTGCGCGTGGGCGGCGTCATCCGGATCCGGCGCGAGGGGCGCCAGGCCTACTGCTCGCTCGACGTGGAGACCATCCGGCGCAATCGGGAGCGCCTGGACCAGATGCTCGGAATCACCCAGAAAATGAAAGTTCGCCAGGAGGTGGGGGCATGAGCTCCAATCACAAGAACGGTCATCGCAACGAAAGCCACAAGAAAGTGCGCGTGGCCATCGTGGGGGTCGGCAACTGCGCCTCCTCGCTGGTCCAGGGCGTGCACTACTACCACGACGCATCGCCCAAGGACTCCGTCCCTGGCCTGATGCACGTCGACCTCGGCGGCTACCACATCAGCGACATCGAGTTCGTCGCCGCGTTCGACATCGACAGGAACAAGGTTGGGCTCGACCTCGGCGAAGCCATCTACGCCAAGCCGAACAACACGGTCAGGTTCGCGGACGTGCCCCGCCTCGGCGTCAAGGTCCAGCGAGGCATGACCCATGACGGGATCGGCAAGTACCTCGCGGACGTGGTGCACAAGGCCCCCGGCGAAACGTCCGACGTGGTCGGCATCCTCCAGAAGTCAAAGGCCGACGTCGTGGTCAGCTACCTCCCGGTCGGGTCCGAGGAGGCGACCAAGTGGTACGTCGAGCAAGCGCTCGCGGCGGGCGTCGGGTTTGTCAACTGCATCCCGGTCTTCATCGCGCGTGAGCCCTACTGGCAGAAGCGCTTCGCCGAGAAGCAATTGCCGATCATCGGCGACGACATCAAGTCGCAGGTCGGCGCGACGATCGTCCACCGCGTGCTGACGCGCCTGTTCCGCGACCGCGGCGTGAAGCTCGAGCGGACCTACCAGCTCAACTTCGGCGGCAACACCGACTTCTTGAACATGCTGGAGCGCGAGCGGCTGATGTCGAAGAAGATCTCCAAGACGCGCTCGGTCACCTCGCAGCTCGATTACGACGTCGGCGCCGACAACGTGCACATCGGGCCGTCCGACTACGTGCCCTGGCTCAACGACCGCAAATGGGCGTACATCCGGCTCGAGGGCCGGTCCTTCGGCGACGTCCCGCTCAACGTCGAGCTGAAGCTCGAGGTCGTCGACTCGCCCAACTCCGCGGGCATCGTCATCGACGCGGTGCGCTGCGCCAAGCTGGCGCTCGACCGCGGCATCGGCGGCGCGCTCGAAGGTCCCAGCTCTTACTTCATGAAGTCGCCGCCGGTCCAGTACAGCGACAACGACGCTAGGCGGTTGGTGGAGGAGTTCATCGAAGGTGATAAGGCGGGAGTCAATGGGCGCGACCGCCGCGTCGCTCGAACCAAGCCGGCCGCAGCTGCTCGGCGCTAGCTACAAGGCGGGCGCGCGCGTGATGCGCGCGCTGCCGACCGGCCTGCGTCATGCGGCAGCCGCCCCCGGCGGCACGGCCTGGTTCTGGCTCAGCGCCGCGCAGCGCCGTGCGGCGCTCGACAACTACGCCGCCGTGCTCGGGCGATCGCCGTCCGACCCAGAGGTGGCGCGCGTGGCCCGTCGGGCGTTTCAGAACTACGGCCGCATGCTCATGGATTTCCTGCTCCTCGGCAGCCTTTCGCCCGACGAGCTTGGCCGCCGCATGACGTATGAGGGCCGCGAGAATCTCGACGCCGCGGTGGCCGGGGGACGCGGTGCGATCATGGCGGTGCCCCACATGGGCTCTTGGGACATGGCCGGGTCGTTCGCCGCCAGCCTCGGCTACTCGATGTGGGCGGTGGCGGAGAGGTTCCCAGGGACGCTCAACGACGCGGTCGTGAGGACCCGTCAGCGTTTCGGCCTCAACGTGATCCCGCTGGGCCGGTCGGCTGTCCGCTCGATCACCGACGCGCTGCGCGCCAACGGCGTCGTGGCGCTGCTCTGCGACCTCGAGCAGGGGCCCGGCGTCGCCGTGCGGTTCTTCGGCCGCCGCGCCATCGTGCCGGGCGGACCCGCGGCGATCGCCATCAAGACGGGCGCGGCGCTCGTGCCCGCCTACCAGTTCTCGCCGTCGCCCGGCCGCCAACACGTGCATCTCGACGAGCCGCTCCGGTGGCCCGAGGGCGAAACCAAGGAAGGATTGATGCAGCGGGTCGTCACCCGCTTCGAGGACTTCATCAAGGAGCATCCCGACCAGTGGTACGCGTTCCGCCCGATGTTCGATCGTTGAGGGATGGGCGCATGGACCTGGCGAGCGTTCAAGGTCGTGCAGTCGCTGGTCGAGCGCCTGCCGCGCTCGAGCGCGTACGCCCTGGCCGTGATCGCGGCGCGATTCGCCTGGTGGTTCTCGCCGCTGGCCCGCCCGCGGCTCGAGTACAACCTGAAGGTCGCATGCCCGGAGCTCCAGGACGACGTGGAAGCCTTGCGTCGAATTTCGCGCCAGAACTTTCGCAATCACGCCAAGGCGTACGCCGACCTGATGCAGCTTCCGAGCATGAGAGTCGAGACGATGCGCGCACGGCTGAAGGTGACGGGACTCGAGAACCTCGAGGAGGCGCGCGCCGTGGGCAAGGGCGTGCTGGTGGTCTCCTGCCACATGGGCTCGTACGAGCTCGTTTCCGCGATCTGGTCCGCGACCCTCGCGCCC
Organism: uncultured Chloroflexota bacterium; assembly: GCA_937921725.1. Classification (GTDB taxonomy): domain Bacteria; phylum Chloroflexota; class Dormibacteria; order Dormibacterales; family Dormibacteraceae; genus 40CM-4-65-16. The sequence goes on along the minus strand of CAKZUH010000015.1, from coordinate 21,998 downwards.
GTGAGCCTGTTCGCCGAGGAGGTGGAGCCGCGTGCGCTCTTCGAGTGGTACCGCGAAACCCGGGCGCGCCTTGGCATCAGCGTCCTGACGCTCGACTACGGTGGCATTCGCAAGGTCCTGGACGCTCTGCGCGAGCAGGAGATGGTGATCACGGCGATCGACCGCGACATCACGGGCACGGGTTATCTGATGCCGTTCTTCGGCAGGCTTGCGCCGATACCGCTCGGTCCCGCCGCGATCGCCTTGCGGCTCGGCACGCCGCTGCTGCCCGTCTGCTGCTACCGGCTTCAGGACGACACGTACCAGGCCGAGGCCGGCCCGCTCGTCCTTGCGAAGTCGACCGGCAACCCACGCGCCGACCAGGTGCGCGCCACGCAGGAGCTGCTGCGGCGCATCGAAGGTTTCATCGAGGGGCACCCGGAGCAGTGGCACGTGCCGCACAGGATCTGGGCCGGCTCGAAATGAGGGCGACCCAATGAGAGTCGGCCTGGTTTCGCCTTACGACTTCGCCTCGCCCGGCGGGGTCAACGACCACATCCGCAACATGGGGGTCCAGCTGCAGCGGCTCGGACACGAGACCAGGATCTTCGCGCCCTCGAGCCGCGCCGATGTGGACTTCGACAGCGCGCGCTTCTACAGGATCGGCACGCCGATCGCGATCCCGGTCAACGACTCGGTCGCCCGGATCACCTTGAGCTTTCACCTCGCGAACCAGGTCGCGGCGATCATCGCCGACGAGCGTTTCGACGTCCTGCATTTTCACGAGCCGTTGATGCCGGCGCTCCCGATGACGATGCTCCGCCTCTCGACCACGGCAAACGTCGGCACCTTCCACGCCTACGCCCGCTCGAACGTCGGCTACTACTACGGCCGGCCGCTGCTCCAGCCGTACCTGGCGCACCTGCACCGGGGGATCGCGGTCAGCGAGCCCGCGCGCGCGTTCGTGAACCGGTACTTCCCCGATTTCCCGCTGCACGTCATTCCGAACGGCGTCGACCTCGACCTCTACCGCCCCGGGCTCGCGCCCATTCGCCACCTCCGCGACGAGAACCTCAACATCCTTTTCGTCGGGCGGCTCGAAAAGCGAAAGGGCCTCGGGGACCTGCTGCGGGCCTACCGCGCGATGCTGCCGCGCGTGCCCCGCAGCCGGCTGATCATCGTCGGCGACGGCCCGCTTCGCGGAAGGGTCGAGTCCTACATCGCGCGGCACCGCCTGCCGAACGTCGTCATGGCCGGCTACGTGCCGGAGAGCGTCAAGCCTCGGTACTACAACAGCGCCGACATCTTCTGCGCGCCTGCGACGGGGGCGGAGAGCTTCGGCATCGTGCTGCTGGAGGCGCTCGCCACAGGCCTTCCGGTCGTCGCCACCGAGGTGCCGGGCTACATGTCCGTGCTGGAGCCCGGCAAGGACAGCGTCACGGTGCAGCCCAAGAACTGGCGCGAGCTCGCGGCTTCGCTCGTGATCCTGGCGCGAGATCCCGAGATGCGCCGCCGCCTCGCCGACTACGCGCAGCAGAAAGCAGGCCGCTACTCGTGGGACCGCGTGGCGTCGGAGGTCATCGAGGTCTACCACGAAGCACGCGTCGCGCTGAAGGCGGAACCCGCGACGACGCTGGAGGTGAGCGGTGTTCACCACGCGGTTTGAGGCCTGGGTCCGGCGGCGCGCGGAAGCGCTCGTGACGGCGCTCGGCCGCACGCCCCTGACCCCGAACCAGGTCACGGTCATCGGCACCGCGCTCACGTTCGTGGCGGCGGGCCTCGCGGCGTTCGGCCACCTGAGGTGGGCGGGAGTGGTGCTGATCTTCGCGGGCACGTGCGACATCCTGGACGGGGCGCTGGCCCGCTCGACAGGGGCGAGCTACCCGTACGGCGCCTTCCTCGACTCGACTCTGGACCGCTATTCGGAAGGCGCGATCTATCTCGGCCTGGTCGCGTACTTCGTCACGGTCGACGGGCCGCTGCAGCGCTGGCTCGTCCTCGCCACGCTGGCGGCGCTCGCCGGCTCGTTCCTCGTCAGCTACGTGCGTGCACGCGCGCAAAGCCTGGGCTTCACCTGCAAGACAGGCTTGTTCCAGCGGCCTGAGCGTGTCGTCGTCACCGTCATCGGGCTGATCTTCGGCGGGATCGTCCTCTACGGGGTGGTCTTCTTGCTCGCGATCGTGACAAACCTGACAGCGCTGCAGCGCATCCGCGAGGTGTGGCTTCAGGGTCGCGCGCAGCGTCTGGAGCACGAGCGAGAGAGGAAGGCACGTCGAGCCGCTCCCACGCAGGTTCCGTGATCGACCCGTTCGCCGGCCTCGCCGGCCACTCGAAAGCGCTCGAACAGCTCCGCTCGCAGCTGAAAACGGACCGCCTTGCGCACGCGTACCTGTTCATCGGCGAAGCCGGCCTGGGTAAGGCGACGGTGGCTCGCGCGCTCGCTTCAGCGTTGCTTCCGGAGGCGCCGCTCCCCCGGCATCCTGATTACTGGGAGGACGACCGCATCAAGCTCCTTCACGTCAACGAGATCCGTCTGATCCCGGACAAGCCGCCAGAGTTCCATGAGCTCACGCTGCAGCAGTTCTTGAATCTAAAGCCGGCGGTGGGCACTCGGCGTGCTGCTTTGATAACCAACATCGGGCGTCTCCGCGACGAGCACCAGAGCATGCTGCTGAAAACGCTCGAGGAGCCGCACCCGCACCGCGTCATCGTCCTGACCGCGCCAAGCCTCAACCCATTCGTCGTGACGCCGACGGTCGTTTCCCGCTGCCAGCGCGTGTCCTTCCATCCGGTGCCCGCGCCGGAGATTGAAAAGCTTCTGGTCGCGCATGACATCCAACCGCAGCGGGCTCGACTCCTGGCTGACCTCGCCGCCGGGCGGCCGGGATGGGCGCTGCGTCGCGCCAGGGACGAGAGCGTGATCGAGCTTCACCACGCCTGGACGCAGCGCCTCGAGGAAGTCTTCGGCGCGCCGGCCGACGTGCCCCTGCGGGTCGCGGCGCAGCTCGATTCCGAGCAGATGGGATGGCGCCGGAGCGAGGGTGAAGAAGAAGACCCGGCGCTCTTCGCGATGGCAAGCTGGCAGGTCGAGCTGCGGCGCCGGATGCTCGCCAGCCGTGGCCGCGAACAGGGTCGCTGGGCGCGCCTCCTCGAGCTCTCGTACGACACGCTCGGCTACCTCGAGCAGAACGTCAGCCCTCGATTAGCGCTAGAAACGTTTCTTCTCGAATGTCGAAAAGCCTCGTAAGGAAGGCCCTCCAGGGATACCGGCCGTACGTGCCCGGCGAGCAGCCGCCGGACGGCGAGGGCTGGGTCAAGCTCAACACCAACGAGTCGCCCCTGCCGCCGTCGCCCAGGGTGCTGGCGGCCATCAAAGAGGCGGCGACCGACGATCTCCGCCTGTACCCGAGCCCGACCGCCGCGCCGGCCCGGCATGCGATCGCGCGGCGGTTTGGCCTCGAGCCTTCGCAGGTCGCCGTCGGGAACGGCGGCGACGAGCTGATCGAGATGTGCTTCCGCGCCTTCGCGGGGGCCGGAGACACGGTCGCCTACCCGACGCCGACCTATCCGCTGTTCGATCCGCTGTGCCGCGTCCACGAAGCGGTCGCGTCCACGCATCCGACCGAGCAGACATGGGAGCTGCCGCCGAGCCTCGGCCCGGATCCCTCGCCGCTGAAGTTCATCGTCAACCCGAACTCGCCCACAGGCGCTCTGTTCGAGCAGGCGGACGTCGAGGCCGCGGCGTCGGCGTCGTCAGGTGTCGTCGTCATCGATGAGGCGTACGTCGACTTCGCCTCACACTCATGTCTGCCCCTGCTGGGGCGGCACGACAACGTGCTTCTGCTGCGGACGTTCTCCAAGTCCTACGGGCTCGCCGGCATGCGGATCGGCTTCGCTCTGGGCACGCCGGACCTGATCGAGGCCCTCGACTCGGTGAAGGATTCGTACAACGTCGACCGGCTTGCGATCGTCGCCGCGGTAGCGGCGATCGAGGACGAGGATCATCACCGCAAGGTCGTCGATGAGGTGGTGCGGAATCGAGGCGAGCTTTCGGCGGACCTGGAGCGGATGGGTTTCGACCTGGTGCCCTCCTCGACGAACTTCGTTTTCGCCAGGCCGCCCAAACCCGCCGCGGATGTCGTGACGGCGCTGCGTGAGCGCAAGATCCTGGTCCGCCATTACGATCGGGAGCCGATCGCGGGATGGATCCGCATCACGATCGGCACACGCGAGCAGCACGAAAAGCTGCTATCGGCTCTGAAGGAGGTCTTGTGACGCCGACTCGCGACGAGGCCTGGGAGCTGGTGACTTCGATGACGAAGTCCGATCAGCTGCGCCGCCATATGCGCAGCGTCGAGGCCGCCATGCGCGCCTACGCTCGCCGGTTCGGCGAAGACGAGGCACGCTGGGCCGTGCTCGGCCTGATCCACGACTGGGACTACGAATCCGGCCCGACGCCGGAGCAGCACCCGACCCGCGGGATTCAGATGCTGCGCGAGAAGGGATGGCCGGAGGACATCCTGCAGGACATCGCCTCGCACGCGGACTACCTCGACGTCCCCCGCGACACGAATGCTCGCAAGGCGCTCTACGCGGTCGACGAGATGTGCGGATTCATCATCGCGTGCGCCCTCGTCAAGCCCGACAAGTCTCTGAGCTCTGTCGAGCCGAGCACCGTGCGCAAGAAGATGAAGGACAAGGCGTTCGCGCGTGGGGTGCATCGTGAAGAGCTCGTGGCGGGCGCGGAGGTGCTCGGTATACCCTTCGACGAGCACGTGGAGTTCGTCCGCGATGCCCTGAAGCCAGTTGCACAGGAGCTTGGACTGAACCCATGAGCACCGGCGGGCGGCCTCGAGTGCTGCTGATGCACCTGATCCTCGATCCTGGCCCATCGATCCTGGCCGAGGCGGCCGAGGTAGTCGCCTACCCGGCCAACAAGCCCCTCGAGGAGGCCAACATCAGGCAGGCCGCCGAGGGATGCGTGGGAATCGTTAGCCAGCTCATGGACCCCATCCGCGAGGCGGTGCTGTCGACCCCAGGCCTCAGATGCGTGAGCAACGTCGCGGTCGGCTTCGACAACATCGACGTCCCGGCCGCGACGGCGCACCGCGTCATGGTGACCAACACGCCAGGCGTGCTGGACGACGCGACGGCGGACTTTGCGTTCACGCTGCTCATGGCCACGGCTCGGCGGATCGCGGAAGCGGACAGCTTCACACGGTCGGGGAAATTTCGCGGATGGGCGATCGACATGATGCTCGGCGCCGACGTTTACGGAGCGACGCTCGGCATCGTGGGCATCGGCCGCATCGGCCGCGGCGTGGCGCATCGGGCCAAGGGCTTCAACATGCGTGTCCTCTACTACGATCCGCAGCCCTTGCCGCGCGAGGCCGAGGAGCAGCTTGGCGCCTCGCGCGTGGACATGAACCGGCTGGTCGCGGAGTCCGACTTCATCTCGATCCACGTGCCGCTGACCAAGGAGACGTATCACCTCATCAGCACGGCGCAGTTCAACGCCATGAAGCGGAACGCGATCCTGATCAACACATCGCGCGGGCCGGTCGTCGACGAGGCTGCGCTCGTCGAGGCCCTCAACGCAAAAAAGCTCGCCGGTGTCGGACTCGACGTCTACGAACGCGAGCCCGCGGTGCACCCGGGCCTGATCCCACTGCCGAACGTGGTGCTGGCGCCGCACATCGCGAGCGCGACGACAAGGACGCGGTCCGAGATGTCTGCCATGGCCGCGCGCAACATGGCGACCGCCGTGCGCGGTGGCCGGCCACCGAACCTGGTCAACCCAGAGGTCAAGAAATAGCGATCACCACTCGCTATCGCCTGGTGGCGCTCGACCTCGACGGCACCATCCTCGACATGAAGCTGAACCTCGACCCGCGCGACGTCGAGGCGCTTGGCCGCATCGTGTCGGCGGGAGTGACCGTGATCGCCTGCACCGGCCGCCCGTTTCCGGGCGCGGTGCCGTGGGTGAAGCGCCTGGGCCTGGACGGGCCGATCGTCTGCTACCAGGGCGCCGAGGTGCGAACGCTCGACGGCGGCGTGCTGCTCGATCACGGCGTCCCGCACGACCTGGCCATGGAGGTCGTCCGCTACGCGCAGGAGCGCGACCTCCACGTGCAGGCCTACCGCAACGACCAATTGATCGTCGCACGCGATCGCCCGGAGGCTCACACGTACGCTGAACACGCAGGGATGGAGATCCACGTCGTTGGCGACCTGGACAAGGCGATGGGCCCAACGACGCCCAAGCTCGTCATCGTGTCCACGGCGGAAAGGCTCGAGGCGCTGCTGCCGGATGCGCGCAGCCGTTGGGCCGGGAAGCTGAACGTTGCGACATCGGTGCCCGAATACCTCGAGTTCACGAGCGTCGAAAGCGACAAGGCGTCCGCGCTCGAGTTCCTGAGCGGACGGCTCGGCATCGCGCGGGATGAGGTCGCGGCGGTCGGCGACGGCCGCAATGACGCGTCGATGATCGGCTGGGCGGGGCTTGGCGTCGCCGTCGACGGTTCGCCGCCGGAGGTGGTCTCCGCTGCCGACCGCACCATCGCCGGCCCGGGGCACGGTGGAATCGAGCAGCTCGCCGAGATGGTTCTCGGTTGACGAGATGGGAACCCTGCTGCTGGTTCACGCTCACCCGGACGACGAGGCGATCTCGACGGGCGGCGTGATGATGAAGGCCAAGGCGCACGGCCATCGGGTCGTGCTCATCACCGCGACGCGCGGCGAGGTCGGCGAGATCTACAACATGGACGAGGCAACCTCGCGGCCGCGCCTGGGCGAGATCCGGACGCAGGAGTTGAAAAACGCGTCAGAGATCCTCGGGGTGGACCGCCAGGAATTTCTGGGCTATCGCGACTCAGGCATGGTCGACACGGTGGACAACAAGGACCCGCGTTCCTTCCATCAGGCGAGGCTCGACGAGGCGGCGGGCAGGCTGGCCGTGTTTCTCCGTGAGGAGAGACCCGACGTCGTCGTCACGTACGACGAGGACGGCGTCTACGGGCACCCCGACCACATCAAGGTCCACTTCGTGACAAATGCGGCGTTGGACCTGGTCGAGCGGGAGGGCATGCCCGTGAAGAAGCTCTACTACACCGCGATTCCGCGCTCGCGGATGCAGGCGTTCGCCGATCAGATGCCCGAGGAAGCCCGCCGCGCGGCGAGCGGGAACATGCGCGTCGCCGGCACGCCCGACGAGCTGGTCACGACGGAGGTGGACGTCCACGACTACGTCGACGGCAAGCGCGACGCGTTTCGGGCGCACGTCAGCCAGAACGACCCGAACTCGTGGTTTGCGACCATGGCCAGTCAGATCTACGAGCTGGCGTTCGGCACGGAGTTCTTCCGCCTGGCCCGCGGCACACCGGGTTCGGAGCTGCCGGAACCCGATCTGTTCGTCGGGATCGACTGACGGGGCTCTCGTAGACTCCAACTGACGATGGAAGTGCTCAAGATCACGCCCCGGGGTTACTGCCACGGCGTCGTCGACGCGTTTCGGATCGCCAAGCGCGTGCGTGAGGAGACCGACGGGCCGGTGCACATGCTCGGCATGCTCGTCCACAACACGCATGCGACGGATGACCTGCAGCGGCAGGGGATCGAGCTGGTCGACCAACCTGACCGGCTCGCCGGGCTCGCGCAGATCAAAGGCGGCACGGTGATCTTCACCGCGCACGGCGTGTCGCCGCAGGTGAAGCAGCGTGCCGTCGAGCTCGGGCTGAAGCCCGTCGACGCGACATGCTCGGACGTCGTCCGGACGCACGAGCTGGTGGCCGACCTCGCCCGCAAGGGTTACGAGGTCGTCTACATCGGGCGCAAGGGGCATCCTGAGCCCGAGGGTGTGGTCGGCGAGGCGCCTGGCAAGGTGCATCTCGTCCAGGATCCCGAAGACATCGACGCTCTCGAGCTCACCGGCGACCGGATCGCGGTGACATGCCAGACCACCCTCTCCGTCTGGGACACCGAGGACCTGATCGGCCGCGTCCAGGCGCGGTACCCGCAGGCCGAGGTCCACAACGAGATCTGCCGCGCGACGCAGGAGCGGCAGGAGGCGGCGGTCGAGGCGGCCACCCAGGTCGATCTCGTGATCGTCGTGGGCAGCCCGCGCTCCTCCAACTCGCTGCGCCTCGTCGAGGTGGTCAAGAAGCTGGGTCACAAGCCGGCTTACCTGGTCGACAGGCTGGAGGACCTGGACCTCGGGTGGTTCAAGGGAGCGAAGAAGGTCGGCGTGACGAGCGGCGCCTCGACCCCGACGCAGCTGACGCGCCGGGTGATCGAGTACCTCGAGGCGCTCGAAGTACCGGCCTAGAGGCCCGGCCGAAAAGCCGTCGACGGATCTTCGGCGCCCATGCGGCCCACTCCCCCCATGCCTGCGGCATGGGGACCCCGAGTAGGTAGGCGCTGCTCGCTCACGCATCTCCGATGCGCTCGCTCCGCTGCTCGTCGGTTCACCCGGATCTGGACCACCTGGATCGAAGAATCTCTCGTCGAGGGTTTTCGGCCGTGCCTCTAACCCCTCCCCGCTCTCCCCCGTGAATGGGGGAGGGTGACTTCGACCGGCTCGCGAACGAGCTAAGTCGACCCGCGCAGGCGGCGGAGCACCTTGCCGATTGTGCCGCGCTGCCCCCGCCGCGCGGCCGTGGCGGGCAGGGCGGCGGCTGCTGCAGCCGGCGCCGGGGCGGTCTCCTGGACGTGGGCCGCCCGAGGTTCGTGCTCGTCCTCGGATCGGCCGCCTCCTGAACGGCGTCGGCGCCGCCGCCGGGACGGACCCGAGGCGCGCTCGGGCTTCACCGCGGCCGCCGGCGGTGCGGCGACGGGCGGCGGCTCCGGCAGGACCCCGCCGTTGGCGCGTGGGCGCCGCCTGCGCCGCCTGGAGGCCGCGGTTGCAGCCGGCGCCGCCGGTGCGGGCTCTGCGACGTGCTGCCGCGATTTGCGGTTCACCTTGGCCCCGACCTCGCCCTCGGCGCACAGCGCGCCGCCGGCCAGGTGGACGTCCACCCGCCAGACCACGATCGAGGAAGGCGCGCCCGTCACAGGCGGGCGCTTCTGGGTGAGGGTCCAGCGGGCGTAGATCGTGTCGCCCGCATGCACCTCGCGCGGAAACTTCCAGTTCAGCCACTCCCACTCAGCCACGGACGGCACGGGCGTGTCGACCGAACCGAGCCCGACCGCGATCGCCACCACAAGCGCCGGCGGAGCGTGACGCGGGCTCCCGGCGTTGGCTTCGATTGTGAGCGGCGACAGGTCGCCGGCCACGCCGGCAAAGAGGGCGATGTCGGCTTCCGAGACGGTGCGGCGGCGTGTCGTCCACTCGCCGCCAAGAGGAAGGTCGTCGAAAGAGAGCGGCTCCAGTTCGGGCCGAGTATAGAACCAACCCGAGTTTCCGGGCGTTAACCTATGGCATCTCGCCCCAAGAGGAGGCTCGACCTTGGATCTCGCGGCCGTACTGCTCGTCACGTCGGTCCTGCTGGTCATGGCGTTCATCCTCCTCACCGTCTCGCTCATGCGGCTCCGGGGCACGACCCGAGAGCTCGAGGCGGCCCTCGCCGACGAGAGCGGGGCTCGCGACCGTGCGGCTCTGATGCTGGCGATTGCCTCGGCAGTCAACTCGTCGCTTGCCCTCGAAGAGGTGCTCAACGTCGCCCTCACCCACGCGGGCCGGATCATGGGCGCGGTCGCCGGGGCGATGTACCTGGTCAGAACCGGCAAGGCCGAGATGCACCGCGAGGCGTCCTACAACCTGACCACCCGGGCAAGGGGCGGCGTCCGGAAGCTCGACGAGGAGCCGCTCAGCTCCGCCCTCGCCGCGCTGCGCCCGCTGGTCGTGAAGCTCGACGAGCACTCCGCGCCGGGCCTCGAGGCGGGCGGTCATCCGCAGCACGCGCTGGTGGTTCCCATCCAGCGCTCCGGCCAGCTCATGGGCGCGATGGAGCTCTACCTCAACGCCTGGCGCGAGCTGACGGAGGACCAGGCCGACCTGCTGAACGGAGTCGCCTCGCAGGCGGCGATCGCGATCCGCCACGCACAATTGTTCCAGGCCCAGGAGGAGAACGCGCTCACCGACGAGCTCACCAAGCTGCCCAACCGCCGGGCCCTCGCGCAGCGATTCCTGCAGGAGATGCAGCGTGCGCGACGCCACCACAACGCGATCGCCTTCCTGATGATCGACCTCGACCACTTCAAGTCCGTCAACGACACCTACGGCCACCTGAACGGCGACGCCGTGCTGGCCGAGCTCGCCCAGATCCTCGTCACCGGGGCCCGCGAGTCGGACGTCTGCGCGCGCTATGGCGGCGAGGAGTTCGCCCTGATCCTGCACGAGACCACCGAAGCGGGTGCCCGGACGCTTGCCGAGCGCATCCGCGCCAAGGTCGCGGCGGCGACGTTCCCGGGCGGGCTCAAGCTGACGATCAGCGTGGGGGTGGCGGCGACCAACGAGCCCGCGCTCTTCACCCAGCTCATGGACCGCGCCGATCAGGCGCTGTACGCGGCCAAGCAGGGTGGGCGCAACCAGGTTCGGGTGGCGGACATGAAAGGGCCGGCGCCCAAGCCGCATCCCGCAAGGGCCGAGGCCGAGACCGTCTAGAGGCCCGGCCGAAAAGCCGTCGACGGATCTTCGGCGCCCATGCGGCCCACTCCCCCCATGCCTGCGGCATGGGGACCCCGAGTAGGTAGGCGCTGCTCGCTCACGCATCTCCGATGCGCTCGCTCCGCTGCTCGTCGGTTCACCCGGATCTGGACCACCCGGATCGCCGAATCTCTCGTCGAGGGTTTTCGGCCGTGCCTCTAGAGGCGATCCTCGGCGGCGTGGCGCGCTTGGTGGGACGTTTCCTCCCGCGGGCGCACAGGCTCCGCCTGGATGGCGGCCATGACCAGGAGAAGCACGATCGCGACGGCCGCGCAGGCAGTAAACCCGGCGGCGTAGCCGTAGCCCTGGACGATCGGGCCGAACAGCAGCGGTCCCAGCGAGAGTCCCAGGAACAGCACCGTCCCGTACACGCCCATCGTGACGCCGCGCGTCGACGCCGTCGACAGGTCCGCGAACACGACGCCCATGGCCACGAATGCGGCCGCCATGAGGGGAGTGCCGATCACCAGGAATACGGCCGGCCAGAAAAAGCCGGTCAGGTGGCCGAGACCGACCATCACGGCGGACCATCCGACGCCGCCGGCGAAAACGATGGGCCAGCGATGGCGCATGCGGTCGATGAGCTGCCCGGCGGGAATTCGCGACGCTCCGTTGGCGACCGCCTGGATGGCAAGCAGGTAGCCCACCTGGTAGCTCGGGAGCCCCAGCGCCTCGCGACCGAAGACGGGCATGAACGCGCCGATCGTCCCCCATGTCAGCGTGATCGCCACCAGGCCGAGAGCGGTCGACGGAAAAGCCCGCTGCCGGAGCAGAGCCACGAGCGGTCCGCGGAGTGAGAAGCCGCGGCCCGTGTGCTGTGTCGTGTTGCTGGCTGCAATCGCGCCGGGGATGGAAAAGACCATCAAGGCCGTGGTCACGGCGATGTCGGTCCGCACGTCGATCCACCTCAACGCCAGCCCGGCGAGGGCTGGGCCGAGGAAGAAGCCGACCTGCATGGAGAGGGTCAGCCAACCCAGGGCGCGGCCCATCCTCGAGCGCGATACGGATTCCGCCACGGCGCTGAAGAGGGCCGCCTGTTGGGTCCCGGCGGCAAGGCCGCCGATGATCTGCCACAGGTAGAGCGGCGCCACGCTCGGGGTGGCGGCCGTCGCCAATTGAGTGGCGGCGGTGAGCACCAGCGACACCGCGAGCAGCGTGCGGGCTCCGAACTTGTCGACCAGCACGCCGGAAGGCAGCGACAGGATCGCCGCCGCGAGCGTTGACACCGAGAACAGCGCCCCGACCGCAAACCGGCTCGCACCGAGGTCGTGCGCGTACAGCGGCACCGTCAGGCCTCGCGCCGCGATGGTGGCGAAGACGGCTCCCGCCGCGACGTACAGGAAAACCATGCGGCGAGATTCGGGGACGGCTCGGGGCACCACTCCTAACATACCGGCGACATGGTGCGCGACCGCGTCGGCGACTGGCGGCTCGCATGGCGCTTCGCGCTCGCGGGCCTGGTGGCCGGATTGCTGGTCATCGCCCTAGCTTCAACCGGCGTCACAGCCTCAACATTCGATGGCGGCCAGGACCAGCTCTTTCCGGGGCCCGCGCCGGACCCGCGCATCTCGTTTGTGGAGATCGATTCGCGAAGCCAATTGGACCTCGGCGCCTACCCGTTCAACAACGCTTACCACGCGCGGGTGATCAACTACCTCGCGAGCCTGCATCCCAAGGTGATCCTGTTCGACATCGTGCTCGACCACCTGACCTTGCTGGACGTCGAGACGCACGAGGACACGGACGGATTGCTGACGAAAGCAATCACAGGCGCCCACAACGTGGTGCTCGTCTGCACCGCGGATGACGCGCCGCGCGGCGAGTTCTCGAGCGTCGCCGCGGCGGTCGGGGAGCGTGGCTTTGCGGTGGCCGACCACGCCAACGCTGTGCGTGGGGTGGTGATCAGGCCGCACGTCAAGGCGACGTGTCCTCAGAACGAAGGGGACCAGCCGGCATTCCTCCTGGCCCTGCAGATCTCGGAGAAGATCTTCAGCCCACTGAAAGTGAGCGGCACGGAGGCCACGTTTGGACCGCATCGGATTCCCCTGGTCGGCGATCAGATGCTGATCAACTTCACGCGCGGATCGGGGGGGGCCGCATGCGCCTACGTCGACGCGTTCAACCAGAGCTGCCCGCGGCCGGACCTGATCACCAACCACATCGTCGTGGTCGGCACGAAGCTCATCGACGCCGGTGACGTTTACTCACAGGCCGTCTCGTTCACGCACGACAGCAGTTTCTGCTCGGTCAACCGCCCGAGCTGCATGCTCGACACCCAGAACTACGGCTACCGCATCCAGGCGGATGCGATGAGCACGGTCCTCAACGACCGCTACGTTCGCCCACAGCCTCAGGTGTTCATCCAGCTCGCGGTGCTCTTCCTTGCCGCGGTGGTCGGCCTGATCGTCTACCTGCTGTCCTTCCGCGCCGGCATGATGCTGACCGCGGCCGTGCTGGTCGTGTACTACGTGTTTGTCTACGTCTTGGGCCAGAACAATTACGTCGCCGATCCTCTCTACGCCCCCGTCGCGATCGTGCTCGCCGCGACGTTCTCGCTCGGCGCGCGGTACGTGCTCGAAGAGCGCGAGCGCCGGAAGGTGGAGCGCATCTTCGGCCAGTACATCGATCCGCGCGTCGCCAGGCAGCTGGCGGCGACGCGTTCGGTCGACGACCTGATCTCGAAAGGCGAACGCCGCGAGCTCACGGCCCTGTTCATGGACATACGCGGCTTCACGGCGATGTCCGAGACGATGCGCGCCGACGACGTGCTCGCGGTGATCCAGGACTACCTCGAGGAGATGAGCAAGCTGATCCTGAAATGGGACGGCCTGATCGACAAGTACGTGGGAGACGAGATCGTGGCCCTGTGGAACGTGCCACTGCCGCAGCCGAACCACGCGCTGCTAGCCGTGCGCTGTGCCTATGACCTGGTCAAGAGCGCGCCGGACCTGCAGGGAAGGCTCGCCGCGCGCGGGCTGCCGCCGATCAGCTGGGGTGTCGGCGTGAACACGGGCCTCGCCGTGGTCGGCAACATGGGCAGCCAGGAACGCCTGCAGTACACGGCCCTCGGCGACACCATCAACACGTGCGCGCGCTTCTGCAGCGCGGCGCCGGCCTTCGACATCCTGATCGGGTGGCCGACGTACCAGGCGTGCGCCGATTACATCGCGGTCGACGAGATGCCCGGCATGCAGCTCAAGGGCAAGTCAGCCGAGACGTTCCGCATGTTCAAGGTGACGGCGATCCGCGAAGACAAGGAATCGCCGTGGGTGCCGATCCCAACGGACGCGGCGATGGCCGCGTACTCGGCCAAGAAGCAGCTCTACAGCACCCAGTCCGTCTTCGCGTGACGAACGCGTCGATCGAACGCGCGGCCGCGATTCTCGCGTCAGCGCGGCGCGGCGTCGCTCTGACCGGCGCGGGGGTCTCGGCCGAGAGCGGCATACCTACCTTTCGCGGCGAGGGCGGACTCTGGACGAAGTACGACCCGGCCAAGGTGTCGTCGATCGACAGCTTCCTGGCCGACCCGGCTGCCTACTGGATGGTCTCGCGCGAACGCGGACGTGTGGCGCTGGCCGCCAGGCCCAATCCCGGCCACCTCGCCCTGGCGGCGATGGAGGAGGCTGGGCACATCGTCGCCGTCCTGACGCAGAACACGGATGGGCTGCACCAGGAGGCGGGCAGCAAGCGCGTCATCGAGCTGCACGGCTCAGGCCGCATGGTCCAGTGCCTCGACTGCGGCGCACGCGAACCGCGGTCCGACGTGCAGTCTCGACTCGATGTCGAGATGCCGCCCCGCTGCAAGGTTTGCGGCGAAGCGAAGCTGAAACCCACCGTAGTGCTCTTCGGCGAGCCGATGCCGCACGTCGCGATTCACGACGCGTTCGACCTCGCGCGCGAGTCGGAGGTGATGCTCGTCGTCGGCTCCTCGCTCGTGGTCTATCCCGCGGCCGAGATCCCGCTCGTCGCCCTGCGTTCGGGCGCGCGAATGATCGTGGTCAACGCCGAGCCGGCTCCGTTCGACGGGCTGGCCGAGGTCGTGATCCACGGCCGCTCCGGTGAGGTTCTTCCCGAGATCCTCGAGCTCATAGGTGGGTGACGCTGCCCGCGACGAAGTGGGTTCCGTCGACGATCAGCTCGCCGCGCGGACCGATGTCCTGCGCGAGGCCCTCGACCGCTTTGCCTGAGACCTCGATGCGAACTCTTCGGCCGAGCGTCGCCGACAGCTCGCGCCAGCGCGCGAGCACCGCATCCGGCCCGCTCGAGGTCCACGTTGCGATTCGGGACCGAAGGCGTGCCAGGAGCTCATCGCGCGGCTGATCGAGGCGCGCCGCGCCGTCGGGCGCCCACGTCAGGTTGATGCCCAACCCGCAGATCGCCTTATCTCCCCTAGTTTCGACCAGAATGCCGCCGAGCTTTTTGCCTTCGAGCAGGAGGTCGTTCGGCCACTTGAGCCGCACGTTCGGACCGCACGCCTCGGCCGCGGCGACGCCCGCCGCCAGGCTGAGCAGAGGGTTTGGCGCGAGCACAAAGGACACCAGCAGGGCTGAGCCGGCGGGTGCTTCCCAGCGGCGGTCGAGCCTGCCCCGGCCGGCGGTCTGGTGATCGGCGATCACGATCGAGCCGAGCGGCAGGTCACGAGCGACGTCCTGTGTCGAGGTGACCGACCCGACGCGCACGATTTGCGATTCCGCCATGGCCGGTAAGCTAGCTCAGTGCTGCACCGCGCCGTCGTGCTCGTCGTGATGATGTTGATCGGAGTGGGAGCCTTCGCGCTGCTGACCGCGGGCGCGATCGCTTCGTTCGACAGTCACAGCCTGATCGCCCTGGTCCTGGTGTTGGTCGCGGCGGCGATCAGCGGGGTCGCCTTCAGCTGGGCCCGCTACTTTTCACGGGGGAGGCAGGCCTCCCCCGTGGAGCCCCCACCGAGTCACACGATGCATGGAGGCGTTTGGCGGACCACTCTGGGTGACGGCCGGAGTGAATCCGGCCTACCACCGCCACCCGTTTGAGTTCAAGCGGCCGTAGCTTGACTCCGAGACTGCGCCTCGGATACAAGGCGTCGGCCGAGCAGTTCGGTCCGCGTGAGCTCCTCGATTTTGCGTGCGCGGCCGAAGCCAACGGATTCGACTCCGTGTTCGTCAGCGATCACTTCCAGCCCTGGAGACATTCCGACGGTCACGCGCCGTTCGTATTCGCCTGGCTCGCCGCCACCGGAGAGCGAACGAAAAACATAGCGCTCGGCACATCCGTGACCACCCCGACCTTTCGCTATCACCCGGCACTCGTAGCGCAGGCTTTCGGCACGCTCGGAGTGCTGTTCCCGGAACGGATGATTCTCGGCGTGGGCACTGGGGAACACTTGAACGAAGGAGCGCTCGGCTTTCAATGGCCCGACAATCGCGAGCGGTTCGCCCGTCTGCGCGAAGCGGTCCGGCTGATCAAATTGCTGTGGACCGAACAGTCGGTGTCGTTCGACGGCGAGTACTACCACACGCGCAACGCGACGATCTACGACCGTCCTGACAAGCCCGTGCCCATATACGTCGGGGCCGGCGGCCCGCAGGTCGCCAAGTACGCGGGGCGCGCAAGCGACGGGCTCATCTGCACCTCTGGCAAGGGAATGGAGCTCTACTCGGAGCAGTTGCTCCCCTCGTTCAGCGATGGGGCGAAGGAGTCAGGACGCGAGGCGGCCGACCTCGACAAGATGATCGAGATCAAGGTCTCGTACGACTCCGACCGCAACCGCGCGATGGAGGACACGAAGATCTGGGCTGCGCTCGCTCTGCCGGCCGAGGCGAAGGCGGGCGTGGACGACCCGCGAGAGATGGAGCGGCTGGCCAAGTCGGTCGAGGACGTGGCCTACCGGCGATGGCTCGTGTCCGACGATCCAGGCGAGCACATCGAGCAGCTCCGGCCCTACCTCGAGCTTGGCTTCAACCATCTCGTCTTTCACGCGCCAGGCGATGGACAGGCGCGATTCATCGAGCTGTACGGGTCGCAGATCCTGCCGAGGATTCGCAAGCAGTGGGGATGAGCACCTGGGTCGTCGTCCCGATCAAGGATTTCGGATCCGCCAAGCAGCGGCTGCGTCCGGCGCTTGGCCCGCGGTCGCGGCGCGCGCTGGCGCGGCGCAACGCGCGTCTCGCCGTGCTGGCGGCAGCGGCGGGCGGCCACGCGCTGGTCGTGGCCGGCAGCGAGGCGGTTGCCGAGCTGGCCGCGTTGTGGGGAGCCGAGGTCCTGCTGGAGCCGCACGAGGAAGGCCAGAACGTGGCCGCGAGACGCGGCATCGCCCGGGCGGTGAAGGGAGGCGCCGACGCGGTGCTGCTCCTTTCGAGCGACCTGCCACTCGTGACCGCCGGCGCGGTCCGCCAGCTGCTCGAGTCCGCCGGCCGGATGCGAGCCCCGGCGGTCGTCGCCGTGCCGGCGATCGGACGCGGGGGCACCAACGCGCTGTACCTGCGGCCCCCGCTGGCGATCGGCTTGCACTTCGGTGACGACTCGCTCGCGAAATTCCGCGAGGACGCCGAGGCCAATGGCGTCCATTTCGCCATCCATCATTCGGATGCGATGGCACTCGACCTCGACGAGCCGTCCGACCTAACCCGACTCAGCCGCGCGGTGTGAAGCGAATCGAGCTGATCGGGATCGAGGGCCTGCCGGAGGTGCGGCCCGGCGACGACCTGGCCGCGCTGATCTGCGCGAGGGCCACGTTTCAGGCAGGTGACGTCATGGTCGTGGCTCAGAAGGTCGTCTCCAAATCCGAAGGCCGCCTCGTCGACATCAACTCGGTCAAAGCGAGTGCGGAGGCAATCCAGATCGCGGGCCGGCTGATCGCGAATCCCGACCCGCGAATCGTGCAGGTCGTCCTGGACGAGAGCGTGCGCGTGCTGCGCTCGGACAGAGTCCTGATCACCGAGACCCCACATGGCTACGTCGCCGCAAACGCGGGCGTCGACCACTCCAATGTCCCGGGCGAGAACATGCTGGCCCTGCTGCCGGTCGACCCGGACGCCAGCGCGATGCGATTGCGCGAGCGGATCCACGAGCTGAGCGGGCATGAGGTCGGAGTGATCGTCTCGGACACGTTCGGCCGTCCGTGGAGGCTTGGCATCGTCAACGTCGCGCTCGGCGTCGCAGGCCTGCCTGCAGTGCTCGACCTTCGAGGCACAGTCGACGATGTAGGCAAGTCGCTCCACGCGACGGTGCTCGCCCTTGCCGATGAGATCGCGGCCGCGGCGGGCGTGGTCATGGGAAAGACCGCGCGCGCTCCGGTCGTCATCGTGCGTGGGCTCGACCTCCGAGGCGAAGGAACCGGGGGTGATCTGATCCGTCCCGAGGCGGAGGACCTGTTTCGATGAAAGTCATCGTCCTCGCCGGCGGGACTGGAGGCGCCGCGCTGGCGGCCGGAATTCAGAACGTCGCACCGGACGTGCGCCTGACCGTCATCGCCAACACCGCGGACGACGACGAGTTCTGGGGCTTGCTCGTGTGCCCCGACGTCGACGCCGTCATCTATCGCCTCGCCGGCGTGTTCAACGATGCGGCGGGTTACGGGCTGAAGGACGACACGTTCGAGGTCCTGGCCGCGCTCGCGAGAATCGGCGAAGAGAGCTGGTTCCGGATCGGGGATCGGGACATCGCGACCCACCTTGTACGCACCGACATGCTGCACCGCGGCTGCTCGCTGACCGAGACCTCGCTCGAGCTGTGCCGGCGGTATGGCGTCGGCGCTCGCGTCGTGCCGATGACCGACGATGCGGTGCGGACCCGTTTCACGACCGACTCGGGCGAGCTGTCATTCCAGGAGTACTACGTGCGCGAGAGGCTCAAGCCCCGGCTCCGCGCGGTGGACTTCGCCGGCATCGGCTCCGCGACCCCGGGCCGCGATGCAGTGGCTGCGCTAGATGAGGCAGACCTCGTGATCATCGGCCCGTCGAACCCCTTGATCTCGATCGGGCCGATCCTGACCCTGATGCGAGAGCACTTGCGGCGCGACCGCACGATCGCGGTCACGCCGATCGTGGCGGGTGCGGCGCTCAAAGGTCCGACGGTCGAGATGATGCGAGCGTTGGGACATGAGGCGAGCCCACTCGAGGTGGCGCGCATGTATCGCGACATGGCCGGTGTGTTTGTCGTGGACGAACGCGACCGCGAGGTTGCGGGGCAGATCGAAGGGCTGGGCTACCGCGTGATCGTCCGCGACACGGTCATGCGCGACGGAGGCGTCGGGTTGGCTCGCGCGCTCCTGGAGTTGCCCTAGGTGACGTGCGAGTTGGCGACCATCACGAGCACGCCGATGAGGACCATCACCAGACCGACGACGAGCACGGCGTACTGAGCTACCGCGACGATCGTCCGATTCGAGCCCTTGACCTCTGCCTCGTCGCCTGTGTCCAGGCCCAGAGCGTCACCTGACGCCAGCTGCCACGAGGAGGTGGGCCCCGCGCCGCCCTCTTTCTTCTTGCTGTCCGCATCGGCCGTCACCGAGGAGTCCTTGGCGCTGCTGACGACCGACCACGAGCCTCCCCCGGTGGCGGAGGATGCGGCGGCCGCCGGCTGCACCTGCTCGGCGGGGGCGAGCGGCTCGGCCGGTCGCGGGGCGGGCGTCCAGGTGGGCTCGCTCGGCGATGTACGAGGCGCCGGCTCGGGAGCGGGCCGGAATGGCTCCGACGGCGGGACCTGGTACGGCTGCGGAGGGGCCGGAGGGTAGTCGAACGAGCTCGGCGCCGGTGCGGGCGCCGGAGCTGCCGGCCCAGTCTCCCACAGCGGCGAAGCGGGGGCCTGGGGTGCCCCTGAAGGGGGCGCGGGCGGTGCGGCCGGCGGCGCATCGAAGGCGCTCCTCTCCCAGGTCACGGTCGGCTGCGGCCCAGACCGCGCGGTCGTGGCTGGCGGCGCCGGTTCGACGGGTTTCTCGACGTGGCCGTGAGGCGTGAGCGTCCGCTGCCGCGCCGCGCGCACCTTGTGCTCGATCTGCGAGCGCCGTGACGAGTACATCGACCGCTTTTCGACCGACTTGCGGCGCAACACAATAAAGATCACCACGATGCCGATGACTGCCGCCAGAGGCCCGGCCAGGTACACCATAGGCGCCAGATTATCGGGGATAGGTCCATGTGTGACAATCGCCGCAATGACGCTTTACGACCGCATTCAATCCGAGATGGTCGACGCGCGATTGCGGCGCGACGACGTCGGATTGAGCACGCTGTCGCTGCTTAAGAGCGAGTTGGTGCGAGCGAGCAAGGACGGCGGAGCCGGCGGAGCGATCGACGACGACCTGGTCGTGCGTGTCGCGCGCAAGGAGGTCAAGCGGCGTGAAGAGGCGATCGAGGTCTATCGCAAGGCTGGCCGGGACGACTCCGCTCGCCGGGAACAGGCCGAGATGGAGGTGCTTCGCGGTTTCCTGCCCGCCGCCATGAGCGAGCAGGAGATCGAGGCGGAGGTTCGCGCCGCGATCGCCGAGGTCAAGCCCGACGGTCCGAAGGGCTTCGGCGCTGTCATGAAGGCGGCGACCGCGAGGCTGGCCGGCCGCGCCGATGGCGCGCAGGTCGCCGCGGTGACGCGCAGGCTGCTTGGTTCCTAAGAAAAAAAAGAAGTCGTGGATGACGCCCGCGCCTCCGCGCGGCGCGAGGACCAGGGCGGCCCTCACCGTCGAGGGGCTGCGCGAGCTGTATCCGGCGGCGACGGAGCTGGTCCACGAGAACCCGTTTCAGCTGCTGATCGCGACCATCCTTTCAGCCCAGACGACTGACCGCTCCGTCAACCTGGTCACGCCCGAGCTGTTCCGGCGCTACCCGACTCCCCTGGATCTCGCGGCGGGCGACCCCGCCGAGGTCGAAAAGCTGATCAAGCCGACCGGGTTCTTTCGGGCCAAGACCAAGCGGATCATCGCGGCCAGCCGCAAGCTGGTCGAGCTGTTTGGCGGCGAGATTCCCAGGACCATGGAGGACCTCATCAAGATCCCAGGCATCGGGCGCAAGACGGCGAACGTCATCCTCGGAGCGGGATTCGGCGTGCCCGGGTTTGCGGTCGACACGCACGTGATCCGACTGACAAACCTGCTTTGGCTGGTGAGGACGAGGGATCCCGTGAAGATCGAGTTTCAGGTGTGCCGCATGGTGCCTAAGGAGGAGTGGACCGCGCTCTCGCTGCGGCTGATCCTGCACGGGCGCCGCGTGTGCGTGGCGCGGCGGCCGAGGTGCGAGGAGTGCGTGCTCAACGATTTCTGCCCTTCGTCGCGGGTCCGCCCCAACCGCCGCCCCCGCGCAAAGGCGCAACCCTAGCGGGTCCCACCCTTACCGGCACTCCTGGGCCCAATTCAACCTCTTCGAAAAACCCGTGCCAACCCAGCGTGTTAAGAAGCGAACGTTTGTTCTAACATGGCCGGATGACAGATCCCGAGCCCCGGCTGGCCGATGTCGAGTACCTCGAGGTCCAATGCAAGTCGGCCCTGAACCCGGTGAAGAACATGGGCTTCGCCTGGTCGCTCAACCCCTACACCGGCTGCGAGCACCGCTGCGCCTTCTGTTACGTGCGCGCTTTCGAGCTCCGCGCCGACCGCCCCTCAGACGACCGCTACGGCCGCACGGTCCGCGTCAAGGTGAATGTCGCCGCGGTGCTGCGAGGCGAGCTCGCCCGGCGCTCGTGGAAGAGGGAGACTGTCGTCATCGGCGCGGCGACCGACCCATACCAACCTGCCGAAGGGCGCTATCGCTTGACGCGGCAGTGCCTCGAGACGCTTCGCGATTTCGCGAATCCATCCGCGATGATCACGCGCGGACCGATGATCGTCCGCGACATCGACGTCCTGACCGACCTGGCGCGACGCGCCGACCTGCACATCACCTTCAGCATCCCCACTGTGGACGATGAGGTCTGGCGCAAGACCGAGCCGGGCACCGCCCACCCGCGGCAGCGGCTCCGCGCGATCGAGAAGCTGATCACCGCGGGTGTCGACGTCGGAGTGGGCATGGCCCCGATCCTGCCTGGTTTGTCCGACCGGCCCGACCAACTCGAGGCGGTGGTCGTAGCGGCGCGAGCCGCGGGCGCCACAGGCCTGTGGGCCGGCATGCTGCATCTCAAGGATGGAACCCGCGAGCATTTCATGTCGGTGCTGTCGAAGCACTGGCCCGAGCTTGTGCCCCGCTACGAGGACGCCTACCGAAACCGCGCCTACCTGCCGCCCTCGTTCGGCGCGAAGACGTTGCACGAGGTGGGGCGGCTGCGCTCCCGCCACGGCGTCTCCGACCGGCGCAGAGTCATCCTGAAACCACCGCCTCCGCCGGAGCAGCTGACGCTGCTGAACTAGCATTCAGCGCATGGTGCGTCCTGGTCGAAGCTGGTCCAGACCAGCGAGCGTAAGTCTCGTCCGGGT
>CAKZUH010000014.1 GCA_937921725.1 uncultured Chloroflexota bacterium | reverse complement strand
TGCAGTCGATCGAGACAAGAGTTACTGCGCTCCGGCCCTCGAGCAGGTGGTCGCCCCGCCTCCGAGACGCGTGGGCGCCTCTGCATAGCGTGCCCTTCAGACGGTCGATGACCGCCGCCAGCCGACCGAGGTCTAAGTAGTCGAGGTCAGCTTCGTGCTCGAAATCTCGTGCCGCAGCCTCCAGCCGTTCGAGCTCGTCCAACATGAGAGTATTGTACCAAACAGGCGTTCGTTGTCAATAGAATTCACACGCAAATCTATTCACCGAGTACCCCAATCCAGCAACCAAGGCCCACCACCGCCCCCCTCTTCCCAGTCCCGTCACCAAGTTCTCCCAACCGATGATTACTCCCCGCCCAGCGCCGTCCCGCGATCGTTAGAGTAAGTACTCATGGAGTACCGGATCGAACAGTTGGCCCGGACGGCCGGCGTGGCGGTGGACACCATCCGCTTCTACCAGGGCAAGGGCCTGCTCGAGGCTCCCCGCCGCGACGGCCGAGTCACCTGGTACGGCGACTCCCACCTCGAGCGGCTGAAGCGGATCAAGGAGCTCCAGCAGCAGGGCTTCACCCTGACCGTCATCCAGCGCTTCCTGGCCGGGGAGCTCGAGGCGTCGGACGAGGCGCTGGTGGCCGCCGTCACGCGGCCCGCCGCTCCGCAGACGGTGACGCTCGCCGAGCTGGCCGAACGCAGCGGCGTCGCCGAGCCCCTGCTCACCAGCCTCGAGCAGGCGGGCCTGCTGGTGCCGATCGAGGGCGGCGAGGAGCCTCTCTACCCCGCCGACGACCTCCAGGCCATCGCGGCTGGCATGAAGCTCATCGCGGCGGGGGTGCCGATCGGCGCATTGATGGACCTGGGCAAGGACCACGCCGCCGCGGTCGACCGCACGGCGCGGCAGGCGGTCGACCTCTTCGACCGCTATGTGCGCGAGCGGATCCAGGCTGAAGGCGGCGAGACCGAGGCCGCGGAGCGCAAGCTCCTGCAGACGTTCAACGAGCTGCTGGAGGCCAGCGGGACGCTGGTCCGCCACCACTTCGAGCGCTCCCTCCTGCGTGCGGCCCGGGAGCACATCGAGAAAAGAGCGTGATCACCGCGACTCCGGTTCGCTCATGGGAGCTCGACCGCACGCCTGATCTTGTCGACCTGGTCAGCGCCGCGCGCGACGCCGGGCACGAGGTGATGCTCATCGAGCGGCCGATGCCGGACGCCGTCAGCGTGGCGGCGATCGGCCGAGCGCTCGATATCGTCGCCACCGCGAACGGCGTGGCGCTCGAGGACGCGACCGGCAGGGCCATCGACTTCGAAGCCGGCGAGAACCGCATCCTCGCGGCAGCGCGGCTGTGGCAGCGCGTCGCGCCGTCCGACGCGATCGCGGTCGGCGGGTTCGCGTACCGGACCGACCGCGAGCCAAGAGGCGCTTGGTCGGGCTTTCCGGCATTGCTGTTTCGAGTGCCGGCGCTGACCGTGATGCGAAAGCGCGGACGCACATTCGTGGTGGCTGCGGCGCTGGATGCCGAAGACCTTCTCGACCTTGCGCCCACGACAGTGCGCGCCCCCGCGGCTCACAGGCTCGACGTCGCGCCAGTCCGTAATCCGCTGGCCTGGACGGCGGCGGTCGAAAGTGCGGCGGCGCGATTGAGAGCGGGCGACGCCGAGAAGGTTGTGCTGGCTCGAGAGGTGGTCGCGCACGGGGATGGCGTCGTTTCGGCGGGAGCGGTCGTGCGAGCCCTTCGTGCTGCGTATCCGTCGTGCTTCACGTACCTGATCGCGGGCGCCGATGGCACAGCATTCGCCGGCGCGTCACCGGAGCTGCTCGTGCGTCGATCGGGCACTCGAGCGTTCGCACAGCCGATGGCCGGGTCGGTCGCGCGCGGTGCCACCGACGCCGAAGACGAGAGTTTCGCGCGGCATCTCATCGAGAGCAACAAAGACGCTGACGAGCATCGCGTCGTCTCGCAGTTCGTCCTCGACGCGCTGCGACCGTTCTCGAGCAAGGTCACCGCTCGCGGGCCCGAGGTGGTGGGGTTCACCAACATCCAGCACCTCGCGACGAGCGTCGAGGCGCAGCTGCGGGACCCCGCCGCCGACGCGCTGACTCTCGCCGCCGCCCTCCACCCCACTCCCGCCGTCGGCGGCTGGCCGCGCGCCGCGGCCGACGTCCTGATCGACGAGCTCGAAGCGATGGAGCGCGGCTGGTACGCCGGAGCGGTGGGCTGGATCGACGGCCGCGGGGATGGAGAGCTGGCGGTGTCGCTGCGCTGCGGCCTTCTGTGGGAGGACGGCGCGCGGCTCTACGCGGGCGTCGGCGTGATGCCGGACTCGGACCCGGCTCGGGAGCTCGAAGAGACCGAGCTGAAGTTCAAGGCGCTGCTCACCGCGCTGGTCTGATCGAACCCGATTCGCCGCCGGAGCCGGCACCGGCGGGCCTGGAGAAGGTGATGAACCCGTGGGGCCCGGCACTCGCGGGATCCGGCTCCTTAGCTCTTCAGCGCCGAGGCCGCGGCCTCCCAGCACAGCCGGTGTCCGTTCACGCTGTCCTCGCGCTTGAAACGGACGACGACCATGGTCGGTGTCGGGGCTGCGATGGCGTCGGCGATCGCCGGCTCGAGTCCCGAGCGGTCGCTGACCGGGCTGTAGACAAGCCCGTAGAGGCGCGCTACCTGGGACAGGTCGAGGCCCAGCGGCGTCGCGAAGATCTCCTCGAAAACGTCCGGGTGCTCCGCCTGCGGCAGAAAGTTGAAGACCCCGCCGCCGTTGTTGTCGCAGACCACGAGGGTCGCTTTGATCCCGTGTCGCTGCAGAGCCCACAGGCCGTTCATGTCGTGATAAAGGGACAGGTCGCCGAGCAGCAGCACTGTCGGTGAGGTGTCGCGCGCGGTCGCGACGCCGAGGCCGCTTGACACGAGCCCATCGATGCCGCTCGCGCCGCGATTGCCGAAGAAGCGCTGCTGCGTGCGGGCGAGCGGCCAGAAGCTGTCGGCCGCACGGATGGACATGCTCGAGCCGATGAACACATTGCCTGGGTCCGGGAGGCGGCTGCTCAGCGCCCGCACGACATGCCCCTCATGCACGGGCGTGGAGACGAGCGTGGCCGCGATCGCCGCGGTGGCGCGTTTGCCCGCAG
Organism: uncultured Chloroflexota bacterium; assembly: GCA_937921725.1. Lineage (GTDB taxonomy): Bacteria > Chloroflexota > Dormibacteria > Dormibacterales > Dormibacteraceae > 40CM-4-65-16. The sequence goes on along the minus strand of CAKZUH010000014.1, from coordinate 17,264 downwards.
TGACCCACTGGTCGCGCCACCCGACGCGGTCGAGCGGCGGCATCGCCTCGAGGAGGGGCTGCGGATCGCAGGCCATCACGCTCGTCGCCACGTGGTCCTGGTCGCGCCATGCGTGGTCCGGGTCGATGAGGAACGTTGGCGCGGCGGCCGCGGCCAGCCAGCGATTCAGCACGCGCGAGGTCGGCATCGCGCCGATTCGGATCACCAGGTCCGGTCCATGCTGCAAGGACCAGCCCGCCCGAAGGAGGGCCTCATACGATTCGACCACCGGCCCAGCGTCGCCGCGGCGCAGCTGTGAGGTCGGCTCGGCGAGGAGTGGCACGCCGAGACGCTGAAGCGCCGGCGCGAGGCGGTCGCCATCACGCATCTCCCCCGCCACCACGAGCGGACGCTGGGCACGCTGCAGCGCGGACGACAGCGATGCGACCTGCGCCTGGCTCGGCAGCAACCGGCCAGTGGTCTCGGACTGTGCTGGCGCCGCTTCGGCCGCGGGACGCTCGCCTGGTCCCGGCACGAGGGGTTCGCGAAACGGGAGGTTGAGGTGGACCGGGCCATCCGCCGCCTCGGCCACGGCGCGGACGGCGAGGCGCCGCCAGAAACGCGCCGCGTTGGGCATCTCGACCGGCAGCCCGGGGTCGAAAAACCACCGGACCGCCGTCCCGTAAAGGCGCTGCTGGTCGATCGCCTGGTTCGCCCCCACCGCCTGCAGCTCCGGCGGACGGTCCGCGGTGAGGACGATCAGCGGCGTCCGCGAGTAGGACGCCTCCACGACAGCCGCGTGCAGCTCGGCTGCCGCTGTGCCCGACGTCGTGAGGACCACGGCCGGGCGGCCCGAGGCCTTGCCCAGCCCGACGGCAAAGAAAGCGCCGCATCGCTCGTCGATATGGACGAGGACCTTGATGCGCGGATGCCGCTGCAGCGCCATCGCGAGCGGCGCCGAGCGCGACCCTGGCGAGACGCAGGCGAACTCGACGCCCTGCAGCGCCAGCTCGTCGACAAAGGTGGCCGCGAAGGCCTGGGTTGCATCGCTCATACGATTGTTTGCCTGTGATTCTCGACGGTGAGGACGTCAGGCTGAGCTACTTTGTGGGCGGCGAAGGGGCGCCGGTCACGCTCCTTCACGGCTTCACGCAGTCCGGCCGCAGCTGGCGCGAGCTCATCGGGCGCATGCCTCAGGGCTGGATGTGGATCGTGCCCGACCTGCGCGGCCACGGCGAGACGCAGACCAGACGCGGCGCTCCGTGCTCCATGGGCACTTGCGCGAAAGACCTCGCGATGCTCTGGGACCACCTCGGCGTCGAACGGACGCACCTCGTGGGCTATTCGATGGGCGGCCGTCTCGCGCTCCACGTCGCGGCGCGCCAGCCCGAGCGCGTCCTGTCCCTCGTCACGATCGGCGCCCACGCCGGCCTCGACGAGGCCGCTCGGGCGGGCAGACGCCAGGGCGACGAAGCGCTCGCGGAGCGAATCGAGCACGAGGGCGTCGAGGCCTTCGTCGACTACTGGGGCAGCCTGCCGCTGTTCGCCGGTCTGGAGCGCAGAGGTCCGGCTTACGTCGCTGAGGTCCGCGCCGAACGCCTTCGGAACCACGCGGCGGGCCTCGCCTGCTCGCTGCGCGGAATGGGCGCGGGCGTGATGGAGCCGTTGTGGGGCGAGCTCGATCGCCTCTCGATGCCCTGCACCTTCGTCGCGGGCCAGCTCGACCATGGCTACGTCGCGTCCGCGCGCAGGCTCGCCGCAGCCGTACCCAACGGGCGGCATGAGATCGTGCTCAGGGCCGGCCACTCCGTGCACCAGGAAAGGCCCGACGCGTTTGCTCGCGTCCTGAGCGCTCACCTCGCCGCCGCGACCGCGGCCGGCGTCTCCTCCTCCAGCTCGACGGCCGACTGAAGCCCCGCGACGTAGCGCGCCGCGCCGAGGCGCTCGAGGTCGAGCATCCCGCCGTGGTCGATCCGGCGCAGCACGAATGAGCGCTGCCCCGCGTCGACCAGTCGCGCCACATCGCGAGCCACGTCGAGCGGACGTCGGGCCTCGATGATTGCGGTCGTCAAAGCAGCAATCCCAGCGTGAACAGCAGCGCGTAGGCGACCTGCGCTGCGGCCATCCGTCTGAGGGCATGGACGAGGTCGGGCGCAGCTTCGCTCGCGAAAGCAACGCGCACCGGAACGGCTGCGAGCGGTGCGGCGAACAGGGCGAGCATGGCGATGACGCCGGCGAGCCCCGCGGCCGTTACCGCGATCGGCACCGCGAAGGCCGCGCAAACCAGGACCAGCAGCAGCCACCGCGTCCTCTCGCGTCCGATCCGCGTCGCGAGCGTACGCTTGCCCGCAGTCGCGTCGGTGTCGATGTCGCGCAGGTTGTTCATGACCAGGATCGCCGTGGCGAAAAATCCCATCGCGCAACCCATCAGGACCGACAGCGCGGTGATCCGGCTCGTCTCCAGGTAGACGGTCCCAATCGTCGCCACGAGCCCGAAGAAAACGAACACGAAAACCTCGCCGAGGCCGAGGTAGCCGTAAGGCTTCGGGCCGCCTGTGTACAGCCAGCCGGCCAGCAAGCACGCCGCGCCTGCGATGAGCAGCCGCCAGTCGACCGCGAGGCTCAGCACCAGACCGGCCAGGCCGGCGACGCCGAAAGAGCCGATCGCCGCCCACCGCACGTGATCGGGCGCGACCAGGCCCGAGGACGACGCGCGCACCGGCCCGACACGATGCAAGTCGGCGCCGCGCACGAAATCGGAGTAGTCGTTCGCGAAGTTGACGCCGAACTGCATCGCCACGCCGACCACCAGCGCACCCGCGCCCGCCCACCACCGCGCGCCGCCCTGATGGATCGCGATGGCGGTCCCTGTCAGCACAGGCGCCACCGATGCGGCGAGCGTGGCCGGCCGGACCGCCGACCACCACACGCCCATCGCGGTTGGAGGAGCCGTGACCGCGACCATCGAGCTATGGGCGCTTCGGGAACTTCGAGAAATTGGGCTTGCGTTTCTGCACGTAAGCGTCGCGCCCTTCCTGTGCCTCTTCGCTCATGTAGTAGAGCAGCGTCGCGTCGCCGGCCAGCTGCTGGATTCCGGCAAGGCCGTCGTCCGCGGCGTTGAGCCCCGCCTTCAACATGCGCAGCGCGAGCGGGCTGAGCGAGAGCATCTTGCGGCACCAAGCGACCGTTTCCTTCTCCAGGTCGGCCAGCGGCACCACCTTGTTGACGAGTCCCATGTCGAGCGCCTGCTGCGCGTCGTACTGCTCGCACAGGAACCAGATCTCGCGTGCCTTCTTCTGGCCGACGATGCGCGCCAGCAGCCCCGCGCCGTAGCCGCCGTCGAAGCTCCCCACGCGAGGCCCGGTCTGGCCGAACCGCGCGTTGTCGGCCGCGATCGTGAGGTCGCAGACGACGTGAAGGACATGGCCGCCGCCGATCGCGTATCCGGCCACCATCGCGATCACCGGCTTGGGCAGGCGGCGGATCTGGACCTGCAGGTCGAGCACGTTCAGGCGGCCGGTGCCCGCGGCGTCGACGTAGCCGTCATCGCCGCGCACCCGCTGGTCGCCGCCGGAGCAGAAGGCCTCGGTGCCCGCGCCGGTCAGGATGACGACGCCGATCTTCGGGTCGTCGCGCGCGGCCTCGAACGCCTTCGCCATCTCCGAGACGGTGGCCGGACGGAAGGCGTTGCGGACCTCGGGGCGGTTGATCGTGATCTTGGCGATCCCGTCCCACGTGTCATAGAGGATGTCCTGGTAGTCGCCCGACCGGACCCAGCCGGAATCTTTCAAGTCACCACTCCTAGAGCGATCACTAGCACTATCCAGATGCTACGCCGGAAGGTGGTCTACGCGCGCTGCTTGGGGCGGCGGCGCGGAAACAGACGCACGATCTTGGCGTAGTCGTCGGGCGTGTCGATGTCGTCGGGCCGCCCGGGCGCGGGCACGACGTCGAGCAGCTCCGGCCGCCCGTGCAGGACCTGGCGCGCCCCCGCGTCGCCCTTGAGCTTGAACAATTGGTCCCAGAGCTCCCGCGCCATGACGACGGGCGGAGCCCATCCGTCCTCGCCCTGCGAGACGGCGACCGCGGGACGGGATCCTTCCCGCCGCCACGCGCGGATCAGAGCCGCCACGGTGCGGGACCCGACCAGCGGCTGGTCGCCCAGGAGCACTACCGTGGCCTCTATCTCGGGGCGCATCGCGCGCAGTCCGACCTGAAGCGAGGAAGCCATGCCGCTCTGCGCCTTGGGGTTGAAGACGAGCTCGGCCCTTCCGTCGATCACGCGCCGCACGTCCTCCTCCGCATAGACGACGACCGTCTGATGGCATCCACCTTCGGTCGCCGCCTCGAGCACATGGCGGACCATCGGCGTGCCGTCGATGTCGAGGAGCAGCTTCTGCGAACCGGGCATGCGCGAGCTCGCGCCCGCGGCCAGCACGATCCCACCGACCGGGAGCAGAGCCGCCGCGAGCCGCTGGAAGGGCGGCCGGGCGGAGCGGATCCACTCCACCTCGATGCCGAGCCGGATGGCGACCTCGGCGAACTCTCGGAGGCGCGCGCTGTCGCCGTCGACGAGCAAGAGTCGCCGCCCGACGAGCGACGAAAGGTCGGGCACCTGTTCCGGAAGTCCGACCACCGCGACCGACTGGCAATCGCTCCGCGCCTCGATGTGCTGGAGGGCGGCATCGAGGTCTTTTCCGCGCACGACCATCGAGTGCGGTCCGTCGGGCTCGCGGTACGTCCGCCCCCGGATCGCGAGGTCCAGGTCCCCCATGACAAAGACCATTCCCACCGCCGCTCAGCATGGCAGACGGGACCCGGCTTACAGTCTTTTTGAATGCCGCTGCTTGGGGCTCACGTCGACTCGTCGGGCGGCCTCCACCTCGCCTTCGAGCGAGCCAAAGCGATGGGCGCAGAGGCGATCCAGGTGCATCCGACGCCGCCCGGTTTCTGGGGCTCGCCCAAGCTCGACGAGACACGCATCGCCACGTTCAAAGAGGCGGCCGTGAAGCACGGTCATCCGCCCTTTTACTTCCACGCGGTGTACCTGATCAACCTGGCCGGCGACGACCCCACGCTGCGCCAGCGGTCCGAGAGCACGCTGGCCGGCTACCTCAAGGCGGCCGACGACCTGGGCGTCGACGGCGTCATCTTCCACACCGGTTCGCACAAGGGCGCGGGCTTCGAGGCGCGGCTTCCATCCATCACCGAGCACTTGCAGCACGTGCTCGACCGCGCGCAGCCGAAGACGGCGCGGCTCCTGATCGAGAACAACGCGGGGCTTGGTGGATGTGTCGGCGCTCGCTTCGAGGAGATCCGCCAGATGCTCGACGCCCTCGACGATCCGCGAGTGACCGTCTGCTTCGACACGTGCCACGCCTTCGCGTCCGGCTACGACGAGCGCAACAGCGAGGAGGTCAAGAAGACGCTCGACGAGCTGGACAGCGTGATCGGGCTGAAGAAGATCGAGGTCATCCACTGCAACGACTCGGTCACCGGTCTTGGCTCGAACCGCGACCGCCACGCGAACATCGGGACCGGTCAGATCGGCGAGGAGGGCTTTCGCGCCCTGCTCCACGAGCCGCGACTCGCGAAGCTGCCCTTCATCCTCGAGGTGCCGGGCGCGGGTGGCGGGCCCGACGCCGAGCAGGTGGCGGTGCTGCGTCGCCTGGCGGCCTAGGCCCACCAGCGGGGGTGCACGCCGCGGAGAAGGGGCCGGAGCGCCTCTTCGATCTTCTCCACCGCGTGCACCAGGGTCATCCGAAAACGATTGACTTGCATCGTCATGGGGACTGCTATGCGGCGTGCGACGCGGTCTCGCGGTCCTCGACGATCTGGTGCGGGCGCCGGCGGGGCGGCCGTCGCGTCGCGAGCCCTGCCAGCCACCAGACGCGCTCGCCAAGCAGCCGGAGCAACCGGAGCGTGGCGGGGATGCCGTGGGTGGCCCACAGGCGGCTGTTCTCCGCCTCGAGCTGGATGTCCTTCAGGCGCTGCCACATGAGCTCCTCGTTCATGTACGGGTTCATCTGTTTTCCTCCTTGATAACTTACTAACTTACTACAGTGGTTATTATAACCGATGTTGTGCTTTGTGTGGTTATGGGTAAGATGAAATTCGATGTCTGAACGAGAAACCGCCCAGGGCGAGGTCGGCCTGGTTCAGGCCTTCGTCAACACGGTCGACATGGTGCCTCTGAAGGAGGAGCTCACCGACACAAACACGTTCAAGGCCTGGCTCGTTGCAAACGGCCTGATGGAGGCCGGTCAGCCGGTGGAGGACTCGGATCTCAAGCACGCGATCGCCGTCCGTGAGGCGATGCGCGCTGTCATCGGCGGGAACTCGGGGCAGCACGTCTATCCCGTGGACCTCGCGACCCTCAACGAAGCCGCGACCGCCAGCCGGCTCCGCATGCGGTTCGCACCCGACGGCCGGCCGCGGCTGGAACCGGAGGCGTCAGGCGCCGTCGGCGCCATCGGCCGTTTGGTCGCGACGCTCTACTCAGCGATGCAAGGCGAGGACTGGGAGCGGCTCAAGCTGTGCGGCTCGGATGAATGCCGCTGGGCCTTCTACGACCGCTCGAAGAACCATTCGAGCCGCTGGTGCACGATGGCCTCGTGCGGCAACCGGGAGAAGGCGCGCCGCTTCCGCGCGGCAAGGAAGCTAGGCCCGAGCGGCCCGCATAGCCACGCCTGATCCGCCGAAACGAACCGTGGTGATCTCCGCGAGGATGCCCAGCGCGGTCTCCTCCGCCCCACGTCCGCCGAGGTCGAGACCGATGGGCCCGTGCACGCGCGAGAGCTGCTCCTCCGTGAAGCCTTCCTTGCGCAGCGCGTCGAAACGGTTCTGGTTCGTCTTGCGGCTGCCGATCGCGCCGACGTAGCCGGCGTCCTTGCGCAGGACCGCGCGCAATGCGGGCAGGTCGAACTTCGGGTCGTGGGTGAGGATGACGACATAAGTCGAGCTGTCGATCGTCAGCCTGGCCATCGCCTCGTCGGGCCAGGCGACGATCAGCTCGTCGGCGTCGGGGAAACGCTCCTTGGTCGCGAACTTCTTCCTGGCGTCCACCACGGTGACCCGATACCCCATCAGCTTGGCCAGCCGGTGAAGCGGGATCGCGATGTGGATCGCGCCGATGATCACGAGGTAGGCCGGCCGGCGATACGGCTCGATGAAAACGTCACCGTCCCGGCGCGCCAGCTCTGACCCATGCGGGGTCCCCTTGACGAGCTCGGCTTCGCCGCTGACCAGGTTCGTGCGAAGCGTCGCCGCCTCGTTGCGGTTGAGCATCGCGATCAGCTGCTGATGCACGCGGCCGAGCGGCTGGATGAAAACCTCGATGTGGCCGCCACAAGCAAGGCCCACCTCGAAAGCGACCTCGTCCGCGACCCCGAATGCCGCGACTTTCGGTTTGCCGGCCTTGAGCACCTCTTGCGCTTCTTCGAAGACAGCGCCTTCGATGCAGCCGTTCGACACCGAGCCCGCCATCTTCCCCGAGCGCGTTACGAGCATCTTCGAGCCGAGAGGCCGCGGGCTCGAGCCCCACGTCTCGACCACCGTCGCGAGCGCGATGTCCTCGCCCTCGCGCGTCCATTCATTCAGCTCCTCGAGGACCTCCCTCATCGCGAGGTCCTGCTATCCAGCGACGCCAGCAGCCGGCCGAGGTCTTCGAGCGCCTGCACGTTGTGCGCGGTGAGGAAGTCGTCGCAGTAGGGCAGCGCGGCGGCCATGCCACGAGTCAGCGGCTGGTAGCCCTCGGTGCCGAGCAGCGGGTTGAGCCAGATGAGGCGGTGCGCCGAGCGGCGCAGGTGCATGAGCTCGGCGCTGAGATGCACCGGATCGCCGCGGTCCCACCCGTCGCTGATGATGATCACCACCGCCCCATGGCCGAGGACGCGTCTCCCCCACTGGCGGTTGAAGGTGCCAAGCGCGTCGCCGATGCGCGTGCCGCCGCTGAAATCGTGCACGCCCTTGCTCACCGACTCGAGCGCGCGGTCGAGGTCGCGCTGGCGCAGCAGCCGTGTGATGCGCGTCAGCCGCGTCGAGAAGACGAACGCCTCGAGGTCTTCGCGGCGCGCGATGGCGTGGGCGAAGATCATCAGGAGGCGCGAGTAGCGTTCCATCGAGCCGCTCACGTCGCATATGAGCACGAGCGGCCGCCGCCGGACGCGAGGCTTGCGCCGGAAAAGGTTCATCAGCTCGCCGCTCGAGCGGATCGCGTGCCGGGCCGACCGACGCAGGTCGATGCGTCCGGACCGAGCGGGTCGGAGCCGGCGCGTGCGCCGCTCCGCCACGCGCCACGGCGCCTGCTCGACTAGGCGCCTCACCTGTACAGTCTCAGCCCACGTCATCTGCTCGAAGTCCTTGTTGCGCAGCAGCTCCTCGGCGCTGTAACCGCTGGAGCTCGCGGGGAATTCTTGATCCTCGCCCTTGCGGTTCATCTGCGACGTGTTGAGGCCGAGCGCGTTGGCCCAGACCTTCGCCCGCTCGGGTGAGAGCGGCAGGGCGAGGCTGCGACCGGGGATGACGCCGGCCGACGCGCGCGGATCGAGCGGGGCCCAGAAGATGTCGAACGCGGCCTCGAACGTCGGCAGGTCCTCCTTCCGGCTCACAAAAACCGAACGGAGGGCATTGCGGAAGTCGGTCTGCTGCTTCAGGTCGATGAAAGCGAGCGCGCGCGTGGCGTCGGTCAGCCGGCGCGGCCCCGCCTCCAGGCCCGCGTCGTGCAGCAGCCGCGCGAAGGCGCCGAGGCGAGGAAGGAGGTCGGGCGACGCGGACTCAGGCACGCTGCGCCTTTTCGACGAGGGCCGGTACCTGCTCGCGCACCTTCTCGAGGTCCTCCTGGTACTTGAGCGCGGCGCCCATCGTCGCGTTGACCAGGTTGGCATCGATCCGCGTGGCGCCCAGGGCCGCCAGCGAGCGCGCCCAGTCGAGCGTCTCGGCCACGCCGGGCACCTTGTAGAGGTCCATCCCGCGCAGTCCCTGGACGAGTGCGGCGACCTCGCGCGCCAGGCCGTCGGCGGCCTCGGGCGCGCGCGCGCGCACGATCTCCACCTCCTTGTCGAGGTCCGGATAGTCGATCCAGTGATAGAGGCAGCGGCGCTTGAGCGCGTCGTGCACCTCGCGCGTGCGGTTTGAGGTGATGACCACAAAAGGCACCTGCTTCGCCTTGATGGTGCCGATCTCCGGGATCGAGACCTGAAACTCGGACAGCAGCTCGAGCAGGAAGGCTTCGAACTCCTCGTCCGAGCGGTCGATCTCGTCGATCAGCAGTACTGGCGGCGTGGCGTCGTCGTTGTCGATGGCGTCGAGCAGCGGGCGGCGCAGCAGGAACTCCGAGCTGAAAATCTCGCGTTCCGCGGTGCGCCTGTCCGTCTTGTCCGTGCCCTCGCCGAGCAGGCGGATGTGCAGCAGCTGGCGCGGGTAGTTCCACTCGTAGACCGCGTGCGCCAGGTCGATGCCCTCGTAGCACTGGAGACGGATCAGCCGCGCGCCCAGCACGTCGGCCATGACCTTGGCCGCCTCGGTCTTGCCGACGCCGGCCTCGCCTTCGATGAACAGCGGCTTCTTGAGCTGCAGGGCGAGAAAGATCGAGGTCGCGAGGGAGCGGTCGCCGATGTAGCGCCGCTCGCGCAGGCGCCGTTCGACGTCGTCGATGCTGAGTGAAGCCGTCACGGTGACAAAGCGTACGAGGTGGCCGGACCCGTCGGCCCGGCCACCCCAAGACTCTTATGTGCTTTGCTGGATCGCGCGCTTGGTCAGCACGCGCGCGAGGTGCTTTTTGTACTCCGGGCTCGCGCGCAGGTCGCCCGCGGGATTGAGGCCGTCGGAGGCATGCTGCGCGGCCTCCTCGGGCTTGGCGCCCTTCTTCAGGGCGTCCTCCACCGCCTTGGCGCGCACGGGGGTTGGGCCCACATTCGTGAGGCCGATGCGCCAGTCGCCGTTCATCTTCTGCGCGGCGACGCCGACGATCGCCCAGTCGAAAAGCCGGCGGCGGAACTTGATGTATTTGTGCGGACCGTTCGCCACCGGGAAGACGACCTCCGTCACGATCTCGTCGGGCCCGAGCGATGTCGTGAACAGGTCCTTGAAGAAATCCTTCGCCTGGATGGTGCGCTGATTGGTGACGATCTCCGCGTCGAGCATCAGGGCCAGGGTCGGATAGTCGCCGGCCGCGTCCGCGTGCGCGATGACGCCGCCCATCGTGCCCATGTTGCGCACCTGGTTGTCGCCAACCTCGCCGGCAATCTCGGCTAGGAGCGGGAGCTTGTCCTTGACCACCGAGGAGTTCTGAATCGTCACGTGCCGCGTGAGCGCGCCGATCCGCAGCTTGTGACCGTCCTCCTTGATGTGGTCGAGCTCTTTGATTCCATTGATGTCGATGAGCGCCGTGGGTTGCGCGAGGCGCAGGCGCATGAGAGGGATCAGGCTGTGGCCTCCGGCCAGCACCTTCGCGTCCTCACCGAACTTGTTGAGCAGCTTGGATGCCTCCTCGACCGAGGAGGCGCGGGCGTATTCGAATGCGGCTGGTATCACTTACGTGCCTCCTGCATCATCTTCCACAGCCTGTCCGGGCTGGCTGGCATGTCGACGTGCTTGATGCCCAGCGGGCTGAGCGCGTCGACCACCGCGTTGATCACCGCGGCGCTCGCCGCGATGGTGCCGGCTTCGCCGACCCCTTTCACTCCGAGGTCATTGGTTGGCGATGGCGTGATCGTCCTGTCGAGCTCGAGGTCAGGGATCTCGCCAATGCCTGGAATGCTGTAGTCAAGAAGCGTTCCGGTTCGAAGCTGCCCGGTGTCTTCCGCATAGACGACTTCCTCGAAGAGGGCTTGGCCGATTGCCTGCGCCACACCTCCGTGGATCTGGCCGTCGACGATCATCGGGTTGATGACGTTGCCGCAGTCGTCCACGGCGACGTACTTCTGGATGTCGACCGCTCCCGTTTCGGGATCGACCTCGACGACGCAAATGTGTGCGCCGAACGGCCAGGTGAAGTTGGGTGGATCGAAATAGGTGACTGCCTCCAGGCCTTCCTCCATGCCGTCGGGAAGACCGGTCTGGTGAGCCCTGAACGCAACCTCGCCCATGGTCTTCGCGCGGTCGGGGCTGCCCTTCACATGAAACCGACCCTGGTCGAACACAACATCGGCTTCCGCCGCTTCGAGCATGTGGGCCGCGATCTTCTTGGCCTTGTCGACCACTTTCTGGCAAGACTTGTAGATCGAGATGCCGCCCACCGGAAGGCTTCGACTTCCGTACGTCCCGTAGCCGAAGGGTGTGTCACTCGTGTCGCCATGGTTGATCTGGACCGACTCGTACGGCACCCCGAGCGTGTCCGCCACGATCTGCGAGAACGTTGTGTCATGACCCTGGCCGTGGGAATGCGTCCCCACTGCGACGGTCACGGATCCGGTCGGGTGAACCCGCACGATGGACGACTCGACGAGCGAAATGCTCCCTGAAACGTGGTCGGTTGCGGCCGATGGACCCACACCGCAGATCTCGACGTACGTCGAAAGCCCGATGCCGAGATAGCGGCCCTGCTTGCGCAGTTCCGCCTGGCGGCGGCGAAGCTCCTGGTAGCCGACGATCTGCATCGCCTTGTCCAGTGTCTTCGCGTAGTTGCCGGAGTCGTAGACCATGCCAAGTGGGTTGGTGAACGGGAATTCTTTCTCGGTGGGGAAGTTCTTGCGGCGAACGTCCGCCGGATCCATCTTCAATTCATGGGCCACGAGATCGACCGCGCGCTCGACGAGATGAGCGGCTTCCGGCCGGCCCGCGCCGCGGTATGGATCGGTCGACATCTTGTTGCTCAAGATGCCGACGGTGCGGCCGTCGAATGCCTTCCACTTGTAGCAACCGGGGGCGAGGAATAGTGAGAGGGCGGACTGAAGAGCTCCGAAGACGCCCACGTACGCGCCGTTGTCCGAAAGGTTGGTGACCTTGAGGCCGAGAAGAGTGCCGTCTCGCTTGGCCGCCACCTCGATGTCGAAGATATGGCCGCGTCCGTGAGTCGTCGCCTGGAGGTTCTCGGTTCGGGTTTCGACCCATTTCACAGGACTGCCCGACAGCTTGGAAGCCGCCGCGGCGAGGTACTCCTCCGGATAGGGCCGGAGTTTGCTGCCGAAGCCTCCGCCGACGTCCGGGGAGATGACGCGGATCTGACTCTCTGGAATCCCGAGGCCGAAGCAAAGGAAGATGCGGACGAAGTGCGGGACCTGGGTTGACGTCCATAGCGTGAGCTGATTGCCGAAAGGCACGTAGTTCGCCATGACGACGCGGGGTTCCATCGACAGCGGGAAGACGCGCTGCTGGAGGATTCGCTCTTTGACGACCACGTCCGCCTCTTTGAACGCGGCTTCGATGTCGCCACCGGGAAACTTCACGTCCCACGCGATGTTGTCCGGCCCGTCGCTGTGCGCCTTGTCACTTCCTTTCTGCATCGCCTTCTCAAAGTCGACGACAACAGGGAGTGGCTCGTAGTCCACCTGGACCTGCTCCGCGGCATCCGCAGCCTGGTATCGCTCGCTGGCGAGGACGACCGCCACCGGTTCGCCGAAGTAAACGACCTCCGTCTCGGCGATCGGAAACTGATTGGGGACGTATTTCTTGTCGGCGATCAGGGATTCGGTGACGGGCAGGCCCCCGCTGATCATCGTCTTGAAATCCCGGGCTGTGTAGATCGCCACCACGCCGGGCGCTTTTCCGGCGTCGGTTATGTCGATGCTCTTGATTCGCGCATGGGCCTGTGCGCTGCGTACGACCGACATGTAGAGCATGCCCACCTGGCGAAGGTCATCGACATAGCTTCCGTGGCCGGTGACCAGCTTCGGGTCCTCGCGCCGATGAATCCTGGCTCCGATCATCGTCGTGACTGCCATGACTCAGCTCCTCCGCGCGGCGGCGCGCTCGCTGGGCTTCGCCTCGGCACCACCCATCGTCTTGGCCGCCGTCTGGACCGCCTTGATTATGTTCACGTAGCCCGTACACCGGCAGAGGTTGCCTTCGAGGCCCTTGCGGATCTCGTCTTCGGTCGGGTTCGGGTTCTGCGAGAGGAGATAGGACGCGGCCATGATGAAGCCCGGCGTGCAGTAACCGCACTGCAGCCCGTGCTCGTCCCAGAAGGCCTGCTGGATCGGGTGGAGCTCCCCATCCTTGGCCATGCCTTCGATCGTCGTCAGGCTTTTGCCCTCGGCCTGGACGGCGAACATCGTGCAGCTCTTGACGGCTTGGCCGTCGACCAGGATCGTGCACGCGCCGCACTGACTCGTGTCGCAGCCGATGTGGGTGCCAGTGAGGCCCAGGTTGTCTCGGAGATAGTGCACGAGCAGGAGGCGAGGCTCGACCTCGTGCTCATGCCGGCGGCCATTGACGGTGGTAGCGACCTTGTGCTTCATGCGCTCCTCCTAACCCCGTTAAAAAGGGCGGCGCGTTGCCACGCACCGCTCGGCCAACTCAACCCGCCCGTATTCGAACCCCACTATTGCGCTACTTTTAGCCGGGAAATGCAACTGGAGAATTCGTTTCAGGTGAATGCGCCTCCCGACCGCGTGTTCGCCTACCTGCTCGACATCAACAAGGTAGTCGGTTGCGTGCCCGGGGCGGAGCTCTCCGAGGTCGTCGACCCGAGCACCTTCAGCGGGAAGGTGAAGGTCAAGGTGGGACCGATCACCGTGGCCTACAGCGGCACGGCGCGGATCTCGGAGCGTAGCGACACCGATCACACAGCGACTCTGACCGCGGAGGGCCGCGAGACCACCGGTCCCGGGTCCGCCCGGGCGACGGCGCAGATGTTTGTCGTGGCGGCGGAGGGCGGCTCGACGGTGCGGATCGTCACCGAGTACCACATCGCCGGACGCGTCGCCCAGTTCGGCCGCGGCGTCATGGAGGACGTTTCGCGCCGGCTGGTCAACGAGATGGCGACCTGCATCAAGGCCAACGTCGAGACGGCGAACCCGACCGCTCAGCCAAGCGCGAGCCCACCGGCCGGCTCTCAACCAGGCAACTCTCAGCCGGTCGCGTCTTCTTCGCCGGCGCCCGCGCCAGCGGTTGCCACGGCGCGCCCGGTCAACGCGCTCTCGCTGATGTTCGCGGTGATGTGGGACAGGATCCGCGGCCTGTTCGGCGGCAGGTCAGCCTAGGAAGAGCGCCACCATCTGATCCCGGTTGACCCAGATCGCCGGCTGCGTCCAGTTCTTGCCGTTGACGCCGAAGATCGTGACGGTCGCGTCCAGGATCGGGAAGAAGTGGTTCCTCATCAGGATCTCGGTGTGCATCGCGGCCTCGGTCACCTTGGGGAATTCTGCCGCGCCGCTGACCATGAAGGACGTGGCTTGGAACATGACGTAGCGCCGGATCAGGTCCGGTATCTGGTCGGCTGGAGGCGGCTCGGGCTCGATCATCCTGATGCCGCCGATGTTGGCCTTGTTGAAGAGGCCTTCGGGGACTCCGCTCAGGGGCACGGCTCCCGGCACGAGCGCCTCCGCGCTCACGTTGCGGAGGTGGAAGAGCGGCTCCGGGTCGTTGATGGTCTGCCCGAGGCGTCCGCCGCGCACCTGTATCTCGGCGGTCAGACGCTCGAACGATGTGAGCACGTCGACCTTGCTCCAGGAAAGGTTTGCTGCTGCGAAACCTCCGCTTGGGGTCGACATCAGCGGGCAGGATAACTCGATCGCCCCCTTTCCAGACCCGACAATGAGCCCGATGGACCTCGACGCCGCCCGAGCCCGCATCGCCGAGCGCTCCGAGCTCAACGCGTTCATCTCGATCTCTCGCGAAACCGGCAGCGGGACGGCGGTCGGCGTCAAGGACCTCGTGGACGTGGCCGGCATGGTCACCACGGCGGGCGGCGTGATCCTGCCCAAGGTCCCCGCGGCCGAGGATGCTCCGGTGATCCGGAACATCCGGCGTGCGGGCTGCGTCGTCGTGGGCAAGACCAACCTGCACGAGTTCGCCTACGGCGTGACCAACGTGAACCCCCACTACGGAACCGCCCGCAACCCACACGATCCGGGCCGCGTGTCCGGCGGATCGTCTGGCGGCTCCGCGGTGGCCGTCGCCGCGGGGATGTGCGACTGGGCGATCGGCAGCGACACCGGGGGATCGATCCGCATCCCTGCCTCGCTGTGCGGGGTGGCGGGCTTCAAGCCCGTTTTCGGAAGCGTCGACCTGGAAGGGGTGATCCCGCTGAGCAAGTCGCTCGACACGCTCGGCCCGATCGCCCCGGACATCGCGGCGACGGCGACTGCTTACTCGATGATGTCCGGCGTGATGATCTCGCTCGACGGTCTGTCCGCGCCGCGCCTTGGCGTGCCGGCCGGATGGGTGACCAGCCTCGACCAACCAACCGCTCGAGCATGGGAGCTCGTGTCGAAAGGCCTGCCGGAGATCGAGTTCGTCGACCGCGACCGCTTGTTCAAGGCGGGCATCGTCATCCTTCTCTATGAGGCGGCCGCTTACCACCACCTTTGGGCTAGCGAGCAGCCGGAGAAGTACGGCGCGGACGTGCTCGGCCTGATCCGTCGCGGCGAGGCCATCTCGCGATCGGAGTACGAAGCGGCAATCGCCGAGCGACCGCGCCTGGCCGAGTCGGCGGCGCACGCGATGCGCGACATCGACGCGCTGGTCCTCCCCGCAACCGCCATCGTCGCGCCACCGGTCGACGCGGGCCTCGAGGTGCGGGAGCCGCTGGCGCGTTTCACGCGACCCTTCAACACGACCCATCAACCGGTCGCCGTGCTGCCCGCACCTGTTGGGGGATTGCCGGTCGGCATCCAGGTCGCCGGCCACGACAACCAGAACACATTGCGCGCCGCGATGTGGCTGGAGCGCGAGTGGAGGAATCTCGACGCATGAAGTCGAGGGATCTCTTCCCGGCGATCTTCAGCCGGCACGCCGCGGCGTACCAGCGACGCCTGGACGAGATCATGGCGCGGGGCGAGGCGCGCGGACGCGAGCGCGCGATCGAGCTGATCGAGGCGAGACCGGGCATGCGAGTGCTCGATCTCGCGTGCGGCCCGGGCACGCTGACGCGCCGCCTGGCCGTGCTCGTCGCACCCGGCGGCGAGGTGGTCGGCGTCGACCTGGCGGAGGGAATGCTTGCGCTTGCCCGCGCGGCAGGCATCCCCAACGCGCGCTTCGAGGTGATGGACATGGAGCACCTCACCTTTGCCGACTCGTCGTTCGACGCCGCGACGTGCGGGCACGGGCTGCAGTTCGTGTCTGACCTCGAGCTCGCATTGCGCGAGGCGCGTCGCGTCGTGCGAGGTGGCGGACCGTTTGCCGCGAGCATGCCCGCCGAACCGCCAGGCCAGACGGTGTGGGCGGTCATACAACCCGTGGTCGACCGCTATCTGCCGCCCACGCCGCAGGCCACGGACCGACAAGGAACACAGCGGGGCGTGGCGGATCCGGCGCTTCTCCAGGCCGCGGCCGAGCACGCGGGCTTTGCCAGGGTGCACGTCGATGTGGTCGAGGAAAGGGTGCGGTGGGAGTCCGCGGAGCATTTCGTTTCCATGGTCATGAGCTGGTGGGACTGCGCGGCGCGGCTCGAGGGCATCGGGCTGGATCGTCGTGAGGCCTTCGAGCGGGAGGCGTTGACTGAGCTGCGTCGCCGTTACCCGGGATGGTTCGAGACCACAGCGCGCAACCACGTCCTGTTCGGCCGCGCGTGATCCCTGATCGCGGCGCGTTGCCCAACTGTCAGGGTTAGTTCGTCCATGCCCCGTGCCAGCGCGATGCTCCGGATGGTTGCCTTTGCTGTAGCGGCGGGCCTGGCCATGGCCGGGGTGCAGCCGCTGGTCGCCGCGGTGAGCGGCTCGGTCGGGATGCGGTGGGCGTTCGGGCTCACAGCCCCCGCGGTGATCACGGCGGCGCTGGTGTTCGGCGCGGTCAAGATCTCGGACCGCGGCGACGTGGTGCAGCCGCCCTGGTACTCGGCGTGGCTGCTGATGCCGGGATCGTTCTTGCTGGCCGGCGCGGCGGCGATGTGTATCTTCGGGGCGCTGGTCCAGTTCTCGCTGATCCCGTGGACCCTTTGGGTCCTGCTGATCAGCGGCGGCCTGCTCTGGATGGGCGCGATGGCCCTGGTCCGCGGCCACTCCCACTGAGCCGCCCGTCCCCGCTCAAGGTCGAAGACCCCTTTCAGGGCCCTCCCTCCTCCAGCCGGCCCTCCCCCACCAGCTTCGCCTGAGGCGAGCTTAGGTCAGAAAAAACGCGGTTTCAACCCAGGCCGTTAAGTTCCCATGCCCCGCGGGGGCACCACGGGGTATGAAAGTGTTTCTGGG
>CAKZUH010000013.1 GCA_937921725.1 uncultured Chloroflexota bacterium | reverse complement strand
CCTAGAAGAATCGTCAGCAGCAGGTGTTGCGCCCACCACATGAGACCACCCGCCAGCGGTGCGGAATCACGACTACTCGAAGGGATCTTCGATCAGCTCCGCGTGGAGTGCGCCGTCTGGTCCCGGGGTGACGCCGACCACCACGTAGCGGATCGGGCCGCGCCACTCCGCCAGGGCGCGATACTCGGCCGCGGCGGACCTCAGAGCGCGCCGCTTGCGCGTGCCGACGGCCTCGAGCGGCGTGCCGAACGCGTCGCTGCTGCGCGTCTTGACCTCAGCGACCACGAGCTCGCGTCCGCGCCGGCAGACCAGGTCGATCTCTCCGCGCCGGGCGAGAAAGCCCGCGCCGATGACCTCGTAACCCCGCTTCCGGAGCAGGTCGGCGGCGGCCCGCTCGCCGGCTCTGCCTAGCTCTGCTGACCGATCAGCTCGGAGACGCGAAACGGCGCCCAAGTCGTCCTGTGAATGGGGCTTGGACCGAGTCGCCGGATCGCGGCGCGATGCGACGGAGTGGCGTAACCCTTGTGGTCGGCGAAACCGTAGCCGGGATAAAGGCTGTCGTACTCGATCATCGCCTGGTCGCGTGCGACCTTGGCGACGATGCTGGCAGCCATGATCGAGGCGCAGACCTTGTCGCCGCGCACCACCGCCATCTGAGGCAGCGGCGAATCCGGCACGTCGAACGCGTCGACCAGCAGGTACTCGGCCTTCACGGCGAGCCCCGCGACCGCCCCCGCGGTGGCGAGGTGTCGGGCCTTGAGCAGGCCGAGGCGGTCGACCTGGGCGTGGTCCACGGCGCAGACCGAGACCGCGACAGCACGACGCCTGATCAGCACGTCGATCCTCTCGCGCTGCTCGGCGTTCAGCAGCTTCGAGTCATCGAGACCGGGAATGCGGACCCCGATGGGCAGCACGACCGCGCCGCCCACCACCGGGCCGGCGAGCGGCCCCATGCCGACCTCGTCCACGCCCGCGACGACCTGGTAGCCCATCGCGCTGGCCATACGCTCGTAGTGCCACAACTTCGGCCGCATCTAGTCGAGGTTAGTCACCCGTGGATCGGACCGCTAGATCCTTAACAGCTCCGCTACGCACCGTGTTAGTAATGCGCCCAAATCCTGCGCAGGGGCGTACCCAAATCTCTGCTCAATTCAGCGAGCGCTTCGTCCGGCAGATCCCGCACATTTGGATTCATTGCCTCTAAGACGAACCTCGCGAATCCGGCCGGCCACTCATATCGGAGATCGTTAAGCGAGACGATCGCGCCGCAACATGGGGCTGACATTGCAAGGTCGGAGAAACCACCTGCCTCCGCCTGATCCATTTGTGCCAACCACCAGTCTTTGTTGATTTCGCGACCGCAAGCTGGGCACAGGACCCTTTCAAAGTTCGCGCCCTGGTCGATGAACTCGACCTTATCGCTTACGACTGCTGTCACTTCATCTGCATCTGGGACAAGCTGCGCAAGCCGTTGGCGAGCTCGGTCCGCTGAGGCCGGCGCGGGGACGAACTCAGGATCCGTTGGATCAAGCGCAACCAGTTGTCGGACATCAGCCCCTACGATTCGTCTGACGCCTCTGCTTCGTTCGTTTCTTCTTCAGTCGCGTCCTCAGTTTCGGCCTCGGCTTCCGGTTCGGCCACCAGGCGGCGGCGCTCGCGGATGCGCGCTTCGCGACCGATCTTGCCTCGCAGGTAGTACAGGCGGCCCTGCCGCACGTCGCCGTGGCGCAGCACGTCGATCTTGTCGATGCGCGGCGAGTGGATCATGAACGTCCTCTCAACGCCCACCCCATGCGTCACGCGGCGCACCGTGAAGTTCTGGCGCAGGCCGCCACCCGTCACGCGGATCACCGTGCCCTCGAACACCTGGATGCGCTCGCGCGTGCCCTCGACCACCTTGGCGTGCACGCGCACGGTGTCGCCTGCACGCAGCGCCGGAACCTTCTTCTTCTGCTGCTCCTTTTCGAGCTGCTGGATCACGTTCATGTCTTTTTCAACTCCTTACCAGATGAGACGCGCCTCTGCATGGCTTGCTGCCGGCGCCACTGCTTGATCCGCGCGTGGTCGCCGGAGAGAAGCACGTCGGGAACGGTCATGCCACGAAACTCCGCTGGGCGGGTGAACTGCGGCCAGCCGGTGGCGGCTTCGCCGGTCTCATCCGCAAAAGTGTCTTGCGCCAGCGAGCCCGGGTCGCCCACGACACCCGGGACCAGCCGCGCGACCGCGTCGATCACGACCATCGCGGGGATCTCTCCGCCGCTCAGGACAAAGTCGCCGATCGAGATCTCGCGTGCGCCGAGCGCGCTGCGCACCCGATCGTCGATCCCCTCGTACCGCCCGCACACGATGATCAGCCCGGGGTTCGCAGCGAGCTCGCGCACGAGGCCCTGGTCGAGGCGCTCACCCCATGGCTCCATGAGGATCACGGGCCCCGTGTTCTCGCGCCGGATTGATTCCACCGCCTCGATCACCGGCTCCGGCTTCATCACCATCCCCGGACCTCCGCCGAAAGGCATGTCGTCGACCTGGCGGTGCCGGTCATGCGTGAAATCCCGGAGGTCGTGCGCGCGCAGCTGCACGACCCCGCGCTCGATTGCGCGGCCGATCACGCCCTGCTGAAAGACAGGGCCGAACATGCCCGGGAAGATGGTCACGACGTCGAATCGCATCAATGAATCAGTCCTTCGCGTCCTCGTGCTGGAGCAGCCAGTCGGCGACCACGACTCGGCCGCCGGCGATGTCCACCTCGACGAGGGCGTCTTTCGTCGCCGGGATGAGGTGCTCGATCACGCCCTCGCGGCTCACCCAAACGTCGTTGGCGGGGCGCTCGAGGACCTCCGCGATCACGCCCAGGTGCCTGCCGCCCTGGGTCACCGCCTGGAGGCCCACCACCTGGCGGTGATAGAAGCGGCCGGCCTCGAGCGACCGCATCTCCTCGTCCGGCAGCTCGAGGTACCGACCCCGGAACAGCTCGGCCAGCGTGCGGTTGTCGATGCCGTGGAGTTTCACCACGAGCCCCGGATGGCCTTCGCGGCTCCACTCGACCTTGCGGTCGCTTCCGTCGAGCAGGAAGTGCGCCCCTGGATCAAACCGGTCGGCGAAATCTGTCAAGGGAATCACCTTGACAGCTCCGTCCAGTCCGTAAGCACCCAAGACCTGCCCGATCCGAATCACGCGTGCGCCTCGCCGCCGTTGCGACGGCTGCGTGGTGCGCCATGACGCTGCTCCAATGCCGGGTTGGCAAGGTCGACGAAAACTCGCTTGCGGTCCTTCAGCGACGCGACACGCACAAGCGTGCGGATCGCTTCGATGTTGCGCCCGGCCTTGCCGATGAAGCGGCCGATGTCCTCGTCGGCCAGCTTCACCTTGATCGCGACTGTGCCGCCGCCACGCTCGAACGCTTCGACCGTGACCTGCTCCGGCTTCTCCGCGAGCGATTTCGCGACATATTCGACGAGCGCGCGGTAATCGATTCCGGGTCCGCTCGACGCCGGTCTGTCGCGGCGAAAGCCGCCGCCGCGGTTGAAGCCACCGCCGCCGCCACCGCGCCGGAAGTCACGCCGAGGGGGTTGGCTTCTCTGTACGTCGCTCAAGAATTCCCTCCCGCTTCAACAGGCTGCGCGCGGCCTCGCTCGGCTGAGCGCCCTGCTGGAGCCACTTCATCACTTTGTCCACGTCGATCTTGATCTGCACCGGGTCTGTCATCGGGTCGTAGTACCCGAGATGCTCGATAAAGCGGCCGTCACGCGGCGAGCGCGCGTCCGCCACCACCAGGCGGTAAAAGGGGTGCTTCTTCGCCCCCATCCGCCTCAGCCTGATCTTTACCAACCTGCGCCTCCTTGTCCATAAATTGGTGGGAGCCCGAGCGGCTTGCCCTTGCGGCCGGCGGAGCCGAATTGCCTGGCGAGCTTTTGCATCGCCTCTCGGGCCTTCAGCAACCGGTTGATGTCGGCGGGTTGCACGCCGCTGCCGCGCGCGATCCTGCGCTTGCGCGCGCCGTCGATGAGCTCCGGATGCGCCCGCTCGCGGGCGGTCATCGACAGGATGATCGCCTCCATGCGCTGCATCTCTTTTTCAGGATCCGTTCCGGCCAGCTGGCCCTTCAGGACGCCGCCGCCGGGAACCATCTCGAGCATCCCCTCTAGCGAGCCCATACCGCGGAGCTGGCGGATCTGGGCGAGGAAGTCGTCGAAGCTGAGCTGGCCGGCGCGCAGATGGCGCTCGACCGCGGCCGCCTTGTCCTTGTCGACCACGCGCTCCGCCTTCTCGATCAGCGAGAGCACGTCGCCCATGCCGAGGATTCGCGAGGCCATTCGCTCGGCGTGGAACACCTCGAGGTCCTGGGGCTTTTCGCCGGTGCCCGCGAAGCGGATGCGCTGGCCGGTCGCAAGCCGGAGGGAGAGTGCCGCTCCGCCCCGCGCGTCGCCGTCTAGCTTGGTCAGGATCACGCCGTCGATCCCGACCTCTTTGGCGAAAGCCTCGCCAACCTTCACGGCCTCCTGGCCTGTCATCGAATCGGCCACCAGCAGCGTCTCGGTCACGGGTACCGACGACTTGAGGCGGACCAGCTCGTGCATCAGGTCGGGCTCGATGTGGAGCCTTCCGGCGGTGTCGAGGATCGCGACGTCGCTATTGAGCCGCTTCGCCTCGGCGATGGCCGCTGCCGCGATCCGCTCGACAGCGCCCTCGCTCGTGTGAAACGCGACACCCTCCCTATCGGCGAGGGTCTTCAGCTGCTCCACCGCGGCCGGTCGGCGGTAATCGACCGCCGCGACCAGGGGTCGGTGGCCTTCGCGACGCGCAAGCAGAGCAAGCTTCACCGCCGTCGTCGTCTTGCCTGAGCCCTGCAAGCCGGCCAGCATCACGACGGTGGGAGGGTTGGGCGCGTACCGGAGACCTTCTGTGTTGCCTCCGAGCAGCTCGACCAGCTCGTCGCTCACCGCTCTGACCACGGTCTGCGGCGCGGTCAACCCAGCCGAGATCTCGGTGCCGACCAGACGAGCTCGCACCCGCTCGATGAACTCCTTGACCACCTTGAAATTCACATCCGCTTCGAGCAGCGCAAGCCGTACCTCGCGCAACCCCGCGTCGACGTCTTCCGGGCGAAGGACCCCGCGACCCGTGATCTTCTTGAGCGCGGCGGCCAGACGCTCGCTGAGCCCTTCGAACATCAGGCCGTGCCCTCCAGGCGCGCGACCCGCTTCTTCAGGCCGTTGAGGTCGCGCTCCATGGCCTCCAGCGCCCGCCGCCGGCGCGCCGCCTCCGCGAGGAGACCAAGTCTCTTCTCGTACTCCTGCAGGGCATGCGTCGAGCGGCGCACGATGTCGTGAACCGCGGCCCGTGACGTGCCCTGATGCGCGGCGATTTCCGCCAGTGACCAATCGCTCCGCAAGTAGAGATCGATCACCTCGCGCTGGTGGTCTGTGAGCAACGGTCCGTAACGCTCGTACAGGGCCAGCGTGCGGCCGCGGGCCTGAAGGGTGTCAAGGGCCATACCTTGACAGCTTACCAAGTTTAGAATCACCCCTTGTGGGGCCCCTGCTCGTCGAAGCGTTTCGTTACAACAAGTGGGCCAACCTGCACGTGCTGGACGTATGCGCCGGGCTGGACGAGGCGCAGCTTCAATTGACCACGCCCGGGACGTACGGGACGGTCGCCGCGACGCTGCAGCATCTGCTTGGCGCCGAGCAGCGGTACTTGCGGCGGATGGTCGGCCACGAGCCGCAGATCCACGAGCGCGACCCGTTTCCCGGCGTGCTTGCGTTGAGAGCGATCGCCGAGCTCAGCGGAGACCTCCTGGTCGAGGCCGCGGAACGCGTCACACCCGACGACGTCATGGACACGCAATACGGGGACACGCATTTCCGAATGCATCTCGGCGTGGTGCTCCTGCAGGCGATGCACCACGGCAACGACCACCGCGCCCACGTCTGCACCATCCTCGGCGCTCACGGCATCTCCTACGGCGACATGGATGTGTGGGCATACGGCGCCGTCACCGGCGCGATGGTGCCGCTGGCCGCGGGCTGATGCTGACCGCGTTCATCCTCGTCAAATCCAGGCGCGCCGGCCTCACCCATCTCGGATCGGACCTCGCCGGCGTGGACGGCGTGGCCGAGGTCTACACGGTCACCGGCGAGTGGGACTTCATCGCGGTGGTCAGGGTCCGCGAGCACGACGACCTCGCGAATGTCGTCACGCAGCACCTCACGAAGCTCGACGACATAGAGCGCACGCAGACCATGGTCGCCTTTCAGCAGTTCTCCGCACACGACCTCGAGGCGATGTTCGGCCTCGGTCTCGAGGACAAGCAGGCCTGAGCTCTCTACTCCCCGTCGCCCTGCGCGCCGCACGCGCGGGGGCCGCCGTGCTCCTCGAGTCCGGCCTTCCGCGGCCGGGCGGCTCGGCGCAATTAAAGGGCAGTGGCGACTACGTCACCGCGACCGACCGCCGCTCAGAGGAGGCGATCCTGGAGGTCCTCGCCCGTGAGGCGCCTGGCATTCCTGTCCTGGCCGAGGAGCGCGGCGGGACGCGGGCGGGCACGATGTGGGCGGTCGACCCGCTCGACGGGACGACCAACTTCGTGCACGGCTTTCCCTCGGTCGGAATCTCGGTCGCGTTGCTCGAAGGTGGTTCCCCGGTGGTCGGCGTGGTGCTTGGGCCCTTCCTGAAATTCGAGATACACGCCGCGCAGGGCGAGGGCGCGCACGCGAACGGCGAGCGCCTGCCTCAGCTGCGACACATCGATCCGGGGAGCGCGGTCGTCGCCACCGGGTTCCCATTTCGCAACAAGGCGCTGCTGCCGCGCTACTTCTCGATGATGTCGGGCGCGCTCGAGCGCTTCGAAGATCTACGGCGTGCGGGCGCCGCCGCGCTGGACCTCGCGTGGACCGCGGCCGGGACCTTCGACGGATTCTTCGAGCTGGGCCTCAACACGTGGGACGTGGCGGCGGGAGCCGCGCTGGTGCGGGAGGTCGGAGGCCGAGTCACCGACTGGTCGGGCGGAGAGTCGTGGCTGGAGAGCGGCAACATCCTCGCCGCACCGGCGGCGGTTCACGAAGCGCTGCTAGAGCTGACCCAGCAGTCTCTGCAGAGGTAGCTCGACCAGCGCGCGCCACTGCTGGCGAAGCGCGAGATCCATCGGAGCGCGACCCGCGCGCCGCAGCCGCTTCGGCACCGTGGCGCTCCGCTGGATCGCCGTCTTGAAGTCGCCCTCGTACTGGGTCACCGCGGACGCGATGTCGTGCGCGCCGAAGTGGCAGTCACTTCCTCCGACCGACGCCCCGAGACGATCCCGATTGGCGGCGTAGAACTCCTCGAGTTGTTTACGGCGCCGCGCGCCAATAGGCACGGTGAACACCATCTCGATTCCGTCGACATGATGCTTCTCGATCAGGCGGCGCAACATATTCGGCTGTATCGAGGCGAAATACAGCGGCATGAAGGGATGCGGCACGATCGCGAGCCCGCCCTGGTCGTGAATCGCTTCCGCGGTGTCTTCCACCGACATCCCGCGCTTCACCGGCTTCTCGAGGAACCACCCCATGATGTGCGTCTGCGCCGGCCACTTCGTCGTGATCTCCTGGCCCGCGACGACCGTGATCCCCGCCTCGGCGCCGATTTCCCGTGTCGCCTTCACAGACGCCATCGTGTCGTGGTCGGTCACGGCGATCAAGTCGAGATGCGCGGCGACCGCGGCCTTGACCAGCTCGGCCGGGCTCACCATGCCGTCAGATGATGTGGTGTGGCAGTGGGGGTCGGCGATCAGCATCAATCGAAGATCGCACGAATGAAGGCGGTGGGGTCGAACGGCGCCAGGTCGTCGATGCCCTCCCCCACCCCCGCCAGCTTCACCGGCACGTCGAGCTCGGACTCGATCGCGATCACCGCGCCGCCCTTCGCGCTGCTGTCGAGCTTCGCGAGCACCAGGCCGGTCATGGGGACCGCCTTGTTGAAGGCGCGCGCCTGGACCAGGCTGGTCAGCCCGACCACCGCGTCGAGGACGAGAAGCGATTCGTAAGGCGCGCCGTCGAGCGCCTTGCTCGTGACGCGCCCGACCTTGGCCAGCTCGTCCAGCAGGTTGCGCTGCGTCTGCAGCCGTCCTGCGGTGTCGGCGATCACCACGTCGTTGCCGCGCTTGCGAGCGGTGAGCACCCCATCGAAAACAACCGAGGCGGGATCGGCTCCGCTCGCGCCGGCGAAGTGCGGCACGCCGGCACGCTCTGCCCATGCCACCATCTGCTCGACGCCGGCCGCTCGGTACGTGTCGGCCGCGACGACCAGCGGGTTGCGGCCATGCGAGCGAAGGCGGTGCGCGAGCTTGCCGGCCGTCGTAGTCTTGCCCGCGCCGTTGACGCCGTAGAGGAGCACGCATCCGGGCCTGCCATCGAGGTTCAGCTCGCGCGACCTCTTCGACATCAGGCCTGTCGCGACGTCGACCAAGGCGCCGATCGCCTCCTCCCGCGTCCGCGGCGCCTTCGACCGGACGCCGGCAGCGAGGCGCGCCGCCATGGCCGGACCGAGGTCCGCGGCCAGGAGCACCTCTTCGAGCTCCTCGTAGTAGCCCGCGGCCAGCGGAGGGTTGATCGAGCGCAGGCCCGCCGCAAGCAGGCCCCGGGTCCGGCCGCCGGCGCGGCTCCAGAAACTGCCCGTCAGCCTACTTTCGCCGTGGTCGCGGCTTTGGTCGCCGGCTTGCGGATGTCGTCGAGGCGCACCGAGACGAGATGCGACGACCCGCTCTCGTCGAGGTGGATGCCGTAAAGCGTCGACGCATACGACATCGTCACGTGGTTGTGCGTGATGACGAGGAACTGACGCTCCGCGCCGAGCCGCGCGACCATTTGACCGAAGCGGTCGACGTTGGCGTCGTCCAGGGCCGCGTCCACTTCGTCGAGGATGGTGAACGGGCTCGGGTTCACCTCGTCGAGGGCCAGCACGAGGGCAAGCGCCGCTAGCGACCGCTCGCCCGAGGAGAGAAGCGTCACGTTCTGGAGCCTCTTCCGCGGTGGCTGGACCAGGATCTCGACCCCGGTGCGCGGACCGTCATCGCCTTCGGCGTGGCGGAGCGTCGCACGTCCGCCGGGGTTCAGCTCCGAGAAGTATTCGTGGAAGTTCGCGGCCACCGCGCCGAACACGGCCTCGTAGCGCGACTCTTCCTCTTCGCGGAGCTTGCCGATTAGCTGCTCCAGGTCGGCGCGTGCCGCAGTGATGTCCTCGAGCTGCTCGGCGAGGTTCTGGTAGCGCTCCTCGAGCTCCCTGCACTCGGAGTCGGCGAGCGCGTTGGTCGGGCCGATCTCCTCGATGCGGCGCTCGAGCGCCTTCATCTCGCGCTCGCGCGCCTTGCCGCCGGGCACCTCCTCCGGCGCCACGCCGTCGGGCATGCGAAGGCGGATCTCGTCCATGCGGGCCTGCAGCAGCTCCGCCTCCCGAGCGATCAGCTCGAGGTTTCCTTCGAGCGTCCCGACACGCAATCGCGCGTCGAGGCGGGTCTCCTCCAGCGCGACAAGGCGGCGTGCGCTTTCCGCCATCTCGGCCTCGTCCTCGGGCGCGTCGTGCTCTGCTGCTTGCATCGCCTCACGCGCGGAATCGACGAGTTTCCGCAAATCGGGAAGCGCTGCGTTCGCCGCTGCCGCTCCGCGCTCCCCTTCGGCGAGCTGTCCCGCGCGCTCGACGGACGACGCCTTCAGGCGTGCCACGTCGCCGTCGACCGAGGCGAGCTGGCGGCGCAGCGACTCGGCGCGATCGCGCCAGCGATCGTGGTCGTGCGCGCGCTGCAGGATGGCGGCGCGCTGCTCGGCGATCTCGCGGATGTGCGCGTCCAGTTCACGAGCGATCGCGGCCGCCCGATCTTCCGCGGCATTCGCCGCCTGCTCGAGCTCGGCCAGCTTGGCGGCCTCGACCTGCTCGGCGTCGCGCGCGCCGTCGAGCAGGCGGGCGTTCTCGTCCGCTCTTGACGCACCCGAGGCCCGGCTCCGGAGGTCCGCCAGGCGCGCCTGAGCGGCGCTCAGCTCACGCGATACCTCCTCTGCGGTCGCCGAGTCGCCCTCCAGCTCCGCGATGCGGCGTCGCAGCTCTACCCGGCGTGCGTCGAGCGCGCCGCGCTGGTCTGCACCTGCCCGCACCAGACCGGCTCCGCGGTAGACGCCGTCCGTCGTGACGTCCGTGCCTACGACGACCTGGCCGAGCAGGCGGCGGGCGATCCCGTCGTATCCGTCGCGCACGTCGACGTGGTGATAGAGCGACCCGTCGAGCGGATCCGGCGCCGGACTGGGGAACAGGACGGTCACCTGCCTGCCGGCGCGCGTGGCCACGTCCAGGGCCGGCTCCTCGGCTGATGCGGCGATCGCGTCGACCAGGGCGCCCAGCACGGACGACAGCGCCGCTTCGTAGCCCTTCTGGGCGGTCAGCACCTCGCCCAGGCGTGATCCCAGACTCCCGGCGGGCCTCAGCGCCTCGATCCCGTCCAGCTCGGAGCGCAGCCTGGACACCAAGTTGGCGGCGTCCTCAGCCGCTTTGGCCCGTGCCTCGGCTCGTGTGAGATCCGCCTCCGCGCCAGGAAGCTCGCCCGCCGCGGCGGTCATCTTCGCGATCTGTCCGGCCTGTTCCTCCAGGAACTCCCGCCGGGTGCGAAGCGAGGCCAGCGACGAGGCTGCTAGGGCGGCGGCCCTGCGGGCTCGCTCGGCTTCCCGCCGGGCCTCCTGGGCAGGAGCGCCATCGGGTTCAGCGGGCAGCGTGTCCGGGCTGATCCTTTCCTCGGCTGCCTTGGCCGCCGCGTCCAGCTCGCGCGCGAGCTGGCCACTCAGCGCGACCGCCGCCTCGAGGAGCATGCGAGTCTCGGCTTCCGACCGCCGGGTGGCTTCCGTTGCCGCGCGCCGGCTTTCCAGCCTTTCCTCGGCAAGCTGGAGCCGGTGCTCCGCGTCGGAGAGCTGGAGACGCACCTGGCCGAGTGTTCGCTGCCGAGCCAGCCGGCGGTCCTGCGCGGACTGCATCGCCGCGCGGCCGGTCTGGAACTCGTCCTCCGCGATGCGGCTCTGCTCGCGAGCTTCCACCAACTTGCGTTCGAGACCCTGGAGCTGGGACGACGCCCGCCGGTGTGAGTCCCTGGCCTCGCGCCACTCCTCCCACACGATGCTGCCCCGCAGCAGCTCGAGGCGAGCTTCCGCCTCAGTCGCCTCGCGGGCCGCGGCGGCCTGGGCGCGCAGAGCCTCGAGGCGAGGCGCGAGCTCGGCTTTCAGGTCTTCGAGCCGGAGCAGGTTGGCCGCCAGCTCTTGCAGGCGCTGGACCGCCTCGTGGCGCCGCGCCTTGACGACTCGGACCTGCGCCGCCTCCTCCAGGAGCTGCCTGCGCTCGGCGGGCGTGCACACGACGATGTGCTCGATGTCGTGCTGGTCGATGATCGCGTAGGAGTCGACGGTCAGACCCGTCGAGGACAGCAGGTGGATGAGGTCGCGACGCCGGATCCGCGTGCCGTTCAAGAAGTAATCGCTCTCGCCGTCACGCTCGACGCGGCGCTTGATCGCGACCTCGTGATAGTCGACCGGTAGGCGTCCAGCGGTGTTGTCGAACACCAGCGTCACCTCTGCGTAGGAGGCCCGCGAGCGTCGCTCCCCGCCGGCGTAGATGACCTCTTCCATCTTCTTGCCGCGGATGTCGCGCGCCTGGCCGGAGCCGAGCACCCACTTGATGGAGTCGACGATGTTCGTCTTGCCCGAACCGTTGGGGCCAACGATCGCGGTGACGCCGCCATCGAACTGGATCTCGGTCTGCCGGGCGAAGGTTTTGAAGCCCAGCAATTGCAGGGACCTGAGGAACAAACTGGCGGGGAGGGTAGCAGATGTAGGGGTCGTTAGACCCTCAGGCACAACCTATTCGAGGGGTTCGCCGAACTGCCTGCTTCTCCGTTCGGAAAGCACCGGTTCCGGCGCCGGCGCGAGGGCCGCATGCAGCGGGACCACCTCGGCTGGCGCAGCGTCGGCGGGCGCGGTCTCTCCCGGCGGGGCATCGGTTACGTGCGGCGCTGCCTGGGACTTCTTGCGGGGCGCCCGGCGAGCCCTTGGGCGAGAGGGCGATTTGCTGCCGGCCGGCACTTCGGTCACGGCGCCCACAAGGCTCTCGAGCGCAGCTCGGGCGGCGTCCTGCTCCGCCTCCTGCTTGCTCGCGCCATGGCCTGTGCCGAGCGGCTCCGAGCCCGCGAACACCACGGACGTGTACTCCCGGCGGTTGCCGACCCTGGCCCCTTCGCTGTCGTAGACCGGCGTCTCGCCGAACCGCTCCTGCGCGACCTGCTGGAGGCGTCCCTTGAAGTTCTCGTCACGTACCGGCGACGGCAGCGAGCGGTAGAGGTTCAGGTAGTAGTGATAGGCGGCATCGTAGCCCGCGTCGAGGAACACTGCGCCGAGCACCGACTCAAACGCGTTGGCGAGCAGCGACTTGAGGCTGCGGCCTCCGCCCTTGGCGATGCCCTTGCCCAGGTAGAGATAGCCGCCGAGGTCGAGCTGCTCGGCGAGGGACGCCAGCGTGTTGGTGTTGACCATCGCCGAGCGCGTCTGCGTCAGCTCGCCTTCTGTGGCCCCGGGATGGTGCTTGTACAGGTATTCAGCCGTGATGAGCTGGAGGACCGCGTCGCCGAGATACTCGAGGCGTTCGTTGTCGCGCGGCGAGACGGATGGGCTCTCGTTGGCGAAGGAGCTGTGCGTGACGGCTTCGAGGAGAAGCTCGGGGTCGCGAAAATGAATCCCGATCTTCTGCTGCAGTAGCTGGAGCGACTGCGCGAGAGGCGCGACGCTGCGCGTGTCCTTCGGCTGTGCTATGAGCCGGCCTTCTCCTGGATGTATTCCCAGGCCTGTCCCACCGTCGTGATCTTCTCCGCGTCTTCGTCGGGGATCTCGAGACCGGTGTTCTCCTCGAACGCGTAGATCAGCTCGACGAGGTCGAGCGAGTCGGCGTTGAGGTCGTCCTGGAAAGACGCGTCCATGGTGACCTGCTCGGGCTCACAACCGAGGCGCTCGACGATGATGTTTTTGAAGTCCTCGAAGCTCAGCTTTTGAGTTTCCATACGCGGACTACTGTACACGAGCAAGGGAGTGCGCCCAAAGGGGGCCGGGACTCCACACGGCCCCGGCCCCCACGCCCTATGTCAGGCCTTTCGGCCTGTTTTCATCGACTTGTCTTGACCGACTGCTGCTGCGGCGACGGCGCCATGCCGAGCTGTGTCATCAGCTGGACCTGGTCGTAGAGGAGAGAGGCCTTCTTGACGAGGCCGCGGTCGATCTCGAAGATCTGCACGAACTCACCCCTCACCTTTCGGCCGGTTGCGGGCACATCGCCCATGGGCGTCTTGAGCGTCCCGTTGTGCGTTCCGGTAAAAACCCCATCCACGACGACGTGCTTGCCCTGGACGAAGATGTTCTTCGCCTCGGTGCGCGCGTCGGGAAACGCGGTGATGAAGGTCTGGTTGTATTCCTTTGCCGCCTGGGGCCCCTTGAGCTTGACGTCTCCCGGTGCTGTGCCCTCGAAGTCCGGGGCCGTGTCGCGTGCGATGGCCTCGAGGTCATGTGCGTTGAACGCCTTCATGCCCCGCTCCACCACCGCCTTGGATTCGATCTGCGTCGACGTCGCCACCTCGTAGAGCTCCCGCTTCAGCTCGGCGGTGCCGGCCTGGTACTTCTTCATCGAGTCGATGAGCTTCTCGGCCTTCGGCGCAAAAGACTTGGCGGCCGCTTCGTCCTCATACATCGCGACCGAGATCGCGTCGCCCGTGTCGCGATTGAGGAGCAAAAACGCTGAGCGAGCACCCTCGTGTGACGCGATCGTCGGAAGCGTCTGCTCCTTGTACTCCTTGATCGCCTTGTCGAGGTCGGCTTTGTTAAGAGTCGTCTTGACTACGCCTGTGTGCATATCTCACCTCCGTGAGCAAAGGTCCAACGCGGTGAGCGTGTCTCGCTGTGTGAGGGCGGCGCTCTAACCCGACCGGACGCTCGCAGCATGTCCATACCACCCAGCCTTGGGATGCCTGCGTCTCCATACTGCGCCCTAGACCACTCGGCCGGTCAAGCCACGTAACCCCGGTAGGCGACTAATGGTCGCCTAGTCGGGCAGGGGCAGCTCCTGAACCGCCGCCGGCGTGCCTGCAGACACCGCGGTTCGGCCCGGCGCGAGCTCGCGCATCATGCCGGTCAGCGCCCGCTTGGGACCGACCTCAATGAACACGTCGCACCCCATCTCCACGAGCGAGGCCACGCACGCGGCCCAGCGCACCGGCGAGCGAAGCTGCATCTCCATCACGTGGGGGATGCGATCGCCGCCCTGGTGAGCGCGCCCCGTGAGATTCGCCATGACGGGTATGCGCGGCGAGCGCCATTCGATGCGGTCCAGCGCGGCGCGCAGCCGCTCCGCGGCGGGCGCCATCAGCGGCGTGTGAAACGCGGCGCTGACGTTCAGCGCGATGACGCGCTTCGCGCCCGCCACCTGAAGGCGCTGCGCGGCCACCTCGAGGCCCGTGGTCGTCCCGGCGATGACGATCTGTGTCGGCGTGTTGTAGTTCGCCGGCCACGCGTCGTTCATCCCCGCGAGCGCCATCTCCACCGCCTGCGCGTCAAGACCGAGCACGGCGGCCATGGAGCTGGTCCCGGCCGGCGCCGCCTCCGCCATCGCCTTGCCCCGCTCGACCACGGCCTTGATGACCTGGGGCGCCGAGACGGATCCGGCGGCCGCGAGCGCCGCGTACTCGCCGACGGAGTGGCCGGCGGCCGCGCTCGGCTCCACGCCGCGGCGGCGGAGCAGGAGAGTCAGCGCGATGCCCACGAAAGTCAGCGCGGGCTGTGCGTTCTGCGTCAGGCGCAGCTCGTCGTCATCGGCGGTGGTCAGCAATCGCCGCAGGTCGATGCTTGCGGCGGACGCGCACTGGTCGCAAAGGGCCGCGACCTCGCTGTCTGTCAGTAGCTCGCTTCCCATGCCGGTCTGCTGCGAGCCCTGGCCGGGAAACAGGAACGCGGTTTTAGCCGTTATTCCTTGACTTTGACGACTTCGCGGCCCGTGCCGGCGCCGTAGTGGCCGCAATTGGGGCACACGCTGTGGGGCCGCCTCATGTGCTTGCAGTTCGGGCAGGGCTGGATCTGGACCAGCGCCAGCGCGAGGTGCGAGCGGCGTCGCCCCTTCTTCGACTTGGACAGCTTGACCTTCGGTAGGGCCATTGGACCCGCGAATTCTACGGGATGGAGCGCGGGGGAGGCAGGCCTCCCCCGCGGAACCCCCTCCGGTTGCTGGCGACGCTTGGAGGCGCCTGGCACCGTGTCGCCTGGAGACGGCCGGAGTAAATCCGGCCTACAGCTCCACTTCGTCTAGGAGCCGGTCGCCTGATCCGCGGTCTCTCCGTTGGCCGGCTGGTTCGTCTGCAGCGCCTCGACCCCGCGCCGGACCGTGCCCAGGGTGCGGCTGAGGTGAGCTTCGAGCTGCTTCAATTGCTCGAGCGCATACGCCTCCGCCTCGCGGATGATCTGGTCGGACTTGCCCTGCGCGTCCTTCACGACCTGGGCGGCGTGGCGCTCCGCGCGGCGCAGGATCTCGTGCTCCGACGCCGCCTCCTCCGCCCGCTCGTTCGCGCGCGACATCGTGCGCGCCGCCTCAGCGTGGGCCTCGGTCATGATGCGCTGCTGCTCGGAGACGGTCCAGTTCGCCTGCTTGATCTCGTCCGGAAGGTTGAAGCGGATCTGGTCGATCAGCTCCATCAGCTCGTCCTCGTTCAGCATGATCTGCGTCGAGAGCGGGACATGGCGCGCGTTCTGGATCAGATACTCGAAACGGTCAAGCAGCTCGTCGACCTTTATCGGAATTTCTCCTTCAACGCTCTCGCGACCACCGGCGGCACGAGGTCCGAGACCTTGCCGCCGTAGCTGGCGATGTCCTTCAAGATACTTGACGAGACGTAGATGTGCGCGAAGCCCGACATGAGGAAGACGGTGTGGATGTCGGGCGCGAGCTTGCGATTCATGAGCGCCTGCTGCAGCTCCGCGTCGAAGTCCGAGTAGGCGCGCAAACCCTTGACCAGAGTTCTCGCGCCACGCGACCGCGCGTATTCGACCGTCAGCCCCTTGTAGCTCGCCACCTCGACGCGGTCACGACTCTCGAGCGCGGTGCGGATGAGCTGCAGCCTCTCCTCGACCGAGAAAAGAGGCTGACGCTTCTCGGGGTTCGCGGCCACCGCGACGATGAGCGTGTCGAAGATACCGAGCGCGCGGTCGACGACGTCGAGATGGCCGTTGGTGAAAGGGTCGAAGCTTCCGGGATAGACCGCGATCTTCGAGTTGGGCATCTGGTTGCTGTTTTTCGCGCTCATGCGCGAAACACCGTGACCATCGTGTCGCCGTACTTCCGCTGGCGGTCCACCTTGAGGCGCGTCATCGTGGGCAGCGCCTGCCGTCGCGAGTGCTCGGCCAGCACCACCGCGTCCGTGACCTCGCGGTCGAGAACTTTGAGTGCGCGGTCCAGCACCGCGTCGTCGTAGGGAGGATCGAGGAACACAAACCCGGCGGTCTTGATCGCGTCGGGTGATGCCTCCAGCCAGCGCACGGCGTCGCCGCGGACGATGCGCGAGCGGTCCTTGAAGCCTAGGGCGTCCAAGTTCTGGCGCAGGATATCAAGACCGCGCGGCTGCCGGTCCACGAAAGTGACGCTTGCCGCGCCGCGCGAGAGAGCCTCGATGCCGAGAGCGCCGGACCCCGCGAAGAGGTCGAGCACCTCCGCACCTTCGATCTCGGGACCGACCATGTTGAAGATCGCCTGCTTCACCATGCCCTGGGTCGGCCGGATGTTCTTCGGTGCCTTGAGGCTGCGGCCCCTCGCCTCGCCCCCGCTCACGCGCAACTTCGTCACGAATGCACGCGGATCGCGCCGTCGCCGCGCATGGTGCCGATCTTTGCGGCCGACGGCATCGCCTCGTGAAATCGCGGCGCGTTGCTCGGAGGTATCGCCACCAGCAAGCCGCCGCTCGTCTGCGAGTCGCAAAGCAGCATCTGGTCGATCTCGGCCAGCCCGCCCCACTCGACCCTGTCGCGATAGGCGGCGTGGTTGCGGCGGCTGCCGTCGGGAAACAGGTCACGCTCCGCAAGCGCTCGGACCCCGTTCATGAACGGCACCGCGTCCAGATCGACGTCCGCACCGCCGGCGAGGTTGGCCAGGTGGCCGATGAAACCGTAGCCGGTGACATCCGTGGCCGCTGTGGCGCCGGCCTCGAGCATCGCCTCGGCCGCGACGCGATTCAGGGTCGACATCACGCGGACCGCCTCCCTTTCGAGCTCGGGCGGGCAGAGGCCGCGCTTGATCGCGGTGGCTACCAGTCCAGTGCCCAGCGGCTTGGTCAGGAACAGGACGTCGCCGGGGCGCCCTGACTCGTGGCCCACCGCGCGGTCTGGGTGCACCTCGCCGATCACGGCGTAACCGAACTTCGGCTCCGCGTCGTCGACCGAGTGACCACCGACCACGGCGACCCCGGCCTCGGCGAGCTTGCTCGCGCCCCCGCTCACGATCTTCTCGAGCAGGCCGGTGCCGAGCTTGTCACGCGGAAACGCGGTGATGCCCAGGGCGAAGAGCGGCCGCGCCCCGACCACGTAGACGTCGCTCAGCGCGTTGGCCGCGGCGATGGCGCCGAAGTCGGACGGGTCGTCGACGATGGGCGTGAAAAAGTCGACCGTCGCCACCAGGGCGCGGTCGGGCGCGATGCGATAGACCGCCGCGTCGTCGCGGGCGGCCGCAGCGTGCAGCACGTTGGGATCGACGATCGGGGGCAGCGCCCCGAGTACCTGCCCTAGCTCCACCGGGCTGAGCTTGCAGGCTCAACCCGCCCCGTGGCTGTACTCCGTCAATCGCAGAGGCGAAACCGGATCCATGTGCTCGCTAGTATCCGCGCGTGCCCGGAGCGAGTGACGGCCGCGACCTGTCGCTCATCAGGAGCGCAAGCCTCCTCGATAGTCAGCGCCCTCTCTAGCTGATCGAGGTCAGCTCCAGGCGGCGCATCACCGCCGCCCTCAGCACCGGGTGGTGCGTCAGCTCCGGGTCCTCCTGGATGATCCGCTCCGCCTCCTCGCGCACCTCGCTCAGCAGCCTGGGCTTGAGGAGCCCTTCCATCGCCGCGTCGGACATGCCGTGCTGGCGCGGACCCATCAGCTCCCCCATTCCGCGAAGCCGCATGTCCTCCTCCGCGAGCTTGAAGCCGTCACGAATTCGGGTCAGCAACTGGAGCCGCTCCAGGCTCTTCTCCGAAGGATCGTCGGCCAGGAGCAGGCACCGACTTCCGGCCGACCCGCGACCGACGCGGCCGCGGAACTGATGCAATTGGGCCAGCCCGAAATGGTCGGCGCCCTCGATCATCATCACGGTCGCGTTGGGCACGTCCACCCCGACCTCGACGACCGCGGTCGCCACGAGGACCTGGATCTCGCCGGCCGCGAACCGCTGCATCACCTCTTCCTTGTCCTTGAGCCGGCCGTGGATCAGCCCCATGCGGAGCTCCGGAAACACATCCTTCTGGAGTCGCTCGAACTCGGCGGTCGCCGACCGAGCGACCATCGCTTCCGATTCCTCGATCAACGGGCAGATGACAAATGCCTGGTGCCCGGCCGCCACCTCAACGCGGACCAGGTCATACGCGCGCTCGCGCCGGTCGGGCTCGATGACCTCGGTCTCGATGGGGATGCGTCCCGGAGGCATCTCGTCGATGACCGACAGGGTCATCTCCCCGTAAAGAGCGAGCGCGAGGGTCCGCGGGATCGGCGTCGCGGTCATGGCGAGGAAATGCGGCCGGCCGCGGCCCTTGCCGCGCAGCAGCTCGCGCTGGCGCGTGCCGAAGCGGTGCTGCTCGTCGACCACCGCCAGGCCGAGGTCGGCGAACTCGACGTCCTCCTCGATCAGGGCGTGGGTTCCTACGACTAGGGCGCAGTGACCCGACGCGGCCGCCGTCCGGACGCGCCGGCGCTCGGCCGCGGTCTGGCTGCTCACAAGGAGCTCCACCGTGAGGCCCGGGAAGCTTTCCTCCAGGTAGGAGCGGAACTTGCGCAGGTGCTGCCTCGCCAGGATCTCGGTCGGCGCCATGACCACCGTCTGCATCCCGGCGGTGTGCGCCATCGCGGCGCACGCGGCGGCGACCGCCGTCTTGCCCGATCCCACGTCGCCGTTGAGAAGTCGGTTCATGGGGACGGCCTGCTGCATGTCCTGGAAGGCCTCCCACGTGGCCTTCTTCTGGGCCCGTGTCAGCTCGAAGCCGAGCCCGGCCTTGAACGCGTCGATGACCTCTTGCTTGTATGGAATCGGGATCGCCGGCTCGGCGGCGACATTTGCGCGCATCATGGCGAATGCGGCCTGCAGCTCGAGCAGCTCGACGAACGCCATTCGGCGGCTGGCCTGCTGGTACGCGGCTTCCGACTCGGGCTTGTGGCCCTGCCGGACGGCCTCGGCGACGCCGAGCAGGTGATGGCGCTCGCGGACCTCGGCCGGAAGGACGTCCTCCAGCTTGTCGGCCAGCGGCAGCACCTCCTCGACCCAGCCCGCGATTTTGCGCGAGGTGAGTCCATCGACGAGGTGGTACTTGGGCATCATCGCTCCGACCCTCTTCGGTTGGGCTTCGACGTCCGCCTCCAACCGCTCGTAATGCGGGCTCTGCATCTCCGGCCGCTCGCCGTAACGCGACCCCTTGACCATCCCGGCCAGGGCCACCCTGTTTCCGCGGTGCAGGTTCTTGAGCACGTAGGGGTTGTTGAACCACACGACCCTCATCTCGGCACCCGCGTCGTCCTGGATCGTCGCCTCGGTCAGCTTCATCCTGCGGACCCTCGTGAGCACGGATTTGATCGAAAGCACAGTCCCCACGACCGACGCCTGCTTGCCGGGCTGGAGGGCTGCGATGGGCGCGGGCGTGTACTCCTCCCAGCCGAAAGGCAGCGCGAGCAGCAGATCGCGGACTGTCCGGATGCCGAGTTTCTCGAAGCGCGCGGCGTTCGTCGGTCCGAGGTTTTTCAAGATGTCGACCGGCGCGTCCAGGCCGCGTGACAAGCCGAGGATGGGCATTGACATTTACCGGTTCACGTGTATCTTCGGCGGGACGCCATGATGGAAGAGCCGCCCGACACACCGCCGGCGACCCCTGAGGAGCCGCCTGCGGCTGCCCCCGCAGCGACCCCCGCCGAGCCGCCCGCAGCGACCCACGCCGAGGCCCCCATCGAGGCGC
>CAKZUH010000012.1 GCA_937921725.1 uncultured Chloroflexota bacterium | reverse complement strand
TCGTAAGGGTCACGCGTGGGGGACGCCCGGAATGAATCCGGGCTTCAGCTCCACTGGATTAGGCGTGGGGGGATCAGGATCCCCCCACGGAACCCCCCTTTGACATAAAGCGTGCCCGCAGTCGTAAGGGTCACGCGTGGGGGACGCCCGGAATGAATCCGGGCTTCAGCTCCACTTGCACTAGATTGGGAGTCGGATGACTCCCCATCAGCCAAAGCGTGTCCTGATCACGGGCGTTTCCAACCCGCTGGGTGCGGAGGTCGCACGCCGTCTCGCGCCCCAGGTGCCCTTCTTGTTCGGTTGCGACGTGTCGGACCCTGTCAGTGCGCTCGAGGAGATGGATTTCGTCCACGCCGACACGCGGCTTTCGGTGATCGGCAAGCTCGTCAGCCGGCTGCGCATCGACACGGTCGTGCACCTCGCCGTCATGGTCGACTCGCCGCACGACGAGCGATCGATCCACGAGACCGACGTCATCGGGACGATGAACCTGCTCGTCGGATGCGCAGGGCCTTCCAGCCCGGTCCGCCGCCTTGTCGTCAAGTCGAGCCAGGCGATCTATGGCGCCGGCCCGCACGACCCCTCGTTCTTCTCCGAAGACATGGTCAACTGGGAGAGACTCGGGTCATCCATGACGCGCGACCTTGGCGAGATGGAGCAGATGCTCAGCGAGTTCGCCCTGCGCAGCGAGGCATGCGACGTGACCGCGCTGCGACTCGGCTACCGCGTGAGCGAAGACACGAGCCTCGCGAAATACCTCTCGCTCCCGATCGTGCCGACGTTCACCGGATTCGATCCGCGGCTCCAGCTCCTGCACGAGGAGGACGCCTCGGAGGCCATCGTTCGGGCGGTCATGGGGCACCATCCCGGCGTTTTCAACGTCGCCGGTGACGGGGTCGTGCTGCTGAGCCAGGCGATCGCGATCATGGGCGGGCGCCCGCTCCCAGTCCTGCCGCCATACGCACGCTGGTTCGGCCGGCTCGCGATGAAGATGGCGGCGGGCGTCGCCATCCCGAGCCACCTCGCGGACCTGATCGCGTTCGGTTCGGTGATGGACCGCACGCGCCTCGAGGCGGAGTTCGGTTGGAAGCCGGCTTACAGCTCGCGCGCGACCATGGATGCACTCGCCCGCGGCAAGCAGATGGAGCAGATCGAAGCGCCGTCGCCGCCGCAGGAGTACGAGCTGCAGGTCTATCTGCAGCAGCGCAGGCGGCGTGAGCGCGGCCTTCTGGCGGGCCGGAATTGATCGCCCCGAAGCTGGACAACTCGACGCGCGAGCAGAGGAGGCGCCGCAGCAAGAAGGCGGAGATCGTGCAGCCGCCCCAGGGTTTCCAGCTGCCGCAACCGATCCGGCGGCTGCAGCGCCAAGCGCCGGCCTTCGCGATGCAGGCCGCCGTCGAGCTCTCGACGCGCCTGAAGCAGCTGACCGGCCGCGACGTCATCGACCTGAACCGGATCATGGAGGTGGTCCAGTTCCTGTACCAGCAGCGCGAGCTGGCGCTGCGCGGGCCCAACTACGAGGTCGACGAGTTCGGCTTCGACCCCCAGTGGACGGAGTCGCTGCTCATCGTGTTCAAGGCGATCTATCGCGACTACTGGCGGGTCGAGACGACGGGCGTCGAGCACGTTCCGTCGACGGGGCGCGCCCTCCTCGTGTCCAACCACGCCGGGGTGCTGCCGTGGGACGGGACGATGATCAAGACGGCGGTGTTCACCGAGCACTCGCATCCGCGCCACGTGCGCGCGCTGGTGGCGAGCCAGTTCATGGGGATGCCGGTGATGAGCTGGTTCCTTCGGCGCACGGGTCAAGCCGTCGGGCACCCCGACGACACCCGGCGGCTCCTGGAGCGGGATGAGCTCGTTCTGGTGTTTCCGGAAGGCACGCGCGGCACAGGTAAGAGCTTCAAGGACCGCTACCGCCTGCGCCGGTTCGGCCGTGGCGGCTTCGTCGCGACCGCGATCCGGGCGCGCGCGCCGATCATCCCGATCTCCGTCGTGGGCTCAGAGGAGATCTATCCGATGATCGGCGACCTGGCGCCCGTGGCGCGGCTGCTGGGACTGCCCTACTTCCCGGTCACGCCTTTCTGGCCATGGCTCGGGCCCCTCGGCATGATCCCGCTGCCGAGCAAGTGGCGGATCCAGTTCCACCCGCCGGTGCACGTGGAGGAAGAGCCGGTCAAAGCCGCGGACGACCAGCACCTGGTGATGGCGCTCGCGGACGAGGTGCGGGACACCATCCAGCGGGGGATCTACGACAACCTGAAGCTGCGGAGGGGCGTCTTTCTCTAGCCCGGTTCCGGCCGAAGGCGTGCGCGTCCACTGGAAGGATCTGCCGGCTGAGACCCGCTCGGCACTCGAAGAGAGGCTTGGTTCCAAGGTTGTCGAGGCGATCACGCAGCCGAAGGGTTTCTCGCCAGGGCTAGCCGCGCGCTTGCGCCTTCAGGACGGCAAACGAGTATTCCTCAAGGCGGTCAGCGAGAAAGCCAATCCGGACACGCCAGGCATCTTTCGCCGCGAAGCGCGGGTCGTTCCCGCGCTTCCGAGGACGGCACCGGTGCCGCGCCTGCTGTGGACCTACGACGAGGCGGGCTGGGTGGGACTCTGCTTTGAAGACGTCGCCGGTCGCCATCCGCACGAGCCCTGGCAAGAGGAGGACCTTTCCCTGGTCATTGCGGCGCTGAAGAAGATGGCTGCCGACCTCACGCCTTCACCGATCGCGTTGCAGGAGACGGCCGTCGGGGCATTGAGACGCAACATCAACGGATGGCATGTCGCCCTGCTGCGCAACGAACGCCGGCTCGACCCATGGTGCGTTGAACATTTGGCCCAATTGGCGGAGCTCGAAGCTGAAGCGCCGCAGGTGGCGGCGGGAGAGACGCTCCTCCATTTCGACACCAGGGCCGACAACATCCTCATCGCAGACGATCGCGTCTATGTTGTCGACTGGCCTAACGCCCGGATCGGGGCGGCTTGGGTCGACTGGGTCGCAATGGCTCCGAGCGTGGCGATGCAAGGTGGCCCAGATCCCGAGACGTTTCTCAACCGCTTCGACGTCGCCGGCATCCCGAAGCACACCATCGACGCGGTTCTCTGCAGCATCGCGGGCTACTTTGTTGTGCGGGCCCTCGAGCCGTCCCCGCCAGGGCTTCCAACAGTCCGCGCGTTCCAAGCGGCGCAGGGCGTGGCCGCACTCAAGTGGCTGCGCGAGCGGACCGGGTGGACCTGAGCGCCTACTTGATGACGGGCATCGCGCGAACGGGCTCCGGGTCTTCGACGATGTCGAGCGCTGTCGACTGGCTGATCCAGTACTGGACGTCGCTCACGCCAGGCGGGCCGGCGAGCCCGATCGCTTCGACCAGCGTGGAGTGAAGCTGTGCGGCGTCTTGCGCGCGCAGGTCCTTCATCGAGTTGATGCCCAGACGGCGCATGAGCGCGATCCACCGGTCCATGCCGGAGACCTCGAGCATCGTGCACTGGTTGGCAAACTCGTAGAGGCGCTCGGGCGAGATTCCCGTCTTCTTGGACAGGCGCTTGCGGTCGATCTCGAGCGAAGCGCGGTGCAGGAATTGATTCGTGTGGCGGATGCCGGCCGCTCGAAGGCGCTCCACGTCCTCGTCGGAGATTCCGCTCAGATACTCGAGGGTCCGGTACACCTTGCACAGCGTAGTGTCCGGGTATAATTCGGCGAACCCGCCCATCACAAGGAGTAAGCACACCCTG
>CAKZUH010000011.1 GCA_937921725.1 uncultured Chloroflexota bacterium | reverse complement strand
TACGTCGTCACGCTAGAGGAGGTATCAGCCTGAGCTGGCTATTTTCGGGTTAAGAAACCAGCCACAGCGCGGGGTCGACGGCCGTGCCGTCGACGTCGACCTGAAAGTGCACATGCGGCCCGGTCGCAAGGCCGGTTGCTCCCACGAGTCCGATCACCTGGCCGGGCGAAACCGACTCGCCGGGGCGCACGCGAAACGCCGACAGGTGGCAGTAAAGGATCCGCACGTGCGGGCCCGATGCCACGACGACGTAGTTGCCCGCGGCGGAGGAGTCGAAACCGACCAATGCGATTCCATCGGTCGCCGAGTGCACCTCGGTCCCGAGCGGAGCGGCGAGATCGATACCGGTGTGGATGTGGCGCCCGGGACAGAACGGATCGAACGGTTCGAGCTCCAGGCTCGTGCAGCCGAATGGCTGGGTGATGACCGCGCCGACGACGACCGCCTGCAGGGGCAGCCTCTCGTGGCTCGGCACCTGCGCCGCGGCGGTGAGCATCACGACGGCGGCTCCGACAACAGCGGCGGGGATCCGGATCATGCCTTCGCCATCGCGTGACCGAGGTGATGAAACGCCGTGGTCATCTGGGACTGCAGCTTGTGCGCCGCCTTCTCCGCGCCGCCCATCGCGCCGGGCACCTTGAAGACGATCAGCAGCGAGGCGAGGGCGAAAAGGT
Source organism: uncultured Chloroflexota bacterium (assembly GCA_937921725.1). Classification (GTDB taxonomy): domain Bacteria; phylum Chloroflexota; class Dormibacteria; order Dormibacterales; family Dormibacteraceae; genus 40CM-4-65-16. The sequence continues at coordinate 57,652 of CAKZUH010000011.1, read as the reverse complement.
GATGGATTGGGCTGATGCCGTCGTGCTCGAGCGCAAACCCGATCGCAAGGACGAACAGCTGCGCCGGCTGCATGATGAGGTTGGTCGTGAAGTGCGAGGCCCACATCTTCGCCAGGTGATGTGTCTCGGGCAGCATGAAAACGAGCGCGGCGATCGGTGCCGTGATCGCGAGGACCATCAACACCGCGTAGCGCACCAGATAGGAGATCGCGAGGACTCCATAGCCCAGCGCAAGGCCTCCTGTCGTGATTACCTCCCACGTGCCCGCGTTCGGATCGTTGACGAAGCTCGCCTTGAAAGTCGAGAGGTCGTCGTGAAGGCTGAACCCCTGCAGCGCCTGGCACATCGCGTTCGTCGCGGCGACGCCCATCTGAAACAGGGGCAGGGCGAAGTTGATCAGCGCCGCGGCGAGCAGCAGGCGCGGGAGCAGGATGCGCGCCGTGTATTGGGTGAACAAGCCGTGGCCCCACATGATTCGGTACGACGCCCACAGGGCGATCACCACGAGTGCCGCGTTGGCGACGAGCTGCACCTTCGGCTCGAAGCGCTGGATCGTGGCGTTGGTCACGAAGTCTCCGCCGGTCTCGAAATCGGTCGTGCTGAGGATGAAGTTGAACCAGACCTTGAGCAGCAGCCCGACGCTGTCGTCGAGCAGCTTGGCCACGATGAGGTTGGGGTGGACGATCGTGTACAGGTAGCCGTCGATCCGGCCCAGCTCCTGATAGAGCAGAGCGATGCGCGAGCCAAGGTCACCCATCGATCAGTGCGATGGCACCGAGCTCGTGAGGATGCCGACGAGCGAACCGGCCACCTCCACGCCGATGGTGCCGACGACGATGCGCTGGATCCATTGCTTGGCCGCGAGCGCCGACTTCGTCTCGACCGCCGTGATCTTCCAGATGAAAGCGAATATGAACGCCAAGGCGCCTATCGAACCGACGAGCGCCTGCCCGATGTGAATCCAGGTCGTGATCAGGTTCGTGATGGGCGTGATGTCAGGATCGGCGGCGAGAAAGAGCATGCGAGCCTCCTGTGGTTTTGCTCGCAGGCTAGGAGACGAGCGCGCAGACAGGAACCCAGGCTGTTAAGGCGAGCAACCAGGCGTCAAGCACGTGAGCTCGATGGCCGGCGGCTTCAACGACTGGTCGGCCAAAGGGCTGCCGGTTGAGAAGTAGCGACCGAGGAGACCGACAGAGCTAAGGGCGGCGCGAGCTGACCCTGGCCTCGACTCCGTCGAGCAGGATCTCCAGCGCTGAGGCCGCCTTGCCTTTCGGCTCAGACTCCACCGGCGGCGCCTCGACACGCTGAGCTTTTGGCGTGTAGGTGTCGAGCTTCAGGTCCACCACGCCGCCGCTGACCTCGAGCTCGTAGCGGTCGGGAGGGTTTGAGGCGCCTTCGCTCTGCCAGTGCAGGTCAGCCAGCACGACCTTGGTCGAAACGTCGTCCAGCTTCAGCTTCAGCACCCCCGTGTGGACGCGCGCGACGACCGCCGCTCCGCGCGGCCGGTGCAGCGAGACGTTGACCACGCCGCTCGAGATGTGGATCGGCACCACGCCCCGCGGTTGGGGCAGGAAGCATTCCAGGTTCGCCGCACCGCTGTCGACGTGGATCTCCCTGACGTCGAGGCCGGGCACGTCGAGCGCCGTGTTCCACGTCGGGGCCTGGACCTTGAAACGCCACGGGCGGTGCGGGTTGAGCTCGATCTCGCCGCGCCCCACGCCGCGCAGCCGCCTGACCACCACGGTCTCGCCCCTTATGACGGCGGGAGAGGCTGCGGCCTGCTCATGCGGAACACGGATCAATTCCCGCATCTCCGGGCTACCCGCCCGCAGCAGGACCCCGCGCGACCCGCTGTCGATCGCGATGGAAGCCGGCTGACCGTCTGCGCCGCGCTCGCCGGCCGGCTCGGCCCCCGGGGCGCGGCCGGCGATCACGTATGTCATCACGAGCAGTGCGAGCTCCACGGCCTCGGCCGACTGCAGGCCGGCGCTCTGGAGCTGCGCCTTCAGGTCGGCGAAGGTGTCGCTGCGCTCGAGCGCGCCCGGAACCTCGAGCAGGAGGCGGCTCGCGTCCTTTTGCGCCGCAACGCGGCGGCGGAGCGCATCGGCAATCGCAAGGACGGTCTCCCGCCATGAAGTCCGCTGTCGGGGCCTGGAAACGGTGTCCAGGATCGCCTCGGCGAGCAGGTCGAGAAGCTCCCCGCGATCCCGCACATGCCAGTACAGCGATGAAGCCTTGACGTCCAGCTTGTCGGCCAGGGCACGCATGGAGAGGCCTTCCAGCCCCTCCTCGTTGATCAGGGCGAGGGCGGCCTCGACGAGCCGCTCGCGGGTGAGGCCGCGCTGCCTTTCTTCCTCAGGGCTCAACATCTTGATTCTCCTCTAATCGTTGTAGTTGCACTTGTATCCCTAACATCGCTAGGTGTAACCTTACCGCCGTCGGACCTAACAGCGTTAGATAAAAGGAGAAGTGAGATGCAGACGACTGAAACACGGCGGTGGCGGTTCAAGGGCCCGGAGATGGAAGGGCCGATCGCGAGGTGGTACGCACGAGTCCGTAGCTCAGAGAGCCAGTTCGAGCTCTACCGAAAGCAGGCTTCCCAGCTGACCGCCGGTCTGCCGGACGGCGCCCGGGTGCTCGAGGTTGCGCCCGGGCCGGGATTCCTGGCGATCGAAATGGCGCGCCTCGGGCGGCTTCATGTGACCGGTCTCGACATCAGCCACACATTCGTTGAGATCGCAAGCGAGAACGCGCGCAAGGCGGGAGTGACCGTTGAATTCCACCAGGGCGATGTGGCCCGGATGCCGTTCGAGACAGGGTTATTCGACCTGGTCGTCTGCCAGGCCGCCTTCAAGAACTTCACGCTGCCGCGCAGCGCGCTCGCCGAGATGCACCGCGTCCTTGGCGCCGGCGGGACAGCGGTGATCCAGGACATGAGCAGGGACGCGACCCACGCCGACATCGACCACGAGGTTGACGGAATGGACCTTGGGCGGCTCGGCGCCTTCACGACGAAGGCAACTCTCGAGATGCTCAAGCGCCGCGCTTACACCCGGGCCCAGTTCGAACACCTGGCGACCGAGAGTCCGTTCCGAACGTGTGAGATCAGGACGGATGGGATCGGCCTCCGGGTGCGGCTCCAGAAGGAGCAAGCGGCCGTGGCCTAACCTTTTCCTGTGGCGAAGAAGCTGGCCGAGTACGAGGCCAAGCGCGACTTCAAAAAGACGCCTGAACCAGGCGCCCGGGCACCCAAAAAGGCAGCCCGGGCGCCTCGGTTTGTCGTCCAGGAGCATCACGCGCGCCGCCTGCATTGGGACTTTCGCCTGGAGAAGGACGGCGTCGGCGTGTCGTGGGCCGTCCCCAAAGGCATTCCGCCCGACCCGAAGCAAAACCATCTCGCGGTCCACGTCGAGGACCACCCGCTCGACTACTTCAGCTTCGCGGGCGACATCCCGAAGGGCAATTACGGAGCGGGTCACGTCTCGATCTGGGACGAGGGGACGTACGAGCCGGTCAAGTGGTCGGACCGCGAGGTGATGGTCGTCCTCCACGGCAACCGTCTGCAGGGCCGCTACGTGCTGTTTCGGACCCGAGGTGAAGACTGGATGATCCACCGCATGGATCCGCCGCAGGATCCCGGGCGCAAGCCCATGCCGGACAAGATCACGCCGATGCTGGCCAAGCTCGCCACCAAGCTGCCGGCGCCCGATGACGCGTGGGGCTTCGAGTTCAAGTGGGACGGCATCCGGGCGCTCGCCTTTGTCGACGGCGGACGGGTGAGGTTGCAGAGCCGGACCGGCGAGGACATCACTCCGCGCTACCCCGAGATCCATCCCATGGGCCGCGCCCTCGGATCGGCGGAGGTGATCCTCGACGGCGAGATCGTCGCGCTCGACGATAAGGGGCGGCCGAGCTTCGAGGAGATCCAGCAGCGCATGGGTCTGACCGATCCCAACGAGGTCCGGCGAAAGATGAAAGAGGTGCCGGTCACGTACATGGTGTTCGACTTGCTGTGGCAGGACGGCCACTCGGTGATGGAGAGCAAGTACACGGCGCGGCGCGACTCACTGAGCCGGCTGAAGCTGACCGGGGCGTCATGGCAGACACCGCCTTTCGAGAAGGGCGGAGGCAAGGCCATGAAGGACGCGAGCGCCAAGGCAGGGCTCGAGGGGGTGATGGCCAAGAAGCTCGACTCGAAGTACGAGCCGGGCCGGCGCAGCGGCGTCTGGCAGAAGATCAAGAACCACAACCGGCAGGAGCTCGTCATCGCCGGCTGGCTCGATGGCGAAGGCAAGCGCCACGGCTATCCGGGCGCGCTGCTCGTCGGTTATTACGATGACGGCAAATTCGTCTACGCAGGAAGGGTCGGCACGGGATTCACCGACGCGATCCTGGAGGAGCTGAACAAGAAGCTGAAGCCCCTGGCCACCGACAAGAACCCGTTCGACGTGGGCAAGCCGCCGCGCGAGGCGCACTTCGTCAAACCGAAGATCGTGGCCGAGTTCGAGTTCGTCGAATGGACGCGCGCGGGCCAGCTGCGCGCGCCTGCGTTCAAAGGCTTCCGCAACGACAAGGCGGCGCGTGAGGTGGTGCGAGAAGGTGGCTAAGGAAAGCTCAGTCGAGGTGCAGATCGAGGGACGCACCCTCAAGCTGACCAACCTCGAGAAGATTCTCTATCCCGAGGTCGGCTTCACCAAGGGGCAGGTCATCGATTACTACACGCGGATCGCGCCGATCCTGCTCCCGCACACGCGTAACCATCCGCTGACGCTGAAGCGGTATCCCAACGGCGTCGACGCAGAGTTCTTCTATGAGAAGAACTGCCCCAAGCACCGGCCGCCGTGGGTGGAGACGGCGACCGTGTGGAGCGGAGGCAACAACCGCGACATGTACTACTGCCTGTGCCAGGACCTGCCGACGCTGGTGTGGCTGGCGCAAATCGCAACACTCGAATTCCACACGTCGCTTTCCTACGCCGACAACCTGCCGGAGCCGCGCACCCTCGTGTTCGATCTCGACCCCGGACCGCCCGCCACCATCGTCGAGTGCTGCCGCGTCGGGATGACGCTGCGCGACCTGTTCGCGGAGCACGGGCTCGAGTGCTGCGCGAAGACGTCGGGCTCGAAGGGGTTGCAGCTGTACGTTCCGCTGAACACCAAGGTGACGTACGTCGAAACCAAGGTCGTGTCGAAAGGGCTGGCCCAGCTCTTCGAGGAGAAGTACCCCAACCTCGCCGTGCACAAGCAGCTCAAGGAGCTCCGGACGGGGCGCGTGCTGATCGACTGGAGCCAGAACGACCAGTACAAGACGACCGTGAACGTGTACTCGCTGCGCGCCCGCACCCGGCCGACCGTTTCTACGCCCGTGTCATGGGACGAGGTCGAGAAGTGCCTCAAGGCGAAGGACCCCAGCGTGCTCGTGTTCGACTCGGAGCAAGTGCTCAAGCGAGTCGACAAGCTAGGCGACCTCTTTGAGCCGGTCCTGAAGAAGAAGCAGAAGCTGCCGAAATCTCTTCTCGAAGCCACGGGCGGCAAGCCGGCCGTCGAGAAGATGGCCAACAGGCGGCGCAGCGGAGGTCGTCGCTATCCGCCGCAAAAAGGACAGCGCAACCCGCCGCAGTGACAACGTAGATGCGCCCGCGTGTCGTCATCGCGGGTGCCGGGTTCGGTGGGCTCACGTGCGCTCGAGCGTTGAAGAACGCGCCGGTCGAGGTGCTGCTCGTCGACCGCAACAACTACCACCTCTTCACGCCCCTGCTCTATCAGGTCGCCGGCGCGCTGCTCGACCCGGGCGAGATCGCGCGTCCCGTGCGCCAGCTCATCCGCCCGCTACGCAACGCCGACTTCCGCCAGGCCGCGATCACGGGCGTCGATTTCGAGCAGCGGCGCCTGCTGACCGACCACGGACCGATCCCGTACGACTACCTCGTGCTGGCCACGGGTGCGCAGAGCGACTACTTCGGCAACGCCTCGCTGGCCGAGCACACGATGGGGCTGAAGGAGCTCGACGAGGGGCTTGCGCTCCGCAACCGGATCCTCTCGCGGTTCGAAGCCTCGCGCTGGACCGACGACCCGGAGCGGCGCCGCATGCTGCTCAGCTTCGCGGTGGTCGGCGGCGGCCCGACCGGCGTCGAGATGGCGGGCGCGATCTCCGAGCTCATCAGGCTCGTCCTCCGCAAGGATTACCGCGACCTCGACACAAACGAGGTCCGCGTGGTGCTTATAGAGGCAGCGCCCTATGTGCTGGGACCTTTTGTGCCTACGCTGCGCGCGGCCGCCCTCAAATCGCTCAAGCGAAAAGGAATCGAAGTGAGACTCGCGACGAAGGTCGAAGCGGTCACCGACAGCTCGGTCCGCATCGCGGGCGGTGAGGAGATCCCCGCCGGGACCGTCATCTGGACGGCGGGCGTTCGCGCGTCGGACGTCGGCAGGGCGACGGGCGCCCAGCTGGTCCGCCAGTCACGGCTGAAGGTCGACAACACGCTTCAGGTGCCCGGCCATCCGGTGGTGTTCGTGATCGGCGACCTGGCAGGTGCCACGGACGGTGACGCGATGCTGCCGATGCTCATCCCGGTCGCCATGCAGGCGGGCAGGCATGTCGCGGCATGCATCACGGATATGGTGGGCAACGGCGGAGCTCACGCCTTTCGCTACAAGGACCCCGGCATCATGGCAACAATCGGACGCAACTCCGCGGTCGCGCAGTTGGGCGCGGTGCACCTTTCCGGTTTTCTCGGCTGGGCCATGTGGCTGGTCGTGCACCTGGTCAACGTGATCAGCTTTCGCAGCCGCGTCGTGGTCCTGATCAACTGGGCGTGGGACTACCTCTTCTACGACCGCCCGATCCGATTAATCGTGCGGGCACGCGAATGAGGACGATCGTGGCCTGGGCGGCCGCCGCATTCGTGCTGGCTTCATGCGGGGGAGACCAGGCGCCGGCGGTGGATGCCGCCAAGGTCCTGCGCGACGGGGGCGTCGCCATGGGACAGCTCAAGACCGTGAGCGCGACGCTCAAGCTCACCAAGGGCTCTATCACCCTCCTGGGCTTCGCGCTCGTGGGCGCGAAAACCTCGGTCCGCCTTCCGGCCGACAGCGACACCGTGTACACGGTGAAGCAGCAGGACATCACGATTGCGGTCGAGGTGGTGATCTCGGGCGGTCATGTCTACGTGCACCTTCCGTTCTCCACGCTCCAGGAGGCGCCGCCCGGGCAGGCAGCCAAGTTGCCCGACATGGCAAAGCTCTTCGACAGCACGACTGGCCTTCCCGCCCTGATCCCGGCAGGGACGAAGTCGAAATACGTGTCGACAGAGCAGGTCGACGGAACGAGCGCCTACAAGGTCACCACGACCTACACCGCGGACCAGGTCCACGGACTGCTGTCGGAGCTCAGCTCCAGCGGACCGGTGAGCGCCACCATTTGGGTCGATGCGTCCGACCACCTGATCCGCAAGGCGGTCCTCGACGGAGCGTTCGGCGACGCCGGCACCCATGCCGTGGTCGAGGTCGACATCACCGGTTTCAACGCGGCGGTCAGCATCACTTCGCCACCTCCCCCGACCCCCACGACCCCATAGATTTGATGCACAAGCGCGTGGTGCTCGGCCTCGCGGGTGCGGGGCTCTTCGTCGCCGCCCTCGACGCGTATGTCGTCGTGACATTGCTGCCCGCGATGATGGGCGACGTCGGCCTGACCATCGACCGGATCGAGCAGGCAACGCCGATCGTCACCGGATTCCTCGCCGGATATGTGGTCGCCATGCCGCTGCTCGGCGCCTACTCCGATGTGCGCGGCCGGGTCCCCGTCTACGTCACATGCGTCGCCGCGTTTGCGGTCGGCTCGGTGATGACGGCCACCACCGGGCTCTGGACGTTCGCGGGGCTGCCATGGTTGGTCGCCGGGCGATTCGTCCAGGGACTTGGCGGCGGGGGCTTGGTGCCGCTGTCGCTCGCCCTCGCCGCGGACCTCTACGCGCGCGGTCGCTCACGGACTGTCGCGCTCGGTTCGGTCGCCGCGCTTCAGGAGGCCGGCAGCGTGTTTGGCCCCCTGTATGGCGCGGGGCTGGCGGCCGCCGCGTCGGGTTTCGGCGGGTGGCGATTCGTCTTCTGGCTCAACCTCGCGCTGGCCGCGGCATGCGGCGCGGGCCTTGTGCTGGCGACCCGGAGCAGTGCCATGGCGGGGCAGCCGGCGGGCGCATCGATCGACTGGCCGAGCGCAGCGCTGCTCGGCCTCGGCCTCGGCGCGCTGGTCCTCGCCCTTTACCCGGACGACCCGGAACACCGCGCCACCAACGCCCTGCTCGTCCCCGCGGGAATTGCCGCGATTGTCCTGATGGCGGGTTACGGGTGGCGGCAATTGCGCACGCTCGAGCCGTTGATCCCGCGGGAGCTGCTGCGCAGCCGCGTCTTCATCGGCGCGACAGTCGCCAATCTCCTGATCGGGGTTGCGCTCATGGTCGCGCTGGTCGACGTGCCCATCCTCGGCCGCCTCGTCTTCAGCCTCGACCAATTGGGGTCGGGCCTGCTTCTCACGCAGTTCCTGATCGGGGTGCCGGTGGGCGCGGTCGCGGGCGGCCTGCTCGCGGGGCACATCGGAAACCGCCCTGCGGCGGCGCTCGGCATCCTGCTATCTGCGCTCGCCTTCTTGCAGATGTCGGGCTGGAGCGCCGCGGAGCTCACCCTTCGCGCCGGACCCCTGAGGCAGGCGGACATCGCGCTTGCCGTCTGCGGATTTGGTTTCGGCGTGGTCATCGCGCCCCTCACCGCCGCGGTGCTCGGCCTCACGCGGGCGCAGAGCCACGGCTTGGCGACCAGCCTCGTCGTGCTCGCGCGGACGATGGGGATGCTCATCGGACTGTCGGCGCTCACCGCCTACGGGCTGCACCGCTTTCACCAGATCCTCGGCAACCCTGTGCTTCACGGGTCGGACGTGCACAGCCGGATCACCGAGCTCGAACGCCTCGTGGCCGCCGCCTTCCTTCAGGAGTACCGCGAGATCTTTGAGATCGCGGCTGTGCTGTGCGTCCTCGCCGCCGCGGTCAGCGTTTTCTCGCTACCGCAAGCAAGTAGGAGTGGTGGTACCTGAAAGCGTCGTCCGGGTCCCCAAGGCTTGCCATCGCCGCTTCGACCTCGGCCTCCAGCTCGTCGCGGTAGCGCGGTCCAAGCGACCGGATCAGCGTGTACGGCAGCGGCCCGGCTCCGGCCATGAGCTCGGTCCACTCGCGCGCGTCGCGCGTCCGCCCGCCCGTGACCATCTCGGTCATCCGCGTCCCCTCAAAGCCGGCCGCGTGAAGGATCTGCGGCAGGACGTCGGGCTCGCCAAACCTCGAGCGCTCCGAGCTGTACCGCGGCAGGCTCAGGTAATGGCGCCGCGCCAGCGGGCCGAGTCCCTGGAAGAAGAGGTCCTGCGCCCGCGTGTTCAGGCTTCGCCGCTGGCAGGAGAGCGCCAGCCGTCCTCCAGGCCGCAGAACGCGGTGCGCCTCGGCGAGCGCGGTGGTCGGATCGGCCAGGTAGGCGAGAGCCTCGCCCATCGTCACCAGGTCGAAGGTGTGCGGCCTGAAGACAAGGTGCTCCGCGGCCATGCCGAGGAACTGGAGATTCTGCTCCTTTTTCGCGCGCGCGATCGACAGCATGTTCTCGGACAGGTCGATCCCGATCACGGCGCCAGGCCGGACCCTCGGCGCGACCATGTTGGCGACCAGACCGGTGCCTGTCGCCACGTCGAGCACCTCCTCGCCCTTCGCCGGCGCGGCCAGGTCGACCAGGCGAGACGCCACGCGGCCGTGCTGGCCGCCGGCCCACCTGTCGTAGACGGGAGCGATGCGATCGAAGAAGTCGACCAGGTGGTCGACCATCTCATCCGACGAATCGGGATCCATCAAAGCCACGAGACCGGATCCTTAACCCTGTTCGACGCCTGGTAGCACGGCTGTTACGATGCTAGCTCCCTGAAATCCCGGTTCGGCCCGATTGGGGCGCAAGTCCGCTTGGTTGGCAGAGTTGGGATGTAAGTATGGAAAACGTAGTGGAGGATTCCATGGCTTCAGCAGAAAAAACCGCGGTTCAGGCAAATACCGGGCAGAACGGCGGGAACAACGTGGTCAGTCTCGGGCCCCGCGACATCCTGCAGGGGCGCCTCGAGATCCAGGGCGACCTGAAGGTCGCCGGCAACGTCGAGGGCGACCTCAAGGCGAGCGGCGACGTCACGGTCGATTCGACCGCCACGATCCAGGCCGCGATCGAGGGCGCCAACGTCAACGTGCGGGGCCAGGTGACCGGCAACGTCACCGCCCGGAAGCGATTGACGCTCGGCGGCTCGGGCCGGCTGAACGGCGACGTGAAGGTGAGCCGGCTCACGGTCGAGGACGGCGCCACTCTGAACGGCAACGTCACCATGTCGTCCGAAAGGGGCTAACTCAAGACAAGAGCTGACCTCCCGCGTGTTCGGCACGCTGGACCGCGGGCAGGACGACCGTCTCGAGGTAATGCCGAGCCGCGTCCATGGCGCTGTGGACGATGCGCCATTCCAGCTGCGCCAGCAGAGTCTGGTCGCGGTTGAGCTGGGCCAGCCTCGTCCGCCAGAACGCGCTGTCCAGGTTTAGCCCGGGCAAAGGACCGCGCGGGGATCCGGGGCCGATGGCGGGCAGATCTGGCAGCGGTGAGGGCGTCTGCCCGCCGGCGTCGCCGGGAAGCGTCATTGGCGACGCGAAGCTGGGCCTGATGGCCGACGCCACGACGTTCCACGCGACCACCGCGAGCGCGGCGACGATGATGAGCTCGACGACGACCATCCACATGAGCGGGGAGCGGATCAGGTTGCGCATGACGCCACGCTAGAGGTCGACCGCCGCGGATAGAACCCAGCGTGTTAAGAGCGGAAGTTGCGCAGCGCGGCGAGCCCCCGCTCGATCGTCTCCAGCCGCTTCGGGAAGCTGAACCTGATGTATCCGCGGCCAAGCGCCGGGTCGTGATAGAAGCTCGAGGCCGGCACCGTGGCGACAGCCGCCTCCTCGATGAGGCGCCGCGCGAAAGCCACGTCGTCGTCGGTCCCGTGCGAGGTGATGCCGGCCATCACGTAATAGGCACCGTCAGGGGCCAATGGGTCGAAGCCGCACTCGCGGAGGCCGTCGATGATCGCGTCGCGCCGCTCGCGGTAGTCGCCGAGCAGTTCCATATAGAAGGACGCGGGGAGCTCCAGCGCCGCGGCGATCGCGATCTGCAGCGGGTGGGCGGCGCCGACGGTCAGGAAGTCGTGCACCTTGCGTATCCCCGATGACAGCGAAGCGGGCGCGATCAGCCATCCGATGCGCCACCCGGTCACCGAATACGTCTTGCTCGCGCCGCTGATCGTGATGGTGCGGTCGGCCATCCCGGGGAGGGTCGCGAGACTGACGTGACGGCCGCGATAGACCAGGTGCTCGTAGATCTCGTCCGTGATCGCAACAGCGTCATGCTCGATGCACAGCGAAGCGATCAGCTCCAGCTCGTCCCGCGTGTACACCTTTCCCGTCGGGTTGTGCGGCGTGTTGACGACGATGGCTCGGGTCTTCGCGGTGAATGCGTTGCGGAGCTCGGACTCGTCGAACGACCAGTCGGGCGCGCGAAGCGCGACGAAACGTGGCACGGCGCCGCTGATCACGCAGTCGGGGCCGTAGTTCTCATAGAACGGCTCAAAGACGATTACCTCGTCGCCGGGATCCACCGCGGCGAGCATCGCCGCCATCATCGCCTCGGTCGCGCCGCAGGAGACGGTGACCTCGGTTTCGGGATCGATGGTGCGGCCCCACGCCGCGGACTGCTTGCGGGCGATCGCGGCGCGAAGCGCGGGCGCACCCCAGGTCGTGGCGTACTGGTTGAAGCCGTCGCGGAGCGCAGCGACGGCAGCGTCGAGGATTCTCGGGTCGGGGTCGAAGTCGGGAAAACCCTGCGCGAAGTTGACCGCCTTCGCCGGCCCGTTGAGCTGAAGGTTGAGCCGCGTCATCTCCCGGATGACGGACTCGGTGAAGCTCTGGGCCTTCAGCGAGAGGCGTTCAAAACGGGGTCCGCGCGAAGTCACGGCGAGCCGCTCAGCAGCCCGCTCTCCGCGGCCTGCGTCGCGGGTCCTCTGACTTCGTGGGGATCCGTTCAGTGTCCGGGATCGGCACGCTCCAGACGAAGCTCGGAGCTCGAGCACGAGTAGCATCGCGCCGGTCGCTCGAGGCTGCGCTCCCACCACCCGCAAACCGCGCAGGTCCAGCGCGTCTTGGCGAAGAAGTCGAGCACGTCGGACCGGCTGAGGAGGCCGACCATCTTGCCGCCTCGGATCACGGGGACGCGCCGGATGCGCTCGCCGATGAGGAGCCGCGCCGCCTCGTCGATGCCGGTCTCCTCGGTGACCGAGATCACGCGCGGGCTCATGATCTCGCGCGCCGTCTTGCCCTTCTTGGAGAAGACGTCCGTCTCGGAGACGATCCCTACCACGTGGCCTTCGTTCCCGAGCACCGGCGCGCCGGTGATGCGCTTGGAGATGAGGGTCGCGGCGATCTCCTCGATGGGCGTGTCTTCGCGAAACGTGATGACGTTCCGCGTCATCACCTCTTTGACCGGGATCATGAGGGTCTGAGCAGTGTAGCCACCGTCTGAAGGTTCGCGTTCCCGCCGCTGAGGATGAGCCCGGCGCGACCCTTCGGCAGCTTGCCGGCGAGATATGCGGCGAGGGGCAGTGCGCCCGTCGGCTCGAGCGCGAGGTGCAGGCGCGACCAGGCGGTCGTAACCGCGCCGGCTATCTCGTCCTCGGTCACCGTCACTACCTCGTCCACCAGCCGGTTGTCGAACATGACCTCGAAGTTACGCTGACCGATGGCGGTCGTGCGGACGCCATCGGCGAGAGTCCTCGGCGCCGCCGCCAAAGTCTGAATCGACCCTGCCTTCCACGACCGGTAAGCGTCGTCAGCCTGCGCGGGCTCGACGCCCACGACCTGGATCGAGGGGCGGTGGTGCTTGGCCGTGATCGCCGTTCCCGACAGCAGCCCGCCGCCGCCGACGGGGGTCGCGATCACCTCGAGCTCCGGCACGTCCGCGAGCAGCTCGAGGGCGGCCGTGCCCTGGCCGTGGATGACGTCCCAATCGTCGAACGGGTGGACGAGCGTGAAGCCGCGCTCCGCCATCACCTCGCGCAGCCGCTGCTCGCGGTTGGCAAAGGTGATGCCTTCCTGCATCACCTCCGCGCCGAGCGCGCGCGTCGCGGCGACCTTGGCCGGGTTTGCGTCCTCGGGGATCAGGATCAGCGCCGGCAGGCCGGCGCTCGCCGCGGCCAGGGCTAGTGCCTGCGCGTGGTTCCCGGAGCTCACCGCGATCACGCCCTTCGGCCGGGTGCCGCCCGCAATGAGGGAAAGGACCGCGTTGAACGCGCCGCGCGGCTTGAACGAGCCGGTCACCTGGAAGCACTCCGGCTTGAGGCGCAGGTCGCGGTCGAGGTCGGTCGTCAGGCTCGGCGTCCTGCGGATGTGAGTCCGGATCCGCTCCGCGGCAAGGCGAACCTGCTCCGCGTGCTCGTCCAGGAACCGGCTCAAGCGGCAGCCGAGTCGCGTGCGATCGCCGGCTCGCGTCGCGGCGTGCGCCGCAAGTTGCTCAGGACGACGCCGGCGAGGATCACCACCATGCCCGCGATGATCGGCACGCTAAGGCTCTCGCGCAGCAGTACGACGCCCCAGAAGACGGCGGTGACGGGGACGAGCAGCGTCACGCCCGCGGCGCGAACCGCGCCGAGGGTGTTCATGACGAAGTAGTAAAGGAGGTAGCCGACACTCGTGGCCAGCACACCGAGGGCGACGACAGCGGCGACCGAGGCGAGGTGGAAGTGGGCCTGCGGCAGCGTGGGCGCGGCCAGCGGGATCGCGATGATCGCTGTCGCCACCAGCTGTCCGAGGCTGACCTCGAACACGCTCACGTCCCGCATCTTGCGCCGCTGGTAGATCGCGTTGATCGCATAGGACAGCGCCGCGACGACCACCGCCATCGCGCCGAGGAAGTTCCCGGTGATGCCGTGCGCCGAGAGGTCCGGGTAGACGAGCACGACGACGCCCCCGAATCCGAGCAGCACGCCGATGTAGTTGATGAAGCTTGGACGCTCGGTGGGCACGATCCAGTAGACCAGCGCCGCGGTCCACAAGGTGGTCGTGGCGTTGAGGATGCTGGCCAGGGCGCTGCTGATCCGTTCCTCGCCCCACGCGATGAAGATCCACGGGATCACCGCGTTGGTGACGGCCATGAAGGCGAACGAGAACACCCGGCTGCGCCATCCGGCGCCGAAGAGCGGGCGGCCCATCGCGCGCACTATCAGCCCCAGGCCCACGCATCCGAAGGTCGCGCGCGACAGCAGCACCATCTCCGGGCTCATGTCGCGGACGGCGATCTTGATCGCCAGGAAGGAGCCACCCCAGATCAGGGCGAGCCCGACCAGCGCGGCGTAGGGCATCAGGCCGCGGCGGGACTCAGACACGGGTCGGCCACTCGTCTGTGGAGAGGACGAGCGTCACTGGACCGTCGTTCTCGATCACCACGCGCATGTCAGCACCAAAGCCGCCCGTGCGCGTCTCTATTCCGCGCTCCCGAAACCGCTGGACGAAGAGCTCGTAGAGCTGCTCTGCGCGGGCCGGATCGCCAGCCTTGAGAAGGCTCGGCCGGCGGCCGCGGCTCATGTCGGCGAAGAGCGTGAACTGCGACACGATCAGCGCCGCGCCCTGCACGTCGACGAGGCTGAGGTTCATCTTCCCCGCCTCATCCGCGAACACGCGCAGGTCGACGATCTTGTCCGCCAGCCGCCGCACGTTGTTCTCATCGTCATCCGCCGCCGCACCCACCAACAACACAAATCCGCGGCCGATGGTTGCACGGTGCTCGGTTCCGGCGTCCTCCCAGCTGACCGAGCCGGAGGCGGCGCGTTGGGCGACTACTCGCAATAAAACCACCAAGACGGATGGCGGATGTAGGCCGGGTTCATCCCGGCCGTCTCCAGATTGTCAGTTTCCAGACGCCACCCATCGTTGCATTACTCCAGAGGAGGAGGGGGTTCCGCGGGGGAGGACGCAGTCCTCACCCGCGCCTTCTAATCGATTTTGGGGCCGAAGTGCGGCTCCGCCTGGATCAGCGAGTCGATGTACCGGAACCGGTCGTACCGGTGCTGCAGCAGCTGCGTCGACGGCTCGTCCAGCAGTGGCTTCATATGTCGATACAGCGCTTCGTCAAGCGCGCGGGCCGCCGCGTCGTAGTCCGCGCTGGCGCTTCCCTTGGGCTCCGGCACGACTTCCTCGACCACGCCCATGCCGACGATCTCGCGCGAGGTCAGCTGCAGCTGTTCCGCGGCCTCGACCTTGCGTGTGTTGTCGCGCCACACGATCGATGCGGCCGCCTCCGGCGAGGCGACCGAGTAGATCGAGTTCTCGAGCATGATCACCCGGTCCGCCACGCCCATGCCGAGCGCGCCGCCGCTTCCGCCTTCGCCTATGACGGCCGCAACTATGGGGACGGGAATCCGAAACCACTCCATGATCGCCTGGGCAATCGCGGCGGCGATGCCTCGCTCCTCGGCGCCCGCGCCTGGATACGCGCCGGGCGTGTCGATCAAGGAGACGATCGGGAAACCGAACTTCGCGGCGTGGTGCGCAAGTCGCAGCGCCTTGCGGTATCCCTCGGGATGCATCATTCCCCAGTTCCGCGCCACGCGCTCTTTGAGGCTGCGCCCCTTCTGGTGGCCGAGGAACATGGTCGTGCGGCGGTGCCACGTGCCGATGCCTCCGACAAGCGCCGGGTCGTCCGCGGAGAGGCGGTCGCCGTGCAGCTCGATGAAGTCCGGCGCGAGGCGCCGGATGTAGTCGAGCGAGTAGGGGCGATCCGGGTGCCGCGCCAGCTCGACGATCTCCCAGACGCTCACAGGGGCCCCCGACCGGGGTCCCCGCGAAATCGAAGATTTCGTGGGGTGAGAATAATCGCCAGATTTTTTGGGGTATTCACAGGTACATCTCGAGGAGGTGCGCGAGCAAAGGCCGCAGCTCGGTCCGTGGGACGACCATGTCGACCTGGCCGTGGGCGAGCTGGAACTCGGCGCTCTGGAATCCGGGCGGCAGGTCCGCGTACGTCGCCTGCTTGATCACGCGCGGACCGGTGAAACCGATCGCCGCGCCGGGCTCGGCGATGTTGATGTCGCCCAGCAGGGCGAGAGAGGCGGCCGTGCCCCCGAACGTCGGGTCGGTGAGGACGGAGATGAAGGGGACGCCCGCCGCATGCATGCGCCCAACCGCGGCGTTGACCTTGGCCAGCTGCATCAGGGCAAGCACGCCCTCTTGCATGCGCGCTCCGCCCGATGCGGACACGAGCACGTAGGGGATGCCTGACGACGTGGCCTGCTCCATGCCGCGCGCGAGCCGCTCGCCGGCCACGATCGAAAGCGTCCCGCCGACGAAGCCGAAGTCGAACGCCGCGAGCCAGATCGCGCGCCCGCCGAGCGTGCACGTTCCTGTGCGCACCGCCTCGTTGAGGCCTTCCTCGAGCAGCGTCTCGACCGTTTCCTGGTAGCGCTTCGGCACGGTCCAGTTCAGGAGGTCGTGAGAGCGGACATCGGTCCAGCGCTCCTGCCAGGTGCCGTTGTCCGCGATGAGGGAGATCCAGACGTCGGCGCCCAGGCGGAAGTGGTGGCCGCAATGCGTGCACACGAAGTTGTGCTCGCGCAGCTCGTTCACGTCGAGGGCGATGCCGCAGCCGGGGCAATTGGTCGGCAGAAGGATGTCCGGCAGGCGGCTGCCCTGGATGGCGACGTCGCGGTGCGGCGTCTCGGCGATCACAGAGACAGGCCTCCGTCGACGGCGATCACCTGGCCGGTGATGAATCCAGCGCGCTCCGAGCAGAGAAACGCGACCGTCGCGGCAACCTCCTCCGCCGTCCCCTCGCGCTTGATCGGCGTGAGCTTGACGAGCTCGCCGACCATCTCGTCCGTCAGCGAACCTGACGTCAGCTCCGTGCGCACGTAGCCGGGTGCGACCGCGTTGCACGTGATGTTGCGCGACCCGTACTCGCGGGCGACCGACTTCGTGAAGCCGATCAAGCCGGCCTTTGCAGCGGCGTAGTTCGACTGGCCGGCATTCCCGGTCAGTCCCACGATGGACGAGATGTTGACGATGCGGCCCCAGCGCGCACGCATCATTCCCGACATGATGGCAGCCTTGGTCGTGGCGAAAGCCGACAGCAGATCGGTGCGGATCAGGTCCTCCCAGTCCGGCGGAGACATCTGGATCAGCAGCTTGTCGCGCACCGCGCCCGCGTTGTTGACGAGCACGTCGACGCGCCCGATCGCCTTGACCATGGCCTCGACCTGCGCCGGATCGCTCACGTCCGCCTTGTGCGCGGTGGCGTTGGGAAGCGAGTGTGCGGTTTCCTCGGCGGCGGCTTTGTCGGAGCGGTAGTTCACCACCACCCGCGCCCCCATCCCCGCGAGCGCCACGCTGATCGCACGGCCGATGCCCTTACCGCCGCCCGTGACGAGCGCGGTCTTGCCATCGAGGTCTGGCATTTACGCCGTGGTCGGCCCCGCGTAGTCGATGAACAACTCCTCCGCGTTCCAGGTGTCGACGCCCGGGATGTGCTTGGCCGCGAGGCTCGCCAGCACGCGCCCCGGACCGAGCTCGACCACGGTGCGGACCTTCATGGCGCGCATCGACACCATCGTCCGCGCCCAGTCGACCTGCCGCAGCATCTGCTGCCGCAGCTCGTCGTGCAGGGCGGCCGCCGTGCGCAGCGCTTCGCCCGACGCGTTGGCGAGGATCGGGATCGACGGCGCCTTGAGCGACAGCCGATCGACAGCCTTGCGAAACGCGGCCGCGGCGGCTTCCATCAACGGCGTGTGTGCCGCGAGAGGGATCGTGAGGATCAAAGCGCGCCGAGCGCCTGCCGCGACGGCCAGGCGTTCGGCCTCCTCAACGGCGGGCATCTCCCCGGAGAGGACGAACTGCACGTCCGCGTTGCGGTTGGCGATCCACAGCCGGCCGTGCTGTGACGCCGCCTCGCGGATTCGCTCGACGTGGTCCTCGTCGAGCCCGACGATCGCGATCATCCCGACGTGCTTGCCCGCGGCCTCAGCCATCACGCGGCCGCGCTCCTTGACGAGGAGCAGCGCGGTCTCCCAGGGGATCGCGCCGGCGGCGGCGAGCGACGCGATCTCGCCGAGGCTGTGCCCGGCGGTGACGCTCACGTTCTCCAGGCCGTAGCTCTCGCGCCACACCTCGTAGGCCGCCCAGCAGACGGTCATGACACAGGGCTGGATCACGTCGGTGCGGTTCAGCGCCTCGACGGGACCCTCGAAGCAGAGCTGTCGAACCGGCATCTCGAGGATCTCCTCGGCGCGCTCGAACACCCGGCGAGCGGCGAGGTAGCGGTCGTAGAGGTTCTTGCCCATGCCGGGCTTCTGCACGCCCTGGCCTGGGAAGAGCAGCGCGATCGGACCCGTGAGGTTTCTCACCACGTCACCTGAGCTACATCCACTTCAACAGGGTGGCGCCCCAGGTCAGGCCGGAGCCGAAACCCGCGAGCAGGACGTGGTCGCCACTCTTGACGCGGCCCTTGCGGACCGCCTCTTCGAGCGCGAGCGGTATGGAGGCGCTGGATGTATTGCCGTACTCGTCGATGTTGATCGCGACGCGCTCGAGCGGAAGCCCGATGCGCCGCGCCGCGGCGTCGATGATCCTGAAGTTGGCCTGGTGCGGAACCCACAGGTCGATCTCGTCGAGCCTGACACCCGCCTTCTCGCAAACCTCGTTGGCCTGCCGGATGAAGATGTCGACCGCGAACTTGAAGACATCGGGGCCGACCATGTCGATGTAGGGCGTGGCGTCCTTCGCCGCGTAGGCACCCTTCTCGATGTTGCCGCACGTCACCTGTGCGTACCCGCGACCGTCCGCGCCCAAGCACCAGCTCAGGAAGCCCGCGCCCTTCGGTGCCGCGCGCACGACAGCCGCGCCCGCTCCGTCGCCGAAGATGACGGCGGTCCCGCGGTCCGAGTAGTTGAGCATGCGCGAGAGCACCTCCGCGCCGATCACGAGAACGGTGTCGGCGCGCTCGGTCGCTATGTACGCGTCGGCGATCGAAAGCGCGTACACGAAGCTGGTGCAGGCCGCGAGCGTGTCCCACGCTGCCGCGCCCGGAGCGTCCAGCTCGTTCTGGACGCGGCACGCCACCGAGGGAAACGGCCCGTCCGGCGAGGATGTGCCGACCAGGATCATGTCGAGGTCCTTGGCGGCCACACCGGCGGCGTCGAGCGCCGCTCGCGCGGCCTTGGTCGCGACCTCGAAGGTCGTGGTGCCCGGCTCGGCGATGTGGCGGCGGTGGATGCCGGTGCGCTCCGTGATCCACTTGTCCGACGTGTCCATCATCTTCTCGAGGTCGAAGTTGGTGATGATCTTCTCCGGCGCGTAGACGCCGACGCCGGCGATCGCGCTCGGCCGGCCCTTCGCTTTGAACGAGCGGAGCGGCACCGCGTCGGACCTCGTGCGGTAGCTGGTCGTGATGGCCATGAGCGCTATGCCTCCAGCCGCTCGGCGGTCTTCTGCTCCAGGAACTTCCACAGGTCGGCGATGGTCTTCATCTTCTCGAGCTCCTCGTCGGGAAGCTCGACGTCGTACTTGTCCTCGATGGCCGCGATCAGCTCGACCAGGTCGAGCGAGTCCGCGGCCAGGTCGCGCTGGAAGCTCTTGTCCATCTGGACCTGGTCCGGGTCGATGCCGAGGATTTCCGCCGAGAGGTCCTGCAGTTCTTTGAAGTTGAGCTGGGTTGCCATGGGCAATCCTTCCTCCTAGTTGGTGTCCAGGGGTCCCCGCGAAATCACGGCGTCAGCCTCTGATTTCGTGGGGTATCCGCCCGATGGGGCTTTCTTGATTACGAGGGTCGCGTTGTGGCCGCCAAACCCGAACGAGTTCGAGATGGCGACCTTGACGTCCGCCTTGCGCGCCTTGTTGGGCACGTAATCGAGGTCGCACTCAGGATCGGGATCGTCCAGGTTGATCGTCGGCGGCAGCAAACCCCGATCCATCGCCAGCACGCACGCCGCCGCCTCGATGGCGCCGGCCGCGCCGAGAAGGTGGCCGTGGACCGACTTGGTCGAGCTGATGGCCACCTCGCGAGCGTGGTCGCCGAAGACGGCCTTGATGGCCTTCGTCTCCGCGACGTCGCCCAGCTTGGTCGAGGTGCCGTGAGCGTTGATGTAGCCGACCTCCTTGGGGTCGACGCCGCTCGTCTTCAGGGCGTGCTGCATGGCGCGCATGGCGCCCTTGCCCTCGGGCTGCGGGGCGGTGAAGTGGTACATGTCGGCGGTCGCGCCGTAGCCGGCGATCTCGGCGAGGATCCTGGCGCCGCGCTTCTTCGCGTGGTCCATGTCCTCGAGGACGAACATCACGGAGCCCTCGCCCATCACGAATCCGTCACGGCCGAGGTCGAATGGGCGGCAGGCTTTCTCAGGCTCGTCGTTGCGCTCGCTGGTCGCCTTGATCTGGCAGAAGGCGCCCATCGTCAGCGGTGTGATGGTCGCTTCCGATCCGCCGGCCAGCATCGCGATCGCGTCGCCGCGCTTGATGATCTCCGACGCTTCGCCGATGCCGTGGGCACTAGATGCGCAGGCGCTCACGATGGCGAAATTGGGGCCGCCGGCGTGGGTGTGGATGGCGACGATGCCGGCCGCCATGTCCGCGATCATCATCGGCACCGTGAACGGGCTGATGCGCTTGGGGCCGCGCTCCATGAGCGCGGTATGGCTCTTCTCGATCTCCTCCATGCCGCCGATGCCCGAGCTGACGATCACGCCGACGTCGTCCGGGTTCATCTCGGCCGGATCGAGCTTGGCCTGGGCCAGAGCCTGCTTCGAGGCGGCGAGGGCGAACTGGCAGTAGCGCCCGATGTGGCGGGCGGTCTTACGGTCCATGTATTCCTCGGGGTTGAAGCCCTTGACCTCGGCCGCGATCTTGGTGTCGAAGTTGGTCGTGTCGAAGCGTGTGATCCGGCCGACGCCGGAAACGCCCTCGATCATGTTCGACCAGACGGTTTCCAGGTCGCTGCCGATCGGGGTGATGAAACCCATGCCGGTGACGGCCACGTGGCGATGCCCGTTGGAGTCATTAGTCATGTATTCAGCATAGGGACGCGAGGGCCAACCGGCACCGCTGCCAGGTGGCAAAAACTGGATGATTTCTTGGACGCGGCGTCCAACTAATCCGTTAGAGCAGTTTTTGCAGGTCGAGCGCCAATTGGAGTCGAAGCCGGTTGGCAGGCAACTCCAGGTCGCCGCCCAGGAGCTCGCGAAGCTTCTCGAGCCGGTAGAGCACGGTGTGGCGGTGCAGGCCCAACGTGGCCGCCGCTTCCTTGACCGTCCCGCGGGCCAGGTAGGCCTCCAGGGTCTCGAGAAGCTGCGCGCGGTTGCGCACCTTCGGATCCATCAAGCGGCCGAGAGCGTGGTTGACGAACCGTTCGGCGAGCTGCGGGTTCTGCGCCAGCACAAGCTGCGGGATGACCTCGTCGTGGCTGTGGACGACCGAATTTGGCCTCAGCTTGCGGCCGGCCTCGAATGCCTGCTGCGCCTCGAGGTAGGAGCGGGAAACGCCGTGCAACCCCGGGTGGTAGCCGCCGATCGCGGCCCGCACGCGGGCGCCCAGGTTGCCGGCTCGCTGCGCCACCTGGCCCTGCAGCCGGGTCACGAACTCGTACGCCGACTCGACGTCGGCCGGCGTCTCGGTCGGCCAGAGCACGACCAGGGTGCTGGGGTCGGTGGCGAGGAGAAGAGTGCCGCGCCGGAGATCGAGAGATTCGGCGACCTCGGAGAGGGCCTGCCCGCCGCGTTCTCCGTCGCGACTGCCCATGACGAGCTTGCACACGACCGCGACGTAACCGCTCGCGATCAGCGGCGTGTTGATGGCCAGCGCCTGGCGCTGAAGCTCCAGCTCGGAGTCGAAGTTGTCGCTGATCAGCGAGTGGAAGAGCCGCGCGTGGGCGCGCGTGCCGCGCTGCATGTGCTGTTCGCGCGCGTGCAGGTAGGTCTTCGTGACTTCCGCCGCGACTTGGTCGAGCGCGGCGAAGACGTAGTTGGCGATGAGCATGATCCCCTCGGGGGTCGCCTCGGGATGGCCGCGCGAAGCGCGGAGGATCTCCTCCCACGCGACGCGAGCGGCGATCCGGTAGGCGGCGAGGATGGGTTCCACCGACTGGCTGCTGCGGGCCTGCAGGATGCCGAGCTGGGCGACGCGCCGGAGCTCTTCCTGGGTCGCCGGCCGTGCCTGCCGAGCCGTGGCCAGGAAGAGGTCAAGGCCCGCCTCGCAGGCGCGGGCGATGGCGTCACGCTGAGGTGGCACGCCCGTAGACGCGTCCCAGCGCACGAGCCCGACCACCGCGCGGGCCATGTGCCTGGCCATGCCGGCGCGGCGAGCCTCGAGCTCGGCGATGAGGGCCGGCGGGAGCTGAGGGGCAACTCTTGCCGGCTTGGACCTGGTGGCCAGTTTCGCCATCAGGTTCGACTATACGGCCCAAGCCCGGAATGGACACACTGTCGAAGGGCCTGTTAAGAAGCTATTGCCTCCCGCGCCGGAAGGCCGTATTCTCCCCGCCGTCGCACGGGACCCCCTGGGTGGGTGGTTTTAGGGGGAGGGTTGATTGGGTGTCCGCTTTACGGCGGCGGGTCCTGCTAGCTGTGCTTCTTTACGAAGGCGAGGATTCGCCGCCAGGCGTCATCGCTTGCTTCCTTCCATTCCTTGTAGGTGCGGTCGAAGAAGCTGTGCGGCGCGTCGGAGTAGACCTGCGTCTCATGCTCGACGCCGGCCTCGGTGAGCCTCTTGTCGAACTCCATCGATGCTTCGAGCGGCGTCGCCGCGTCGGCACCCGCCACGAAGACCAGCAGCGGCGCTTTCATCTTCGGGACGAACGGCTCGCTCCGCATGGGCCGGCCGTAGAAACCGATGGCGCCATCCAATCCCTCTTGCATCGCCGACTGGTTCCATGAGTTCGATCCGCCAAAGCAAAAGCCGACGGTGAAAACCGATTTCACAGCCCCGCCGTCCTTCGACCTGAGGTACTCGATCGCGGCCGCCGTGTCGGCCGCGATGCCCTCAGCCGTGGTCTGCTGCACGTGAGGCATGAATTCGAACGCGTCGCTCCGGTCACCGATGCCGGCCGTGCGGCCGAAGTAATCGATCGCCACCGAGTCGATGCCCGCCTCCGCGAAGCGCTGCGCGAGCTCTTTGTAGAACTGGTGCGCACCTCGCACGTCGGGCAGAACGACCATGCCGGCTCCGGTCGGTTTCGACGCCCTCGCAAAGTACGCGGCGAACTTCGTGCCGTCCGCGGCGGTGAGGACCATGTCGCCCTGGTCGGCGGCTGCGCCGCTGATCGGCGGCAAAGGCGGTCGCGAGTGATCTCCATAGCACATGAGCCGATTCTCGCTTAGTCTGAGAGCTCATGAAGATCGAGAGTCCGGCTTTCACGATGGACGACGTCAAGGCGTTCATGAACGCCTACCGCGATCAAGACAGGGAAGTGCTGGCGAACCGCCTGCAGCGAATCTCGGATCGACTGGCCGAGGTAGGCCCGCGGGTGAGTGCCCAGCAGGGTGATGGTGATGCCTGGAACGCGCATGAGCTCCTCGCCCACATCGCCGTGGTCTCCAAGTTCTACGGGGTGCTCGTACATCGGATCGCCAGCGGCAAGATGGGTGACTTCAACCTTCTCGAAGCGGTGAACATGCGCGACCTCGCGGGTCAACAGATGGCGCAGTCAGCGCCGGCCGAGCTGCTTACCCAGGCGATCTCGGACCATGCGCGCACGATCGACACGCTGCGCAGCGCGGACCCGAGCTCGCTGCAGCGAGCTGCTCAAATCGACGCAGGCACGAGCATGACGGCGGAAGAGGTGGCTCGGCTGCCGCTGATCACGCACCTCGAGATGCACATCGACGATCTGGAGAAGATGCTCGGCCGCTGAGGCGCGACGGAAAACCCTCGGCGAGAGATTCGGTGATCCAGGTGGCCCAGATCCGGGTGAAGCGCCGAGCAGCGCAGCGAGCGCATCGTAGATGCGTGAGCGAGCAGCGCAGGAGCTGAACCCGGAGATGGGCCGCATGGGCGCCGAAGATCCGCCGACGGCTTTTCCGGTCGCGCCTCTAGCTGGCCACCTGGACGTAGCCCAGCTTGCGCAGCTCGCGCCGGATCGTCGCAGCCGCGTCGTCCATCGTCCCCGGGTCTGGGTTGGGGTCCTGGTTTCCGAAGTCGAGGTCGTGGAGGCCGCGGATGGGAACCACGTGGAAATGGCAATGCGGCACCTCGAGCCCGGCGACCATCACCCCGATTCGCTCCGGCTGAAAACCCGCCATCTGGGCGCGGCCGACGGCCTGCGCGGTCTCCGCGAGGTGACAGAGCAGCGACGGATCGAGGTCCAGCCAGTGGTCGATCTCCTGGCGCGGCACGACCAGCGAGTGGCCGGGACGCAGCGGGCGGTTGGACAGGAAGACGACACACTCGTCGTCCTTCCAGACGAAACGAGCGGGCAGCCTGCCCTCGATGATCTGGGTGAAGATCGTCGGCATCAGGTCCTCGGCTCCCACTGGAAGAACCGAACGCCCAGCACGACGCCCGCAACACCCCATGCGCCGAGCACCAGTAGATCGTTGGTGTGCAGTCCCGAGCCGCTGAGCTGGAAAAACGAGCCGACCAGCGCGTCGGCGAAGTGGCGCACCGGAAAGATCTTGCCCACCACATCTATCCAGCCCGACGGATTCTCGAGCGGGATGAATACGTTCGAGATGAACAGCAACGGCAAGATGGTACCGTTGACCACCGCAGGGGCCGCATCGGCGTTCGGAATCACCGCGGTGACGGCCACGCCAAGCGCGCTGAACACGGCGGCACCAACCACAAGTGTCAGCGCGAACGCCGGAAGCGTACTGGTGGGGAGCGTCGCCCCGTAGACCAGAGCGCCGAATGCGGCGCAGATGACCACGAGCAAGATCGCAATGAGCACCGCGTGCAGGATGCGCGCCAGCATGTAGCTCCATACGGGGAGCGGCGATCCGTGGATCCGTTTGAGCGCGCCAGAGTCGCGCGAAAAGCTGAGCGACATCGCGATGTTCGTATAGCAAGAGTTGATTACCGAGAAAGCCGCGATCGAGGGTACGTAGAACGTCGCGACCCTGACCGTCCTGCCCGGAGCGACCAGGAAATGCCCGTTACCGAAGACGACCGAAAAGATGACAAGGAACATCAATGGAAAGATCAGCGTGAAGAACAGGGACGCGGGGTTGCGTACTAACGCTTTGTTGATGTACCAGATCTGCCTCAGCGCAAGCTTGATGTCGCTCATGCCGGCGCGCCTGCCGATTCCTTGGTGATGTCGAGGTAGACGTCTTCCAGCGACGGCTGCGTCACCGAAATGCCTTCGAGCGAAACCGCGGCTTGCACCGCCCACGATGTGAGCTCATACAGTGCACGCGTTGGGTCTTTGGTCTCGAGCTCAATGCTGTCGCCGTCCAAGCGAGCCCCGGGGCGGAGCGTTTCCGGCAACGTCACGGACGCTGGGATCCGAAAACGAATCGTCGTGGTCGCCTGCTGCCGGCCCGCGAGGGTCTCGGGCGTGCCCTGCGCCGCGATCTTGCCGGCGGCGATGATCACCACGCGATCGGCGAGGAACTGCACCTCATCCATCGAGTGCGAGGTGAGGAATATGGTCTTGCCGAGACTCTTCAGGCCCTTGATGACCTCCCATGCAGCACGTCGGGCGCCTGGGTCGAATCCCGTGGTCGGCTCATCGAGGAACAGAACCTGCGGATCACCCGCCAGAGCGATGGCCACGTCGAGCCGGCGACGCTGTCCACCCGATAGCTTTGTCACCCTGGAGTCGCTTTTGTCCTCCAGCCCGACCAGGCCGAGCACCTCGTCGCGCGGTCGAGGCTTGGGGTAGTAGCCGCGAAACATGTCGACCGTCTCGGCGACGGTCAGATAAGGGTCCACGCCCGTCGTCTGGAGCACGATCCCCATCTGCTCTTTGAGCCTGCGCTCTCCCTTGGCGGGATCGAAGCCCAGCACTGAAACCCGACCCCCATCGCGGCTGCGGAACCCTTCCAGGATTTCAACCGTCGTCGTCTTACCCGCCCCGTTGGGTCCGAGAAGGGCAAATACCTCTCCGTCCGCGACGGTGAAACTGATGCCTCGGACGGCTTCGAGCGAGCCGTAAGACTTGCGAAGATCGTCGACCTCAATCGCAACGCCGGCCAATTTCGCCACCGATGCTAGCCCAAGCCCGACCCTACCTCGAGCCGGCCCAAAACCCTTCTGCCAGACCGGACCCGAAGGAGGCTTCGTAGCGCTCGCCGAATTCGTGTCGTGTGTAGGTGTGCTCGATGGTGCCCACATGCTCCACCGCGTAGGTCGCTGCCAGCGACGCGACGCGACCTGCTTCGTCTAGGTCAAGTCCCCTCAGCAGGCCCGCGACGAGACCTGCCCGATATGCGTCGCCCGCCCCCGTCGGATCGACCTCATGGTCGGAGGGCGCCGCGGGAATTTCCACCGAGCTCTCGCGCGTCGTGATTCGCGAACCGTGGCGGCCCAGCGTCGTGACCACGATCTCGGCCAGCTCGAGCAGCCCGGCCATGTCTCGGTTCGTGCGCTGCTGGATCAGCTCGAGCTCGTAGTCGTTCCCGATCACGATCCAAGCGCCGTTGGTGCTGTCAGTCACATCAGCGCCTTCCATCATCGGCAGCTGATGCGCGGGATCGAAGACGAATCGGATGCGGCGCTCACGGCATTCGGCGACGAGGCGGTGCATCGCGCCCGGGTCATTGGGCCCGATGATCACCGCTTCGATACCGGACGGCGCGTCATCGAGGCCAAGCATCCCGGCGCGCCACATCGCGCCGCCGTAGTAGCCGGTCAATTGATTGTCGTCCATGTCGGTGGTGGTGAAGCCCGTCGCGCTCAGCTCGCCTTCGAGCAGGCGCAGGCCGCTGCAATCGATGCCCTTCGCGGCGAGCCAGTCCCGATACTCCCGTGCATCGTCACCGGCGGTCGCCAGGATGGCCGCGGGATAGCCGAGGAGGGCCAGGTTGTACGCGTAGTTGCCGGCCACTCCTCCCTTTCGCTTCTGCAGGTCGTCGACCAGGAAGCTCAGGTTGAGGATGTGGGTCTTGTCGAGGAGGATGTGATCTTTGAACCGCCCCTTGAAGGTGAGGATGTAGTCGTATGCGATCGACCCGGTGCAGAGAACCATGCTTCGGCGAAGGCTAGCGGAAAAGAAAAAGGGCGCTCCCAGCGATTGGTGGGCGCCCCTGCTTGGTTGATCTCGGTTACGCGGCGCGGCGGCGCGTGGCGCGGCGGCGGGTTGCGCGGCGAGGGGTGGCCGGCTGCTCGGCTTGGCGCCGAGGCGCGAGCTCGCTTGCCTGCTCGAGCCGGGTCGCGGTGCGGGCGATCGTCTTGAATCCGCCGTTGAAGATGCGCAGCGTGCGCTTGGCGACGTCTCCTACGACGTCCTGCCGGCGCGCCTGGACCTTCACGAGCTGAAGGCCTTTGATTGCGATCTTCTCCGGCAGCTTTCCGTTGACCTCGACGCCGAAGACGCTGACCTTGTCGGGGATCAGCGCGTTGAGGCGCCGGTTGATCCGGCGAACGGTCGGCGTGCCCTTGCGCTGAAAGCTCTTGACTTGCCTGCGGGCGGTGCCGATGGGGTCGGAGGCGACGTCGGCGGCCGTCTTCACTGCGGTTTTGGCGGCCCCCACGGCGAACTCTTCTACTTCTGTCGCGGTGTCTGCAAATTCTGCGTTCATGTTCATCTACCTCCTAGACTTTCATGACGCAGTATAACGCATCGCGTCAATGACCGTCAGGCGCCTTCAGCCGCTCGATCAGGGCCTGGGCCGGGGCACCGAAGACGTCGTAGTGGGCAACGTTCCTTCGCTTCTCCGGCTGAATCCACTCCGGCCGAAGGCCGTACCGCCTTCCCCATTCCTCCAACACCGGGCGCAGGCCAATGACATGGAGGAACGGTTTCGCCCGGACCATTCCGCGGATCGTCGAGCCGTGATAGGAGTCGAAGTTGCGATGCACCGCGATGCCGCCCGCCTCGGCGAACTCGATCGCCTCCCTTATCTGCCGGCGCTCAAAGTACTTTTCGTGCATCCACGCAAATGGGTCGGTAGGCGCAAAGCGCGCATGGTCGCTCGGCGTGCTCTGGTCCGAGCTGGAAATCAGCGGCGGCGATCCGCGCGGACGCGGCGAGGACGCGCTGCTCCACAAGCCCGTCGTCGGATTTGATCTCGTGCAGCTCACCGCGCCGCATGTCGAAGAGGAGAAGCCGCGGATCGCCGCCGCAAGGCAGCAGCCCGCGACGCGCCGCCAGTCCGTAGATGCGCAACTGAAGGGAGTAGGCCTCCATCAACGCGCGATCGAGCGTCGCGTTGGTCTTGAAATCCACGAGCGCTGTGCGACCTTCGAATTCGCACACTCGGTCGACGAGGCCGCGAACGCGCGTCGCCCCGATCGCCATGTTGAAGCCCGCCTCAACCGCAAGCGTGCGGGCCGACGCGAGCGGATGCGCCGCGTAGCGCTGGAGCATCGCGCGGCCCGGGTCTGGCCCTGAGTAAAGCGCGAGGAGATCGCCGCCCATGCTGTGCCACGCCGCGAGGGCCGTGTGCACCGCCGACCCCAGCTCGGTCGAGCCTGCGGCACGCACGTGTCTTGGTTGGAGCTCATCAGGCGGCGCGGGGACGCGCCAGACCTGGCTGAACCGGTACCGCACGGGGCAGAGCTCGAAGTCGTGCAGCTGCGAGAAGCTGAGCTCGACCTCGGGCGCTGTCGCGGCCTCGGAGCGGCCGCGTGCCACGGCCTCGCTTTCGCGGATGTGCTCGAGCCGATCCAGCACCGCCGCCACCACGGAGGGGTCGTCATGGACCTGTCCGTTCGCCGCTCTCGGCACCGGCAGCTCGAGCTGCTCCGCTTCCACCACCGCCGCCGAATCGGGATGCGCGAGCGCCCAGCTCAAGATCTCCGCGAAGTGGTCGTGCTCCTCGAGGCCGTTGGCCCCGACCTCGTGCGGGGTCGGTTCCTCGCGCGTCGCGGTCACGTAGAGGGAGTCCTTGGCGCGGGTGAGGCCCACGTAGACGATCCGCCTCCGCTCACCGATGGCGAGGGTGACCGCCGGCGCGCCTGGCGAGGTCTCGACGTAGTGGGGATGCTTTTCCCCACGCCAGTTCTTCATCACGAAGCCGAGGCTGTCGGGGTCGAAGAAGAGACGCTCGGTGTCTCGCGGCCTCGGTGGGCGTAGGTTGACCAGGAACACCACCGGAAACTCCAGCCCCTTGGCCGCGTGGATCGTCAGCAGCGAGACGGCGTCGACTCCGGACCCCTCCTCGGCGGCCTCGCCCACCGGCAGCTCGGCGTCGATCACCTGGTCGAGGTGGCGCACGAAATCCCCGACCCCGGCCAGGGCGAGGTCGCGCTCGAACGTGCCCGCCAGCTGGAACACCTTGCGCAGGTTGAGCAGCGCGCGAGGGCTGCCATCGCGCTGCGCCCGCAGCTCCGCCCACCTGAGATATCCGCTCTCCTCCAGCAGGCGGTTCAGGATGTCGGCCACCGTGAGCGCGTCGCGCAGCTCACCGATTCGATCCGTCAGCTCAACGAGCCGCTGTGCCTGCGCCGCGGTCCTGGGCTCCATCTCGGGAAACCCTTCGCCCTTCGACTCTTCGAAGCAGTCGCGCAACCGCATTCCCTTGCGCTCGAACCGGCGTGAAGCCAGCGCGTACATTCCGCGGTCGGGCAGGCGCACGATCGGCCCCTGCAGGATGCGCACGAGCGCGCCGTCGTCCATCGGGTTCTCCGTCAGCCGGAGCAGCGCCAACACGTCCTTGATCTCCTGGCGGTCGAAGAAGCCGGAGCCGCCGCTCGTCACGTACGGGATGCCCTGGCGGCGAAGCTCGTCCTCGAACTCTCGCGGGAGCATGCGCACGGAGTGCGACAGGACCGCGATCTCGCGAAACGCGCGGCCCCTCACGTGCAGGCGCCGGATCGTCTCGGCGACCGATCGCGCTTCGGTGCGCGAGTCGGGAGCCATCAGCACGCTGACCGAGGCCGCTTCGCCCGCCCCGCGCGTGGCGACCAGGTCCGGCTCCGAGGCGAAGTCCGCATCTCGCCGGATGAAGTCCGATGCGCAGTCGAGGATGCCCTGGTACGAGCGGCGGTTGTGCGTCAGGGGGAGGCGGCGCGCCGGGAAACGCGTGCGGATGTTCTCGATCTCCGCGTCGCGCCAGCCGTAGATGGATTGCTTGGCGTCGCCGACCG
Source organism: uncultured Chloroflexota bacterium (assembly GCA_937921725.1). GTDB lineage: Bacteria > Chloroflexota > Dormibacteria > Dormibacterales > Dormibacteraceae > 40CM-4-65-16. The sequence continues at coordinate 27,336 of CAKZUH010000011.1, read as the reverse complement.
CGGTCACGTTGCCGAAGCTCTCGGCGGAGGCCAGGCGGATGAAATCGAGCTGGATGCGGTTCGTGTCCTGGAACTCGTCCACCAGCAGGTAGCGAAAACGCTCGCGGCATCGGCGGCGAAACTCCGGCACGCGCTCGAGCGCGTCGATGACCTCCAGGATCAGGTCGTCGAAGTCGCGCAGCCCCTTCGCGTGCAGCGCGTCCTCGTAGGAGCGGTACACGGTGAACAGGACCTCGATCGCCTCGAGCTCGGCGCGCGCGGGGTCCGGTCCGCCGGATCCGTTCGACGACGCGGGACGGGCGGACCAATGCTGCGCGTGCAGGTCGACGGCGCGGTGATGAAAGCGCTCCGGGCTGATGCCGCGGCCCTTGAGCTTGAGCAGGAAGCGCAGACCTGAGCGGAGCATGTCGTCGAGGTCGTCCACGGACAGCGCGGCGAACGAGTCCGGGTCGAACGGCGCGGCCGCGCCGCTGCGGAGCCTGGCGACGAGGTCCTGCTCGAACAGGCGCTGCGCGGTCTCGTCGAGGACGCGCAGCTCACGGGGCGCGCCGACCAGGTACGCGAACTCGTCGAGCAGGCGCGCGCAGACTCCATGGAAGGTGCCGATCCACGCTCCATCGAGAATTTGTGGTCCCAGGTCGGGCCGCCGCGTCGCGAGCTCGAGGGTGATCCGCTGCCGCAGCTCCTCGGCCGCCCGGTCGGAAAACGTGACCGTGAGGATCTGGTCAGGAGGCACACCCTGCTCGACGAGCCAGCAGAAGCGTTCGGTGGCCGTGAACGTCTTGCCGGTCCCTGGGCCGGCGGCGATGAGAAAGGCACCCTCTGGCCCGGCATGCGCAGCCGCGGCCTGTTCGGGGCTGAGCGTCGCTTGAGCCACCGCGCGCGTGGTGCTCATTCCGGCGGAGCACCTCCGTAGGGACACACCGCCGCGTGCGGGCAGGTGCCAAATCGCGTCACGCAGGTGCCGGCGAGCTCTCGCGGCGCGGGCTCGAAGTGGCCTGCCTTGATGCGCTCGATGGCGGTCATCACCACGCCGCGGCTGCGCTCCAGGTCCTCGGCGGTGAGCGGCTTCTCCCGGTATTCCTTCAGGCCGGCCGGCCGGCCGACGCTGAAGATGTCCTGCCGCATGCCACCCCACACCCAGTCCTTCGGGTACCAGAGTGAGAGGAAGCGCGGCTGAAAGCCGAGTGGGTTGCCCTCTTCGTCCACGCCTTCCTTGCAGGCGATGTAGTAGAGCGCGAGCTGCACGTCGTGCAGCTCGGGCCCGAAGTACATGTCGTACGCGAATCGCATCGGCTTGCCTGAGCCGGTCTTGTAGTCGACGACCTCGACCTCTCCATCGCCGACGTCGTTGACGCGGTCGATCTTCCCCACCACCTCGACTCCGTCGAGTTGGAGGCGGAAACGCTTCTCGACCGCAAGAGTGCGCAGCCGGCGAATGAGCTGCATGCCCGTGACCGCCTTGATGTAGTTGCCGAGGAGCGAGCGGACCTGCTTCTCCTCGCGCTTACGGTCGAGCACGCCCTCCATCCGCGACAGGTATCCCTCGAGGTGCTTCTGGAGCGAGGCCTCCAGCCACTGCCGCTGCTGCTCGGCTTCGAGCGGCCGCCATTCGTCCTCGTGCTCGTGGAAGTCCTGCAGCACCTCGTGCAGAAATCCACCGCGCTCCATCGCCACCGACCGCGGCTCGTCGACGAGGCCGGGGTGATGGTTGTACCAGTAGAGGCGCGGACACTTGAGATAGTCGTTGAGCGTCGTCGGGCTGAAGTGGTCGATGGCAACGGACGCGGGGTTGCGCTCGCCGCCGTAGGGCTCGAACGGCTCGCCCGAGTCCGCTCCGGTCAAGAAAGCGAGGTCGAGTCCAAGCGAGCGCGCGCGTGTGAGCGTCGCTTCGCTCAGCGCCGCCGGATGCGAGGCGAGCAGCACCTCGGCTTCACGGGGCAGCAGCACGTCCGCGGGGTCGAGCCGAGAGGACGCCCTGGTGAGCTCTCGCACCTGTGCATCGGGCTGCGCCATGTCGAGGAACGCGGACCGACCCGCCTGTCGCAGGTACGCATCGGCATATGTGACGTAGAGGCGACGCCGCGCCCGAGTCATGGCGACGAACGCGAGCCGCGCCTCCTCTGCGAGGTGGCCGTCGGGGTCGGACGGCCATGACGGCATGAATCCGACCTTGAATCCCTCGAGCCAGGAGCGATCCTCGACGTCGAGCAGCGGGTGCGGCCGCGCCGCGAGCGGGAAGATTCCGTGGGCGAAGCCCGAGCAGAACACGACCTCGAACTCGAGCCCCTTGGCCTGGTGCACCGTCATGACCTGCACCGCGTCGCGCGTCCCGGCGGCGGCCTCGGTGTCATCGGCCGCGCCCGCGAGCAGGCTCTCGAGCGAACCGGTGATGTCGGCGAGCAGCGGCTTGGACCCGTGGAGCCGCTCGTGCACCACCTCGATCGATTCCAGCCCTTCGATCGCCGCGCGCAGGTCCGCGATCGCGTCGGTGCGCTGTTCCCCTGTCAGGCCCAGGTCGAGCAGGCGGCGCATCACGCCGTCTTGGATGAGCACTTCGTAGGCGAGAGCGGCGATCGGCAAAGTGCGTGCACGGTCGACCAGCCGGTGGCGCGCCACCATCGCCCGATGAAGGTTGGCGAGCTCCTCGTCCGTCAGAAACGACATGAACTCCGGCTCAGGCCGCGGCTCTGCCGGAGCCGCCTCACCCCACGGCAGCGGGTAGCGGACAGGGTCGCGGGCGACCAGTGCGTACATCACGCGGTCGATGACCTTCTTCAGCGGCCGGCCGCGCTCCAGCGCAAAAGCGCGAACCCGGCTCACCGTCCGCGGGCCGACGCCGCCGACGCTCGAGGCGAGCGCGCCCTCGAACGCGTCCGGATCATCCGGGCGCCGCAGCGACTCGAGGTACCCGATCAGGAAGCGGACGATCTCGTTACGCGCGGTGGCGCCCCATCCGCGCACCTCATAAGGAAGACCGAGCGCGCGCAGCGCCTCCTCGAACGGGCCGCCGAGCGCAGTGGTGCTGCGCAGGACGATGGCGAAGTCGCTGAGCTGGAGGCCGGGCCATTCCGCCCGCAGCCGCTTGATCTCGCGCGCGCAGAAGAACGCTTCGTCGACGGGGTCGCCCTCGCGCGCCACGACAAACGCGGCGTCGGACGGAGCCGACACGCTGCGGAGCAGGCGCGCCGGACGGCCGGGCTGCGTCGCGCCGAGCAACCGCTCCCCCGCGTCGAGGGCCTCCTGGGAGCACCGGCGGCACACGTCGAGCTGCACGGTCGCGGCACCGTAGACCGCGCCGAACTCATGGCTGAGCAGTCGCGGAACGGTGCCGCGGAATCCGTAGATCGACTGGTCCGGATCGCCGACCACCACCAGGCGCGGGCGCCCCTGCGGCGGCGCGATGAGCCGCAGCAGCTCGAACTGCGCGGGGTCGACGTCCTGGAACTCGTCGACCAGGATGAGCCGGAACTTCGAGCGCAGGCGTTCGCGCAGGACGGGCTTCGACTGCAGCAGCTCGATGGCCCCGGAGATGAGATCGCGGAAGTCGAACATGCCGGCCTGCTGCATCCGCTGCTGGTATGCCTGGTAGACGGCCGCGAGCACGCGGAGCCGCTCGCCCGCGCGCGCCTCGGCCGCCAGCAACAGCGCCGACGGGTGGACGAGGTTCTGCTTCATCAACGCGACGAAAGCCAGCAGGTCGTGGGCGAACGCATCCGACGCGCGCACGCCTTCGAGCGAACCGAGCGAGGAAGAGTCGACGTGCGACAGCACCTCGCGCATCACGACCCATTCCTGGAATCCGTTCAGCAGCAGACGGTCGCGATCCGGCGCGTTGTCGCGCAGCAGCCTCGCGCAGAAGCTGTGGAAGGTCGAGATCCAGGCCTCTCCGTAGTCATCGTGCAGTCGTTCGTCGATGCGTAGCGCGATCTCGTCCGCCGCGCCGGTCGAGAACGTCAAGACGAGCACCTGGTCGCGTCCCGCGACGCCACGCGTGACCGCTTGCTCGTAGAGGTCGACCAGCGCGTGCGTCTTTCCCGTGCCCGGCCCGGCCAGGACGCGAAGCGGTCCTTCTATTTCATCGATGTCGAGTGGCACAGGTCCCCCTGGGTGGCGCGGGCGACCTGATTATGCGGGGGCTCGCCTCCGAGAGTCAGCCCACGCCGTTAAGGGCCACCAGGCGGCGATCACGAGCGCCAGCAGCAGAGCCAGCTCGAGCCACGGCCACTGCCGCAGGTGCGGGCTCACTCCCTTCAGATAGAGGAAGGGGCTGGCCAGGAACCACAGCAACGCAAGCGGGACTCGCCACGCGAAGGTGGCCCGCTCCTCCCACACCATCCAGCCCGCGGCGGCGAGCACGCACAGGTCCGAAGCGTGGAGGTAAGGCGCGACCACCAGCGAGCCGACGATCGCAAGCGGCATGACAAGGCCCGGCGACTTGCGGAGCTTGTAGGCGGCGGCGAACACGGCGGCGACGATGACGACCCTCAGGACAGTCGCAAACGCCCCGGTCGCGGCCAGCGCCCCATGCAGCGTGAGGTCGTCCGCGCCGTTGGGCAGCGGACCGCGCAGTTGGGTCATGTATTCCGACATGCCGGTCGTCCCGACGGTCGCGAAGACAAGGAGGAGGACGACCAGCGACGCGCCCGCAAACGCGGCGAAGGCGCGGTAACGGCCCGCGAAGAACAGCGCGAACGGAACGAGCATCGCCGTGTTGGGCTTGAGCAAGATCGCGACGAGGGCAAGCCCTGCCATCACATCGCGCTTTTCCCGTGTCAATCGCCACGCCACGACGGTGCCGGCCGCCACGAGCGGGACCACCTGTCCGACGTTGACCGCGTGCATCACCCACCACGGAGCAAGCGCGCCGATCACGGCGATCCAGCGGCTGATGCCCTTGCTCACGCCCGCCCACGCGAGGGCCGCGGCGAAAGCGCCAAACGTGATCACGGCCCAAATGACGTACGCCGCGCCAAATGGAAGCGCGGTGAGCGGGATGGTCACGAACGCCACCGTGGGCGGACTGAGAAACGGCTGCGCCTTCTGGCCCGGCGCCAGCTCGCGCTGCTCCAGCTCGACAACGCCCTGGTCGTAGATGTGCGACCAGCCTTTCTCGAGGCCGACCTGGGACGCCGCGACGTAGGTGTGGAAGTCGACGCTGATCGGGTCGTGGCGGATTCCGATGTCGAGCGCCAGGGCGACCGCGACCACCACGAGGCCGAGCGCGAGCCAACCTCGTCTGTCGGCAGCCACGGCTGATCTAATGTTCACGCCCTCCCCCGATTTGACTGTACCTCAGCGCCGGCTGAGCGATTCTTATATTCCCGCAACGCATGGTCGCCCCGCATTCGACATCACCGCTCCGAGCGGCAGCGCTGCCGGCTTTCGCCGCCATTGTGGTGCTGCTGGCGCATGCTCCCGCCTTCTTCCACCGCCTTCTCGACGGCGATGAGGCGATCTACGGCTCGATCGCGGCCCTGATGAACGTGGGTGGCGCACTGTACGACTCGGGGGGCGTCGACAACAAGCCGCCCGGGATCTACTGGACCTACGCGCTGACGTTCCGCGTGTTCGGTAGCTACCAGATGACGGCGGTGCACGCGGTGGGACTGCTGGTCATGGCGGCGACCTGCCTCGTCATCTTCTTTTTGGCGCGGCGGATTGCGAATGCCCGGATCGGGATCCTGGCGGCGCTCTTCTACGGACTCCTCACGGCAGCCGGAAATCCGAGGCTGCTCGCCTCGAACACCGAGATCTTCATGATGCTGCCCCTCACCGCCTCCGTCCTTTTCATGTTCCGCCGCCAGTGGCTCTGGTGCGGGCTGCTGCTCGTCGCCGCAGGAGCGTTTCGCCAGTCCGCCGCGATCAACGTCGTGCTCGTCGCCGTGGGGCTCTGGTGGCTCGAACCGCCCGATCGGCGCGTGCGCTCGACCGCTCTATTTGCAGGGGGCATCGCCGCGGGCCTTGCGGGCGGCGCGGTCCTGCTTGCGCTCACCGGTTCACTGTCCGGTTTCTGGCGCTGGACGATCGAGACGCTGACCGGTTACGCGTCGACCAACTGGACGCCGGCCTTGGTCTGGGTCCGCGCCAAGGACAGCATTGTGCCGTTCGTCGTCGGGGGGGCCGTGTTCTGGATCGCGGCCGTCGCGCTCGCGACCAGGTGGCGCAGCATCGACCTCACGCGGCGGCTCGTCGTCCTCTGGCTCGCCGTCGCGATGGCCGGATCCCTTGCGGGTGGGCACCTGTCGTGGCATTACTTCATCCAGGCGATGGGGCCTCTCGCGGTCCTGGCCGCGCTGGCCTTCGAGCACTTCCACCTGCGACGAATGGTCGCCGCGGCGGCGATCGCCGGAATCGCGATCCCCGCTTTCGCGTGGTGGGCGTTCGACCTCACCGCCGACCCGCTCACCTACGACTTCGCCGCGCCGGTGCCGCAGCACCAGGCCGTCGCGGACTACATCGCCGCGCATACGTCGCCGGGTGATCGCGTGTTCGTCTGGGGTGACTGGCCCACGCTCTACGTCGAGTCGGATCGCAAGATGTCGAGCCGCTTCCCCGGCTTCCTGCGCGGTTTCGCGCGCGGCTCGGGCCTGGCCCCCAACAACTGGGACACGGCGCCCGACGTGTGGCCCCTGCTCCAAGCAGACCTCCAGGCGAACCCTCCAGCGCTCATCGTCGACACGGCCGCCGCGGGCTGGAGCGACTTCTCGGCATACCCGATGAGCAGCTACCCCGTCCTCGCGAGCCTCGTGGCATCGGACTACCACCAGGCCGCCACGGTCGACGGCGTGGTGATCTACGCCCGAAATTCGTAGGGGAGGCAGGCCTCCCCTACGAAACCCCTCCTTCCACAATCGTCCACCGACGGCGTCTGGTGATCAACGCCTTGGTGACGGCCCGAATGAATCGGGCCTGAATCCCCACTTCGTCTGATCAGGCGATTTCGAAATTAGAGGAGCCGCTTCACCTGGATCGGGACAAGAGGCACCGGCGGAAGCTTCACCGGCAGCTTGACGGACGGCGCGGAGACCGGCGGCGCAGCCACCGGCGGCGAAGATGACCTGACCAGGGTCGCCTTGGCGGCCGGGTTCATCCCGGCCGCGACTTTGTCGCGGCCGGGTTCATCCCGGCCGCGACTTTGTCTGAAGCGCCGCCAGAAGGTGTCGGGTGGAAGGCTACTTAGTTAAGGCCCCGACCGTATACCGGAATGGGAGTAGGCCCGTCGCGAAGCGACCGGCCGAGGAGGGAAAACCATCTGGGTTTTCCCTCCTAGATCAGGCCGGGCGCCGCGGGCGCTTGATCTCGAGGATGCGCGGCTCTCCTGCCGCAACCGAGACGAGCCGGTCGAAGACTTCCACGGGCGACGTCCCGTTGACCGGTTCCGACAGTCGGACGTACGCGGCTGCCCCGTCCTCGAACACGAAAGTCGGCGTGCCGAATATGCCGAGCTCGCCCACGGCTTGTCGGTGGTCCCGCGCCAGCGCATCGAGGACTGAGGGATCGGCAACGTCCTGGCGAAACCGTGCCATGTCGAGCCCTGATTGCTCGGCGGCTCGCTCCACGACCGCCGGGTCATCGATGTCGAGGCGGTCGCGGTGGCGCGCGTCGAGGAGCGGCCCATGCAGGGCGTCGAAACGGCCCTGACGTCGCGCGGCCTCCGCGGCCTGGAACGCGAGACGGCCTCTGACCTTCTCGTCAGCCGGCGCGCCCCATACGGTCCAGCCCTGATCATTGGAGTTCACCTGGGTGAGCGAGAAGTACCGCCAGCCGACCTTGAAGTCCCTCTCGCCGGAACGGCGCACGCTCTCGAGCAGCCCCGCGAGCCGGAAGACGAACGGACACTGGTAGTCGAAGAAGACCTCGAAATTGATGGGATCTGGAACAGCCACGCAAACAGCTTCAACGCGCCTCGTGCTGACGCGTATTCCAGACAGCTGGGCATGGGCGCGGACCGACATCCTCGCCCGGCTCCTGCCCTTCGTCGCCGCCTACGCCGTCGCGTACCGGCTCTCGGGGGGCGCTGCCTGGTTGGGGCTGGGGGTAGGAAACATCGCCGTGCAGCTCGTCTTTGCTTTGATTGCGGCCCCGGTCATGTTCGCCGCGGCCGCGGGGGTCCAGCTCCGCCTGACCCGCCGCCGCGGCATCCTCAGCGTGCCGGCCGACGCCGGTGACGCCTGGTTCCAGGCCGCCTATTACGCCCTCAACGGGCCGATCGAGGAGGCCTTCTTCCGCGGCCTCATGCAGGGCGGCCTCTCCCACCTCTGGGTCCCGGCCGCCGGATTTGTCATCGCCACGACCGTCTACGTCGTCTATCACCGGCTCGGCCGGTGGCCGTGGCCCGACACTATCGCCACGTCGCTGGTCGGCGTCCCGCTCGGGCTCGCGTTCTGGCTGCTCCCCGGGCCGGCGTCCTTGCTCGGTGTGTCGCTAGCCCATATCGCGGCCACTTGTGGATTCCTCGGGCCGGGGCCTTACCTGTTGCGGAAGTTGCGCGCCATCTGATGGTGGAGCTAGATCGCCGGCAGCGCGTGACCCTCGTCTGGGCCGGGGCGGCGGTCGTGCTTACAGCCTTCGACGGGTCCGTGCTCGTGCTGGCGCTGCCGGCGATCGCCAACGACTTCCACGCCAGCACCCCGGCGCTGTCCGACCTCGGCTCGGTGCTGGCGATCGGCGCGCTCGGGGCCGTGCCGCTGGCCACGCTGGCGGACCGCTTCGGCCGGCGCCGTCTGATCGCCGTGGGCGTCGCCGGCTTTTCGGTCGCCAACTTCGCAAGCGCCTTTGCGCCGACGCTCGCCGACCTGGCGTTGCTGCGCCTGATCGCCGTCTGCTTCGAGGTGCTGGTGGCGGGCGTGGCGACGGCGCTGGTCGTCGAAGAGGCGCCGCGTGCGCGACGCGGGCAGGCGGTGAGCGTGCTGGCGCTGCTTTCGGGATTCGGCACGGGCGTCACGGTGATCGCCTATCCGATCGTCGCGCCACACTGGCGGTGGCTATTTCTCGCCGGCGGCATCGGCGTCCTGATCGCGCCGCTCATCTGGTGGCTCCTGCCGGAAGGCAGGACCTGGCTTGGAGTCCGGGTCACGGGCTCCGCCTTGCGACTTCTCATGCAGCCGCCGTGGCGCAGACGGCTCATCGTCCTCGCCGCGATGACCGCCCTCCTCGCGGTGCTGCTCGAACCCGCCGGACTGCTGTTCACCGTCTACGCGAGCCGGGCGCTGGGCATGTCGCCTGTCGCGATCAGCACCCTGATCGTCGTCTCGGGCGTAGCCGGGGCGACGTGCTACCTGGCCGGCGGCTACCTCACAGACCGCTTCGGGCGCCGCGGGCCCGCCATCGCCCTGACCATCGCCACCGCCGCCGCGACCAGCCTGAGCTTTGCCACGGGCGCGTTTGGCTTCTTCATCGGCAACGTGCTGTGGAGCGCCTTCGCCAGCGCCGCCACTCCCGTGTTCGGCGCGTGGTCGGCGGAGCTGTATCCAACCCGCGCTCGCGCGACCGCGGAGGCGGCCGGCGCGGTGGCGTCGTCGGCCGGCAGCATCGCAGGCCTGCAGCTCGTCGCCGTCCTGGCCGCGACCACCGGGCTGGGCGGCGCGATCGAGCTTGGCGGCGTCGCCGCGATCGCGGGAGCGCTGCTTCTGTTCCTGCTGCCGGAGACGAAACAGCAACCTCTGCCCGAGTAAGGTTTGGATCCCCACGAATTCAGAGGCTTCGCCGTGAATTCGCGGGGGCCCCTAGGATCACCCCAGAGTTGGAACGAGCGCGCGCCGTCGTGATCGGCGGCGGAATCACCGGGGCGAGCGTCGCCTATCACCTGGCAAAAGCCGGCTGGAGCGACGTGGTCCTGCTCGAGAAGGACGAGCTGACCAGCGGCTCCACGTGCCACGCGGCGGGACTGGTCACGCAGTTCAACCCGTCGCCGACGATGATGCGATTTCGCCGCTACAGCATCGAGCTGTACCAGGAGATCGGCGTGTTCGAGACGGTCGGCAGCCTGCGGTTTGCCTCCAGCAAGAACCAGCTGATGGAGCTGCAGCGCGGCGTGAGCCGGGCGCGCGGCATCGGGCTCGACGTGGAGCTCGCCTCGGCGGACGAGGCGGTGCGCCTCATGCCGGTGATCTCGAAGGACTCGCTCTACGGCGCGGTGTGGGTGCCGGACGACGGCCACCTCGACCCTCACACGGCGACGCATGCGCTGGCGGCCGCCGCGCGCGACCGTGGCGCCCGAATTCACACCCAGCGGCGAGCCACGAGCCTCGAGGTGTCGGAACGCGGCGCGATTCGCGCGGTCGCGACCGACCAGGGCCGGATCGAAACGGACGTGGTCGTCATCGCGGGCGGCATCTGGGGACCGCAGGTCGCGGCGATGGCTGGCGCCTTCATCGTGTCCACGCCCGTCGACCACCAGCACGCCGCGCTGCGCGCGGTCGCCGGGCACGAGATGCCGCATGACATGCCGTGCTTTCGCGACCCGGACAACCTCGTCTACGGGAAGCCCGAGGCCGGCGGCATGGTGCTGGGCGGTTATGAAGCGGACCCGGTGGCGCGCTGGATCGACGGCGTTCCCTGGGACCACGCGGGCACATCGCTTCCGCCCGACCAGGCGCGCTTCGAACCGCTGCTCAAGGGCGCGGCGCGACGATTTCCTTTCGTCCACGACGCCGGCATCGTCAAGCTCGTCTGCCATCCCGACGCGATGACGCCCGACGCAGGGCCGCTCGTCGGTCCCGTGCCTGGAGTGCGCGGCCTGTACATGGCCGCCGGCCTCTCGCTCAACGGATTCGGCGGGGCGGGCGGCATCGGGCGCTCGCTCGCCGAGCTGATCACGACCGGCGAAACGGAGCTGGACCTCTATCTGTACCGGCCCTGGCGTTTCGGCCCCGTGCATCGCGACCATCGCTACGCGGCCGAGCTCGCGCGCGAGTCCTACAAGTACTACTACCTTCTTCGCTACCCCTACGACTCCGACGTGTGGGGGCGTCCGAAACGGACGAGCGCGCTGCACACGCGGCTGCAGGACCTCGGCGCCGTGTTCGGCGTCAAGCATGGCTGGGAGCGGCCCGATTACTTCGATCCGGGGCGACCATGGCGGCGCGCGGGCGCCGACCAGCGCGCGTTCGGGTTCACGCGGCCGCCCTACTTCGACAGGCTCGAAGAGGAGCAGCGCGCCTTTCGCGAGCGGGTGGGCATCATCGACATGAGCTCGTTCGGCAAGATCGACATCACCGGCCCGGGCGCGCTGCCGCTCCTCGAGCGCGTCGCGGGCAACCTGATCGACCGGCCCGCCGGCTCGGTCGTCTACACGCAGCTCCTGGAGAAGGACGGCGGCATCGCGGCCGACGTCACCATCACGCGACTTGGCGAGGACCGCTTCCGGCTGGTGACAGGCGCGGGCTACGTGAACAGCGACCTCGGCTGGCTGCGCATGCAGGTGCGCGACCCCGATCCGGCGGTGCAGATTCGGGAGACGTCGGACGAAATGTCGGTCATCGGCATGTGGGGCCCGAGCGCCCGCGACGTGCTCGGGCGCGTCACGCCGGACGACGTCTCGGAGGAAGGATTTCCATTCATGCGGGGACGGACGGTTCGTGTCGAGGGCTTCGACGTCTGGGCGCAGCGCGTCACCTATGTCGGCGAGCTGGGCTGGGAGCTGTACGCCGATCCGGCCGTGGCCGGGCAGGTGTGGGACCGCCTGATGGCGGCCGGCCGCGAATTCGGGATCACGCCAGGGGGCTATCGCGTGCTCGACTCGCTCCGCATGGAGAAGGGCTACCGCTATTACGGCACCGACATGGGGCTCCTGGACAATCCCTTCGAGGCGGGGCTGGGCTTCTGCATCCACCCCGGCAAGTGGGACTCGGTCTGGCGCGAGACGGCGCGGAGGCTCCGCACGCTGGCCGTGGGCGGCGAGGAGTACGAGCCGATTTACGGCGGCGAGGCGGTGCACAGCGATGGCCAGGTCGTGGGCCGGCTGCGGAGCTGCGCGTACGGCTTCACGGTGAAAAGGAACCTCGCGTATTCCTACCTGCCGGTGGCGATCAAGCCGGGCGCCCAGGTCGAGGTCGAGGTGTTCGGCCGCAAGATCCCGGCGACCGTGATGCCCGACGCGGTCCTCGCGAAGCACGCCGTTGAGCACGCGGGCTGAAGCGGCGGCGGCGCGCGTCGCGCTGTGGCGCGGACGCGACGTCACCATCTCGTCCCTCTCGGGCGGGCTGACCAACGAGAACTACCTCGTCCAGTCGGGCGGCGATCGCTACGTGATGCGGCTGCCCGGGCAGTCGACGGAGCTGCTCTCGATCGACCGCGCAAACGAGGTCCATAACACCAGGGCCGCGGCTACGACCGGCATCGGCCCGCGCGTGCTCGAGCACGTCCCGGACGTCGACGTGATGGTGCTCGAGTTCATCCCCGGGCCGACCATGTCCGCGAAGACGCTCCAATCGCCTGAGATGGCCGCTCGGATGGCCGCGTCTTTTCGCCGCCTGCACTCGGCACCGCGCTTCCTGCAGGACTTCGACATGTTCCGGCTCATCGAGTACTACCTGCGCATCGTCGAGGAGCACGGCGTAACCATCCCCTCGGACTACCGAGACTGGTTGGAGACGGTCAGCCAGATCGAGCACGCGGTGCGGGCCGGCCGGCTGCCACCCGTGCCCTGCCACAACGACCTCCTCTGCGAGAACTTCATCGACGACGGCACCGCGCTGCGCATCGTCGACTACGAGCTGAGCGGGAACAACGACCCATGCTTCGACCTCGGCAACACCGCCCAGGAGGCGGAGTTCGACCAGGACCTTCGCGCCGCGCTGTGCGAGGCGTACTTCGGAAGGCTCGACCGCCGGCAATTGGCCCGCATGAACCTCTTCGCGCTCATGTCCGACGTCGGCTGGACGCTGTGGGGCGCGATCCAGGCGAAGATCTCCGCGGTCGATTTCGACTTCCGCGACTACTACGAGGGCCGCTGGGAGCGGGCCCTGTCGGTCCTGAAATCGGACGATCTGCACGCCTGGATGGAGGGCGCGGCCAAAGCCCACGATTGACGGCGCAACCGGCTGGTGCTACGTTCGGCGCCGGTATATCGGTCGCATATCGCCAGGGGGAGGGCGAATGGCCGTAGCGGAAGCCGTCGAGGCACGGTCGCAGAGCGAAGAGGCTTACCTGCGCATCCGCGACCGCATCGTCTGCCTCGACATGGCGCCGGGTTCGGTGGTCAACGAGACCCGCCTGCGGGAGGAGCTCCAGATCGGCCGCACGCCGATCCGCGAGGCGCTCCAGCGCCTGGCCCGGGAGAACCTGGTCCGCTCCATCCCCCACCGCGGCACCTTCGTCACCGACGTCAACATCACCGACCTCGCCCGCATCACCGAGGTGCGGGTTGTGCTTGAAGCGCACGCGGCCAAAGTTGCGGCTGAGAAACTCACAACCCCCGACCGGGAAAAGATCTCCGAGCTGCTCCGCGTGGTCCAGCGCGGCGGCATCACCGATCAGAAAGAGCTGATGCGCCTCGACCAGCAGATCCACCGCATCGTCTACCGGGCCACACGCAACCCGTTCCTCGAAGCGACCCTCGAGCGCTATCTCAACCTGAGCCTGCGCCTGTGGTACCTGGTGCTGGACCGCGAGGTCCGGCTGCGCGAGGCGGTCGACGAGCACGTCGAGCTGTTGAAGGCCATCCTGGGCGGCGACGGCGATCGCGCCGAAGCGATCATGCGCAAGCACGTCACGGGGTTCGAGCGTGAGATCCGGAAAGTGTTGGTGGAGGGCTGATCACATGCCGAAGGTATTTTTCGCCACCGACCTGCACGGCTCCGAGGTCTGCTGGAAGAAGTTCCTGAACTCCGCGAAGTTCTACGGGGCGGACGTCCTCATCTGCGGCGGCGACATGACGGGCAAGGCGATCGTGCCGATCGTTTCCGAAAACGGCCACTACACCTACGCGCTGGGCGGCGTGCAGCAGGCGGTGGCGGCCGAGCAGGTGGCCGACGTCGAGGCCACCATCCGGCGCAAGGGGTACTACCCGCTGCAGATGTCGGTCGAGCGCCTCCACGAGCTCGACCAGGACCCGGCCAAACGCGCGGCGTGCTTCCAGGAGGTGATGCTCGAGGGGGTCGACCGCTGGATGAAGCTCGCCGCGGAAAAGCTGCGTGGCACCGGCATCCGCTGCTTCGTCTCTCCCGGCAACGACGACGAGATGGAGGTCGACGACGTCATACGCCGCGCCGAGCTCGTCGAGCTCGCGGAGGGACGCGTCGTGGAGATCGAGGGCTACTCCATGATCTCGACCGGGTGGTCGAACCCCACGCCCTGGAAGACACACCGCGAGGAGTCGGAGGAGCAGCTCGCCCAGCGCATCGATGCCATGGCCACCCAGATCGCCGATCCGTCACAGGCGATCTTCAACCTCCACTGCCCGCCTTACAAGTCGGGCCTCGACGAAGCGCCCGCGATCGACGCCGACCTCAAGCTGCTGCATGGCGGCCGCGCGCTGCGGCCGGTCGGCTCGACCGCGGTGCGCGAGGCGATCGAAAAACATCAACCCCTCATCTCGCTGCACGGCCACATTCACGAAAGCAAGGGCGCCGTGAAGATCGGCAAGACGCTGTCCATCAACCCGGGCAGCGCCTACGAGGAGGGAATGCTCATGGGAGCGATCGTCCAGCTCGACTCCAAGAAGGGCATCAAGAGCTACCAGCTGGTCAACGGATGAAGAAGGTGAAGGAGGAAGCACATGGCTGACACGACGATGGGGACAGGGGCCCCGCGGCCCGCCCTGTTCTTACGCAACGCGACCGGGCTGGTCAAGGCCTGGTCGACGTTCGACGCGTTTCTGTATTCGTTCTGGTCGGTGAACCTGATCACGCTCGGTCTCTATGGAATGTCGTTTGTCTACACCGTGCCCGACGGTCAATTGATCGCCGGCATTCTGCTCTTCGGTGTCCTGGTCACGTTCCTCGTCATCACTTATGCCGGCCTCGTGAGCGTGATGCCACGCACAGGTGGTGACTACGCATGGCAGAGTCGAATCCTGGGCGGAGGGGTCGGCTTCGTCCTTGCGATCACCGGCTGGTGGTTCACCCTGTTCCTCTGGGCGCCGATCTACGCGAACATCCTGATCGTTCAGTTCTTTACACCGCTCGCCTCCACCCTGGGGTGGACGAACGTAGCCACGTTCTTCGGACAACCGTGGGGAGTGTTCGTCAGTTGTCTCGTCGTGCTGGCGTTCGTGAGCGTGGTGGTAACGCTCGGCATGGAGTTCTACGCCAAGGTTCAGAAGGTCTGTTTCTGGATTGGCATCGTCGGGCTGGTGGTGGTGTGCGGGCTGCTCTTGTTTTCAAGCAACAGCGACTTCCAGGCAGCGTTCAACCGCGAGGCGAACTCCCTGTATGGAGTGACAGGCAACGCCTATCAGGCGACAGTCGACGCCGGAACCAAGGCCGGCTACACCCCTCACGACTTCGGATACTTTGCCATCGGCCCGGTGTTCCTGCTGATGCCGTGGCTCGCGTTCTACATGCTGTGGCCCAACTGGGGGGCAACGTTGTACGGCGAAGTGCGGGGCGCAAAGGACATCCGCAAGCCGTTCTGGAGCATGTTCTGGGGGCTGTGGGTCACGGTGGGGCTGGTCGCATTGGTGGTCGTGCTCACGGTCAAGACCATCGGCTGGCAGTTCTACAACGAGGCGAACGCCGCGTACTGGTCAGGTACCGCGCCGGTACCGGGCTGGCCCTATCCAGTCATGTATGCCGGCTGGTTGGTGCAAAGTCACATCTTCCAGGCCCTGCTCATCCTGGTCATGGGAGTGTGGTTCTTCGGCTGGGCGGGAACGCTCTTCCTCTCGTCGACCCGTGTCATCTTCGCCGCGGCCTTCGACCGAGTGCTGCCATCGTGGGCGGCCAACATCTCGGCCAAGAGGCGGGTGCCTTATGGATCGCTGGCGTTGATGATCGTCCCGTCCATCGTGATCAGCGCAGCGTGGTCATTCGGCGGGACGAAATTGCAGGCGGTCTTCCTGGACGCCACGGCAGTCATCGCCGTGACGTTCCTCGGCACGGTGATCGCGGCGATCATCCTGCCATGGCGGCGCAAAGACATTTACGACGCCTCGCCAATCGCCCGCTACAAAGTTGGGGGCATCCCGGTGATCACCATCACCGGAGTCATCACGGCCGCCTTCCTCGTCTTCCTCATCTGGGAGTGGTCGTTCAACGCCACGAACCTGTATTACACGGCGGTTAACGCGAGCGTCCCCTCGGTGGTCTATTTCGCGGCCACCTACGTTGTCGCGCTCGTCATCTACCTTGTCGCGCGATATGTGCGAAGGCGGCAAGGCATCGACTTGAGCCGGATCCACCACGAAATCCCGGTTGAGTAGCATTGCAATGGCCGCCGGGTGCAAACCCGGCGGCCTTTTTTAGCACCAGATGCTCGAATACACACTGAAGACCTACCAGAGCCCGACCCGCCTCGTGCAGCGCCTGGGCGCCATCCAGGAGCTCGGCAGCGAGGCAAGTCAATTAGGCATGCGCCGCCCGCTGCTGGTCACCGACGCCGGGGTCAAGGCGGCCGGCCTGCTCGACGTCGCGCTCGAGTCGCTCCGCCGCTCTGACGTCGAGCCGGTCGTCTTCGACAAGGTCCGCGCCAACCCGGGAGTCGAGCTCGTCGACGCGGGGGCGGCCGAGTACCGCAAGCAAGGGTGCGACGGCCTGGTCGCGATCGGCGGCGGCAGCTCCATGGACACAGCCAAGGGGATCGGTGTCGTCGCCGCGCACGACGGCAGCATCGTCGACTACGAGTGGGGGCACAGCCCCATCAAGTCGCGCATCCCGCCGATGATCGCGGTGCCCACGACCGCGGGAACCGGAAGCGAGGTCACGCTGTGGGCGGTCATCACCGACCCCAAGCGGAAGATCAAGTTCAACGTCGGCGGCACGCCCCACATCGCTTCGTGGGTCGCCGTGATCGACCCCGAGCTGACGGTCAAGCTTCCCCCCGCGGTGACGGCCGGCACCGGCATGGACGCGCTCGCCCACGCGGTCGAGTGCTACACGATGTCGTACCACCAGCCGTTCACGGACGCGGTGGCACTGCTTGCGATGGAGTACGTGGCCCGCTACCTGCGCGTCGCGTTCTCGCAGGCCAACAACCTCGAGGCCCGCTATCACATGAGCGCCGCGGCCATGCTGGCCGGCCTCGCCTATGGAACGGACTCCGCCGGCGCCGCGCACGCGATGAGCCAGACCGCGGGCGGCGTGCACGACGCGCCGCACGGAGCGCTGACCGCGCGATTGCTCGGTCCGGTCATGGAGTACAACTACGCGGGCGAGCCGGAACGCTTTGCCCGCATGGCCGCCGCGTTCGGTCTGGACACTCGCCACGCGTCGATGTGGGAGGCGGCCGAGATGGCGGTCGAGTACGTCCACCAGCTGACGGTCGACGTCGAGATCCCGGGCCTGCAAGAGCTGGGCTTCAGCGAGGACGAGGTTCCGATGCTGGCCGACAAGGCCTTCGCAGATCCGCAGACCATCGGCAACCCGCGCGACGTCGACGCCGCTGCGTACCGTGAGATCTACAAGCGAGCGTTCGACCTCGGCAATCCCGGAAATGGAGCCATGTAAATGACCGTCGAGATCGCGAAGTCCGTACGGAAGATGTTCATCGACGGTAAGTGGGTCGAGTCCGAGAGCGGTGAGCTGTTCGACGCCGACAGCCCCGCGACGGGCGAGATCATCGCCCAGGTCCCGAAAGGCACGCGGGCTGACGCCCAGCATGCGGTCGAGGCCGCGCATCGAGCCAAGGCGGAGATGGCGAAGCTCAAGGGCTTCGAGCGCGCGAAGCGCCTTCACCGGATCGCCGAAGCGATCGAGAAGCGCGGCGATGAGCTGGCGCGCCTGCTGACGCTCGACCAGGGCAAGCCCCTGAAGGCCGAGGCGATGGGCGAGGTCGCGGAGGCGGCGGAGTACTTCCGCATCGCGGCCGAGGACCTGAAACGCCTCGAGGGCCGCGTCCTGCCGAGCGCGAGCCCGACCAAGCTCGTCTTCGCCCGCCACTACCCGCGCGGCGTGTACGGGATCATCACGCCCTGGAACTGGCCGCTGACCATGGCGGCCGAGCTAATCGCGCCGGCGCTCGCCGCGTGCAACACCGTCGTGTGGACACCCGCCTCCTCAACCAGCGTCATCTCCGTCGCGCTGATGGAGTGCATCGCCGAGGGCGACTTTCCGGCCGGCGCGGCCAACCTGGTCACTGGACCGGGCGCCGTGGTCGGCGACGAGGTCGCGGGTCATGCGCTGGTCGACGGCGTAGGTTTCGTCGGCTCGACCGAGACCGGCGCGTCGGTGGCGAAGCGCGCCGCGGGCAAGCACGTGATGCTCGAGCTCGGCGGCAACGGACCGCAGGTCGTCTTCGCCGACGCGGACATCGGCCGCGCCGTCGAGGGCGCCATCGTCGGCTGTTACCTCTGCGCCGGACAGAGCTGCACGGCCGGCGAGCGCATCCTGGTCCAGGAGCCCATCCGCGACGAGTTCGTCGCGCGCCTCGCCGACGCCGCACGCGCCCTCCGGCTCGGCGACCCCTTCGCCGACGACACCACGCTGGGCCCGCTCAACAACGAGGGGGTCGCAACCAAGATGGACCAGCACGTCGCCGATGCGGTCCAGCACGGCGCGAAGGTCGTCCTGGGCGGCGAGCGCGCGAAGGGCTTCCCGACACGCCTCTACTACCACGCGACCATCCTCGACGGCGTCGAGCCCAACATGCGAGTCAGCCGCGAGGAGACCTTCGGTCCGATCGCGCCGATCATCAAGTTCCGCGACGAGAAGCAGGCGCTCGAGCTGGCCAACGACTCGCCCTATGGATTGCTCGGCGCGGTGTACACGAAGGACCTTTCGCGTGCGCTGCGCTTCGCCGACGCGCTGGAGACCGGCTGGGTCAACATCAACGAGTCGACCAACTACTGGGAAGCGCACCTTCCGTTCGGCGGACGCGCCGGCAAGAAGAGCGGCATCGGCCGGGTCGGCGGGCGGTTCGCCCTGGAGCAGATGACGGACCTGAAGACGATCGTGATCGAGATCTCGCCTGAGTGACATCCGATGGTCCTCGGCCTGAAAAACCCGCCGGGCGCGCGCAGGGCGCCCCTTTAGAAGACACGATCGCCGAGGCCGAGCGCGTCGCCGAGGCGGCCCAGGCCAAGAAGGTCGGAGTCAAGCTGCTCGGCGGGGCCGGCATCCACCTGCACTCGCCCAGCGCGCGCCACGCGCCGCTGAGGCGGAAGTACGGCGACCTCGACTACGTGATCTCCAGCAAGGACCGCAAGGCCGCGCTGGCATTCTTTCCATCGATCGGCTACGAGGCCAACGAGCGCTTCAACCTCATGCAGGGCGACCGGCGGCTCTACTTCTTCGACGGCAACAACGGCAAGCAGGTCGACGTATTCATCGACGTGATCCGGATGTCGCACGTGATCGACCTCCGGGGCCGGCTTGCGCACGACGGGCCGTGCGCGAGCCCGTCAGACCTCATGCTCAGCAAGCTGCAGATCTACGAGGTCAACCGCAAGGACCTGGTCGACCTGACCGCGCTGCTGCTCGACCATCCGATCGCCGCCAATGACGATGAGGCGATCGACCCCGTCTACGTGGCGCGCCTGGCGGCGGACGACTGGGGCCTGTACCGCACCCTCCAGATCAACCTCGAGAAGCTGCGCCACACGGTCGACGAGCTCGACGTGGACCGAGAGCTCGTGACCTCGCGCCTCGACGAGCTCTGGAACGTGGTCGAGGCTCAACCCAAGCCGCTCAAGTGGCGGATGCGCGCGCAGGTCGGCGACCGCATGCGGTGGTACGAGCTCCCGGAAGAGGTCCGTTCGCCCTACGTACCGGAATAGGAAATGAGTCTGCCCGGACACGCGCGCTGCGTCGTGATCGGTTGCGGCATCGTCGGCAACAGCGTCGCCTACCACCTGACGAGGCTCGGGTGGCGAGACGTCGTGCTCCTCGACAAGGGTCCGCTGCCGAATCCCGGCGGCTCGACCGGCCACGCGTCCAACTTCATCTACCTGGTCGACCACTCCAAGGAGATGACCGCGCTGACGGTGGACAGCGTCCGGCAGTACAAGGAGCTGGGGGTGTTCATCCAGTCTGGCGGGATCGAGGTCGCGCGAACCAAGGAGCGGATGCAGGAGCTGACGCGGCGCATGGCTTCCGCCTGTTCGTGGGGCATCGAGCCGACCTCGCTGCAAACGCCCGCGCAAGTCAAGGAGCTCGTCCCTTACATCGACGAGTCGGTGATCCTCGGCGGCTTCTACACGCCGGGCGTCGGCGTCGTCGATTCGCTGCGTGCGGGCACGTTGATGCGCGAGAAAGGCCAGGCGGCCGGAGCTCTGCACGTCGCGCCCAAGACCGAGGTCGTCGGAATCGACATCGAGGGCGGGCACGTCCGGCGCGTCCGAACGACAGACGGCGACATCGAAGCGGAAACCGTCGTGATCACGGGCGGCGTGTGGAGCCCACGCCTCGCGCGCATGGCCGGCACGCGAATCCCGCTGACGCCCGCGGTTCACCAGATGATCGACATCGGCCCCGTGCCGCGCTTTCGCGGAGCGAAGTCCGACATCGAGCACCCGATCGTGCGCGACATGGACACCAACATGTACGAGCGCCAGGCGGGCGGCGACCTGGAGATCGGGTCCTACGCCCACCGGCCGATCCTCTACGACCCGGAGGACCTGCCCCCCGTCGAGCAGGCGGCGCTCTCGCCAACCGAGTTTCCGTTCACCCAGGCCGACTTCGAGGAGCAGATGCAGCATGCGCTCGAGCTGATGCCGGAGATCGTCGGCGATGAGACGGTGGGCGTGAAGTACGCCATCAACGGCATCCTCTCGCTCACGCCTGACGGCATGCCGGTGCTCGGCGAATCGCCCGACGTGAAGGGCCTGTGGTCGGCCGCGGCCGTGTGGGTGAAGGAAGGTCCCGGCACCGGCAAGGCTATGGCCGAGTGGATGGTGCATGGCGAATCGGAGATCGACCTGCACTCCTCCGACATCGCCCGTTTTCACGAACATCAAAAGACAGGCGCGCACGTGCGCGCGAGAGCGGCGGAGGGATTCAACAAGACGTACGGCATCGTCCACCCGAGCGAGCAGTGGGCATCCAACCGCGACATCCGGCTCGCGCCGTTTCACGACCGCGAACGCGAGATGGGTGCGGTCTTCTTCGAGGCTGCGGGCTGGGAGCGGCCGCAGTGGTACGAGTCGAACGCTTCCCTGCTCGAGGAGTTCGGCGACCGGGTGACGCGACGCACCGCGGAGTGGGAGTCGCGCTGGTGGTCGCCGATCATCAACGCCGAGCACCTCGCGATGCGAGAACGCGCGGGAATCTTCGACCTGTCCGCCTTCACCATCTTCGACATCGTGGGTCCGGGAGCGCTGGCCTCCGTGCAGTGCGCGGCTCTCCGGCAGATGGATGTCCCGGTCGGCCGTGTCGTCTACACGCCTGTCCTCAGCCCCTCGGGGGGCTTCAAGTCCGACCTGACGATCATGCGCCTCGGCGACGACCACTTCCGGGTCGTCACGGGCGGCGCTGCGGGCATGTCGGACAAGAAGTGGTTTCGCGACCAGCTCGTCATGGGGGCGGAGCTCACCGACATGACGTCGTCGATGACGACGATCGGCCTCTGGGGGCCGCGCGCTAGAGACATCCTGGCGGGCACGACCTCGGACGACATCTCGAACGAAGGCTTCAAGTTCGGCACCTGCCGGATCATCGAGATCGGCACGCAGCGCGTCCTCGCCTCGCGCATCTCGTACGTCGGCGACCTGGGCTGGGAGTTGTACGTGCCGATCGAGCAGGGCCTGAAGCTGTGGGACACGCTGTGGGAAGCCGGGCTGCCGCACGGCCTGGCGGCGTGCGGCATCGGCGTATACGGCACGACGGGCCGCCTCGAGAAGTGCTACCGGGCACATGGCAACGAGCTGGAGACCGAGTACAACGTGGTCGAGGCCGGCATGACGGCGCCACGCTTGAAGGACGAGGACTTCATCGGCAAGGCGGCGCACCGGCGCCATCGCGAGGAGGAGCCGGCGGCAACGATGTGCACAATCACGGTCGACGACCACCGCTCGAAAAGCGGCGAGAAGCGGTACATGCTTGGGCGCGAGCCGATCCTGACCAGCCGCGGCGAGCGGATCGTCGATCGGAAGGGACGCGGGTCGTACGTGACCAGCGCGGGGGCGGGCCCGTCCCTTGGCAAGCACCTCCTGATGGCCTACCTCACGCCGGAGCACGCGGTGGTGGGCAATCAGCTGCTCGTCGAGTACATGGGCGAGCGCTACCCCGTGACGGTCGCGGTGGCGGGGGCGACCCCTCTCTTCGACCCCGAGAACACGCGCATCCGTTCATGAGTCCGCTGCGCGGGGCGGCCTAAGAGTGCGGATCGCGGCCTGCATCAAGCGAGTGCCGATCACCGGTGGGCGGATCCTGCTCACGGACGATGGCCGAGCGATCAACACCCAGCACCTCGGCTTCACGATGAGCCCGCACGAGGAATGCGGTGTCGAAGAGGCGGTGCGCCTGATCGAGGCGAACAAGGGCGACTCGGTCGTCCTCACGCTTGGCCCCGCCGAGGCGGTCGAGCAATTGCGCGACGCGATGGCTCTCGGCATCGACCGGGCGATCCATTTGCAAACCGACGGTCAGGAATGGGACGGCGAAGGGACCGCGGCTGCGCTGACCGCGGCGATCCAGGCGGACGAAGCGGCGAACGGGCGCTTCGACGTCGTCTTCTTCGGCAACGAGTCCGCCGACTCGGGCGGGTTCCAGGTCGGCATCCGGGTCGCATACGCGCTGGGCCGCCCCTGCGTCACCGGCCTGAAGAAGGTCGCGCTCGACGGCGCGTCTGTCCGGTGCGAGCAGGAGGTCGAGGGCGGCCGTGACGTGTACGTGGTGCCTCTGCCTGCGGTGCTGACGGTCAAGGAAGGGTTGAACCTGCCGCGCTATCCGTCCGTGCCCGGAAAGATGCGAGCGCGCACGAAGCCTGTCGCAGTCTCGAGTCCTGCCCGGCCTGAGCCGCGAGTGGAGCTCGTCCGCCTCGCGGTGCCCGCGGGGCAGGGCCGCCGCGCCGAGTCGCTCGGCAGCGGGCCGGGCGCCGCACCCGCGGTCGTCGAAATGCTGCAGAAGGCAGGCATCGTGTGATCACCCCAAAAAATCTGACGATTTTTCGGGGGCCCCGATGACCGTCCTGGTCTTGATGGACGAGAGCGACGCGTCGCGGCAGACGCTCACGCTGGCGCGTAGGTTCGGAGAACCGCGTAGCGTGCGAATGGATGCGGTGCGGCCGTTCGCGCCCGACGCCCTCGCTGCGGCCCTCGCCCACGCGGCGGACGAGCTGAACGCATCTGCCGTGTTCGCCGCGGGCACTGAGCGCGGCAACGAGGTCATGGCACGGCTCGCCGCGCGCACGGGCCTGCCCTTTGCCGCGAACTGCATCGGGGCGACGCCGGGTAATCCGGTCGAGGTGACGCGCCTGCGCTGGGGCGGCAGCCTGCTCGAGGAGGCGCGCCTGCACAGCCCCCGGCCGATCATCACGGTCGCGCCGCATACGGTGCCCGCCGACTCCGGCCCGGCACCCGTCGAAGTCGACCTGAAGCCCGCGGCTGGAAAGGACCTGGTGGTGCATGTGTCCGACCACATCAAGCCCAGCAATGGCGGCGTCTCGCTCGCGGAGGCGAAGGTGATCGTGAGCGGCGGACGCGGGGTCGGATCGAAAGAGGGGTTCGCGATCATCGAGGAGCTGGCCGGACTCCTTGGAGCGGCGGTCGGCTGCTCGCGCGCCGTGACCAGCGCCGGCTGGCGGCCGCACAGCGACCAGGTCGGCCAGACCGGGACCAAGGTCGCGCCCGAGGTCTACATCGCGTGCGGTATCTCAGGGGCGACGCAGCACATGGCCGGCCTCAAGGGCGCCAAGCGCATCCTGGCCATCAACTCAGACCCGCAGGCGCCGCTGATGCTGAACGCCGACTACACCGTGACCGGTGACCTGAAGGAGATCGTCCCGGCCATCTCGGCCGAAATCCGCAAACACAGATGATCGTCATCCAGGCGATCGCCCTGGCGGTCGCGCTTGCGGTTGCCATCGGGTTGTTCACGCGCCGCGCCTGGAGGCTCTATCGCTTGTTGCGAAGCGGCAAGCCCGCGGCGCGTTTCGACGACGTTCCGGCGAGGGCGCGGGCCGAGGCCACAGTCGTGGTCGGCCAGAGCAAATTGCTGCAGCGACTGCTCCCCGGCCTGATGCACGCCGCGATCTTCTGGGGCTTTCTCGTCCTGTTCCCGACGATCCTCATCGCGATGATCGGCGCGGTCGATCCTCACTCGACCCTGCCCTGGCTCGGCGCGCAGGGCTGGTACGCGTTCCTGGTCGACAGCTTCGCGGTGCTCGTCCTGGCCGGCGTGATCACAGCGTTCGTCATCCGCAAGGTCCAGAGGCCGGCTCGCTTCAAGGGCAGCCACGCCGGCGAGGCGGACCTGATCCTCGCCCTGATCGCCGGAATCGTCAGCACGCTGCTCCTGTGGCATGCCTCGCAGATCGCCCTGCACCTCAACGACTACCCCGCGCAATGGGCACCAATCTCGAACGCGCTGTCGCACGTCGTCGCGCCCGCGGCGCCGGTGCTCGAGCGCGTGGCCGTGTGGGCGCACGTCTTGATCATCCTTTCCTTTCTGGTCTACCTCCCCTACTCGAAGCACCTTCACATCCTGGTCGCGGCGTTCAACGTCTATTTCGGACGGACGCGCGCACGAGGCCGCCTCGAGCCGATCGACTTCGAGAAGCCCGAGGCGGAGGTGCGCTTCGGCTCGGCGCGCGCGAGCGACATGACGTGGAAGCAGATGCTCGACACGATGTCTTGCACCGAGTGCGGCCGGTGCCAGGACGTCTGCCCCGCCTACGCGACCGGCAAAGCGCTCTCGCCGAAGCTCTTGATCATGTCGATGCGCGACCAGCTCCTCAGCGGTGCGTCCACGCCCATCGTGCCCACCGCCGTCACCGACGACGTCGTGTGGGACTGCGTGACCTGCGGAGCGTGTGTGCGCGAATGCCCGGTCGGCATCGAGCACATCGACCATGTCATCGACCTCCGCCGCAACCTCGTCATGGTCGAGTCGCGCTTTCCGGAAGAGGCGGGCGCGATGCTGCGTGACGTAGACCGCACGTCGAACCCATGGGGCAAGCCCCAGGCCGACCGCCTGCAGTGGGCCGAGGGACTCGGCGTGCGCGTGCTTCAGCCCGGCGAGCCCGCGCCCGACGTGCTGTTCTGGGTCGGCTGCGCGCCTGCCTTCGACGAGCGGGCGCGCAAGAGCGCGGTCTCGACGGCGAAGCTGCTGCAGGAGGCGGGCGTCGACTTCGCGATCCTCGGTCCGCGCGAGTCGTGCACCGGCGACCCGGCGCGCCGGATGGGCGACGAATACACCTATCAGCGCCTGGCGGGCGAAAACGTGGCGACGCTGAACGGCGCGGGCGTGAAGAAGATCATCACCACGTGCCCGCACTGCTTCAACACGATCGGCAACGAGTACCCGGACTTCGGCGGCCGCTACGAGGTCGTGCACCACACCGAGTTCCTCGCCCAACTCGTCCGCGAGGGCAAGCTGTCACCGGTCGCGAGCGATCGCAAGATCACGTACCACGATTCGTGCTACCTCGCCCGACACAACGACGTGCGCGCACAGCCTCGCGAGCTGGTCGACGCGGTCGGCGAGGCGGTGGAGATGCCGCGCAACCGCGAGCGCACCTTCTGCTGCGGCGCGGGCGGCGCGAGGATGTGGATGGAGGAGCGGCGAGGCCGCCCGATCAACCAGGAGCGGGTGCGCGAAGCCGCCGCGACAGGGGCCGACACGCTTGCCGTGGCGTGCCCGTTCTGCACGGTGATGCTCGACGACGGAGTGCGCGAGACGGGCGCGAAGCTACAGGTCTTCGACCTGGCGACGCTCCTCGCCGAGGCCGTGGAGCGAAAGCGCGCGACACAATCCCCGTGACGTATTTTGCCTCGTTGCATCCAACGACGCGTGTCAAGCTCGAGAATTCGGCTCCGCTGGCGACAGCGGCGCCGAATTAGATCTAGCGGGCCACGCGGAACAGGACTCTGTTGGCCGATGGGTCGGTCGCCGCGAGGCCGTCTTCCTCTTCGGCCATGCGAACCTCGCCGTGCTCCAGGCGCTTCACCACGTCGTCCAGGTCGCGCTGCGTGGGCAGCTCGATCGTGAACCGGCGCAGGCCGGCCGACCCCGGAGACGCCGGCTTGGCGCCGCGGCCCGCCCAGGTGTTCAGGCCAAGGTGATGGTGATAGCCGCCGGCTGAGACAAACCCGACGCCGGGCATCGCGCCCATCACGTCGAATCCCACCAGGTCGACGTAGAAGCGCAGGGCGTCGTCGACGTCGGCGACATGCAGATGGACATGGCCCATCTTGGTGCCCGCCGGCATCGGCGCCACCAACCCATCCCGGGTGCGGTCGTCTTCGGTGAGGTGGCTGAAGAGCTCCTCGATGTCGATCGGGTCGCGGCCTGAGCGCGGGCGTCCGTCCTTGTCCCAGGCCCCAAACGTGCCGTTGACCATCCCCATGGTCCCGTCCTCCGGCGTCTCGGTGTAGATCTCGATGCCGTTGCCGTCCGGATCCCAGAGGTAGTTCGCCTTGGTCATCACGTGGTCGGTGGGGTACTGCTCCCAGCGCAGCTCGCCCAGCCGCGCGATCACGCGCGCCAGCTCACGCCGATCGGGCACCACGATCGCGAGGTGATACAGCCCAGATGTCCTTTGCTCCACCGGCCTCTCCGCGCCGGGGTGCAGGACCACAAGCTCGCGTCCGGCCGCGCCCATCCGGAGCTCCGGGCCGTCGCCCGCGATCGGGGTCAAGCCCACGTAGTCCCGGTAGAAGCGGAGCGCGCGGTCGGCGTCGGTGACCGCGATCTCCACGGCGCCCATCCCTGTCGCCGTGGCGATAGATTGAGTCTTCATGTCGAGTATTCCTACCCGCCGAAGCCCTGCGGTATTCGCGGCGCGCCAGCTGTGGTTCCCAGCGAGGTTGTGACGGAGGGGGGCTGAGCACACGCTCCCTGATGGCGTAGCGTTGAACCGTGAGCCGGGAAGTCGAGGTCTTCAACCGGCGCCTGCTGCGCGCCCGGGACGCCATGGACCGCGCCTACGCCGAGCCGCTCGACGTCCGCGCCGTGGCCGCGGTGGCCCATGTCTCGGAGGCGCACTTCATCCGCAGCTTCCGCGCCGTCTTCGGGGAGACGCCTCACCGTTACCTGCAGCGGCGCCGGGTGGAGCGCTCGATGTTCCTGCTGCGCGAGA
>CAKZUH010000010.1 GCA_937921725.1 uncultured Chloroflexota bacterium | reverse complement strand
CGGCAGGCGGGGTGGAGGACCGCTCTTCAATTTCTACGAACTATCGGACAACCTCGGCTCTCAGCCCCGATACGACTGCCGTGCTCAGCAGCTGCTGCAACCATCGACCTGCGTCGTCGGAACGAACGCAAAGAATAATGGCGATCTGGAATCCCAAGTGGTGCCACCGAATGGATGCCCTCAAGTAACTCGCAAGGCGTAACTTCGTCGCATACGTCCCGGGAGATTCAGTGACCTTGGCGTCTCCGACAAAGACTCGGAGATGCTGAAGATCCACCAGGAATACATCGGGCCAGTCGTCGTCGTTAAGGCGAGAGGTAAGGGCAAACCCAGCCAGGTTTCCGACTGTACGCAGAGTTCGCACCCTCTCCTCGTGCAACGCGGATGGCGCGGTCACGGAGTTTGAGTTGTGCTGCCCAACAGCTCAGCCAGCATCGACTGCCTAGTGGGCCGTTCTTCGACCTGATCACCCAGGACATCGGCCTGAGCGTCGGCCTTGGCCAACAGCCTGCGGTATTCGGCTCCTTCAATTGTGCCGCGGCATATCAGCGCCAGATACTCGACGTTCCGCTCTTGGCCGCGGCGATGAATCCGATCCAAGCTCTGCATGTAGTGTGCAGCCTGGTTTGAGAAGGACTCGTAAATTGCGATTCGGGCTCTGTGCAGGTTAAGGCCCGCACCGGCGGCCGCCGGGTTGCCGACGAAGATCATGGTCTGCTCGTCTTGCTGGAAGCGCCTGACCGCCTCTCGTCGCAGTTCTACATCCGCCACCGAGCCGTCGATCATGGCAACCCCGTACGGGGCAAACCGATCAACAATCACGTCGAGGCTGAACTTGAAGTGTGACCAGATCACCACCTTTTCGTGCTGGTCAACGACGTGTAGCTTGACCAACCCATCCAAAGCGGCGATCTTGGCCGGTACCTCGTCGTAGTCATCGATGATCGGGCGCGGATGGGAACAAATGCGGAGGAGTGCCGCGCGGCGAGCGAAATAGTTCGTGTAGTCCTTGTCGAATTGCTCGTCGGTGATCGAGAGCAAGTCTTCGGCAAGCTCCCTAGCCAGCACGCCGTAGAGATGCGCCTGCCGCGGAGCCATCTCGACCAATGTCTCCGTATACCTCCGCGAGGGAAGGTCGGGGAGAACCAGACGCTTGAGATTGCGAACATATACTCCACGTGCCTCGACCGCAGCTTTGACCTGCCGGGCGGAGACAACGGGATCCTTCTCAAGGCTTACGCCGCGAAAAGTGAATCCGAAATCCACCAAGTCGAATTGCGACACGAGATCCTTGGCTGAATGAGGCGCAGGTGTGCCACACAGGACGAAAGCCTTACTACACCACTCTCGGAGGTCCGCTAGAGCCGCAGTTCGCTGGGCGTCGGGATTCTTGATACTGAACGACTCATCGATGACTAGCGCGACACGAGCCCTTTGGCAGAGAAGACGGAGGTCGTGTTCCAGGTCGATGGCAGCCTCGTAGTTGGCGACGACGACATCCGCTCGGGAATTGAGGGCTCTTGTTTTCTCCCTGCGGTTACCGACCGCCTGCACCAGCCGGTACAAGTCCCCTGTGAATTTCCGAAACTCTTGCAACCACTCTGGAACCATTGACTTGGGGGCCACAACCAAGAGCGTCTCGATTTCGCGCTTATGGACAAGCCAGTCGAAGGCAGCGATGACGGTGAGGGTCTTACCGGTACCTTGCTCGTCGAATACACAGGCCCCCCAG
Organism: uncultured Chloroflexota bacterium; assembly: GCA_937921725.1. Classification (GTDB taxonomy): domain Bacteria; phylum Chloroflexota; class Dormibacteria; order Dormibacterales; family Dormibacteraceae; genus 40CM-4-65-16. Next base: position 141,929 of record CAKZUH010000010.1, on the reverse strand, counting down.
CTGGTGGGTATGGTCATAACCGCTACGTTGAGGAGCTGGTGTGGGTCCAAAGTGTCCGCCATTGGCCAGGACCCGAACTGGGTTCTGACTTCGGTTGGGGTCGGGCTCTTTAGCGCAGCGAACCGCTCGAGCACGTGGGGAGCAGCATTGGCAACGCGCATTCGGTTTTCGATCCACTGCCGGGCGGCCGGTTCCCACTTGAGGTCTGGAAGCGAGAGGAGACTCCCTCCCGCCGGAAACTCGAGCAGGACCGAGGCTCCGTAGCGCCGCCACTTCGTTAGCCCGCCCAGCGAACGCAAGCGGCCGGCTACTGCCTCGACCCCAGCTGGAGAGCTCACGAGAACCCCGCGATGGCTGGCGTCCAGCGCTGCTTTTAGTACCACGCGTCAGGGCTTTTGCGAGGGCGTACCCCGAACAGCAAGTTCGCCCTGTATAGCGCCGAGAGCTCCATGCAGGACACGTTCAACATCACGAAGAACGTCCGTGTCGATCCCTCGCCATTGATCAGGTGGCGCTCCGCCAAGACGCTGCACCATAGACTTCAAGAACAGATCAAAGCCGAGCTTCTTAGTCGGGCTGTTTTTCTGAGCCTCCGCAATTGCCTCCTCGACCATCTTGAGGGCGTTTTCTTTGTCGTCACGCTCGGCGAGGTCGTGAGCGTCGCGGAGAATCTTGAGTGACGTTTCGTTGGCGACCACTTGATGCAGCTTGCGGACTTGGGCACCACTGTCAAGAACGTCGTACATGAGGTCGTAGACGACTGCTTTCAATGCATCGTCGCCTTCCATCTGGCGGGTGAGCTTCTCCTGGCCGCGGCCGGCCTCTATTTCATAGAACCACTGGAAAATGTCGTTCGACTTGTACCGGACCCCAGCCTCGTCGCGGTTCCTCACATCGATGTGGTGCGTCTCGAATTCATCGGCCCACTGCAGCATCCGGATGTACCTGGAGACCGCCTGCGGCGTGATGGCGAACGACTTGGCGACCTGCTCCTTGACTCGCTTGTCCTCCGCCGTGGTGACCGAGTGAAGGCCATCGCGCAGAGTGCGGTATCGCTCCACTACCAACCGCGCCTTGACATACTCGGGCCACGGCTCCTTGTGTTCTTCCTCGAAGTTCAAGGCAACGACGATTGCTTCGAACTGATCCTCCGTTGTGCCTTCTGGTGCCCTCCAAACCCTGATCCAGCGAGCGCGCTCCTTTTCCTCTGCTGTGAAATCGGGACTCTCGAGCACCTGTCTCGCGGCAGCGACCCTACGGTTGCCATCCTTGGGCTCCCCCCTCCAGGTGAGGATGGGTGGGCGCTCCACCCCCTTGCGGGCAATGCTCTGGGCGAGGCCCTTGATTTTGAAAGGGTCTCGGTCATGCGAATCAACGAGCCTAATACGGCCTTGAAGGATGCCCATCAAGTCGTCGGAGTTGGGGTACCTGCGGTTCCTCTCGTGGAAATCCCTTACGTAGAGGTCGACTCGATGGTTTTGCGCCCACAGGTCGAGGACTTTCACATCGACGTACCCCTCCCACATTGCGATTGGGTGCCCACTAAATGTCGGTACTGGCGTAACCGGGTGCGGAGGAACTCCATTGCGCTCGACGAGCACGAGGCCTCCGTCCTGGCTGGCTGTGCCTTCAGCATGTCTTGCGGCCACCACGCGATCGACTTCGGCTCGAACCTCACGCACAAGGTGCTGGCGAGAGACTTCGTCGAGATCTCGGCCGTGGCTCCGCATGAGCACGAGTATCCGAGTGAAGAGTCGTCGGGCGTCCTCATCATCGAGTGGCTCGGCGGCCGCAAGGTCGATCTCGTGCCGGACGTCTGAGCCATAGTCGTCGGCGAGCGCTCGGGCCTCGGCGACCAGCCGAAGAGCGTTGGCCACTGTCTCTGCGTCGACCCTCAAACCGTCGTCCACTATTTCTTCTCGTCCTTTTCACGCTTGATGTGGTAGTTCATTTTTGTCAGCTCCTCCGCAAGACGGTCGAATCCGCGCGCTTTCCAAGTGCCGATCGACCCGATTGATATTTCCTCGCCCAGTATCGTCACCGCGTGCTCCTGAGCCTCCAGCAACGAGAGTGGCTCACCGAGCCAGGTGGCCTCGATGTAGAGCATGGTGACGACCCTAATATGGGCGTTCTCCCATCGGTCAACGATCCTCTTGATCAAGGCGAGGGTCTGTCGCCCTTGGGCTATCTCGGCGGGGTCCGGCGCTTGTGGGGTGGGTTCGAGGCTTGAGTAGTGACGCCGGTCACGGAATGCACGAAGCAGGTGGTTTGAGGCGACCCTATAGATCCAGGCGCCGGGGTGTTGCACGGCTCGCCGGCGCATGAGCCGTGAGATGGCCTCGTGGATGGCATCTTCAACCTCATCTCGCAGGTCCGGATAGGTCTTGCGCAGAGCCCCGACAAGTCGGTCGAGTTCGCCGGACGCCATCAGGTTCAGGATTTGCTCTATGGCTGTGTCCGGCGGCAGCTCGGCTTCTGGATCGATCACCAACTGTAAGAGCCTCGGGATGTTCGGTTTTTGACACCTCGGGCGATTTGTTATCAGTCGGTTCTAAGGATGTCCGTCCGAGGCTGTCTGCCCCGGCGCGCTCATGTGCGCCGGTGTGGCTGTCATTTTGGCTGTCAGAACTACGAAGAGTGGCGGGGATGGATGAGAATCGAACTCACCCAGGACGCCTCAACAGCGCCCCGCAAACGGTTTTGAAGACCGCGAGGGGCACCAGCCCCCATACATCCCCAGCGCCGCGCTAGATTAGCTCGGGCGCACGAACTCGCGGCGCAGCCGCTCGACCTCGGCCCCCGCGGCGCAGCCGCGAATGTGATCGTTGACCAGGCCCATCGCCTGCATGAAGGACTGAACTTTGGTCGGACCGACGAAGCCCCATCCCCGCCGTCGCAGATCCTTGCTCATTGCGACCGCTTCGGCGGGCACCCCGACCGCCGTTAGACCAGCTCGGTCCAGCAGGCGTTTGCGCGGCGGTGGCTCGTACCCCCAGACGTAACGGGCCATGCTGCCGAACTCCTTCTTCATCTCGGCATACCGGCGCGCGTTGTTGATCGTCGCCTCGATCTTGGCCCGATTGCGAACGATCCCCGCGTCGCCCATCAGCCGCGCCACGTCACGCGACCCGAAGCGGGCCATCGCCTCCGGCGCGAACTGACGGAACGCCGCGCGAAAGTTCTCGCGCTTGCGCAGGATCGTCAGCCAGCTGAGGCCCGACATGAAGCCCTCGAGCGAGAGCTTTTCGAACAGACGCCCGTCATCCGCGGATGGCCGGCCCCACTCGACGTCGTGGTAGCGCCGGTACAGGTCGTCCGAGTCACCCCACCAGCAGCGCGCAACGCCGTCGGGGCCGACGCTGATACCGGCTGGCGGAGCGATGTGGATCTGAGGCCCTGGGCCTAGATCAGCGCTTCGAGCTTCGCCTTCAGGTCGCCCTTCATGTTCGGGCGATAGCCGACCGTCCGCTCGGCGGGCTTGCCGTCCTTGAAGATGATCACGGTCGGGATCGACATGATCCCAAGCTGCATCGGCGTCGACGGGTTCTCGTCGATGTCCATCTTCATGACCTTGATCTTGTCGCCCAGCTCGCCGTGGATCTGCTCCACGATGGGGGCGATCATCCGGCACGGTCCGCACCACGTCGCCCAGAAATCGACCAGCACCGGCTTGTCGGCTTTCAGGACGGCGGTTTCAAAATCGCTGTCGGTTACTTCCTGGATGTTTGCCACTTTTCCCTCTACCTCTTCAATCTGCGGAGTCCGACTTTGATTCCGTTTTCGCCTCCGGCTTGGCGTCGGATTTGGTGTCGGATTTGACGTCGGATTTGGTGTCGGTCTTGCTATCCGACTTGGTCTCCGGGCTGGGGCTCGACCCGTTGCCAGACTCCGGCTTTCCGGAGCCCTTGTAGTCCGTCGAGTAGAACCCGCTGCCCTTGAAGATCACTCCGGTCGGGTAGAGGATCTTGGTCAGCTTTCCCTGGCACTTGGGACACGCCTCCAGGGGCGCGTCGGTCATGCGTTGCTGGATCTCGAACTGGTGGCCGCAATTGCTGCAGCGATAGCCGTAAGTGGGCATTTTCCTTTGGGTCCCTAACTATAAACGTCGATCTGGATCCACCCGTTCGAGGACCATCCCGGATGGTGGTTTGGGGTGGAAATAGGTCGCCTTCTGAGGAAGAGTTTTCCCTTCCTGGGCGAGCTTCAAAACCTGCCTGAGGTCGGGGCCGTCGAGGAAGAAGGCACCGGCGCCGAGGCCCTCGTCGACCCACCGCACCGCCTCGGCTGGGTCCCGTGTGTAGAGCAGGTAGTCCTCGGGCTCCCGCTTGCCCAGGATGTTGTCGATCACCTGCCCATGCAGCTCCACCACGGCGACATCGCCTTCGAGCGAGAGGACCTGGAACTGGTGGTCGCGGTAGGCGCCTACCGCCACCCGCCCGTGCAGCGACTCGAGCGTCTCCTCCAGCGAGCCCTTGGGCTCGCCCCCGCTGACCGCGATGCCGACCTTCATCACCCGGTGGGTCGGGAGGACGGCCAGACCGGGATCGGCGAAATCGGTCAGGAGCGCCAGGGTGAATCGAGAAGCGGCTTCGGCGTGTCCGCCGACCTCCTCGGCGTAGGCCAGCGCCGTCTCGTACCTGTGGTGGCCGTCGGCGATCAGGACCGGACGCTTCTCCAGAACCGTGTGAATGCTGTCGTGGATGCCAGGGTCGGAGATCACCCACAAACGATGGCTGAAGCCTTCGGGGCCGGTAAACGCCACCGCCGGCGCGCGGCTCGAGACCAGGTCGAGCACCGCAGGGATGCCCGTGCCCTGGCCCTCATAGAGGAACCACAGCGGCTCCAGGCTCACTCGAGTCGCCCGCAAAAGCGCGAGACGGTCTTCCTTCGGCCCTCGGTGGGTCCGCTCGTGCGGAAGGACGACACGGTCCTGGTACGGCTGGATGCGGAGGGCGGCGATCAGGTCGCGCCGACGCCGGCCGTTGAACTCGACCTCGTGCATGTACATCGACGGCGGATCGGGCTCCAGGAACCGCTCGCCCAGCCACCGCTCGAATGTCCTCGCGGCGCCCGCGTAGTCGGTGCCGGGGCGCGTCAGGTGGACCACGTTTTGCGGCGAAAGCGCGCGATAGCGCGGCAGCTCCGACTCGGGGATCACGTCGTATGGCGGCGCGACCAGCCTGCTCAGGTCCCCCGCGCGCGCCAGGTAGTACCGGATCCCGGGGAATGCGCGGACGTCAGCCGTTGGAGTCTCCGCTCAGCTCGACGTAACGGAGATCCGACATGCCGGCGACCTCCCTGAGGGTGGTCAGAACCGCGTCCGAAACCCGGTCGTCCACGGCCAGGATCATCATCGCGTTGCCGCGCGGCGCGTCCCGGCCGACCTGCATGCTCGCGATGTTGACGTCGTGCTCGCCCAGGATGCTGCCCACCCGGCCGACGACGCCCGGACGGTCTGAGTGCCGGCTGACCAGAAACCGCCCCACGGGCACCAGGTCGACGCGAAAGGAGTCGATGCGCACCGCCCGCGGCTCGCCCATCAGCACCGTGCCGGCGATCTCGTGCTCCTGCATCCGAAGCGTGACCAGGCTGGCGTAGCTGCCTTGCGCACGGGTGCGCCGCTCGACGAGCCTGATGCCGCGACTCGCCGCGATCAGCCGCGCGTTCACAGTGTTGATCCTGTCTTCGGTGAAAGGCTGGAGGACGCCCTTGATCGCTGATGCGACGAGCAGGTTCACGTCGTGCTCGGCGAGCTCGCCTTCGAAATCGAGCTCGATGACGTTCACGCGTCCGCCGAACAATTGGGCGTGCAGCGCGGCGAGGCGCTCGGTCAGGTCCGCGAACGGCCTGAGGTAGGTGAGCTCTTCGGGCGGCAGCGCGGGTGCGTTGACCGCAAAGCGAGGCAGGTCCCCCGCCAGGACCGCTGCCACCTCTTCGGCAACGTCGAAGGCGACCGATACCTGCGCTTCCGCGGTCGACGCGCCGATGTGCGGCGTGGCGATGAAGTTGTCGAGAGCGAGCAGGGGATTGTCGCCCGGCGGCTCGGTCACGAACACGTCGGCCGCGGCGGCCGCGATCTGTCCGGACTGCAGCGCAGTGAACAGCGCGGCTTCGTCGACGATGCCGCCGCGAGCGGTGTTGACCAGGCGGGCCGACGGCTTCATCAGGGCGAGCTCCGGTGCGCCGATCAGGTTGCGGTTCGAATCGACCAACGGGACGTGGACGGTGACGAAATCGGCTCGCGCCAGCAGCTCGGGCAGGGTGACAAGCGCGACGTTGAACAGCTCCGCGCGCTCAACCGAGACGACCGGGTCGTAGGCGATGACCTCCATCTCGAGGCCGTGCGCGCGCTTGGCCACCTCAGAACCGACATTGCCAAGGCCGACCACCCCGAGCGTCTTGCCGCGGATCTCGGTACCGATGAACTTCGACCTTGTCCACTCGCCGCGCTTCACAGACGCATCCGCCTGGGGCACCCGGCGCGCCAGCGAGAACAGCAGCGCCACGGTGTGCTCGGCCGCGGCGATGATGTTGCCGCGCGGAGCGTTGACGACGAGGATGCCCTTCCGCGTGGCAGCGGGTACATCGATGTTGTCCACGCCGACACCGGCTCGACCGACGACCCGCAGCTTCTTGCCGGCCTCGATGATGTGGGCGGTCACGCGCGTCTCGCTGCGCACGACGAGCGCATCGAAATCGGCGATTCGCTTGATCAGCTCGGCCTCCGGCAGCTTGCTGACGACGGTCACCTCGCCTGCGCGGCGAAGTCTCTCGAGGCCGTCCTCGGCCAGCGGGTCGGCGACGAGGATCCTCGGCAAAGTGCGCGCCCGCGTCAGCGGGTCGCGGCCACCACGCCCTGCAGGGAGTTCGTGACCGCTGATGTGCCGCGGCCGTCGGCCGGTGCGACGTCGAGCTCCTCGAGCGCCTGCTCGATCGCCCAGATGACCTGCACCACGTCGCCTTCAGCGACCGCGCCCAGGTGCCCGACCCGGACCATCTTGCCCGTCATCTTGCCCTGGCCGCCGGCGATGACGACACCGTGCTTCGTGTCGAGCAGCTTGCGGAGCGCGGCCACGTCCAGCCCAGGGGGCGGTACGGCCGAGGTGACGGTGTTCGAACGGTATCCGTCCCGCGCATAAAGCTGGAATCCAAGCGCCTGCAGGCCGGCCTGGGTCGCGCGGGCCAGCCGCGCGTGCCGCTCGTACACGTTGTCCAGGCCTTCCTCTTCGAGCATGTGCAGGCCTTCCTGCATCGCGAAGGCGACCGCGACCGCGGGCGTGAACGGGGTCATGCCCTTCTCCGCCCACACCTTCGCCTCCTTCCAGTCGAAGTAGAAGCGGGGCGACCGGGCCTTTGCCTGCTGCGCCCACGCGCGCTCGCTCACGCTGACCAGCGCCAGCCCAGGGGGGGCCATCCATCCCTTCTGCGATCCGCTCACCGCGACGTCGATGCCCCACGCGTCGGTCTCGATGTCGATCGAGCTGATCGAGCTGACGCCGTCGACCACGACCAGCCGGTCCGCCGACCGGGCGACGCGGGCCAGCTCGCGGAGCGGGTTGGTCAGCCCGGTCGACGTCTCGTTGTGCGTGAGCAGCACGACGCCGGCCTTCGGGTGGCGCTCGAGCACGCGAGCGAGGTCATCGGGGTCGACCGGCTGGCCCCATTCGAACTCGAGCCTCGTGACATCGGCGCCGTACGCCGCGGCCAGGGCGGCGAACCGCTCGCCGAAGTTCCCGGACAGGGCGACGACCACCTCGTCCCCCTGGGAGACGAGGTTCGCCACGGCGGACTCGAGCCCGCCGGTCCCGGAGCACGTCAGGAGGAGCAGGTCGTGCTTGGTCTTGAACACACGCTTCGCGCCCGCCGTGATCTCGGCCAGGATCGCGGCGAACTCTGGGCCGCGGTGGTCGATCATCGGCCGGTTCATGCTGCGGACGACCCGTTCAGGAAGAGGCGTCGGTCCGGGGATTCGCAATTGCGTGTGGAAGGTCATGGGCGCGCTCCAGTCATGGGCTTTGGCGGCGGGAAAATTTTGACTTAATGCGACTCCGTTGTGTACGGAAGCAGCGCGATCGCGCGAGCACGTTCCAGCGCGGTGGTCAGCGGCCGCTGGTGCCGCGCGCAGGTGCCGGTGACGCGACGAGGCAGGATCTTGCCCCTGTCGCTGACGAACCGGCGGAGTCGCGAGATCTCCTTGTAGTCGATGTAGTCGATCTTCTCGACGCAAAAGGTGCAGACCTTGCGGTGCTGGCGCTTGGGCCCTCCGCGGCCGCCGCCTGGGCCGGATGAGGTCTGTTCGCGTGAGGGTGGACGGCTGACTGCCATGTTCGGTTGCTCCTAAAAGGGAATTTCGTCCGGGTCCACGTCGCGCGGCGCGTCGTCAGGAGCCGGAATGTTGTCGTCTGACTGCTGGGGTTTGGTGCGCGGTGCGCCATCGCCGGCGCCGGCGCCGGCGCGCGAGTCGAGAAACTGCACGTCGTTGGCGATGATCTCCGTGGTCCGCCGCTTCTGGCCGTCCTGGCCCTCCCAGGACCGCGTCTGGATGCGCCCTTCGATGAACACGAGCGCGCCCTTGCGGGTGTACTGGGCGACGATCTCGGCCAGGTTCCGCCTGCCGGCGTTGTAGGCGACGATGTTGTGGTAGTCGGTGAACTCCTTCTTCTCGCCGTCAGGGCCGGTCGACCATCGGTTGGTCGCGATGCTGAAGTTGGTGACCGCCGTGCCGCTTGGCGTGTAGCGCATCTCCGGGTCCTTGGTGAGCCGTCCGATGAGCAGCGCCTTGTTCAGGTTCGACATTTATGTCTCCTCTCGGTCCTCCCGATCCGCACGGCCTGTACGCCCCGCCGCCTCTGTCTCGACTGCTATCGGCTCCAGTACGACCTCCGGCGGCGGCGGCGCCACGGCGGTGACGGGAGCGGCTTTCTCGGGCTTGCGCACGATGAGATGGCGCAAGACCTCTTCGGTTATCTTCAGGGCCGCCTCGAGCTCGGGCACACGGTCGGGATCGAGCTGGAAGTCCTGAAGGACGTACGAGCCTTCCTTCTGGTGCTTCACCTCGTAGGCCAGCTTGCGCTTGCCCCAAAGGTTGGTCCGCTCGATCTTGCCGCCTGAGCGCTCGATCAGAGTGTTGACCCGCTTGACCGCGTCCTGGACCTTCTCGTCGTCGAGGTCGGCGCGGACGATGTACAGAACTTCGTATTCCCGCAAGGGGAGAACCTCCTTCCTATGGGTGGAGGCCCCGGCACACGGCCGAGGCCAGAAAGGTCAGGCCGGTATTCTACAGGGCCGATGGCAACGAGATCCCGAGCGAAGGCCGGGGCGCGCGGCAAGGGGAAGTCCGGCCGCCGGACGCCAGTCAAAGTCAAGCGCGGGTCGGACGTCCCGATCCTGCCGATCGCCGTCGGCGGCGTCCTCGGCCTGCTCTTGATCGGGATGATCGTCTACATCCTCTACCTCAACCGGCCGGGGCCCGGTCCTGCCACAGCCGGCGGCATCCCCTGCGACAACCTGGAGCACACGCAGGTCCACTACCACGCCGCGCTCCAGATCATGTACCACGGGATCTCGACCAACCTGCCCGACAACACCGGCATCAACTACACGGACTCGACCCAGTCGAGCGTCAATTGCTACTACTGGCTGCACGTCCACGCGTCCCAGAAGAACATCATCCATATCGAGTCGCCGGCCAATCAGACGTTCACGCTCGGGCAGTTCTTCCAAGTGTGGGACGCCTGGAGCAGAGCCAACGGCAAGGGTTCGCAGCGGCTCGACTCCACGCATGTCTCGGAATTCACGCTTGCGCCGACGGACAAGATGGTCATCTACGTCGACAAGGGCGACGGCAAGGGGGCACAGGTCTACCCTGGCGACCCGAAGGCGATCGTCCTCACATCGCACGAGGTGGTCACGATCGAGATCACGCCTCCGGACGTGAACCCGCCGCCCGCCTTTACGTTTCCGTCCGGTCTTTAGTAGGGCCGAGCGCCTCCAGCAGGACTCGCGCCGCGCGGTAGTGCTCGAGCGCCACGTGCCCGTTGGCCGCACGCTGCGCGCGATCCGCTAGCTGGAGATGAAACTTGACCGGATCGCCTTCGATCCGGAAATGCTCGCCCCGCTGGATGGCGCGCAGCCGCGCCTGGCGGAGCCTGTCGCCCTGAGCCTCGATCACGCGCCGTTCGCGGACGAGGATCTCGTTCGCCTTTTCCTTGCGGCCCAACGCGATCATCGCCTCGGCCTGGACCAGACGCGCGTCGGTCCCAAGCGGCCAGTCGTAGGAGGTCAGCGCCGGCTTGAGGGCGCGGAGGGCACGCCGGTATTCGCCTCGCGCGACCAGGACGCGTCCCATCTCGAGCGCGAGCTCGCGCTCGAGGCCGGCCTGCCTGCCCTCGAGCAGGTACTCGACCTCGGTGCCGAGTCGCTCGGCGATGACCCGCAGCACGCGCAGCGAGGGCCGCGCCTTGCCCAGCTCGATCTGGCTGAGGAAGGCACGGGTGAAGTCGTTTCCGCCGACCTTGGCCAGGCTCATCCCGCGCTGGCCGCGGATGCGGCGGATGCGCTGGCCCAGCGACTCCTGGGGCGCCTCCGGGAGGTCCAGCACGTTCGGGTCGCCTGCCATGACCGGCTCGGTGTCGGGGGCGTCAAGGTCGTCGGCCATCTCCGAGATGGTAAATCAACCCTTTACAGATAATCACGTGGGTCGAGGCTGCGCGTCAGGCTGGTGAAGTTCTTGAAGCCGTGCTTCGTCACCATGCCCGTGTCCTCGACGCGGACACCGCCGAAGCCGAGCAGGTAGAGGCCGGGCTCCACCGTGACCACGTCGCCTTCGCTGAGAGGCTCTTGGGCGTTCTCGCGGAGGGACGGCTCCTCGTGGACGTCGAGGCCGACCCCGTGGCCGGTGCTGTGGTTCATGCGCGCAACCCCCTCGGTTCCCTCGCCCTCATAGCCTTTCGTGGTGGTCCCGTAACCGCGGTCGACGAGGACGTGGCACACCGCGAAATGCGCATCCTTCGCCGGCACTCCCGCGGATATCGTCTCGATGCCGGCTTCGAGCGCCTGCACAACCGCGGCGTGCATGCGACGGATGTCCTCGGCGATCTCGCCGACCACGACCGTGCGCGTCAGGTCCCCGTTGTAATGCGTGCCCCGGCTGGTCGGGAAGATGTCGATGATGACCGGCGCGTTGGCTTTGATCGGCCCCTCGCCACGGAAGTGCGGCAGGGCGCATTCGGGAGACCCGGCGATGATCATGTCGGGGCAGGTGAAACCCTTCTCGCCCAGCAGCAATTGGGCTCGCGCGTAGAGCTTGTCCGAGGTCAGCGGGGCGCCGTTCGACCACAGCATCCCGTCTCGGATCTCCGCCCGCGCGAGCTCGCGGACCACCTCGACGACCGCGGCTTCCGCCGCGGACTGCGCGGCCTGGATGGCGGCCGCCTCCTCTGGCGACTTGCGCCGGCGCTCGGCTTTAAAGAGCGTGCGGTCGACCTCGACCTCGAGTCCCGCGGCGCGCAGGTCCTCGAGATGCGCGGCGCGCATGTTGGGCGAAACCCGCGCCTCGGAGATGCCTCTTTCGCGCAGCATCTTCGCCGCCAGGCGCGCCCAGGACTTGTCGACGTACGCCTCGCGGTCCTCGAGCACGGTCTTTATCTTCGATTGCGCCCGAGCCCGGTCGATCTCGAGCGGGGGCGCGACCAGCACGTCGTCGTCAGGGCCGTAACGGACGTAGAGGCTCGTCTCGACGTCGAAGCCGGTCGCGTAGATGAAGTCGGCATCGCCCGCGCCAGCCGGGATGAGCACCAAAGGCGACGCACTCTTCGCCTTGCGCCGCCGCGGCGTTTGGGCAGGCGCCGGCTCGTCGCTCTCCCGCCACAGCCCAGCCACCTCGACGGCGTGGGCCACCGCCTGGAGCAACTGGTCGTCCGCCTCGGTCCGGGTCTTGCGCCGCGCCCGACCCTCGAGGTTCAGCTTCTCCTGAACCTCGTAGCCGCTCGTGTACGCAACCTCGTAGCCAAGGTCGCGCAGCTGTGCCAGGTCGCGGCGAAGCGTGCGCTCGGAAACTCGCGCGCGTTCCGCCAGCTCGAACGGGTTGAGCCCCGGCTCGGCGATGATCGCGGCCAGGACCCGCAGCAGCCGAGCCAGCCGCTCAGCGCGATTCAAGGTATCGGCCGGCTAAGAAATCTCTTCCCAGGAATTCGCGTTTCCCTCGAACGGATCGGGTTCCGCTTCTTCCTGGTTGCCGACCTTCTGGTGGAACCTGTTGGCGATCATCTGGTAAGCCATCGCCTTCGGTATGCCGAGCTTGGTCAGCGACTTCACCTCATCCGCCATCACCTTGTCGCGCGCCGCCTCGATCGCGGCGAGCACCTCATCGATGGAAGCTGTCTTCTTGGCCATGCGAGATGCCATTCTACCGGCCCCCCGGGCCGACCCTTAACCTCCATTTAGACTTGTCTGCGTATCCGCCGCGGCCGTAACTGGTGGGGGTTGGGATTGGCTAACGACTACGGTTCGGACAAGATCAGAAACGTCGTCCTGCTGGGCCATTCCCACGACGGAAAGACGACGCTCGCCGAGGCCATGCTGTTCGCCTCGGGCTCCATCGCGCGCCTGGGCTCCCCCGACCAGTCGACGGCGACCATGGACTTCGAGCCGGAAGAGCAGAAGCGCAAGATCTCGATCAACCTCGGGGTGGGCTTCGTCGAACACAACGGGTTCAAGATCAACATCCTCGACGCGCCGGGCTTCTTCGACTTCTTCGGACAGGTCGCCAGCGGCCTGCGCGCGGCGGAGGGCGCCGTGGTCGTGGTCGGGCCGACGTCGCAATTGGCGGTGGGAACCGAGATCGCCTGGGAGCACTGCAACCACACGAGCAAGCCGCGCATCGTCGTGGTCAACAAGCTGGACAAGGAGAACGCCGACTTCTACGGCGCGGTCGCCGCGATGCGGGAGGCTCTCACGCCGCGGCCGTTTCCGCTGCACCTGCCGATCGGCGCCGAGCACGATTTCCGCGGCATCGTCGACCTGCTGCACCTGAAGGCCTTCGTCACCTCGGCTGACGGCAAGGGCAGCGAGGTGCCGATCCCGGACGACATGCAGGCGCGCGTCGAGGAGTATCGCGGTCAGCTCATCGAGGCGGCGGCGGAGAGCGACGACTCGCTGCTCGAGAAATATCTCGACGCGGGCACCCTCGACGAGGAGGAGATCCAGCGCGGGCTGCGCGAAGGGATTCTCGAAGGCAAGGTGGCTCCCGTGGTCTGCTGCTCGGCGACGAAGCTGCTTGGCGTGCGCACCCTGCTCTCGACGATCGCCGAGCTCATGCCCCGGCCGGAGGTGGAGCCCGAGAAGCCGGCGAAGGCCTTCGTCTTCAACACCGGCGGAGACCAGTTCGGACGTGTCAGCTACTTCAAGGTCGTGGCCGGCACGGTCAAAGCCGACGCCCACCTGCCCAACCTCAGCCGGGGCGGCGAAGAGCGGCTGGCGCAGATCTTCTTCCCACGCGGCAAGGAGCACGTCGCCGCGACCGAGATTCGCGCCGGGGACATCGGCGCTGTGACCAAGCTCACCCACACGCTGACGGGCGACACGCTGGGCCTGAAAGACGGCGGCCCGCTGCCTCCGCTCGACTTGCCCGGTCCCGCCTTCAGCCTCGCCATCACGCCCAAAGCACGCGGCGACGAGGAGAAGATCTCGAGCGGGCTTGCCCGGCTGAGCGAGGAAGATCCCACGCTCCACGTCGAGCGCAGCGAGGAGACGCACCAGCTCGTCATCGCGGGGCCGGGCGATGTGCACCTCGACGTGACGCTGGAAAAGCTGAAGCGCAAGTACGGGGTCGAGGCGACCACCGCGATCCCGCGGGTCCCGTATCGCGAGACGGTGCACGGCCAGGCGCGCGCCGAAGGCAGGCACGTCAAGCAGTCGGGCGGCCACGGCCAGTACGGGATCTGCGTCATCGAGGTCGAGCCGACGGCGCGCGGCGAAGGCTTTGTCTGGGAGGACAAGATCTTCGGCGGCTCGATCCCGCAGAACTTCCGGCTGTCGGTCCAGAAGGGAATCGTGGACACCATGTCCAAGGGCGTCGTCGCGGGATACCCGATGGTCGACGTGAAGGTGAGGCTGGTCGACGGCAAGTACCACTCGGTCGACTCGAACGACATGGCGTTTCAGATCGCAGGGTCGCTGGCCATCCGAAGGGGGGCGCTGGACGCGGGTCCAGTCCTGCTCGAGCCGCTAGTCGAGGCGACGATCCGGGTCCCCGAGAAGAACCTGGGCGACATCATGTCGGACGTCAACGGACGCCGCGGCAAGATCCTCGGCACGGAGCCGGACGACGGTTACCAAAACGTGAAGGCGATGGTGCCGGAATCGGAGATGCTTCGGTTTGCTCTCGACCTGCGCTCCATCACCCAGGGCCGCGGCAGCTTCTCCAAGAAGTTCTCCCACTACGAGGAAATGCCCGCGCACCTGGCCAAGGGCATCATCGACGAGTTCCAGAAGCAGCACGAAGCAGCCAGCTAAACTGCGCCCGAGTGTCACGCTCCCGCTGCTCCGGCGCAGATTCGCGAGATCGACGGCCGGAGCCAAGGAAAAGGTGGCGCGACTAGGAGCGCACACCCGCTGGGGTCCCCGCGCCGTGGGTAGCGGGGGCAGCGACGGCGCGTCGGGGCCCTTGACGCCGGCTTCAGCGCCACCCAGGGTCCCCGCGAAATCGAAGATTTCGTGGGGTGGGATGGCGCCCGGCCGTCTAGCTCGCGAAGATAGGCGGACCAGCGGGGGCGGGACACTCTAGTGTCAGCCCCAAGCGCGCACGACGTCGTCGTGATCGGCGGCGGCGTGACCGGCGCCGGCATCGCGCGCGACCTCTCCTTGCGCGGCCTCTCCGTGTTGCTGCTCGAAAAGGGCGACTGGGGAGCGGGCACGAGCGGGTCGTCGAGCTGGATGATCCACGGGGGCCTACGCTACCTCGAGTTCGACTGGGAAACGACGCGCCTTTCCTGCGAGGACGCAGGGCACATCGTGACCATCGCCCGCAACCTGGTCTCTCGGGTTGTTTTCATCCTCCCGGTGATGCCGCACGACCGCAACGGCATCGAGCGCATCGAGACCGCGATGGAGGTATACGACCGCTTCCAGCCGCTCAAGAAGGCGCATCCCCACCGCCGGCTCACGCCGGAGGAAGCGCGACGGGTGGAGCCCGGATTGTCGCCCGACATCGTCGGCGCGGTGACCAACGAAGAATGGGGCATCGATCCGCATCGCCTCGTCTTCGCTAACGTCGAGGACGCGGTTGCGCATGGCGCGCGCGCCCTCAACCACACGGTGGTGACCGACTTGATCCGCGATGGGGGGAAGGTCATCGGCGTGCGATATCGCGCGTCTGACGGCGCGATGTCGGAGGCACGGGCGCGCGTCGTCGTCAACGCGGCCGGGCCCTGGGTGCCCGAGGTCAGCGAACTGGCCGGCGTACCGGTAGAGCTCCGGCCCGCCAAGGGCATCCACATCGTGTATCCGCACCGGATCTCCAACTTCTCGGTCCTCGCCGAGTCGGTCGACGGCCGCGACCTCCTGATGGTCGCCCACGCCGGGCTCACGCTGGTTGGAACCACCGACGACGACTTTTACGGCGACCTCGATTCGATCGACGTGGTCGAGGACGAGATCGAGTACCTCATGCAGGGGATAGAGCGCGTGTTCCCCGCGATTCGGAACTACCGGCCGGTCCGGACCACCGCCGGTGTGCGCCCGACGCTCTTCAAGTGGCGGCGCTACGAAGACGAACTGTCGCGCCGCTACGAGGTGATCGACCACGCCGCTCAGGGCGTCGAAGGTTTCGTCACGATCGCCGGCGGCAAGCTGTCGATGTACCGCCTGATGGCGGAGGAGACGTCCGACGCGGTCTGCCGCAAGCTCGGGCACCAGGCTCCGTGCACCACGGCGACGCAGCCGTTGCCAGGGAATGAATCGGACCCAGAGCCCGTCGCGGACCTGGCGGCTCGTTGGGGCGTCCCGGCGCTCGCCGTTTTGCGATTGCATAGCCGGCACGGCTCGCGAGCGGAGAAAGTTCTAGACGAGGGCTCGACCTCGCGCCTTGCCTGCCGGTGCGAACCGGTAACGGAGTCCGAGCTCGTCTACGCAACGAGACATGAGCATGTGCAGTCGCTGGCCGATGCGTTCAGGCGTGTCGGAATCGCGGCCGGTCCGTGCGCCGGGGCAGCATGCGTCCTGCGGTCGGCGGAGATCATCGGCCGCGAGCTCGGATGGAGCGCCTCGCAGAGGTTCGATGCGGCGCGCGAGTTCGTGCGCGGCGCGTGGCTGGGGCGCGCCCCGGTGCTGGGACATGCGGGGTGGGCGCAAGAGGAGCTGGCGCAGGGCGCGATGCGCGGCCTGATGGCGAGCCGCCAATAGATGGGACGCGCCGACTCGCTGGCCAAGCTCGCGTGGGCGTACGGTCTTCACCTCGCCCGGCGCCGCGTGCGGCGGCAGCGCTCGCAGCTCTCAGACCTGCTCGACACCTATGCCCCAGACGGAATTCGATCCATCGGCACCACTGAGCGCGAGCGCCTTCCCCGGCTTGTCGGCTGCATCAACTGCGGGCTTTGCGCACTCGCCGCCGGGCGCGTGGGCAAGACACGATTGCCCGACCTCGCGTCTTCCTATATGCGTCTTTACGCGCGGCTCGGCGAGGCGTCCTCCGATCTCGCGGGTGACGAACCTGACCTTGCGGCCGCCTCATCTGTCTGCCCGGTCGGACTTCCGCTTGACGAAGTGGCGGCGGCGGTCCGGCGCATGACCATGCGCTGAGGCCGGGGAGAAACCCTCCAGGCCGAAACCCCGATCCGGATCACCTGTGGAGCCGGCTCCGCACCGAGGTGATCCAGGTGCCGGACCATCGCCGGGGAGACCCGCAACCGAGCTGGGGAGCCGTCCTGAGCCGCCTCGAGCGCGGCCGGCTGCGACAGGCTCGAGGAGGCTGGGGCTTGCGGGTTATCCACATTCTGTATACAGTCTGGGGAGATCACACTACATCTAGCCCCAATGGTCAAGAGATTATTTCGCCCGCTCCACCGGTGGCCCGCGGTCGAAACGTTCCTTTTGCGGCTCGCCGGCCAGTTCACGACCTGGCCCGCGGACGACTTCGGGCGCTTCGTCAGCGCATCGGTCGGCACAGGCATGGCCGGCGCGATCGCGGCCATGCCCCCGCACGTGGAGCCCCTGCGCCCGCCGCCTCCGTTATCGATCGCGCCGGCGACCATCGAGATGCGCTTCATGCGGCTCCACACCGAAGGACGGTTCGACGACATGTGGGAGATGCTCGCCGAGGACGCGCAGCGCGCGTGGGGCGATCGCGAGAGCTTCATCCGTGAGATGCCTCGCCTCGACGAGTGGATGGAGATCCTCGAGATGGAGGCGGTCAACGTCGCGGTCCTCGAAACCTGGACCGACCAGATGCACCAGCGCACGTACACCAACGTGGCCCGGCTCCTCATGCGCTATCGAGTGCGCCAGCACTGGCGAGAGTGGACGTTCGACCGCCAGATTCATCTCGTTCCGGCGGCCGGAGGCTGGCGAACTCTGTGTTACCCGACAAGAGCAAGAAGTGCCGCAACCCGCTGATATAGTGGGTAACAGGCCATGCTTCAGCAAACGATCGAGGAGCAGGAGCGCAATCGTCGCTGGCATCGACGGCGTACACACGCTGTGACGCCGCGCCGATTGCTGCAGGAGTCGGACGAGCTTCTCTTCTGGGTCGAAGAGTGTCTCGTGCAGCGGGTTCGGATCGTGCCCGGCTGGTTGATTCCGCGTCTGATGACCGTGCTTCGCAATGCGCATCCGGAGCTGCCGGCGCGGCTTGGGCGCGAGCGCCGTCCGGAGCAGGTGATGGAGATCATCTACGACGCTCAGGCGGCGCTGATGGACAAGGCATGTCGCAGCCGCGGTCCCGCGCAGGTAATTCCTTTGTTCGCGCGTTCGCGCGAACGGATGCTGAAAGAAGCCGCCCTTTAGTGTCCAGCTAAACAGCGGCTGAATGCTGCGGGTCGACCTCCATCTCCATTCGCACTATTCGCACGACGGCAAGAGCTCTCTCGAAGAGCTGATCGCACGCGCGCACGAGTGCAATCTCGAGCGCATCGCATTGACCGACCACAACACAGTCGAGGGTGCACTCGCTCTCGTCCGCATCGCGCCGGAGCTGGCGATCGCAGGCGAAGAGATCAAGACGCTCGAAGGTGAGGTGATCGGTCTTTTCATCACACGTCGTGTGCCGCCGTTTCTGGCCCCGGAAGAGGCGATGGATCTCATCCACGGAATGGGCGGCCTGACGTACATACCTCATCCTCTGGACCGCCAGCGCGCGCACTTCCTGCCTGAGCGCGTCGTCCACCTGGCGAACCGGATCGACATCATCGAGACGTACAACCCGTGGTGCGACGCATCCGCCAATCGGGCTTCGGCGCAGCTCGCCGACGAACTCGGCAAGGTGGCCGCCACCGGGTCCGACTCGCACTCGGCACAAGAGCTTGGCCGCAGCTGGATGGAGATGGACGAATACTCAGGCGTCGAGGACTTCCTCGAGAAGCTGCGCTCTGCGCGGCACGTGGTGACTGTGAGCAGCGGCACCGGGCGGCGTGCCTGAACCCGAGACCGAGCTGCTCGTCGCAGGGTCGATCGCACTCGACACCATCGACGGCCCCGAAGGCAGGGTTCAGGATGAGCTCGGCGGTTCGGCGCTCTATTTCGCGCTCGCGGCAAGCCTGATCATGCCGGTGCGCGTGGTCGCGCCGGTCGGCGCGGAGGATGCCGCTCGCGTGTTCGCGCTCGCCGGCTCCAGGCCAATCGACCTGAGGTCGATGACCATTGTCGATGCGCCCACGTACCGCTGGCGCGCGCAGCAGGTTGCAGGCCGCAACATCGACCTGGGAAGTCGCGATTCGATCTATGACCTCTGGGATCCCGCTGTCCCAGAGCAATACTCCGGCTGGGCCTTTGTCGGGTCGGTGCGCCCAGACCGCCAGGTCGAGCTCGTGCACAGGCTGGCGGGTGCCGGTCTCCTCGCCGCCGACTCGATGATCTCCTACATCCACGCGAGGACCGACGATGCTTTCGAGGTCGTGCGCGTGGCCGAGTGGTACTTCTGCAACCATGAGGAATTCGGAGCGCTCGATGGCGACGACCCGGAGGAATTCCGTCGCAAATGGGCCTTGCGGGGGCTCGTCATCAAGTCCGGTCCAGGCGGCGTGGATGCCTACACGGAAGGCCGCTCCATTCACGTGCCCGCGCTGCCCGAGCATCGCGTCGTCGACACCACGGGCGCGGGCGATGCGGTCGCCGGGGGGATGCTCGCCCGATGGCTGAGCACCGGAGGCGCAGCCGGTGGATACGCCGAGGCGCTGGCATGGGGCGTGGCCTGCGCATCTCTCACGATTGAAGATGTCGGGCTGCGCGCCATCGCCGCAGCCACGCGCGGTCAGCTCGAGAGGCGAGTTGCGGAGGTTGAGGAATCCCAGCGACGCGCGTCGTGATCATCTCGGGCGACCTGGTCGAGCAAGAGGTCGACGCCATCGTCAACGCGGCGAACAACGACCTGCAGCTCGGCGGAGGCGTCGCGGGCGCCATCCGGCGCGCCGGCGGCCCCACGATCCAGGATGAGTGCGACGCGCATGGCCCTGTCCGCGTGGGCGAAGCGGCCATCACCGGCGCCGGCCGGCTCAGCGCGCGGTTCGTGATTCACGCCGCGAGCATGTCTCTCGGAGGGCGCACGACGCGAACATCACTCAAGGCATCGATGGACCACGTGTTTCGTTTCGCGCATCAAAGCGATGTGGGCACCATCGCGGTGCCCGCTGTCGGAACGGGCATCGCGGGATTTCCAATCGACGAGTGCGCACGCGTCATGGCGGAAACGTTGAGCGTCGCGTTGAGTGGAGGTTGGCAGCCGAGCGAAGTGCGGTTCGTCCTTTTCGCAGACGACTCAAAACGTGCTTTTGAGGCCGCATTCTGGCCTGTTTTTTCCAACCCTGAGGCCTCCAGTGGCTGAATCCGATTTGAATTGGGGTTGTGTTGGGCAAATACCCACCCCTAGAATGGGCACGTCCGCCCGACCACAGAATCTCTAATAAGGACGGTGACTTAGTGGAAGGCTACTGCTTGAAAGACAAAAGAAAGGTCGAGATGAAAGACCCTCAGCCGATCACGATGAAGAACGGCAAGCCTGCAACAGTCGGCACGTGCCCTAACTGCGGCACCAAGATCTACAAGATCGGCAAGGCCGTCGTATAAGCGAAAATCGATCGAAGGGCCGCTCAACGCGAGCGGTCCTTTTCTTGTTGCTTAGCTGGTCAGCGGAGGCTCGAGCGCACCAAGCAGCACGTCAGTTGCCGACACCGCTTCATCGACGCCGAGCATTTTGAAGATGTCCACGTTGTACGGGTTGTTCACGCGGGCGATCGTCTTCTTCACCCGGAAGTGGCGTTTGGCCATTTGCAGCGCGACCAGGTTGTCCTCGTCATCGGCCGTGACGGCGATGATCGCGTCCGCGCGCTCGATGCCGGTCGAAGCAAGGAACCGGACCTCGCAGCCGTCTCCTCGCATCACGATGCTGCCGAGCTGAGTCTCCAGCCAATCGGCGCGGCGGGCGTCCCTTTCGATCAGCGTGACCTCGTGGCCGCGCTCGACGAGGTCGCGCGACATGTAGTAACCGACGGTGCCGCCGCCGACCACGATCACGTACACCGGTCAGGCTCGCTCCATGAGCGACGTCTCGATGTGCTTGGCGCCCTCGATGGTCGGGCAGATCGTGTGCAGGCCGAGCTTCTCGTAAGCTTCGGCCCGCTCGGGATCGTAGATGCGCGTCACGACGTGCGGCACCTTGAAGACGTGCTTGGCGATCTGCGAGGCAAAGATGTTGCGATTGTCGCCCTCCGTGACTGCGACGAAGCCGTCCGCATGCTCGATGCCGGCGCGGCGCAGGACGTCGACGTCAGTGCCGTTGCCCACGACCTGCTCGCCTCTGAAATCCCTGGTCAAGACGCCCCTGGTGGAGGCGCGGGAGAATGCGTTCGGATCCCGATCGACGATAACGACGTCGTGGCCCTCCCGGTCCATGTTGGAGGCGACCTGCGAACCGACGCGACCGCATCCAACGATCAGGAGCCTCAAAGCCCGTTGATTATAGGGAGGGCTCGTTAGCGCCCTCGGGTGCGCCGCGTCGAGGTTGCTAGGATTTGGACGCGTGCGTTTCCCCTTCACATTCATGGGCGTCATCGCGCTCGCGATCGGGGTCTGGGTGGTCGCGTACCTGGCCGGCCATCGGGGCCTGGACACGGCCTCGCAGGACATGGCCGGCGGCACCGCTTTGGTCTGTTTCGGGTTCGCCTGTTACGTCCTGATCCGCCGCGTCATGCGAGGCCCGCAGCACTGATGGCCGACCGCGGCGCGCCGCATACACATCCGACGACTTCGCGGAAAGTACTGGTCGCGGTGGGCGGGCAGGAGATCGACGCCGAGACGGTGCGGCTGGCGTGCCGGATGACGGACCCGCAGGGGGGCCGCCTGTACGGGGTGCACATCATCGAGGTGAATCGCTCGCTGCCGCTCGGGGCGGTGCTCGACGACGTGGTGGAGCGCGGCGAGAAGATCCTCGACGAGGTGGAGAAGCTGGCCGCAGCGTCACAGCTGCCGGTGGAGACGGAGCTGGTGCAGGCGCGGGACACCGGGCCAGCCCTGGTCGACGAGGCCGTCGAGTGGGGCGCCGACCTGATCGTCATGGGTCTGCCATACAAGCGACGGTTCGGTGAGTTCAACCTCGGCAAGACCGTGCCTTACGTGCTGAAGAACGCGAACTGCCGGGTGATGCTCTTCCGGGAGCACCGAGAACACTCGGGGGAACAGCCCTAGCGCCATCGTCAGAAGAGCGGCCCTACCGCCGTCTCCAGAAGAACAGCCGCAGCCCCTTCTGGGGCCCCTCCCTTCCCCGGCCGCCCCTCCCCCAGCCTTCCGAGCCTTACACGGCACCTTACGGGCCTTTACGGCCCGCGCCAACCCAGGTTGTTAACGTCTTCGTCAATGGCAGAAACCACGATCCGGCAGCGTCCCCACTACCTCGCCAGGTTGTGGGCCGAGCTGGGCCGGATGGGCGGCGAGCACGACGCCTTCATCAAGGTCATCATCGTCGAGCGCATCGTCAAAGCCATCGTCCTGATCGCACTGGCGATCGCGCTTCTCGTCGCGGGGCACAAGGGTTGGCTGGATGCGTGGGCGGACAATGCCGAGAACCAGCTCAACCTCAACGTCGGCCGCAACATCATCATGCAGCTGCTGCTGCGAATCCTCGTGTACATCGGTGGTTTCAACCACGTCACGCTGCTCGCGATCAGCGCCATCGCGTACGCAGGGCTCGAGGGGACCGAGGGAATCGGCCTCGCCATGCGGCGGCGTTGGGCCGAGTATCTAACCGTCATCGCGACCGGGGTCTTGATTCCATTCGAGGCTTACGAGGTCATCTTCCACCCGAGCCTGTTCAAGGTCGGCGCGCTGTTGCTAAACCTGGCCGTGGTGGGCTACCTGGCTTATCGCAAGCGTCTCTTTGTCGGCATCTGATTTCGGCTTCAGCCACCGGCAGGGAAAGCCCGCGCGATGCAGGACGTAGCGAACCAGCGCACCAAGCGTCTTCAAACCGTAGACCGTCGAGGTCGCGAAGGTGACCGAGCTCGCGTCCTCGTGATACCGCCCGATTGCGGGAACCTCACCAATCTTGAATCCGAATGTCGCCGCCTGAATGAGGACCTGGGTGTCGAAGACAAAATCGTTGCTGTTTTCGAGGAACGGAATCGCTTCCAGGAACCGGCGCGAGTAAGCGCGATAACCGGTGTGATACTCGGAAAGTCCGAGACCAAGGATCCGATTCTCGGAGGCGGTGAGAAATCGATTGCCCAGCCGCTTCCACCAAGGCATACCCGCCTTGGCGGGATCGAGGCCGAGCCATCGTGAGCCGAGCACGATGTCCGCCTCGCCGCTCTCGATGACGCGACACAGGTTGGGAATGATGGCCGGGTCGTATTGGCCGTCCGGATGCAGCATCACCACGACGTCGGCGCCCATCGCGAGCGCCTGACGGTAACAGGTCTTCTGATTGCCACCGTACCCGAGGTTGCGCTTGTGGCGGATGACATCTAGGCGCAGCGCTGTCGCCACGCTGACCGTCGCGTCCGCGCTGGCGTCATCGACCAGAAGAATTCGGTCGGCGTGGCCGGCGGGAATGTCGCTCACGACCTCGACGAGGGTCTTGGCGGCTCGGTACGCCGGCAGCACGATCACGCGGTGCGGACGCGGGCCGCTCCACTGCAGCTCACCGAGCGGGATCGGGTCGGGGCGCACGGCCATTCGTTCGACGGTCAGGTATCCGGCGATCGCCAGCGCGCCTACCGCGGCCGACCAAAAGCTGATCGCCAGCGTCAGGTCGATGGCTGCGTAGGCGAAGAACAGGACGGGCGCCGCCATGTGGGGCCAGCGCAGGTACCCGCCGAGCGCGAGATCGGCAAGCGCGAAGCCCGGAATGATCAGAAGCGCGAGATCGTGCACGTTTTGGTGCGGGCTCAGGACAAGCGACGCCGCGATGGCCAGCGCGAAATCGAGCCGGGGCTTGTCAGGCCGCCAGCTCAACGAGAGTGCCACGAGTGCCAGGAGGAAAACGAGGATGACAAAAGCGAGGATTTTCCCCCCGCCTGGCAGCGCCTCGAGGATGTTCCGCAACGAGTACACCGCCGGGTCGGTGTAAACGAGTTGGCCTGTGTTGGGCAGATGTCCCGTGATCGCCCATGTACCGACTGATTCGAGGTACGTGAAAACGGGGCCAATGCCAAAGCCTGCGATCGATATCAGGCCGAGACCGGCGAGCACGGCCGCGAAGGACGCGAGCGCACGCCATGCCCGCCGCGCGATGAAGAGAACTGGAATCAGGAGCAATAGCTGTGGCTTGGCGAGCGCCAGCGCGGCAAACGCGCCGGCCATGCCGAGGCGACCCTTGGCCCAAGCCGCGTAGGCGGCGGCGAGCGGAAGAAGCACGACAAGGTCCGACTGTCCCTGAAGCACCGTGACGAAGGCCGGGAAGAATCCCGCGATCATGGCCGCGGCCACCAGCGCCGCTCGACCGTGAACACGCAGGCTGCTGCGGACGAGCACCGCAACCAGCGCCACTAGAAGCACGACGTTGAACGCCGCCATGACGTAATACGCGGTCCGGTAGTCGAAATACGCCAGCGGCGCGATGAGGAGGGTGTAGTAAGGCGGGTGGAAATAAGGCAGCACGACAAAGCGGGTTGGATCCTGGCCTGTGACTTGCAATTCGACCTGGCGCTGCATGGCGATGTCGTAAACCGCCGCACCGCCATGCGAGACGTAGAGCTTGGCGGCCGCGTAGAAGTTGAAGAAGTCGGGGCCGCGCAAATTCCCGCGCGCGAACGAGAACCAATAAACCGTCCAGAAGAGGAACGAGCCGAGTCCCGCGCCGGCGGCGGCCGCATAGCCGAGTCGCACCAGACGCATCGCCACGCGCGGGGTCATCGTCCGCTTTCGAGTCGGAGGGCGAATCGTTCCGGGAGCCTGGCCTTTCTGATCGCGCGCTGCGCGCCCTTGATGTCGTAACGGACGCGACGAAACTCGAACGTCTGCTTGTCGACATCCCAGAGTCCATAGCTGGCCGTTGGTAGACCGTCGCGCGGTTGTCCGACGCTTCCGGGATTCACGAGCGCGGGGCCCGCGAGGCTGAACGTATCGACCCGATATTCATGCGTCACAGTGTCGTTCGCGAGTCCGAAGATGCCCGGCACGTGGGTGTGGCCGTGAAAGCAGACGCCCCCGTCCAAGAGCTCCAAATTGGCATGCGCGACGGCGGTGTCGAGCACGTATTCGTAGATGTGGTCGCGCGGGCTGGCGTGGACCATCAGCACCTCGTGTTCAAAATGGCTGTCCGGCAACCCCCGTAACCATTCCAGCTTCTCCTCTCCAAGCACCTCAATTGTCCAACGCACGACCGAGGCGGCGTCATCGTTGAACCACTCGAGGATTTCAGGATCGGTGCAAGCGCGGTCGTGATTGCCCACGAGAGTGAGCCAGTTGTTTTTGGTGACCTCATCGACACACCGTTTCGGATCGCCGCCGTACCCGACGACATCACCGAGGCATATCGTCGCGTCGACCTGGGGACAGTCGCGGAGAACGGCCTCCAGCGCCTGCCAATTGGCGTGGATATCCGAAAGGATGGCGATCCTCAAGCCGGCCGCTCGTAAAGCCGCGGATAGATGTGGTCAAAGAGGATGCGCAGTGTCGCGGCCACCGGTACGGCAACAAACATGCCGAGGATTCCTCCCCAGCTGAAGCCGGCCAGCAGGGCGACTATGACAAGGATCGGAGGCAATCGCACCGCGTCGCCCATCACTTTCGGATAGATGACGTTGAGGAAGACGTTCGAAATGACCACATATGAGATTGCAATAAGGACGGCCTGGCCCGGGCTCTGAGAAAGACCGACGAGGACTGCCGGCAACGCGCCGAGAATGGGACCGAGGTACGGAATGAGCGCGGTGAGGCCTGCGATAAGCCCGAGGGCGATCGGATCCGGAAGTCCAAAAACAGCGCATGCGATGCCGGAAAAAATGCCGATCAGAGCGGCCACGATGAGCTGCCCGCGCAAGTAGGCGTAGAGCATCTTGCGGACCTGGCGCCATATCTGGTCGAAGTCGCTGCGGTAGTCGCTGGGCACGAAACGGCGCAGGTCGCGGCGCACGGCAGGCGCCTCGAGCGCCATCAAGAAAGCGACGATGAACATCAGCAGGAGCTGCAGCACCGTGGTCAGCGCGGTAAGACCGATGGTGACGGCGTTGCCGAACTGGCCAAGGAGGTACTCCCTCAGGTGAGAGTTGAGGGTTTCGGTCATCGCCTTGAAATCAACATCGATGCCGAATACACGGATGGGTTGCAGGCCGTTCAGCCGCTCCTGGGCCGCGGCCGCCAGGGTGGGGGCCTGGACCTGGAGTTGATTCACTTCGCTGACACCGAGCGGCACGATGAGCAGAACCAGGCCCGCGAGCGCGGCGATGATCGCAATAAAGACCAGGACGATGGCGAGGATTCGCGGCACACCGGCCGCGTGAAGCCGGGCCACCGCGGGCTGGATGAGAAAGGCGATGACAGAGCCCAGCACGAAGGCGCCGAGGAAGTCGCGGAGCAGGAAAAGGACGACGATGGCGACAACGAGCGCCGCGATCCCGAACGCGATCTGCAGATAGCGGCGCCGCCGCTTGGGGTCGAGCGACCACGCCGAAACCGCCGCCCCGCCGATCGGGGCTGGACTCTCGAGCTCTTTCTCGTGGGGCGCTCCGGGATGCGGGCTAGGACGCACGGTATGCAACCACCCGCAGTATGACGAGCAGACCTTGGACCCGAGCCGGGTTAGGTCTTAGCCTGCTGCAGCGCGGCTTCCTCGTACGCGGCCCCGTGAAGGGGATTGATCGTGCTGCGCCCAGCAGCAAGTGCGTAGAGGGCCAAGATGACTAGCCCGACCCCAAGTACCCCGTACGTCGTCTCGGGGCTTGTGTATTTCGTGATCAGGCCGCCCAAGGCCGCGCCGATGATGATTGCCGTCTGCACTAGGCCGAAGCGAGTTGCCATAACACTCCCGCGGTTGGATTGGTCGGCGACTTCAAGTAGGGCAGTCTGATTGGCGACGGCATATATAGGATTGCCAATTGACGCGATGAACAGAGCAGCGATAACGATCGCAAGAGTCGACGTCATTGCGATAGCCAATGAAAACGCTCCTGTAAGCAATAGCCCGACGCCAACAGTTCGCATTGTGCCAACCGCTCCGAATCGGCTCATCGCAGCTGATCCGAGAAACACTCCGGTCGATAGGACGACCTCAAGCAAAGAGTATGTCTGACCGCCTTGACGCGAAATCTGATAAGCAAGTGTTAGCAACGCCGGATAGCTCATTGGGATCAACAGCGCTGCCAACGTTGCAATCACAAGGTGGGAACGGGCCCCTGCAATAGACCATGTTCGGCGCATCGCCCCTGAGACCGATATTGTTGTGGAACCACCGCCTAGGCTAGGGATGCCGAGAATGATTGCTGCGGCAAGCGCAAATGTGAGAGCGTCAGCTACGAAAAGAACGCCCGGAGCTACTGTATTCCCAATCGAGCCGGTTGACCGGGTGACCAGCGCAAGAATTCCCCCAGCCATCGCGAATCCCACGGCCCCGGCAAGCATCGTGGTCGCTTGGACAATCGCGTTGGCTTTTCCGATTTGACCACTCGGGACAAGGCTCGGAATAGCAGCTTGTTTTGCTGGCTGGACGACCGCAGTAATACTAGCTAGGAAAAACAGCACCGGAATGAGCAACCACCAATGGATACTAACCAGAAATGCGGTAGCGATTAGAAGGGCAGCCCGGACTAGCTCTAAACCGACGATTAGTGGCCTCCTTGGTAACCGATCGACTGCACCCCCAATTGCACTTGTCGTGATGATGGTCCCCAGCGCTTGCACGATGAAGCCCAAGGCAACAAGCCTCGGATCCGCGGTCGCGATATAGATGGAGACCAGCGTCGCAACTTGGGTAAGCGGATCACCCAATGAACTGATGCCGATTGCAGCGATCAAGCTGCTAAATGCAGGATTCGACCGCAGCACTCGAACAGCCGTAATCCGCCGGGGAACTTCTGGCCGATTCGCAACGTCAAGGGCCTTTAGCCCGTGAAGTTCGCGAAGTGCATCCACAACGTTCGGGTCATACCACTGATTGGCCTTACGGCTGATATCCTCCACACCCTCAATCGGAGTCATCATCGAACGCCGATACAAACGGGCTCCTGTGATTGTGTCGAACGAATCCGCCACCGATAGGATTCGCGCCCCGAATGGAATGACGTCGCCCTTCAGGCCGGCTGGGTACCCTGAGCCGTCCCATCGCTCGTGGTGGTGGCGAACGAGAGGTGCGACCTCCGCAAGCGCAGAGTGTTGCGCAATCATGTCAGCACCAATATCGGGGTGTCGCCGCATAATCTCCCACTCACTTTCGGTGAGAGGTCCGGGCTTGTTGAGAATGTCATCTCGTACGCCAATCTTTCCTAGATCATGCAATGAGCCCGCGGTTCTGATTAGTTCAACTTCACGGTCACCCAACTCTAAGTGTTCACCTAATTGACCTGCCAATTCGGCTACTCGGATTGAGTGTGATTCGGTGTATCGATCACGAGCGTCGAGCGCCTGGGCGGCCAGATCAAGGGTTTGATCTTTTAGTAGCGTTTGTCTTTGCGCATCTGCAACGTTTCCTCTAACCGCCAGAACAAACCCAAACAGTCCCGGAGCCATTATGTATCCGATTGGATTCTCGAGCAGCAGTCTGATGATTCCTCCAGAGAAGCCCAGCGCTACTGTCGCGATGACCGTGCTCGCTCCGACATTCTCGACAAGTGTTGTCAGAATTGGCGTCCTTCGCACGTAGGAGAAGAGCAGAGCCGTGACCATGTAATTGATACTTACGGTTGCTAGGACATACACGACTGTCCTGATCGGTAGGTAGACATCGCCTGGCCAGAGTGAGGCGACCACAATGGATGGGACGACATGGGACATAGCGGACATCGAACGGTTAAAGAAGAATGCCCACCACGTCGTCGTTCGGCCAGGGACGCGGCCGTCGAAAACGGCTAACCACGCCACCATAGCGACGCCCGCACCGGGCGCAAACAAGCCCGTCGCGGTGAGCAGGGGATCGATTACCTGTTGGTACCCCGTTCTCCAGGGAATCGGTCGAAGCGCCGCAATCTGGGTGCCAACGGCAAGGTAGAGAAGCGTCAATACCTTGTCCTGCGTGATCGGGTTCACGACCCATCCGAGGGCCACCATCGTGACGCCTGCGACTACCACGCCGACGAGGTAGAGCTGCGCCGATCGCGAAAGGGCTCGGAATGGGGTCAAGACGCTGGAATTCTAGATTGGGGCCCGCAGCCCCAGAGCCTAGTTAACCAACCTCGAGGTCTGTCGCGTCGCTCCTTGGTTCGGCTCTAAGCGATCCACTGACCGTAGACGCGGTGCTTGCTGCTACCCCGAAGCAGGCGCCTCAACATGCGCACCATTAGAGTTCCCTCCTATCCCTTGAGATTCCCTTCATTGCGGCGGCGTTGTCCAGGTCACTTGTGTTGCATCAGTGTCGCGACTGTGTCACCGGAAGGGAATCGTCAAATTCCATGTATCGGACTCATTGGAAACCATGTACTGAGCTCATGGAAACCCTGGGTCCTACAGATCAGCGAGCGTTATCAGGCCCAACTTGAGCGCGGAGCTGACGGCCTCCCCACGGTTGCCGACATCCAGCTTCTTGAAGAGGTTATGTATGTGGGTCTCGACGGACGGAGCGGCTAAGCCCAGATCCTTGGCTAGACGCTTAGTGGTGTGACCCTTCGCAATACCTCGAAGAACCTGCATCTCTCGAGACGTAAGCGGCACTACGGCCCCTCGTGATAGCGGGGCGGTCTCCACCACTCGACGCAAGACGTCCGGAATCATCCGTCGGGGAACCGGGCTTTCGCTCCTCAAAGCTGCCAGTAACGCTCGTTGGAGTTCGCCTGGGCCAGCATCCTTCAGGACGTAGCCGGCACATCCTGCCTGAATCATCCTCAAGAGATCGTCGCTTGCATCGGATACAGTCCAAGCAACGATCTTCATGGTGGGGAACTTGGCTAGAACAGCCTTCGCGGTCGCTGGCCCGTCCATATCGGGCATATGCACGTCCATCAGCACTAGATCAGGCTTCAACGTACCGACGAGCCTTAAGGCCTCGGCACCAGACGCTGCCTCCCCCACTAGCCGTAGGGACGACGGTGCCCCTAGCATCGCGCGGGCAGCTGTTCTTGGGACAATGCTGTCGTCAACGACCAGCACTCGGTACTCGCTTTGATCCAACGCGTGCTTCGGGATGCAGTGCAGCTTACCAACAAAAGTGGCGGTCGCCACGTGTCGACGTACGGTTACCTGACCTTACTGGTTATTTGCACAATTGTCGGGCTTTACCTGTCTCGCGGCGCCGTGATCGCACATCCAGACAACGTGATCGAACTCGTCTTCCTAGTCGTTGCTCTCATTTTGCTGAGCTCTGTCGACGTCCGTATCGAAAGAGGGCGCCTGAGCCTCTCAGGTATCGCAATTGGAACGGCAGCGATACTGCTCAATCCTCTCGACTCAATGTTGGTTGGACTCGCCTTGGGCATCCCGATGTTGCGGCGAGGTCCGTGGCCAATATTGGGAAACGCGATTATGGCTGCTACTTACGGGGCGTTCGGTGGAATCGTCGCGACACAGTTTCGTGCGGTTGGAACAATCTCATTGACCGAACGCCTGCTAGTGATCGCCGTAGTCAATCTGTCCAGTTGGATCCTTGTTGCAATCGGCCTATCAGTTCGTAGCGGCGAGTCAATTCCTAGTATCGTCAGACACAACTTCACAACTTCCTTCTACGTCGCTTTCGCCTATTTCACTCTGGCCTCGCTCCTGACCAGTTATCTGCTTGATGGAACTCCGCTGGGATATCTACTTGCGACGATTGTGTTTGTGTTGGCGCTTGCTTTGACCGACACGATTGCCGGGCGGCGGGTCAGGCGGGTGCTCGAGTCAGAGCTCTCTGATGCCGACCGTCACCTCTTCCACAGCCGAGCCGTGGAAGGTGTCGTCCACAACCTTCGCAATCACATGGCGACCGCGGCCGGCTACCTGAAAGAGATCGACCCTCACCGGCTCGATCCGGTCGACCGCGATGCCGTCGAAACCGCCACGATTGCCGCCAATGACGCCGTGACGGTGCTGAGGAGCCTTGCGCAAGGAGCAACCCCGCGCGTCAGCTACGCTGCCGAGCCCGTTGACCTCAACGAACTTGCCACGCGCGCCCTGGGAATGGCTCGGCCAAGGGCGCGCACAAAGGAAGTTGTCATGGGACTTCGAGAAACGCCCGACGATGTCAAAGTCAAGGCTGACCCGCTCCTGTTTCGCGAAGTCATCACCAACCTCATCAACAACGCCATTGACGCGGCGCCGGCGAATGGTCACGTAGAGCTCATAACCGGGCGACGCAACAATGGATGGCCTTATTTCAGCGTCGCCGACAACGGTCCTGGGGTCGCCGACGAGAATCGTCATCACCTCTTCGAGCCGCACTTCACGACCAAGGAAACCGGCACCGGCCTTGGCCTTTTCATGTCATACGGGATCGTTCGCGAGCATCAAGGTCAACTCTTGTACGAAGGAAACCGACGCGGTGCGGTCTTCACGGTCGTCCTGCCGCCGTTCAGCGGCTGACCGCATTCGCATACGAGTGGCCGGCTAAGAATTCGGAGACTGGTTTTCGGACCGCCCAAGCGAAAACCCGCTCGCGACCTCCGCGGTCATTGCCAGGATTTGTTGGTTTGCGGTCCGACTGATCCGATCCCAACTGAAGACCCCGCCCGTCTTGAGGTGCCGATCCTGGCTGACCCTTAGGCACGCGCGCGCCCACGATCGGAAGTACACCTCCATGCCGGCGACATCCACCTGCGTGTCCTTGACGACGCGGTTGATCACGACCACAGCGCGCTCGCGAACCCAATCCGCACCGCGGCTGTCCGCCACGAACTCGAGGGTGAAGGCGCCGAGCTCGGCTCCATCCAGCTCGGCGGGTGCAACCACCACGAGTTGATCGCACACCTTCTCGAGGATGTACTTGGTCGTGTCGTCGAGCAGACCGGTCCCGAGGTCGAGCACGACGATGTCGAAGTACCGCTCGAGCACCTTGAACACCCTGCGGTACTCCTCCATGCCCAGCGCCTGCCGGATCTTGGGGTCGGTGGGTGCGGTGATCACCTCGAGCCGCGACTCCGGTACCTGCGTGGTGAAGCGATGCAGCATGGGCAGCGTGAGCTCCTCATCGCGTTCGACCTCCGGACCCTCCAGGAAGTCGATCAGGTCCTTGACCGAGCGATCGTGGTGTGTGCGGACGCGGCTGCGAAACGTTCCGTGGTGAGGATTGCACTCGACCGCGATGATGCGGTCCGTTCGCAGCAATCCCATCCGGCTCGCCAGGAGCAGTGCCATCGTCGATTTACCGACACCGCCCTTGGCCGACGCGACCGCGATGTGAAGTGGTGGATTGCGCGAGGGGGCGCAGGCAGCGGATAGCAGTCTGAGGCGGTGACGTTCAGCCGCTCCGGGACGGAGGTTGATCCGGCCGCGGCTGAGGCGATGGAGTCGGGCTGCCAATCCGCGTCCCGGTACGAAGGCAGCGGACTTGTCGTATGAGCCCGGCGCGAAGCGGCCCGGGCCGCGGGGCTGCGGCGGCGGCGACTTGACGTCCGCGAGCGGCGTCGGGTCAGGACTCCTGACGGCCACGTCTTCGGTTGCCGGCTGCCAGGTTTCCCCGTTCCACAACCACCGACCCGTGGCGCTGATCATGCGCACCGGTCCAGCTTATGCCCGTCATTCGGTGTCGCCCCTAGAGTTCGCCCGTCCTTAACAGCGCCCAAAGCGGACGGCTGCGTGTAGGGCTGCGCCTAGACCCCTGAGCCGCGGCGCTTGATGGCTGCCGACAGCTCCTCCAGCTCGACCGGCTTGACCAGATAGTCGCTCGCATCGAGATCTGCGGCGAGAGCCCGCGAGGCCCGGTCCGCAGCGCCCGTGACGACGATCGGGCGAGCCTGCTTGAGCGCCGCGCGCTGCGCGGGGCCGAGCGACTCGACCAGCCCAAGGTCTAGGACCACCACGTCGCGTGGGCGCAGCGGCCGCATCGAGACCGAGGACTCGGCCTCGTAGCCAAGGCGCCGCAGGCTTCGCGCGGTCAGCTCTCCGAGGCGCTCGTCGTCGTCCAGCACCACCACCCTCACGAGTGCGAACGCGGCCGACTCGACCTGACCGAGCATCTCGAGAGCCTCGCGGAGGTCCGACAGCAGACGCTCGATCGGCGGCGCCGCGCCGTCCGAGTCGGCGAGCTCGACCTCCGCTCGCATGCGCGCCAGCGTCGAGCGCAGGCGGTGCAGCGCCGCCGCCAGCTCAGGGCCGGTTGACGAACCTATAACCGATCCCACGGACCGTCTCGATCCAGCCGGGTTCTTTCATCTCGCGCCGAATCTGGTGCACCGCCTGCTCGAGGCTGTGCTCGAAGCCCGCGTACGAGCTGCCCCACACACGCTCGAGCAGCTCTGACCTCGGCACCACTTGGTCAACTCGCGAAGCCAGCAGATGCAGCATCGCGAGCGGTCGGCGCTCCAGCTTCAACATGCGATCTCCCAATCGCGCCTCGCCTTGCGATACATCGAGGCGCAGTCGCCCGCGCACGAGCACGCCAGGCGCGGACGACCGCTCGCGCAGGGCGCCGCGGACGCGGGCGATCACCACCTGGCGATCGGTGCCTTTCACGATGAAGTCGGTGGCGCCGTGCTCGATGCCCACCACCTGGTCGGCCGGCGAATGCCGGGCACCGGTGAGAATGATCACTGGAAAAGGAATGCGCTCCGCGCCTGAGCGCAAAGAGTCGAGCACCTCGGGGGCTTCCATATCCGACATCTCGTAGTCGAGCAGCATCAGGTCCGGCGTGGCTGCACGGACGCGCTCCAGCGCCTCGGTCCCGCTGGCCGCGACTTCGACCGTGTAGCCCGCGCGCCGAAGCAGCTCGGCGGTGAGCTCCGCCGTGCGCGGCTCGTCATCAACCACCAGCAGCTTGGCGGTCACGCCTCCAATACCCCGGTTGGCAAAGTATCAGGTTCAAGGTTTCCTGAGGAAACGATGAACTGGACGTGAGGTCAGGCAGCCAGTCACACCATAACCTCCGGTCATGGGCCAGCTCCCAGACCTTCAGGAAACCAGGCGCCGGCTGGGACTGGCCCTCAGCCCGCTCTGCCACGACCGATGGGTCCTCGGGTACATGCGCGGCGGCTGGCTTCAGCCAATCGCCGCGTCCGAGGTCTCGAGGAAGTTCCTCCAGGGTCGGCCACTGATGCCGTGGGCGCGGCGGGCGCTGTATGAGAAGAAGCCGGCCGTGATCAACTCGGTGTTCGAAAAGCCAGACCCGTCCAACGGATACGACTGGGAGCTAGATTGGCCTGCGATCCTTTACGCGCCGATCGGTGAGATGGAACACCGACCGATCGGGCTCCTCACGATCGGCTGCCGCCGGGACCACTGGTATACGGAAGAAGACGTCGCGTACGCACGCACGCTCGGGATCACGCTCGCTCCGCTGGTCTCTGCACTTCGCGGACCGCTGGGCCGGCTCAACGAGAGCGAGGGCGAGGTCGCCCAATTGATCAGCTACGGGCTTTCGACCCAGGAAATTGCGCGGGCGATCAAGACCGACGACCGCCAGGCGCGGCACCTGATCGACACCGTCGCGAAGAAGCTGCAGTCGATCAATCCCGTCGACCTCGAATTTCCGATCGTCCAGATGAAGCGGCGAGCGTTCCGCCTGTGACCTGGGACTAGGCCGGGCTCAGTTCGGGCCGAAAAGGAACACTGTCGTACCGCGGCCTTCCGTGCTCACTACTTCCAACCGCCCGCCGATGCCGGCCGCGCGCTCGCGCATTCCCATCAGGCCGTAACCGCCAACGATGTCGGCGCTGAACCCGCGACCTTCGTCAGAGACCTCGATCAGAAACGGCCTCGCGGCGAACGCCATCTTCACCCGGCAGATCGCGGATCCCGAGTGGCGGCGCACGTTGGTCAGCGCCTCGCGCACCACCTGGGCCACGACCTCGCGCTGCTGGGCTGAGAGCAGATCTTCGTTGCCATGGCTCGAGAGCTCGACCCGAATCCCATAGACGCGAGCGAACTCGTCCCCCTGACGGCGAACGTCTCCAACCAGCCCTTGGGGTCCGATGGCCGCGGGACGCAGGTCGGCGAGCGACTCGCGGATGTGTTTCAGCGACCGTTCCAGGATCTCGAAGGCGTTCTTCAGAGTCGGTTCCGGCTCGCCCTTGTGCTGCTCGAAATGGACCTTGAACAGAGAGATCGCACCGGCCAGCTCAGTCGCGATGCCGTCATGCAGGTCACGCGCGATGCGCGCACGTTCGCGCGCAATCGCGTCCTCGACCGCCTGGTGGGCGAAGCTGTCCATACGCCGTTCGACCGCCGGCGGTTCGGGGGTCATCACGCGCGTGCTCGTCGTCGCGCATAGGACTGGAGGAGCGCGATGACCAGCGGGTGCTGGAGAAAGCGCAGCACGCGTGCGTACGGCTGCCATAGGACGGCTGTGTCGGCCAACCTGACGCGCAGCCTTTCGATGTCGGCCTGGATCAGACGCTGATCGCTCGCAAGGCGCTGGCTCAACGCGCGAGCCTTGCGCGCAAGTCGAAAGGTCCAGAGGCCGGCCAGCGCGAGCTCGACCACGATCGCGACGGCTCCGGCCACGAGCAGCCAGACGCCAATCCAGCCCAGCTCTGTCAATACCTATTCCTTCGCGTCGGCTTCTTCGATTCCGGCCACGGGTGCGATCGCCACGACCTGGTCGTCCGGCGCGAGCCGCATCACGATCACGCCCTGCGTCTGCCGCCCGATCTGCGAGATGGCGCCGACCGGCGTGCGCAGCACCATGCCGCTCGCGCTGATCAGGAGCACCTCCTCCTCAGGATCGCCGACCACGCGCATCGCCGCCAGCTTGCCGACCCGGTCGGTGACCTTCAGCGTGAAGACGCCCTGGCCGGCGCGGTGGTGCATCGGATACTCGGCGAGCGGAGTGCGCTTGCCGTAGCCGCGCTGCGTGATGACGAGCAGGTCTCCGCCCTCGACCACGGTGGCCATCCCGCTGACGGCGTCTCCTTTGCCGAGCTTGATCCCGATCACGCCTTGCGTGTCCCGGCCCATGGCCCGCACCTCGGTCTCGCTGAAACGGATCGCCTTGCCCAGCTCGGTCGCGATGATGATCTCGTCCTTGCCCGTCGTCGGCATCACCCAATCGAGCTCGTCGCCTTCCTGCAGGTTGATCGCGATCAGGCCGTTGCGCCGCACATTGGCGTACTCCGCCATGGCGGTCTTCTTGATGTATCCGTTCTTGGTGCCCATCAGCATGTAGTGCGCCTCGGTTTCGGTCTCGGGACGCACGAACACGGCCGTGATGCGCTCGTTGGAGCCGATGTCGATCAGGTTGTTGACGGGCATGCCCTTCGCCTGCCGCTCTCGCTCCGGCACCTCGTGCACGCGCAGCTGGAACACGCGCCCGCTCTGCGTGAAAAAGAGCATCGACGCGTGCGTGTGCGTGGTCAGCAGGTGCAGCGCGTAGTCCTCTTCGCGCGTGCCGCTCGGCGCCTCGCCGCCGGCCGTCGGCCGGGCGCCCTTCAGGCCCACGCCTCCGCGCTTCTGAGCACGGAAGACCCGCAGGGGCTGGCGCTTCACGTATCCGCGATGGGTCACGGTGACGACCACGTCTTCTTTCGGGACCAGATCCTCCGCCGAGAGGTCGGTCGCCTCCTGGTCGGTGATCTCGGTCCGGCGGTCGTCGCCGTACTTCTTCACCACGTCGTCCATCTCGTCCTTGATCAGCAGGCGGACTTTCTGGTCGCTGGCCAGGATGCTCTCGAGGTACGCGATGGTCTTGATCACCTGCTCGTACTCTTCGTCGATCTTGCCGCGCTCGAGGCGCGTCAGGCGGCCAAGGGTCAGGGCGAGCACAGCCTTGGCCTGGCGGTCGCTCAAGCCGAACTTCGCTTGCAGCTCGGTGGACGCGACGTCCTGATCCGATGCGGCCCGGATCGTCTTGATCACCTCGTCCAGGTGGTCGAGGCAGATCTTCAGGCCTTCCAGGATGTGCGCCCGCTCCTGCGCGCGCTCGAGGTCGAAGCGGGTCCGGCGCAGGATGACGCTGCGACGATGGTCGATGAAGAGCTGGAGCGCCTGCTTGAGGCTCAGCACCACCGGCCGGCCCTCGACGATCGCCAGCATGATCACGCCGAACGTCGTCTGCAGCTGCGTGTGCTTGTAGAGGTTGTTCAGCACAGTGAAGACCTTGGCCTCGCGCTTGAGCTCGATGACGATCCGCATTCCATCGCGGTCGGACTCGTCGCGCAGGTCGGCGATGCCCTCCAGCTTCCGCTCCGACACGAGCTCGGCGATCTTGGCCACCAGCGACGCCTTGTTCACCGCGTACGGAAGCTCGTCGATGATGATCCGCTCGCGGCTGTTCGGCGCCTGCTCGAAGGTGTGGCGCGCCCGCACGATGATCCGTCCGTGTCCCGTGGAGTAGGCGGCCTTGATGCCCGCGGTCCCCATGACAATGCCACCCGTCGGAAAGTCCGGGCCCTTGATGAGGGTGAGCAGGTCTTCGGTCGTCGCGTCGGGGTTGTCGACGAGCTGCTTGACCGCGCCGGCCACCTCGCGGAGGTTGTGCGGCGGGATGTTGGTCGTCATGCCGACCGCGATGCCCGAGGCCCCGTTGATCAACAGGTTGGGAATGCGTGAGGGCAGCACCGACGGTTCCTCTTCGGACCCGTCGTAGTTGGGCACCATGTCCACCGTCTGCTTCTCGATGTCCGCCATGAGCTCGCCGGTGATGGCGGAGAGGCGAGCCTCGGTGTAGCGCATCGCCGCCGGCGGATCGCCGTCGATGCTGCCGAAGTTGCCCTGGCCGTCGATCAGCGGGTACCGGAGTGAGAACGGCTGGCCCATCCGGACAAGCGCGTCATAGACGGCGTCGTTGCTGTGCGGGTGGTAGAGCTTGAGCACGTCGCCGACGAACGCCGCGCATTTCCGGTGCTTCGTGCCGGCGGTCGCACCGCTGCGGTGCATCGCGTAGAGAATGCGGCGCTGCACCGGCTTCAGCCCATCACGCACCTCGGGCAGGGCCCGGCTGATGATGACGGACATCGCGTACTCCATGTAGGAGGTCTGCATCTCCTCCTGGAGGTTGCGTGTGAGGACGGTGCCGATCGTGTCGTCAGCCAATGCGTGTCACTCCTCGTACCGCGCGAGAACGACGACCGCGTTCTGCCCGCCGAAGCCAAAGCCGTTGGAGATGGCGATCTTCACCTCTTTGCGTCGCGCCTGGTTCGGCACGTAGTCGAGGTCACATTCAGGGTCGGGATTCTCGTAATTGATGGTCGGGTGGATGATGCCGCGGTTGATGGTCAGCAGGGTCGCGATCGCCTCGACCGCGCCGGCCGCGCCAAGGAGATGGCCGATCATCGACTTGGTGCTGCTGATCGCCACCTTATATGCGTGTTCGCCGAGCGCGATCTTGAGCGCCTTCGTCTCGCCCGCGTCGTTGAGCTGCGTCGAAGTCCCGTGCGCGTTTACGTAGTCGATGTCGCCGGGCTCGATTCTCGCGTCCTTCATAGCGTTGGTCATGGCTCGCGCCGGCGCTTGGCCCGTCTCGTCCGGCGCCACCTGATGGAATGCGTCATTCGTGGTCGCATAGCCGAGCACCTCGCCGTAGATCCGCGCACCCCGAGTGATCGCGTGCTCCTCCGATTCGAGGACCAGGATGCCCGCTCCCTCACCCGGCACGAATCCGTCGCGGTCGCGGTCGAACGGACGGCTTGCCTTCTCAGGCGCCTCGTTGCGCGTGGAGAGGGCGCGGATCGCGTTGAAGGACGCGATGCCGACCTCGCAGAGCGACGCTTCCGAGCCCCCCGCGAGCATCACGTCAGCGTCACCATGCTGGATCATCCGCGTCGCGTCACCCACCGTTTGCGTCGAGGCGGCGCACGCGGTCGTCACGGTTGTGTTGGGACCGCGGATGTGGAAGTGCATGGCCACCGACGCGCCCGCCATGTTGGGGATGATCATCGGGGCGTAGAGAGGATTCAGCCTGCCCTTGGCGGCGAACGAGATGGCGCCCTGCGTCATGTCGTCGAAGCCGCCGATGCCGGTGCCCATCGCCACGCCGACGCGAAAGCTGTCTTCCTTGGCCAGGTCGAGGCCTGAGTCGGCGAGCGCCATCCCGGACGCTGCCACGGCCATTTGCGAGAAGCGGGACATCCGCTGCGCCGCCTTGCGCTCGATGTAGTCCTGGGGGTCGAAGGTGTTGACCTGGCACCCGAATTTGGTCGCCAACCGGTCGGACGGGAAGCGCTCGAAGGGGCTAGCCCCACTGCGGCCCTCGATCAGCCCATGCCAGTACTCCTCGACGTTCTTGCCGAGTGGATTGACCGTCCCCATCCCAGTGACGACGACCCGCGGGTGGCCGTTTTTGGCGGCAGGCCGCGCACGGTTTGGCCTTATTGAATTCATTGCCTTCCTACCTCCGCCCGAATCTTACCGACGAGCTGGTTTTCCACCGCGTCGCGGGTCACCCTGATCGCGTTCTTGATCGCGCGCGCGTCGGAGCGCCCGTGCGCGACGACCGCCACTCCGTCGATGCCGAGCAAGGGCGCGCCGCCGAACTCCCGCCAGTCGATGCGCGCACGCAATTGCCGGACGCTGGGCCGGATCAACAGCCCGCCAAGCTTTCCGCTGAGCGTCTTGGGAATCTCGTCGCGGAGGTTGCGGAAGAGGAAGTCGGCCGTCGCCTCAGCCATCTTGATCGCCACGTTGCCGACGAAGCCGTCCGCGACGATCACGTCGGCGCGCGCCGCGTAGATGTCCTTCGGCTCGACGTTGCCGATGAAGCCCGGCAGCGAGGCCTTCAGGCGGCGCGACGTTTCGCGCACGAGCTCGTCCCCCTTGCCATCCTCCTCGCCGTTGCTCAAGAGCCCGACGCGCGGCTCCGCGCGGCCCATCATCTCGCGCGCGTAGACCGCGCCCATCACGGCGAACTGCACCAGATACTCCGGTTTCGAGTCGACGTTCGCGCCGACGTCGAGGAAGTAGGCGAACCCCTCCTTGGTCGGCACGATGGAGCCGAGCGCGGGTCGCTCTACGCCGCGGATGCGGCCCTGGATGAGCAGCGCGGCGGCCATGATCGCGCCGGAGTTGCCCGCCGAGATCCACCCGTCGGCCCTGTGTTCCTTGCACATGTGCGCGCAGACGTTGATCGACGAGTCTGGTTTGTTGCGGACCGCCTGCGCGGGGTGGTCCCCCATCGCGATGACCTGCGTGCACGGAACGATCTGGAGTCGCGGATGGTTGTCGAGGAGGGGCTGCACCCGGGCGGGAAGGCCGACGAGCGAGATGTCGATTCCATATTCGTCGGCGGCCAGAGCCGCGCCGCGCACGACCTCGGCCGGTGCGTGGTCGCCGCCCATGGCGTCGACCGCTATTCGCATGCGCGAGCCCGTCCTAGATGTCTAGGTTCCGGACGCTCTTGGCGTGCGCCTGGATGAATTTCTTGCGCGGCTCGACGTCGGGCCCCATCAGCTTTTCGAACGTGTCGTTCACCGCGGCCGCGTCGTCCACCGTGACCTGCAGCAGGACGCGCGTGCGCGGGTTCATCGTGGTGTCCCACAGCTCGTCTGCGTTCATCTCGCCAAGACCCTTCATGCGCGCGACCTCCGCGCCCTTGCCGAGCTCGCGAAGCGCTCT
Source organism: uncultured Chloroflexota bacterium (assembly GCA_937921725.1). Taxonomy (GTDB): domain Bacteria; phylum Chloroflexota; class Dormibacteria; order Dormibacterales; family Dormibacteraceae; genus 40CM-4-65-16. The sequence continues at coordinate 101,468 of CAKZUH010000010.1, read as the reverse complement.
GTCGCGGTCCGCCTCGGACTGGCACCACACGACCTTCAGGTTCTTGCCGGTGCCTTTCGTCACCTTGTAGAGCGGAGGCTGCGCCATGTACAGGTAACCCCTGTCGATCACCTGCGGGAAATAGCGGTAGAAGAAGGTGAGCAGCAAAGTGCGGATGTGGCTGCCGTCGACGTCGGCGTCGGTCATCGTCACGATCCGGTGGTAGCGCATCTTCTCGATGTTGAAGCTGTCTCCGACGCCGGCACCCATCGCCGTGATGAGGTTGCGGATCTCGTCTGACGTGAGCACCTTGTCGAGTCGTGCCTTTTCGACGTTGAGGATCTTGCCGCGCAAGGGAAGGATCGCCTGCGTGCGCCGGTCGCGGCCGCCCTTCGCGGTGCCACCCGCGGAGTCGCCCTCGACGATGTACAGCTCGCAGAGCGCCGGATCGCGCTCCGAGCAGTCGGCGAGCTTGCCCGGCAGCGTGCTCGACTCGAGCAGGCTCTTGCGCTGCACCAGGTCGCGCGCTTTGCGCGCGGCTTCGCGTGCGCGCGCCGCCGTCAGCGACTTCTCCAGGATGCGGCGACCCTCGGAGGGGTTCTCCTCGAGGTACTGGGTCAGGCCCTCCGTGAGCGCGAGCGAGACGTGGCCCTGGACCTCGGCGTTGCCGAGCTTGGCCTTGGTCTGGCCTTCGAACTGCGGCTCGAGCACCTTGACGCTGATCACCGCGGTCAAGCCCTCGCGCACGTCCTCGCCCGTCAGGTTGGGGTCCTGCTCCTTGAGGATCCCGGCCTTCCGCGCGTAGCGGTTGAGCACGTTCGTCAGCGCGGAGCGAAAGCCGGTCAGGTGGCTGCCACCCTCGGTCGTGTGGATCGTGTTCGCGAAGGCGATCACGTTCTCGACGAAGGTGTCGTTGTACTGAAGTGCGATCTCGACCTGCGTCCCCTCGACCTCGCGGTCGACGTAGAAGGGCGGATTGTTGACGATCGCCTTGTCGCGGTTGAGCGCGCGGACGAACGAGACGACGCCCCCTTCGAAGTAGAAGGTGCTGGTGAAGCCGAGCTTCTCGTCGGCGAGGGCGATCTCCAGCCGCTTGTTCAGGTAGGCCATCTCGCGGAGGCGGTGCTGGATGATCTCGCGGTCGAGGTTGACGTCGGGGAAGATCTCCGGGTCCGGCCAGAAGCGGACGGTGGTCCCGGTGTGGTCAGTCTTGCCGGCGGGCTTGACCGCCGCCTTGGGGACCCCGCGCTCGTATTCCTGGTGGTAGACCTTGCCGCCGCGGTGGACCCAGACCTGGAGTCGCCGGCTCAGGAAGTTGACCGCCGACACGCCGACGCCGTGCAGGCCGGACGACACCTTGTAGCCGCCGCCTCCGAACTTGCCGCCGGCGTTCAGGCGGGTCATGACCAGCTCGAGGGCCGACAAGCCTTCCTTCTTGTGGACGTCGACCGGGATGCCGCGGCCGTCGTCCTCGACCTGGCAGCTTCCGTCGGCGAACAGGGTCACCACGATCCGCCGGGCGTAGCCGGCCAGGGCCTCGTCGACGGCATTGTCGACGACCTCGTAGACCAGGTGGTGGAGGCCCGTCGAGCTGGTCGAGCCGATGTACATGCTCGGACGCCGCCGAACGTGCTCCCGGCCTTCGAGGACCTGGATCTGCTCGGCGGTGTACGCCACGTCCGCGCCAAGGGCCCGGGGCCTAACGTTCAAGTGCGCCCTGCGCGCGCCCGGCGCGCGCTCCGGAAGCGGCTTGCGAACAGCCACTACAGGGGCGCCTCGAACGCGACCGGCGGGCGCGCCACGGGCGCTACCGACCGGTGTTTTGGCCCTCCCAGCGCGGAGAACTCATGGGGATCAACTGGGCAGAACTTCAGATCCCCAATTCTACCGGATTTTGAATACGAAAATGGCTCTGGGCGGGGTCTTAACCGGGGCTCTGAGAGGGGGCTTTCCAGCGCAGGACCGGCTCCTCGCTCTGGCCCTGGAGGTACGTGTTGATCCGGCGTGCGGCGGCCACATCGTCGAGGCGCCCGACGGGCAGGTTCTTGGGCTCGTCGTGGAGGCCCTGGGGGTTGGTCTTGGCCTGCGCGACGATGTCCTTGATGGCCCGCGCGAAGGCTTCCAGCGTGGCCTTGCTCTCCGTCTCGGTTGGCTCGACCATGATGGCCTCGGGCACCACGAGCGGGAAGTAGACGGTGGGGGCGTAGAAGTCGCGGTCGAGCAAGGCTTTGGCGATGTCCAGGGCGCGCACGCCGTTCTCGTGGCTGAGGCGGTTCGCGCTGGCCACGAACTCGTGCATGCAGGGGCCGTCGTGGGGCATCTCGAGGTCGTCCTCCACGAGCTTGCGCAGGTAGTTGGCGGAGAGCACGGCGTCCTGCGAGGCCTGGCTCAGGCCGTCGCCGCCCATGGCCAGGATGTAGGTGTAGGCCCGGACCAGCATCCCGAAGTTGCCGTAGAAGCTCCGGACCCGGCCGATCGACTGCGGCCGCTTGTGGTCGAGCATGAGATGGCCGTTGGTCCGCTCCACGGTCGGCATGGGCAGGAACGGGACGAGCTCGGCCTTGACTCCGACCGGCCCGGCGCCGGGGCCGCCACCGCCATGCGGGGTGGTGAACGTCTTGTGGAGGTTCATGTGCACGGCGTCGAAGCCCATGTCCCCAGGCCGGCAGATGCCCATGAAGGCGTTCAGGTTGGCCCCGTCGTAGTAGAGCATCGCGCCTGTGGAGTGGACCAGCTCCGCAATATCCAGTATCTCCCGCTCAAAGAGCCCCAAGGTGTTGGGGTTGGTCAGCATGAGGGCCGAGGTGCGCGGGGAAAGCTTTGACTCGAGGTCGGCCAGGCTGATCCGGCCGTCGTGACCCGACTTCACCTCCACGACCTGGAAGCCGCTCAGCGCCGCGCTCGCCGGGTTGGTGCCGTGCGCCGAGTCCGGGACCAGCACCTCGGTGCGAGCCTCGCCCTTGGAGTGCTGATAGGCGCGGATCATGCGCAAGGCCGTCCACTCCCCGTGCGCGCCGGCGGCGGGCTGCAGGGTGACCCGCTCGACCCCCACGATCGCGCACAGGGCGCGCTCCAGGCGCCACATCAGCTCCAGAGCGCCCTGCACCGTGTCCTCGTCCTGATATGGGTGGAGGCCGGCGAAGCCCGGCAGCGAGGCGGCCGTCTCGTTGACGACCGGGTTGTATTTCATGGTGCAGCTGCCGAGCGGGTAGAAGTTCTCGCTGATCGAGTAGTTCATCGAGGCCAGGCGGCTGTAGTGCCGCATGATCTCCGGCTCGCTGAGCCGGGGCAGGCCCGGAGGCTTCGCGCGAAGAGCTTCCTTGGGCAGCAGATCCGACGGCGCGGGCCCGCTCACGTCGGCGTCCGGCAGACGCGGAGGGTCGACCGCGGGACGGCTGAGCTCGAAGCTGAGCGGCTCGGTCACTCGAGCGCCGCCACCAGCTCGTCGAGCGCGCGGGCGTCGTTGACCTCGGTGCAGGTGAAGGTGAGCACGCCCTTCAACTCGCGGAACCACCTGTGCACGTCGAGGCCGCCGAGGATGCCCTTGCGGGCGAACTTCTTGACCACGGCCGGGGCCTTGGGGACGCGCATCGGGAACTCGCTGACGAACTGCCGCTCCGGGAACGCCATCTCCCAGCCAGGCAGCGCGGCCAGGCGCTCCGCCAGGGCATGGGCGCGCCGGAAGCTGACCTCGGCGACCTGGCGCAGGCCGTACGGGCCCATGTAGGTGAGGTACACGCTGGCCGCGAGGGCGCAGAGCGAGTGGTTGGTGCAGATGTTGGAGGTGGCCTTCTCGCGGCGGATGTGCTGCTCGCGCGCCGCGAGCACCAACGCGTAGCCCCGGCGCCCGGACGCGTCGTGCGCCTCGCCCACGATGCGGCCGGGCAGCCGCCTGACCAGCTCGCGCCTGCACGCGATGAAGCCCACGTGCGGCCCTCCGTAGCTCGGCGGGAGGCCGAGCTGCTGGCCTTCGCCGACGGCGATGTCCGCTCCGTACTCGCCCGGGGGCGCCAGGATGGCGAGGCTGATCGGGTCGACGCACGCGATGGCCAGGGCGCCCGCGTCGTGCGCGGCCGCGGTCAGGGCGGGCGGATCGGCCAGGAGGCCCAAGAAGTCGGGTTGCTGGAAGATGACCGCCGCCGTCTTCTTGTTTGGCTCCCCCCCCTTGCGCACCTTGATTCCACGCCCTTCACCGAAGGCGCGCAGGACCTGGACATACTCGGGATGGACGTAGCCCGAAACCAGCACCTCGTTGCGCCCCGTGTGGACGAAAGCCATCATCGCGGCCTCGGCCACCGCGGTCGCGCCGTCGTACAGCGAGGCATTGGACACGTCGAGCGCCGTGAGCTCGGCGATCAGCGTCTGGAACTCGTAGATCGCCTGCAGCGTGCCCTGGCTCGCTTCGGCCTGGTACGGGGTGTAGGCGGTGTAGAACTCCGGCTTGGACGTGACCGCCGCCACCGCGGCGGGGATGAATCGCCTGTAGACGCCGCCGCCGCGGAACGTCAGCCGGTCAGGATAGACGCGGTTGCGGCCGGCCAGCGCTGAGACCTGCGCCATCGTCTCGTACTCAGAGAGTCCGTCGGGCAGCTGAAGCGACTCGAGCCGGAGCGATTGCGGGATGTCCACCAGGAGGTCGTTCATCGACCCCACGCCGATCGTCTCCAGCATCGCGGCGCGGTCTTCGGGCGAATGAACCAGGTACGGCAACTACTGAGCGGAGGCCTCCGTCACGGTCTTGTACTGGCCTTCGTCCAACAGGTCTGCCGGCAGATCGCCGGCGAGCTCCAGCTTCAGGATCCAGCCATCCCCGTAGGGGTCGGAGTTGATCAGCTCAGGTTTCGTCGACAGCTTCTCGTTGACCTCGGTGATGCGGCCCGGCACCGGAGAGTAGAGGTCGCTCGCCGCCTTCACCGATTCGACCACGCCGAAGGCCTCGCGCGCCGCGAGCTTGCGGCCGGTGCTCGGCAGCTCGAGGAAGACGACATCCCCAAGCTGGGACTGCGCGAAGTCGGTGATCCCGACCGTTGCGATCTTGCCGTCGACGGTGATCCACTCATGCGTCTTGGTGTAGCGACGGTCGGCCATCCACCTTCCTCCTAACTGTGTGCGCGGCTCAAGACTTTGCTGTCGAGGTCCCGGACCGCGCGGACCCTCGATAGAAAGGAAGCTTCACGACCTCCGCCGGCGCCTCCCTGCCGCGGACCTCGACCGCCGCCGTGTCTCCGACTCGCAATGATGCGGCTTCCACCATCGCGAGCGCGATGGGGTGGCCGAGGAAGAAGGAATGAGTCCCGCTCGTGACGAAGCCGGCAGGCTTTCCGGACGCTCGGACCTCCGCACCGTGGCGCGCGATGTTGCCCGAGTCGGTCTTCAGGCCGACCAGCGTCCGGCTCGGGCCCGTGGCCTTGACGTTCTGCAGCGCCTGGCTGCCGATGAACTCGCCCTTGCCCAGCTTCACCGTCCAACCAAGACCGGCCTCGTATGGGTTTGTCTTCTCGTCCATGTCGTTGCCGTAAAGGCGCAGCGCCGCCTCGAGCCTTGTCGCATCGCGCGCGCCCAGGCCGGCTGGCAGCACGCCTTCGCTCTTCCCACGCTCGAGAATCGAATCCCACACGTCGCCGACCTTGTCCGAGGCGACGAACAGCTCGAAGCCGTCCTCGCCGGTGTATCCCGTGCGCGAGATCAAGGCGTCGGAGCCCGCGACCTTGCCGCGGCGGACGGCGAAGTAGTCGATGTCGTCGGTGCTCGTGTCCGACGGAAGCAGCTCGGGGGCACGCGGGCCCTGGAAAGCGATGAGGCTCAGCTCGCGCGTGTGGTCCTCGAGCGTCACGCCGGTGGGTAGGTGCTTGCGCATCCACGCGGTGTCCTTTTCGCGGTTTGACGCGTTGACCACGACCAGGAATGCGTCCTTCGCCTGGCGGTAGACGACCAGGTCGTCGATGATCCCGCCATCGTCCTGGCACATGAGCGTGTACAGCGCGCGCATCGGCTCGAGCGACGCGATGTCGTTGGTCAGGATCCCCTGCAGGTAAGCCTCAGCCTTTTCACCCTCGACCATGAGGCGGCCCATGTGCGAGACGTCGAAGAGGCCGGCGGCCTTGCGCACGGCGAAGTGCTCATCGCGGATCGAGCTGTACTGCTGAGGCATATCCCAACCGCCGAAGTCCACCATCCGGCCGCCGAGGGCGACATGGCGGGCGTGCAGCGGCGTCCGGTTCAGCGTCTTATTCGCCGTCAACCGTGCCGTCGAAGTCGATCGCGATCGCGTCGGGGTCGATGAACTGGAGCAGCTCCTCGTCGTGGCGGCGGCGCGCGTCGGCCACGACCTGGGCCACGTAGCGGGTGCGCTCGACCGTCCACTCGAGCTTCTCGGCGATCTCGGGTGCGGTCGGCGCGCGATGCAGCTCGCGGGCCAGGAGCAGCTCGGTCCGCTCATAGTCGCACGCGGCTGTGACCAGGAGCTCAGCGTCGCGGACCGCCGCGGCCTCGGCGGCGATGGCGTCATCCATGTGCTGGGCGACGATGTGCTCGGCAAACGCGGCGAAGTCGGGCTCACCGCTGTCCGCGAACGACGTCACGGCTTTGACAAGGCCGATGGAACCCTCCTGGACGAGATCGGGCACCGGGAGGCCCTTCTGGTCGCGCGCTTCAGCCAGCCGGATGACCATGGCGAGGTTCGCCGCGACAAGCCTGTCCTGGCTCGCCCGGTCTCCAAGGGCCGAGCGCTCGAGGAGCCGTCTTGCGTCAGCCGCGCCCAACGCCGGCACCGAATTGAGCTGCCGGCGCAGGTCGCTCACGACCTCGTCGTCGCCGTCGGAATCGACCGGTTGCGCCACCCGATCGATTCTACGCCCGACCTTACAGGGCGCCCGGAGGCCCGATGTTCCACGTTTTACACAGGCAGGCCGGGTGGCGGCTTGCCATACTCGGGACATGCGTGCGCGGACCGCGCTCCGATTCCTGTGGGTCCTTTTCGCGGCCGCCGCCCTGTTTCCGATCGGCGCGGCCGCATCGGCTCCGCGCGTCGAGCAGGCCGACCTCACGGGTGACATCAACAACATCATGGCCGCGTACATCCAGACCTCCGTGAGCCGCGCCGAGGCAGATCACGCGGACGTTCTCCTGGTCGTCATCAACACGCCCGGTGGAATCTCGACCTCGATGGACGAGATCGTGACCAGCCTCCTCAACTCCAAAGTGCCCGTCGTCGCCTATGTCTACCCGACCGGCGCGCGCGCTGCCTCGGCCGGGCTTTTCGTCGCCCAGGCGGCCGACGTGCTCGCAATGGCCCCCGGCACCAACATCGGCTCCGCCCACCCGATCCAGGCCACGGGAGAAAACATCACCGGCGACCTCGGCGCCAAGGTCCTGAACGACGCGGTGACGCGTGTGCGCAACCTCGCTTCGATGCACAACCGGAACGCCGACTGGGCCGAGCAGGCGGTGCGCAACAGCGTGAACATCAACGCGGAAGATGCGGTCAAGCTGCACGTCGCCGACCTCGAGGCGCCAGACGTCCGCTCACTTCTCAACGAGATCGACGGCCGCACGGTGCCGCGGACCAACGGCACCTTGACCATCCGTTCCGCCGGCGCGTCGATCGACGACTTTCCGATGCCTTTCTGGCAGATCTTCCTGAACGCGCTGATCGATCCGACGATCGCCGCTCTGCTGATCATCGTCGCGGGCTACGGGATCATCACCGAGATGCAGAACCCCGGGCTGATCCTGCCCGGGGTTATCGGCGGAATCGCAGCAGTGCTCGCGATCGTCGCGCTCGCCAACCTCCCGGTGAACATCGCGGGCGGCCTGTTCATGCTGCTCGCCCTCGTGTTGTTCATCGCCGACCTCAAGGCGCCGACGCACGGCTTTCTTTCCGTCGGCGGAGTCTTCGCGCTGCTGCTCGGCATGGCCTTTCTGATCAACACCGGACCCATCGGCTTGGGCGTGAACCCGATCGTCACCCTCATCACCGGCGTGGTCACGCTCGGTTTCTTCAGCTTCTTCATCCGCAAGGTGCTGGCCGCGCGCCGTCAGCCGGCGCTGTCGGGCGCGGACGCGATCGTCGGCACCGTGGGCGAGGCGCGCGAGGAGCTCGCGCCCGAAGGTCTAGTCTTTGTCGCAGGCGCACTCTGGCGGGCGACCGCCACGCCGGCTCCCGTGCACAACGGATCCGCTGTACGCGTGGTCGGCCGTAACGGACTGCAGCTCCAGGTCGTCGGCGTGAACGGTCAGGTCAAGGAGAAGAAGTAGTGGACATCACGGCGCTGGTCATCCTCATCGTGGTCATCTTCGTGATCCTCGTCGCCCTCTTCTCGAGCCTGCGCATCGCGGCCGAGTACGAGCGCGGCGTCGTGTTCCGCCTCGGCCGGCTGATCGGGCTCAAAGGCCCGGGCCTGTTCTTCATCATCCCGTTCGGCGTCGACCGGCTGGTCAAGATCGACCTGCGCGTGATCACGCTCGAGGTGCCGCCGCAAGAAGTCATCACCAAGGACAACGTGACCGCCAAGGTGAACGCCGTCATCTACTTCCAGGTCATCGATGCGCGAAAAGCCGTCGTCCAAGTGCTGAACTACATCAACGCGTCATCGCAGATCGCGCAGACGACGCTGCGCGCTGTGCTGGGTCAGTCAACGCTCGATGAGCTCCTCGCCGAGCGCGACAGGATCAACCAAAACTTGCAGAAGATCATCGACGAGCAGACCGAGCCGTGGGGCATCAAAGTCTCAGTGGTCGAGATCAAGGACGTCGAGCTGCCCAGCACCATGCAGCGCGCGATGGCCAAGCAGGCAGAGGCCGAGCGGGAGAAGCGGGCCAAGATCATCAACGCAGACGGCGAGTTCCAGGCCTCCCAGACGCTGGCGAATGCCGCGCAGGTGATCTCCTCTCAGCAGGGCGCGCTGCAATTGAGGTTCCTTCAGACGATGGTCGAGATCGGCGCCGAGAAGAACACGACGATCATCCTGCCGCTGCCCATCGAGCTCATCCGGCCGCTGATCGAATGGGGCAAGTCCGCTGACGGCTCGCCCTCCCCGGCACTATCCGACAAAGGCTCCCGGGCAGGCTGACCGCTCACCTCCCGCTCGACGCCGCCACCGCATTCGTCGAGCTGATGCCCCTGCCGCTCGTGATCACGGCCAACGCCGCAGTGGGCAAAGCGTGGGCGCCCGTCGCGACGGTCGCTCTCGGCGGATTCGCCGTCGCCCTGACGGGACTGTTCGGCGTCCTCGACATGGTGGGCGTCCCAATGGTTCCGGGTCTCAGCGCTCAGGCAAGGTTCGCCGTCGACGCGGGCACCATCGTGACGGCGGTGGCAGCCGCGGGCTTCCTCATCAAGCCGATCCGTAAGGACCTCGCCGCGTTTCTGCCTATCGATCCCGACAACCCGGTGCACGCCTTGGCGCTCGTCCTCGCGGTCCTTCTTTTCGGCACCCAGGTGACGTCGATCTTCTTCACCGACGTGCTCGCGTCGAACAACGCGCAGCCTCCGCTGACCCTTGCCGACCTCTTCCTGAACGAGACGCCCTTCCTGATCCTGGCTTTGGCGGGCGTGGGCATCTTCATCCGCCGCAACCCGGCCGGGACCGGCGGCAGGCTAGGCCTGGTCCGGCCCGCCTGGTGGCATGTCGCCCTTGCCCTGGCGGCCGCGGGCGCGTTCTTCGCGCTCGGCCAGGCCTCGGACGTGCTCAGCCACACGTGGTCGCCAGACCTCGCACGCCGGGTCGACACGACCACCCAGCACCTCTTCGGCCAGCTCAACACGCCGGCCGGAATCATCCTGCTGGCCGTCCTCCCCGGCCTCTGCGAGGAGGTCCTCTTCCGAGGCGCGCTCCAGCCGCGGATCGGGATGCTCGCCACCGCGCTGCTGTTCACGTCCATCCACACGCAGTACGGCATCTCGGTCGACACCCTCACGATCTTCGTCATCGCGATGGGCCTGGGGATGATCCGCAAGTACGCGAACACCACGGCTTCAAGTGCCTGCCACATGAGCTACAACCTGCTGGTGGGCGTCGGTGTCGCAGGCGTGGCGCTGGAGGGCGCGATCGTGATCGAGGTGGTCCTGATCGCGGTGACCGGGTACGCCATCTGGTCCAACCGGCGCCGCGCCGCGGTGGCGGAGAATTCTTAACAGGGTGGCTGGCCAGGGCGCCGGGCCAGGGCTAAGATTCCCCTGATGGCCCAAGATATAGGATCGGCGAGCGAGGCAAGGCCCAATATGTTGGCCACCACCTCGCCACCGATCATCGCCGTGGTAAACCAGAAGGGAGGCGTCGGCAAGACCACCACGGCGATCAACCTCGCCGCGGCGCTGGCCGAAGTCGGGCACGGCACGCTGCTGGTCGACCTCGACCCGCAGGCCAACTCCACGTCGGGTTTGGGCCTGGACCCCGCACGCGCTCGGCTCAACGTGTATCACCTCTTGACCGGCGAGGCGACCGCGGAGCAGGTCATCCAGCAGACGGCGACCGAGGGTCTGATGCTCATCCCCTCTCACATTGACCTCGCCGGGGCGGAGCTCGAGCTTGCCAACACGCCGGCGCGGGAGAGCCTGCTCCGCAACGCGCTGGCCTCCACCCCACCGGGCGTCGAGGTCGTGCTGATCGACTGCCCTCCCTCGCTCGGGCTGCTGACGCTCAACGCGCTGGTCGCCGCGACCAGCATGCTGATCCCGACCCAGTGCGAGTACTTCGCGCTCGAGGGGCTGCGGCATCTCATGTACACGCAGCAGCTAGTTCGCTCGCGACTCAACCCGAAGCTCGCGATCGCAGGGATCCTGATGACGCAGTTCGACGCCCGGACGACGCTTGCATGGGACGTGCTCGAGGCGGTGCGGCGCTCGCATCCGCACCACGTCCTCGAGACGCTGATCCCACGCAACGTTCGCTTGAGCGAAGCACCAAGCCACGGAAAGTCAGTGATCGAATACGACCCCACATGCCGAGGCGCGGCCGCGTACCGCGCGCTCGCGAAGGAGCTGCTCGAACGATGACCCAACCACGACCACGAGGCCTTGGACGCGGACTCGACGCGCTGATCCCCATGTCGAGCGACGGCGAGGCGCTCGTCCCGCAGATGATCGCGGTCGACCAGATCCGGCCTTCACGCCAGCAGGTGCGGTCGCGCTTCGACGCCGAGCCACTCGGCGAGCTCGCCGAGTCGATCCGGCTGCACGGCGTCCTGCAGCCCCTCCTGGTACGACGCCTGACCGATGGCTACGAGCTCATCGCCGGCGAGCGCCGCTGGCGCGCCGCGCGCCTGGCCGGCCTTTTGTCCGTGCCAGCGGTCGTGCGCACCCACGCGAACAGCGACGAGCAGCTCGTCCTCGGCCTGATCGAGAACCTGCAGCGCACCGACCTCGACCCGATCGAGGAGGCGCGTGGACTGCGGCGACTGATCGAAGAGTTCGGCCTGACGCACGAAGAGGTCGCGCAGCGTCTCGGCAAGCATCGCGTGTCGGTGACTCAGTCGCTGCGACTGCTCGGCGGATGCGCGGCCGTGCAGTCGGCCGTCGGTTCTGGCGCGATCAGCGCCGGCCACGCGCGAGCACTCATCGCGCTCGAGACGCAGGCCGCGCAGGAGCACGGCCTGAAAGTCGTGGTCGCGCGACACATGTCGGTGCGCCAGACCGAGAACTGGGTGCGGACCTACCGTCCGCGGCGCCGCCGTCACGTCGACTCGACGGTGGAATTGCGCGCGACGGCCGCCGACATCGAATCGAGTCTCGGCCTGCCGGTCAAGCTGACCGGAAACCTCAATCGCGGCAAGCTCGAGGTCCGCTACTCGAGCCGCGAGGAGCTGGAACGGGTCTGCGCTAAGCTCGTCTCCGCATAAGTCATGGCGGCCCAACACGAGCAAGCGGCCGGCGCCGCCCCGACCGAACGTTCCGCGGGCTCATCTGTGTTTCGCGAGCTGGCGGAGGTGATCGGGCTTGCGGTGATCCTGTACGTGGGAATCAGCTTTGTCGTGCAGGCGGTGCACGTCGAAGGCCTGTCGATGTTCGAAACGCTCGACGACAACGACTACCTGATCGCGAACAAGATCGATTACCGGCTGCATGCACCACAACGCGGCGACATCGTCATCCTCCGGCCGCCGACGGACAACTCGAGGGACTTCATCAAGCGCGTCATCGCGCTGCCGGGCGAAAAGCTGCTCATCCGCGAGGGTGTCGTCTACATCAACGGGCACAAGCTCGACGAGCCCTACCTACCGGAGGCATGGACGATAGATACCAATCCCGCCCCATGGAGTCTGGGCGATGGCAAGGTCCTACCTCCGAACGAATACTTCGTCATGGGAGACAATCGCAATCGGTCACAGGACTCGCGCTTCTTTGGACCAATTACACGCGACCGCATCGACGGAAGGGCGTGGTTCCGGATCTGGCCTCTCGACCACTTCGGCAACATCTACGACAAGGTGCCCACGCTCGAAACGGGCCAGAGCGCGGTGGGCCAGGTGCGCCTGGTCGCGTCGGCCTAAGAAGGCGCGGCCGCGCTCTAAGCCCTAGGCGCCCACCGCCAGGCGGAAAGCGCTGTCCCGCGCAAAGGGACCGATCACCGACATCTGCATCGGCCCGCTCAGGACCTCGCGCGCGATCCTCTTGATGTCCTCGGCGGTAACCGCCTCGACGAGGTCGAGCTCCTCGTCGATGGTCTTGATCTCGCCGAGCAGCAGCTCTTGATAGGTGAGCCAGAACGCGACCCCGTTGGTCGTTTCCAACTCGAGGCGCAACCTTCCTTTCGTGAACTCCTTGGCGCGCGCGAGCTCGTCGGGCAGGACCTCCGACTCGCTGAGGCCGCGGAGCTCGACCATCGCCGCGTTCACCGCGTCCACCGCCTTCTTCGGATCGACCCCGATGTAGACGCCGAGATAACCGGTGTCGCGGTGCTTTTGCGTGAAGCTGTGCACGTCGTACGCGAGAGCGAGCCGCTCGCGGATGCTGAGGAACAGGCGCGAGCTCATGCCTTCGCCGAGCACGGTGTTGAGCAGGTCAAGCGCGTACCGGTCCGGATGCATGTAGCTGAAGGCGCGGACGCCGAGGCAGATATGCGCCTGCTCAGTCTCACGGCGGCGGACGAGCACGCGCGGGCTCTCGAGCGGCGTCGGCGGCGCGACCGCGAGCGCCCCATCCGGGTCAGCGCGAAGCGATAGTCGATTCCGTACAACAGCGAGCGTGGCGTTTTCGTCCAGCATGCCCGCCGCTCCGATGACGAGGTTCGGCAGCCGGTAGTGCGCGTCGGCGTACTCCAGGATGTCGTCGCGCGTCAGACGTGAGACCGACTCTTCGGTGCCGGCGATGTCGCGGCCGAGTGGATGGCCTGGCCAGATCAGCTCTTCGAAGAGGTTCTGCACCAGGTCTTGCGGCTGGTCCTGGTACATCCTCAGCTCATCGAGGATCACCATGCGCTCCCGCTCTATGTCCGCTGGGTCGAGCTTCGAGTTGGCGATGATGTCGAAGAGGACGTCGAGACCGAGCTCCATGTGCTCGGAGGGGACGCGAGCCCAGTATGCGGTCAGCTCTTTGTCGGTGGACGCGTTGATGAAACCCCCGACGCCCTCGATTGCATCCGCGATCTCTTTCGACGACGGACGCCTCTTCGTGCCTTTGAAGTAGAGATGCTCGATGAAGTGAGAGACGCCTGCCAGGCGGTCGTCCTCCAGCCGCGAGCCGGCCCCGAACATGAGCACGACGCTCGTGGATTGGCGCTCGGGCATCGACTCGACCACCAGGCGCGCACCCCCCGGCAGCTCGTGAACTCGATGCGGGGGCGGCATGGGATCGCCAAGTATAGGTTGCCCTAATCAGGACTCCCTTCGCGTAACGCGCCGAGCGCCGCGTAAAGCGTCATCGCGACGAAATCGGCCGGCATTCCGTCCGAGACCGCGTCCAGCGCCTCGCCGAGGTAGCGCCGCACGTTGGGCACGCTGTCTACGTCCGTGAGCTCGAGGCAGTCGCGGATCGCCTCCGCGATCTCGGTCGGCGTTATCTCCTCGTCGCCTGCCTCGTCGGCGACCGAGTTGACCAGCGCGATCGCCTTCCGGATCCGCACAGCGGCGCCGCTGTGCGGGTCCCGGCCGGGCATCGGACCTGCGTCAGCCCTCGGCCGGCTTGCGCGGCCCGACGACGACGCGGCGCTCGGGCTCCTCGCCGATGCTCGAGCTCGTCACGTCCGGGTCGCCCTCGAGGGCCAGATGGATCGCCCTCCGCTCGAACGGCTGCATCGCGTCCAGCGTGATCGCGTCGCCGGTCATCTTCACCTGGCGCGCGGCCCGCATCGCGATCTCCCGCACCGTGTGCTCGCGGCGCTGGCGGTAGCGCTCGACGTCGACGATTACGCGCTCACCCTCGGCCAGGTGCTTGCCCACCATCACGTTGGTCACGGCCTGCAGCGCGCGAAGCGTCTCGCCGCGCCAGCCGATCAGCGCCCCCAGGTCGCGCCCGCTGATGTCGAGCGTGATCGGATCGGAGCCGGAGCGGACGCTCACGAGGGCACGGACTCCCATGTGCTTCAGCAGTCCCTCGACCAGGCCGCGCGCGGTCTCGGCCTTGCCGTTGGAAGGCGCCGCCGGCTCGCCGGCCGCGGCCTCCTGGTCGATGACGCTGACTTCGACGATCGTCTCTTCCGCCGTCTCGGTCAGGATCCTGACGTCGACGTTGCGGCGGCTTTCGTTCAGCTCGATCAACGCCGCGTCGACCGCCTCGTCGAGAGTGCGGCCGCGGCCTTCAGCGGATTTCACGTGCGCTATCTCCTTGCCCCTTTTTTCTTGCCTGCTTGGCCGGCTTCGGCCTGGCACCGTTCCTGCCCCCGTTTCTGCCACCGTTCCTGGCCACCGGCTTGGGGCCGCCAGAGGCGCTGACCGTGCCCTTGCTCGGCAGCGACGGCGCCCCTCCCGCGACGGGCCTGAAACGCGACGGCAGCAGGTTCCCCCACCCGACGACGAAGCTCTGCTGAATGATACTTACGCAGTTCCCGACAAACCAGTAGAGGCCGAGGCCGGCGGGAACGTTCAAGGCGAAGTAGCCGATCATCAGCGGCGAGAGCAGGACCATCGTCCGCTGCATCTGCAGGGTCTGAAGCTCCTGCTCCGTCGGGTTCGGCGGCGGCGGCATCTGCAGCATCTTCGACTGGATGAAGGTGGTCACGGCCGCGAGCAGCGGAAAGACGAGGTAGGCGGGTACGGGGATCGGCACGCCGGAAAAAAGCAGGTGGTGGTTCGGGTTCTCGTTCAGGTTCCCGATGAAGAGAAAGTGGGCGACCACGGGATGCGTCCGGGCAAAGCCTGTGAAGACGTAATAGAGCGCGGTCAGGATTGGCAGCTGCACGATCAGGGGCAGGCAGCCGATCGCTCCGCCGAGCGGGTTGACCCCATGCTCCTGGTAGAGCTTCATCATCTCCGCGTTCAGTTTTTGAGTGTCCTTCTTGTATTTCTTGCGGAGCTCGGCGACCTGCGGCGCGAGCTTGCGCTGCTCGACCAACGTCTTGCGCTGCGTGACCAATTGGAACTGCTGCAGGGGCGCAAGCGCAAGCCGGATGAGGATGGTGAGCACGATGATCGCCACGCCGTAAGCGCCGATCGCCTCGAAGATCGCTACGCCCTGGACGTGCGAGTAGATGATCGATAGGAGTGCGTTCAGCGGTTTGAACACGACCTCGTACCAGAGGTCGTGGACCGGTTGGAAAAACTTGAAGAAGTCGGTGATCGAGCTCAGTGGAATGTTCAGTTACTCCTTCAGGGGACCGGGTCGTAGCCGCCCTTGGCGAACGGGTGGCAGCGGGCGATCCGGGCCGCCCCCATCCATGATCCCCTGAACCAGCCATAGCGCTCGATCGCCTCGTACGTGTAGTGCGAGCACGACGGGTAGTAGCGGCAGGCCGGCGGGAGGATCTTGGAAATGGACGCCTGGTAACCACGAATCAACAGCAGAAGCAGCTTCGTCATAAGTTCAAATCAGTTCGCCCGGGCCAGGCGGTGCGCGGCCAGCGAAGCCTCCGCCTTGAGTTCAGCGAATGGCATATCTAGCACGCGCCGCCGCGCGATCAGGACCACGTCATATCGTATTCCCACCTTGCGGAGCGGCGAATCGGCTCCGAGCACGACCAGACGCGAAACTTCGCGTAGACGCCTCCGGGCCCGGTTCCGGTCGACGGCCCCCTTGACGGCCCGGCTGACCGTCACCCCCACCCGATGTTGCGAAGCCTGGTTGGGCACGGCAAAGACGACGAGCGCCTCACCGCTGTGGAATCGCTGGCCGCTGATCGCCGACTGGAACTCGGCGCGCCGGCGGAGGCGGAGGCGCCTCTTCATCCGGTGCGCCCAGCGCGCCCGGCGCTCAGCCCGACAGCCGCTGTCGCCCTTTGGCGCGGCGGTTGCGGATCACGTGGGCTCCGCCGCGGGTGCTCATCCGGCGCAGGAATCCGTGCACGCGCCGGCGATACCTCTTCTTGGGTTGGTATGTCCGTTTGATCGGGCCAGTGTAGCGGAGGCAGAGAAGCGGCAATCAATGTGGCTTGTGATACCCGATCTATCACTTGATCGCTCGCGGTTTGTGCCTTGCGGTATCCACAGGGCGGTGTTATATTCCCCGCCCGGAAGCCACGAAGCAGCGGGTCGAAGCCAAGGTCCCAGTACGAATATCTCAACTCGGTAGCATTCATTCCTACAAGTAAGCAACACTTAGTGCTACAACGCCGCTTCCATATTTCGGGATCGACCGGATAGGGGATTTCGGACGGGTCGGCTCACCAGCCTGTGGAAATCCGGTCCGCTCTTTTCCACAGGCACCCAAGGAGGCGGAGCTCATGGTCGAAGAGCTTCGGTTGTATCCGTGGTCGCCGGCAGCACGATCTGGAGGTCGCTGTCCGGGCGGGCGCGCCGCAACCGGCAAACGAGTTTTGGACCGCGGTTTATCCACAGCATTTGCCCAACGGGAAAGGCTGCGGTGCACAGCCGCCATGGCGATCGTCCATAGCGCCCTCGGCGGCAACGAAAAGGAGGTGGTTGGGTGAACCAGGACCAAATCTGGTCGCAAGTCCAGGAGGAGCTGCGGTTTCAGCTTGCCAAGCGGACGTACGACATGTGGCTCAAGAACACATCGGTCGTCTCCGCCGACGGCGGAACGTTTCGGATCGGCGTGCCCAGCAAGCTCGCCAAGGACTGGCTCGAGGACAGGTTCTCGGGACTGATCCAGGAGACGCTGCAGGCGGTCACGGGTTCCGAGGTCGACATCGACTTCGTCATCGCGCCCACCGGGCATCGGCCCGCGCACGCGATGTTCGACGCCGACGGCGACAACGGTTCGGAGAACGGCCACGAAAACGTGGCGGAGCCTGTCGTCGAGGTGGCGATCGTCGCGCCGTCCGAGCTCAACGCGCGCTTTCGGTTTTCATCATTCGTCGTCGGACACAACTCGCAGTTCGCTCACGCGGCCGCCAAGGCTGTCGCGGAGGCGCCCGGCGACAGCTACAACCCGCTCTTTCTCTATGGAGGCGTGGGCCTGGGCAAGACACACCTCATGCACGCGATCGGTCACGAAGTCCATGACCGGTTTCCGCGCAAGCGTGTCGTCTACCTCACGTCGGAGCAGTTCACCAACGAGGTGATCAGCTCCATCGCGACGGCTCGCATGGGAGAGTTTCGCCACAAGTACCGGACCGTGGACGTGCTGCTGATCGACGACGTGCAGTTCCTTGCGGGCAAGGACCGCACGAAAGAAGAGTTCTTCCACACCTTTAATGCCCTGCACGAGATCAACAAGCAGATCGTCATCTCGTCCGACCGACCGCCGAAAGAGATCCCGACCCTCGAGGACCGGCTTCGCTCCAGATTCGAGTGGGGACTAATCGCCGACATCCAGCCGCCGGACTTCGAGACGCGGCTCGCCATCCTGCATTCAAAGCTCGGCGACAACAGCAGCCTCATACCTGAGGAAGTCCTCAGCTTCATCGCCCACAAGGTGCAGCGCAACATCCGAGAGCTCGAGGGAGCGCTCACGCGAGTCCAGGCCTTTGCCGCGGTGCACCAGCGGCAGGTCGACCAGGACGAAGCGGCGCGGCTGCTTTCGGACATCATCCCGGCAGGCACGCGCAAGCCGATCAACGTCGAACGGATCCAGGCACTCGTCGCCGATTACTACAACGTCACGCTCGACGATATGAAGGGCAAAAGGCGTGACAAGCACATCGTTTTCCCACGGCAGGTCGCGATGTTCCTCGTCCGCGAAGAGACGCCGTCGTCGCTGCCCGCGATCGGAAAGGCGTTTGGCGGGCGCGACCACACGACAGCGCTTCACTCCATCGAAAAGATCGCCAATGAACTGAAGGAAGACGAGCGTCTCCGCTACGAGGTTCAGGCGATCCGCGAGAAGCTGTACGTCCAGTGACTGCGTTGTCCACACGTTATGAGAACCGGCTTGGGACGAGGGTGGTATGGACGGCAGGCGGGCATTTCCTCCCCACCGAATCCACAGCGCGAGGCACCGCCGACTACGATTCCCCCGACCTTATCCACCGCGCATTTCGATCTGTAAATGATCTCGACATCCACAGTCCGCACAGCGCTTACTGTTATCGGTTACGGATTACTTCTATAAAGAGAATCTCTTTCAACGGGGGACAACTGTCGTGAATGCCAAAGTTCTCACTGCTCAGATGAAGGTCACTTGCAAGCCGGCGGTGCTCGGCCAGGCGCTCCAGGTGGTGTCACGCGCCATCTCGAGCCGGACCACGCTGCCAATCCTCAACAACATCCTCATCGAGACCACCTCGGAGGGTCTCGCGCTGACTGCAACCAACCTCGAGATCGGCATTCGCAAGCTTGTCCCGGCAGAGGTGAGCACCGAGGGTTCGACCACGGCGCCGGCGCGCCTCCTGACTGATTTCGTCGGCACGCTTCCGGAAGACGACCTCGAGATGACCCTCGATTCGGCGACCCAATCCCTCAACCTCCGCTGCGCGCGGTTCGACACGCACATCAAGTGCATCGAGGCGGAGGAGTTCCCTCCTGGCCCGCGGCCGGATGATGGAGACCGCCTCGAGGTGGCGCTCGATGACCTGGTCAGCGCCGTGGAGCAGACGCAGATGGCCGCGTCGACGGACGAGGCCCGTCCGGTGCTGACCGGCGTGCTGGTCCAGTTCCAGGGCGGAAACCTGACCCTGGCGGCGACCGACGGGCACCGGCTCGCGGTGCGCAAGCTCGCGGCCGCCGGCGCGACTGAGCTCGAGGCGAGCCTGATCGTCCCGGCGCGCGCCCTGGCCGAGCTTTCGAGGGTGCTGAAAGGGGAGCCGGGCAAGGTCGAGGTCATCATCTCCAAGGCTCGCAACCAGGTGTTCTTCCGGGCCGGGACGTCGGAGCTGACCTCGCGGCTGATCGACGGAAAGTATCCAAACTACACACAAGTTATCCCCAGCAAGAGCTCCACCACGGTGCGTGTGGCCACCGGCGAGCTGACACAGACCGTCCGCGCGGTGTCCCTCTTCGCGCGGGACAGCGCTAACGTGATCCGCGTCAAGGCCCAGGCCGGCGCGCTCACCCTGTCGGCGATGACCAACGAGGTCGGCGACAGCAAGGCGGAGATGGCCGCCGACGTCGACGGCTCAGACATCCAGATCGCTTTCAACGCCCGCTACGTTCTGGACGCCCTGGGAGTGATTGGAGAGGACAAGGTCGAGCTGCTCTTCGACGGACCTCTCAGCCCGGGGCTGATGCGACCGCCGGGCAAGGACCACTACCTCTACGTGATCATGCCCGTGCGGGTGGCGATGTCCTGACGGCGGCCGGGTGCGCCTTCGCCGCCTACGTCTTTTCAACCATCGGAACTACGCCCAACTGGACCTCTCGCCGGGACCTGCCGTGAACGTGTTCATCGGCCCGAACGGGCAAGGCAAGACGAACCTGCTCGAGGCGGTCGCGATGCTCGCCCTGTCGTCCTCGCCGCGGGCTCGTCGCGAGAATGAGCTCGTCGGTCCCTCTGGCCCAGGATCGCGCATCGAGGCCGAGACGGAGAGCGGCCCAGGCCCGACCGACCATTTGGTGCGCGAGATCGTGATCGCCCTCGACACTGAAGGTGACAGGACTCGGCGCACGATCGAGGTCGACGGGGTTCGCCGGCGCGCCGTCGACCTGCCTGGGAACTTTCGAGTCGTTCTGTTCTGGCCGGATGACCTCGGCCTGGTCAAGTCAGGCCCCGAGCTTCGCCGCCGGTTCCTGAACCAGATGCTGGTCCAGGTCGAACCCGGCTACGCGCGCTCGCTGGCCGGCCTGCGCCGGGTACTCGAGCAGCGCAACAGCCTGCTGAAGAGGATCGCCGCCGGGGAGGGAGGCGAAGAGGTCGTGGACGTCTGGAACCAGGAGCTCGTCAAGGTAGGCCGCACCATCGTCGAGTCCCGCTCCAGGGCGGTTGCGGAGCTGGGCCCCGAAGCGGTCCGTTGCCACGCCCGGATCGCGGCCAAAGAGCGCCTCGAGATCCGTTATCTGGGGCCTCCGGAAAACCTGGCGGAAGCTGTGAATAACTCCCTGGCCGACGACCTGCGTCGAGGCACGACGACGGTGGGTCCTCACCATGACGATCTGCTCGTCCTCTTGGACGGGCAGGAGGCGCGTTCGTACAGCTCGCAGGGTCAGCAGCGGACCGCCGTCGTGAGCCTGAAGCTCGCCGAGGCGGCATTGATCGCGGCGCGGTCCGGCGAGCGTCCGGTGCTCTTGCTCGACGACGTGCTTTCGGAGCTCGACAGCGAGCGCAGGAGGGCCCTCCTCGACGAGTTCGCCGCGGGCGGGCAGGTGATCGTGACATCGGTCGAGGCGGGCCCGTTCCCGCCCGATCTCATCGCCCGCTCGATGGTCTGGACGGTGAACGAGGGGACGATCCAGGCCTGTGGATAAGTTGGGCAACATTCTGCCGAAGATCCTCCGCCGGCAGCCCGGCGGGGCGCGGCTCATGGGCAACCAGGTGGCGGCCGCATTCCGCACCCTCCTCGGTCCCGAAGTCGCCCGCCTTTGCGACCAGGTCGAGCTCCATTCGGGGACACTTGTCGTGACCACCTCGAGCCCCGCGCTGGCGCATCAGCTGCGCCTCGACGCGGAGACCATCGTGGCCAGGTTGAACCAGGCCGACCTCGGCCGTCGGGTGCGCAGTCTTCGGGTCAGAATCGGCAACCCCACGATGACGCAATGACATTCCGCCTGGGTGTCGAGCAGCGTCGCGCCGCCTCCCTGGCGGGCGGACCGGTCCGCGTCGTCGCCGGTGCCGGCACCGGCAAGACGGCCGTCATCGCCGAGCGGTTTCGCCGCCTGGTCGCGTCAGGGGTGGCGCCCGCGTCGATCCTCGTCATGACCTTCACGGAGCGCGCGGCGGGTGAGATGCGTCAGCGGATCGAGGACCTGGTCGAGGTGGCCGCGCCGGCGGTGGGCACGTTCCATTCGATGGCGCTCACCTGGCTGCGCGAGGACGGTCGCGGCATCGGAGTGCCGGCCAACTTCAGCATCGTGGCCGGAGCCGACCGCTGGATTCTCGCCCGGGAGCTGATGTGGAGCATCGGCGACCCCGCTCTCACGGCCGACGAGCGGCCGGACGACCTGGTGGGACCCGTGCTCCAGATGCTCGAGCGCATGAAGCAGGAGCTCGTCCCACTCACCCGGCTCGAGGTCTGGGCCGCATCCGCGGACGACGTCGAGCGTGCCGAACTGATGCGCGCATGCGTGTGTCTGTTCCGGGCATACGAGAGGGAATGCCGCACGCGCGGCCTGCTCGATTTCGACGATCTGCTCATGCTCGCGGTCCGCATGCTCGAGAAGGATCCAGCGCTCCTGGACCGGTACCGGGCGCGCTATCCGCACGTCCTCGTCGACGAATACCAGGATCTGAACCTCGCGCAGGAACGGCTCGTCGAGCTGATCGCGCAGGGCGCCGCTCCGTTCATCGTCGGCGACGACGACCAATCGATCTACCGATTCCGCGGCGCGTCGCGGGCAAGCCTCGAGCGCTTCGTGAGCAGCTTTCCGGCGGCGCGCACGATCACCCTCGGCCGCAATCGGCGGAGCTCGAGCCGGATCGTCGCCGCCGCCGCGGCGCTGATCAACGCCAACACCGACCGGCTGCCCAAGCAGCTGCGGGCGGAGAGCAGCGGGCCGGCGGTCGAGATCTGGGATTGCTCCGACGGTGCGGGCGAAGCCACGGCGATCGCGCGCGAGGCGGCCGACCTGGTTGACGCGGGAACGCCGCTCTCGTCGATCGCGATCCTGTGCCGGACCAACGCCATCGCGCGACCGGTCGCGGCGGCTCTCGCGGCGGCGCGCCTTTCGCACGTCGTGATCGGCGGCCATGGCTTCCACGACCGGCCCGAGGTCAAAGACCTGATCGCCATGCTGCGGGTCCTGCGCGACGTTACTGATCTTGTCGCCATGTCTCGCGTCGAGTCGCGGCCCGCAACGGCGGCGCTCGCGCCGCTCGTCGAACACCTGGCCGCGGCCGCCAAGCATGTCGACGTCCGCGATCTGTTCTTCGAGTTGATGGAGCAGACGCGATACGTCGACGTCGTGCGGGGCGGACTGGAAGCCAGCGAAGCGGCGCGTGTGACCGCGAATGTCAGCCGCTTCGCCGACGCCATCGCGGAGTACTGCGAAACCTCGCCGAACCACTCGCTGGGCGCCTACATGCGCCACCTCGAGCTGGTCCTTCTGTCGGGCGAGGACGAGGAGCCGGCACCGGTCGAAGCCACCGACGCGATCCAGGTCATGACGATCCATCAATCGAAGGGCCTCGAGTTCGACACGGTGTTCGTGCCCTGCCTGGTCGAGGGCCGGCTTCCGCAGTCGGGCCGCTCGCCGCGTTTCGAGCTGCCGCCAGGTGTGCTGGAACCGCTCGTGCGTGGACGCGAGGACGTGATCGGAGAAGAGCGACGCCTGCTGTATGTCGCGATGACGCGCGCACGCCGCCGCCTGTACCTGACGTGGGCGTCGCACTACGAGGGCGGCCGCCGCTGGCGGGAGTCGCGGTTCCTGGCCGAGGTGCGCGGCGCAGGCTCTCGAAAGGTGATCGAGCGGAAGATCGCCGCGACGGCGCCGCTTGCGCCAAGCGTCCATGTCAACGGCCACAGCGGCGACGTCCACCTTTCGTACAGCGCGATCAGCTCCTATCGCGATTGCCCGCGGCAGTTCTGGTACCGCCACGTCCAGCGTCTGCCGGTCGTGCAGAGCGCCGAGGCGGTGCACGGTGTGATCCTGCACGAGGTCCTGCGGCGAGCCGGCGAAGAGAGAAGGATAGGAAGGCGCGTCACCGCTCCTCGCCTCCGCACGCTCTTCGACCAGGTGTGGAAGACGGTCCCTTTCCCGGATGAGCGGCGCCTACCGACGTTCAAGCGGATCGGCGCCGCCGAGCTCGAGGCCTATCGCAAGCACGGCGGCCTTGACTCCGTGCCCGCCTATCTCGAGCAGCCGTTCAACGTCGCGGTCGATGGCTGGACTCTGCGAGGGGTGATCGACCGGATCGACCGCAGCGGCGACGCCTGGCGGATCATCGATTACAAGAGCGGGCGCCCGGTCACGCGCCGGAGGCGCGACCTGCAGGTCGCCCTCTACGCGCTCGGCGCGGCCTCCGCCCTGAAGCTCGAGCCGCTCGAGCTCGAGGTCGTATACCTGGCGTCAGGCGAATCGGTGCGCATCGAGCAGGTCGACAGTCTTGTGCGGGAGGCGCAGGCGGATGGATCTGAGGTCGCCGAGGGCATCCGAGCCGGGCGTTTCGAGGCGCGACCCGAGCGCCGCCGCTGCCGGCTTTGCCCCTACAGGCTCGCCTGCCCCGACGCCCTGTAGCGCGTGGCCAGCAGGAGGCACTCGCGGGCGATGTCGGATGACGCGTATGGATGGGCGAGGTCGGCCGCCTTGCGTGACATCTCGCGCCACGTCGGTCCGCCCTCCGCGAGGACGCGGACCTCGTCGAGCAGCTCGGACTCCTTGGGTGCAAAGGCTCCGATTCCCGACTCGACGACGAAGTCGACGTTCGGCGTCTCCTGACCGGGCAAGAAACCCGTGATGACGAGCGGCAGCCCGGTGGCAAGGGATTCGGCGATCGCGCCGGGCCCGGCCTTTGTCACCACCAGGTCGCACGCGCGCATCAGCTCCGGCATGTAGTCGACAAATCCCAGCACCAGCATCGGGGTCTGAACGTCGATCTCGAGCAGCCGCCGGCGGAGCTTCTCGTTGCGGCCGCATACGACCACCAGCTGCCAGGAGTGACGGTCGAGCGTAAGCTCGCGCACCTGTGCGGCAAGGTGGCCGACCCCGGCCGCCCCGCCAATGATCATGATGGTGAAGCGCTGCTCGTCGAGGCCGAATCGGCGGCGCAGCGCCTGCTTCTCGCCTGGCGCCGGGGGACGAAAGCGAAGGTCCACCGGCAGGCCGAGGAGCTTGACGCGATCGGCCGGCACTCGGCGGCGAAGCGCCACCTTGCGGGCTCCCTCCGTCGGTGCGATCACGAGGTCCGCCTGGCTGAAGGTCCACCCGCGATGAAAGTCGACCAGGTCCGTGATCACCGTCATCAGGGCGCGCGGCCGTCCGCTCTTGCGGATCGCCTGGTGCGCGATGTGGTTCAGCAGCGGATGGACTGAAAGAACGACGTCGGGATCATGCCGCTTGAGCAATTGCGCGACGACCCTGCGCACGCCCGGGCCGAAGACCGCGCGAATCCCGGCAAAGGTCGGGCGGGTGTTGCTCGTGTGATAGAGCGCACCCCAGGCGGTGCGCGACCGCCTGATCATCGGGGAGTAGAGCGAGGCGAGCCGGCGCACGATGGCGGGCCCCTGCCCGATGAGCGGGTCGGCGACCGTGACCTCGCACGAAGGATCGAGTAATTTCAATGCGTCGGTGAGCGCGCGGGCGGCGGCGCGGTGGCCGCCCCCTGTGTCGCTGAACAGGATCAGGATTCGCGCTGCGCCGCCGGCGGGCGTCGGGTAAGGGGACTGCGCGGTGGCGCCCGGCGCCGGGTTGCTTACTTGCGTCGCGCGGCGGCGCGGCGCGCGATCCACCGCATGTTGTACGCGGACAGCAGGTAGGTGATGAAACCCATCGCGATGATGGCGATGCTCACCCAGAGGATGGTTCGCTTCGCCAGCTCGCCCGGCGAAAGGGTGCCGCCGCCCACGATGTGGTTCTGCTGGATGATGAAGGCGGCGAGGTCCTTCACGTCCTGGTCGGTGAGCTTGGTATTGCCGCCCTTGGCAGGCATGTCCGTCTGCTTGGGGTCGCCGCTCTGGTGCACGCGGCCGTTGGTGATGATGTCGATGAGGAAGTTCGCGTCGAGCGTGTTCGGCACGCCGGGCAGCTTCTCGATCGGGTTGAGGGTGGCGCCGATTCCGCCCTCCAGGCTTGCGCCGTGGCAGGTTGCGCAGTTCTGGGCGTAGAGCGTGGCGCCCCTAAGAGGATCGCCTGGCAGGGCGGTCCCGCCGCTGGCGGCCGAGGTGCCGGGGGCGGGAGTCGGCGACGTGTCGGCCAGCGTGGACAGCGCCGTCAGGATCAGGAAGGCTGGGATGCCCAGCAAGAACAGGAGGCCCCTGGTCGCCCGCATCTAGGCCAAATCATATCGGCCCGCTCGCCTGAGCCCCCGACGGGAATAGCCCAAAAGCTCGTAGGTTTTAGTACTCATGGGTTCCTGTTCGCCGGTCTCTCGTTCCGGCTTCTGCTGCGTCTCACGGCGCTGGCTTGACGCGAGATCGGCGTACCGTGGCTGAGGCCGGCCGGCCGACCTCCGACGCCACCGCCGCGAGGCGGCTGGCGGTCATTTCCATGCATACCTCGCCGACCGCCTCTTTGGGCCAAAACGCCAACGGCGGCCTGAACGTCTACGTCCGCGAAGTCGCCATCACTTTCAGCGAGCGGGGCATCGCGACGGACATCTTCACCCGAAGGTCCTCTGACGACCCTGAGTTGGAGCAGCTCGCTCCCCTTTCCCGCGTGGTCTACCTGCCGGCTGGAAGGGGGCTCGACAAGTACTCCCTGTACCAGCAGGTGCCCATGTTTGCCCGCCATGTCGCGGATTTCGCCGAGCACGAGCGCACCAGCTACGACCTTCTCTTCTCCCATTACTGGCTCTCGGGTGAGGTCGCGTGTCTCCTCCGTCCGGAGCTCGCCGTCGCATGGGCGCACATCGCGCACACCCTTGGCGCCGTGAAGAACCGGACCATGGCCTCAGGCGATCGTCCCGAGCCCGAGCTGCGTATCCGCGTCGAGGGCGAGATCGCGCAGCAGGCGGATCTTCTCATCGCCTCGACCCCCGACGAGGCCGCCGACCTGTCGCTCGTCTACGGTGCGGATCCGGGACGCGTATTCGTTGTGCCTCCGGGTGTCGACCTCTCGATGTTTCAGCCGATCGACCGGACCGAGGCGCGGCGCAAGATCGGTTACCGCTCGGAACGCCTCCTGCTGTTCGTGGGACGCCTCGAGCGGCTGAAGGGCGTCGATGTCGCGATCAGGGCGCTTGCGCTTCTGCGCGACCGAAGCCACGACGACGTCCGGCTCCTGATCCTCGGCGAGGACTCGCCAAGGTCGGACGAGGAAAGCGAGAAGGAACGGCTGAAGGCCATCGCCGCGGCGGAAGGCGTGCAGGACCGCGTCGACTTTCTCGGCTCGGTCGCTCACCACGAGCTGCCGTTCTTCTATTCGGCGGCCGACGTTTGCGTGATGCCTTCCTACAGCGAGTCATTTGGGCTGGTCGGGCTCGAGGCCCAGGCGTGCGGCACTCCTGTCGTGGGCTCGGACGTCACCGGCTTGCGGTCGGTGCTGCGCGACGAGGTGAGCGGCTACCTGGTCGCGGGCCACAACCCTGCCGCATACGCCGAGAAGATCGGGCGGCTGCTGGAGAACCCTGAGCAGGCTCAGCAGATGGGGCGGCGCGGCCGGCTTCTGGCGCAGCGGTTCTCCTGGCCGCGCACAGCAGACCGTTTGCAGGAGCTGTTCGACGGGGTGATCGAACGCGCTCAGGTCCGCGTCCACGCGGGCGCGCGGCAGGAGTAAGGGAAGGACCCAGGGTCCTCCCTGGTCAGCTCCGTCGGCCGGGTGCCGTCGGCGTTCATGAGCCAGACCTGGTCGCCGCTCAGAAACGCGATCTGGTGGCCGTCGGGCGAGGACGCGGGCGAGCTCACGTCGATGCCCGGATCCGCCGGCAGGCCGGCCCCGAGGGTCAAACCGGGCGGAGGTGAAACGCCGTTGATCACGAACGCTTTGTGCAAGGCGCCGCTCGAGGTCGTGACCGCCGCAGCAAAAACGAGGTGGGTGGAGTCTGGCAACCACTCCGGTGCGCCAAGGTCGCCGGCCGTGAGCGTCGTGGTCGCTGCGGCGCCCGTCAGGTTGCGGACTCGCAGCGTGATCGTGGTCGGGTCGCGGCGCAGGTAGGCGATCCGATTGCCGGCGGGCGCCCAGGCCAGGGAGCTGACCGGAGCGGAGTCGGCCACGAGCTGGTAGCGGGCACGCAGCCCCACGTCGTAGCCCCACACCTGGTTCGGGTTGGGCGAGCGCTGGATGAATGCGACGCGCAGGCCGTTGGGCGACACGGCGGCTTCGGCGACGTCGGAAGCGATCGTCTCGGCAACCCCGCCGGCCGTCTCTCGATGCAGGGCACCGGCGTCGTCGATGTAGACGTAACCCATCCCCGCCGCAAGAGCGCCGGCCCATGTGCCTTTGAAATCGAGAGTCGTCGGGTCGCTGCCGGGCGTGAGCTGCCACCACGCGTCACCGTCGACCTGGATCAAGACCGAGCTTCCGTCGGGTGACCAATTGAAGGATTGGACTCCCAAGCGCGAGAACAGCTGGCGCGGGAATCCCGCCTCGTTCACGATCCACAAGCCGGCGGGAGAGCCATCGGCGCCGGCGGTGGCGAAAGCGATCCAGTGGCGGAGCGGATGCACGGGCCCGGTGATGAAGGTGATCGCCTGGTTGCTCGCGAGCTGGTTGCCGTCGACGTCGACCGCGGTGTTGTCCAGGAGCATGCGGTAGGGCGTGCTCGGGTCCAGCAATTGCGCGGGCGCGACGATCGCGCGCCGGCTGTCGGTCGGATCGAGCCTCACGTCAAAGGGGACGTTTGGGCTGATCGTGATTGCGTTCTTCACGCTCGCGGGATCCATCTGGCGCGTGAAGTCGAGGCTCAGGTACGCGGCAGGGTCGACCGCGCTGTCTCCGTTGGCGGGGGTCGCCGCGGCCAGTGCCGGCGGACCCTCGGTGGTGAAGGTCCAGTGATGCCTCAGCGAGTAGGCGTTGCCCGCGAGGTCGCGGTAGCCGGGCTCGAGGATGACCTCGTACGGCGTGCTGGTGCGAAGGGTCGGGTGAACGTAGGCGAGCTGGTGGCCGCTGTCCCAGCGGATGAAACCGGTCGTGGCCGGGGCGAGGCGCAGCCGGCTCTCGACCGACGATTGGTCGACGTCGTGGTCGAAGGTGATGCGGATCGGGGCGGCGGTGGAGACGTCGAGAGATCCACGCTGGGGCGCGTAGTCGACGATCTGCGGGGGGTCGCCGCCACACGCCGTGAGCCCGAGAAGAACCCCCACGAGGGCGGCGGCGGCCGCAAAAAGTCGCACCTTCGGCGGGCCCTCCCTCTCCCGTTGGCTCCCTCCCCCTAGCCGGCACACCTGCGGCCAGGCTAATCGCGAGAAAACCAAAATCCAACCCACCCTGTAAAGGGACCTCGGTTAGAGGTGGGACTTCAGGCGGGCCCTCATCTCCTGAGCGAGCTGTTCCAGGCGCGAGGAGTCGACGAACAGGAGCGAGATGCTTGGGATCTGGTCGATCGCCGCCTCGATCCCGGACAGTGACGGCTCGGCCGCCCCCAGGATGTCCTTCACCTTGCGCGCACGGTTGCCGAGCGCATCCTCCGCCATCGCCTGGAGCTCGGCCACGATCGCCGCCCAGTCGAGCTGCGGGCCCGCCGGCCGTGGCGGCGTCGTTGGAGCGACTGGCTGCGGGGACGGGGGCGAGCTCTGCCCAAAGGTGGAGAAAGTCTGGGTCGGGATCTGCGCGGTCGGCGGCTCCGCGGGCATCACGGGCAGCGTCGGGTTGGTCGCAGCCACCGGCTCGGGCTGGGGCGGGGGCGCGGAAAACGCCGGCGGAGGCGCCGTCGCGGCCTGCGCCGATCGCGGGCGCTGCCCGCCGACGATCTCGTCCACGTCGAGCGGCGGGTGCTTCTGGGAATCGGCGGACTTGACCTCGATCATCGCGTTCGGGTCGTCACACAGCGCCAGGGCCCGGTCAGGTTTGTCGGAGATGTCGCGCGACTCGCTGGTGTACGCGCCGGCCAGCTCGCCCTCCGACATGATGATCACGCCGGTGCCCGCACTCGAGCGGATCATGACGCTGCCGCTGAGCTTGCGATCGCTGAGGAAGTTGAGAAGCGCCTTCATGTCGACCCACGCCGCATACAGCTCCGTGTACATCGGCCGCGACACCGTCAGCTCGTAAAGCCCGTCGATCAGCTCGGGTGACAACCCAACGACGTCGAGCACGCCGTGCCCGGCGTTGACGTCGTTGTAGAATTCCTGCAGCGCCTGCTTGCCGAGGATGAGGCCCGACGCTTCCGCGGAGCCGTCATAGAGGCACTCGAGCGCCGACCCTTCGCGAAACAGGATCAAGCCTGCCGCGTCGTCGGTCAGCAGCCGGACGTAGCCTGTGTAGCCCTCGCGCTCGAGGGTCGTCAGCAGCCGCGGGAAATCGACGAACGACGTCTTCAGCGAGTCGTAGAGGATCTGACCCGCGGGAACGGGAATCGGTTCGCGGCCGTGCTTCGGCTGCGGCCGGTGTTTCACTCCACGTCTCGGCTGTGGTGCTTCCACTTTTCTCTCCGGTTCAACATGCTCCCTCCTCTCCATTCTCGCGTCCAGCCTCTCGACGATCTTCGGCTCGGGCCGGTCCGCGTGCTCGACGCGCTCGGCGTGGTCCGCCTGATCTGCGGCGCTCG
Source organism: uncultured Chloroflexota bacterium (assembly GCA_937921725.1). Lineage (GTDB taxonomy): Bacteria > Chloroflexota > Dormibacteria > Dormibacterales > Dormibacteraceae > 40CM-4-65-16. The sequence continues at coordinate 71,551 of CAKZUH010000010.1, read as the reverse complement.
CTCTGGGCGCCGTCTCAGCCGCTTGGACCAGCTCAGGGATGCCGGCCTTCACCGTCTCGTCCGCCGGGAGCTTTGCCTTCGCGTCGAACTCGAAGTCGCCGCGGGTCCAGTTCAGGACGTTGACAACCGCGTCATCGCCGGAACGCCCGTCGCCCTGGGCATGGAAGAGGTGCCCGAATAGGAAGTACAGCGAGGTGGACTGCCCGTTCCCGTTGCGGACGATCAGGGTGCCAGTCGACCGCTCACCCTGAGCAGATTCCAGAAGCGACCGAAGGGGGATTTCGGCGAGAGTGCCGTGGGACTGCAATCAGTCTTCTCCTGAGATCGGCCCGGCCCGATCGGGATTAAGAGAAAGTTAGTATAGGCATCGAGATCAGAGCAGCGCGTCCGGAGCCTCCGGACCTACCCTTACCGGACCGCCCGCACCCGGCGCGCCTTTACCTCATCCGCCATGGCGAGTCGACGTGGAACCGCGAGCACCGCATCCAGGGCCAGCTCGACCCGCCCCTGTCCGAGGTGGGACGGCGCCAGGCCCAGCTCCTCGGCCACCGCCTGGCCGGCCGATCCTTCGTCGGCTTCTATGCGAGCGACCTGAAGCGTGCACTCGAGACCGCGCAGCAGATCGGCTCGCTCATCGGCCTCGAGCCACAGCCGGTGCAGCGGCTCCGCGAGATCTTTCTGGGCGATTGGGAAGGCATGCGCACCGACGAGATCGCCAATCGGTTTGCCGAGGCATGGTCGAGTTGGGTGGAAGAGCCCGACTGGGACGTTGTTCCGGGAGGTGAAGGCGCAGCTCCGTTCGAAAGTCGCGTGGTGTCCGCGCTCGACGACATCTTCGGCCGGCACGCGACCGGCAACGTGCTCGTGGTGACGCATGGCGGCGTGATCCAGATCGCTTTGCACCGGGTGGTCGGAAGGCCGAGCCGCGGATTGTTTCCCTTCAAAATCCAGAATGCTTCGATCTCCGTGATCGAGAGGCGAAACGGAAACATGGTGATCGCGGGCGTCAATGACATCGCCCATCTCGAATCCGCTCTCGTCACCGAACCCGGGCCCGGATGAACGCCGAAGCGGAGCGCTGGGACGGGGAGCTGGCCGAGCGGGCATCGCCGGCGCCACTTCTCCAGTCCTGGGCTTGGGGCGAGGTGCAGGCTCAGGCCGGATGGGGCATCGAGCGTGTGCGACTGGCGGCCGGAGGGGCGATGGCGAGTGTCCAGGTGCGCAGGGTCGGACCCGCGCGTGAGGCCTACGTGCCGCGCGGGCCCGTGCCCGCTACGCCCGAATCGCTGGAGCAGCTGCGGGATTGGGCACGGAGCTCCGGGATAGCGAAGATCGTGGTCGAGCCCGAGGGCCGTGATGACCTGAAGGAGGCGCTGACCGCGCAGGGTTTCGTCAGGGTACCGCCGACGCAGCCGCAGCACACCAGGATCGTCACGCTCATGCCGCCGGACCAACTGCTGGCCACGTTCCGCCACGGCCGGCGCTACAACATCCGGACCGGGATCAAGCGCGGTGTCGTGGTCGAAGAGGGCAAGGACGCCGCGGAGCTGGCCCGGCAGTCGGCCGCGGTCGAGCGCCGCGAGTCGATCAATCTCCCGGACCGGCGCTACTACGAGCTGCTGTTGAGCCTGCTGCCGTGGTGCCGCACCTACACCGCCTACGCGCCGGAAAACCGCGAGCCGCTGGCTTCGGTCCTGGTCGCCCGCCACACCGGCCGCGCCTACAGCCTGTTTGCGGGACGCTCGGGCACGCGCAACGAGCTGATGGGCAACGACCTCGCGTGGTGGTCGGCCCTCTCGTCCGCCGCCGAGGCGGGCTGCGTCGACTTCGACCTCTGGGGCGTCCCACCGCCGGACGCCGGTCCGAACCATCCGTGGCACGGATTGGGGTTCTTCAAGGCCGAGTTCGGGGGCGAAGAGGTGTCGTACGCCGGTGCCTGGGAGCACGTCCTGTCTGCTGCGGGGGCCAGGCTGATCGGTCTCGAACGGAAAACGAAGGCATACATTCGGGGCTTGAAACGCAACATTCCCTAACAATCCTTCAATTCGGTTAGGATTGGGTCATGGCTGCGGCGGAATCGGCTCGCAAGGTCCTTGTCGTGGAGCCCGACCACTCGACCCGGCGCGAGATCAAGCAGGCATGCGAGCAGGACGGCTACCAGGTCATAGAGGCCGACGCCGGCTCGGAGGCCTTGCGCCAGGTCGAGCACTCCCGACCGAACGTCGTGCTGCTCGAGGTCACGTTGCCTGACGCCGCGGGCTTCGACGTGTGCAGGGAGCTGCGCAAGATGGATGCGACGGTGCCGGTGATCATGATGAGCGCGCGCTCCGACGAGATCGACGCCGTGGTCGCGCTGGAGATCGGCGCCGACGACTACGTGACCAAGCCGCTGCGGCTGCGCGAGCTGGTCGCACGCATGGCGGCTCACCTGCGCCGAGCCCGGCTCGAAAACGCCGAAGCGATGCGGAGCCGGCTCGAGTTTCGCGACCTGGTGATCGACGTCAACGAGCGGCGGACCTACAAGGGGGGCAAGGAGGTCGAGCTGACCCACACCGAGTTCGACCTGCTCACGTTTCTCGCCAGCAACGCGGGCAAGGTGCTGAGCCGGGAGAAGATCCTCAACTCGATCTGGGGCTACGAGTACCCGATCGAGACCCGAGTGATCGACGTCCACATCCGCAACCTGCGGCGCAAGATCGAGACGCAGCCATCGCGTCCCTACTACATCCTCGCCGTGCCGGGCATCGGCTACCGCTTCACGAACGCCCGGCCAGGTTAACTCCCAGCTCTTTCAGCGGCTCCACGACAAAGGGTCGCTCTGCGATCCGCGGATGGGGGATGACGAGGTCGCGAGAGTTGACGCGGCGATCCCCGAACAGGAGGATGTCGACGTCGATCACGCGCGGGCCCCAGCGCACGGTCTTCGTGCGGCCTCCCTCGCGCTCGACCTCCTTGGCCACCGCGAGCAGGCGGCGAGGTGTGCCGCTCCACTCACCTTCGACGACCTGGTTGAGGAATCGCGGCTGATCGGCCACGCCCCATGGCTCGGTTTCGATGACGCGACTTTGACGCACGATGCGCACGCCTTTTTGACGCAGGCGCCGCCGCGCCGCGCTAAGGTTGCGGGCGCGCCGTCCGAGGTTGGAGCCCAGGCCGAGGTAGATCTTCGTCAACGATCTAATCGGTGCCCCGGCGGCGCATGCGATCGGCGACGCGCACCGCGCGAGTCATTTCCAGCACGTCGTGCACGCGCACCACGTCCGCCCCACGCAGGACCGCGGCGACGACCGTGGCCGCCGTGCCCTCCATGCGCTCGGTCACGGGCAGGTCGAGCAGCTTGCCGATGAACGATTTGCGCGAGGTGCCGACCAGGATCGGCTGCCCGAGCTCTCGCAGCTCGGCAAACCTTCGCATGACCTCCCAGTTCTGGTCCGCCGTCTTGCCGAACCCGATCCCGGGATCGACGATCACTTTTTCGTTCGGCACCCCCGCATCGATGGCGCGGCGCACGGAGGCGCCAAGGAATTGCTTGACCTCCTCCATGAGGTCGCCCGCGTACTCGGTCCCCTCCTGGTTATGCATCAGGACCAGCGCGCATTTCGCGCGCGCCGCGAGGTCGGCCATCGCGGGCGACCGCGTCAGGCCCCACACGTCGTTGAGGATCGTCGCCCCGGCGGCGACGGCGGCGTCGGCGACCTCGAGCTTGTACGTGTCGATCGACACCGGCACAGACGCCTCTCGGGCGAGGCGCCGCACCGACCTCTCGGTGCGTGAGATCTCTTCCTCTACGGTCACCGGCACGTGGCCGGGGCGGGTCGACTCGCCACCGACGTCGAGCATGTCGGCTCCCTCGCGCACCATGCGCAGCCCTTGCTCCACCGCCGCGTCCACGTCATCTCCAAGCCCGTCACCGCTGAACGAATCAGGGGTCGCGTTGACGATCCCCATCACGTAGGTGCGCGCGCCCCACTCGAATCGCCGCCCGCCGATCTCCGCGATCACGAGCCGATTATCCTCAGGCCAGAGATGAAGCTGGCGGACCTTGCGCGCGGAGCGGGCGCTGCGCTCGACGGCGATCCGGACGTCGAGATCACCGGGATCGCATACGACTCACGCCGGGTCGGTCCGGGCGACTTGTTCGTCGCCGTGGCGGGCCTGCGCGTGGACGGTCATGTCTATCTGGCCGAGGCGGTGGCGAAGGGCGCGGCGGCGGTGGCGGTCGAGCGCGAGGTGAAGGTGCCTGGGGGCACGCCCGTGCTCCGTGTCCCGTCGACCCGCATCGCGCTGGCCGAGGTGGCTGCCGAGTTCTACGGCCGGCCTTCGCGCCGCATGAAGCTCGCCGGCATCACGGGCACGGACGGCAAGACCACCACGACGCACATGGCGGAGCACGTGCTGCAGGCAAGTGGAGTGCTCGCCGGCGCGATGAGCACCGTCGCCCTCAAGTTGAGCGGGCACGAGATCGACAACGTCAGCGGCCAGACGACCATGGAGGCGCCAGAAGTCCAGGCGTGGCTCGCCCGCATGGTCGAGGCCGGAGCCGAGTGCGTGGTCATCGAGACCACCTCGCATGCGCTCGTGCAGGAGCGGGTGCGCGCGTGCGACTTCGACGTCGCGGCGTTCACCAACGTGGGCCACGACCACCTCGACTATCACGCCACGTGGGAGGACTACCTCGAGGCCAAGGCGCGGCTCATCGACCTCACCGCCAACGCCGCCGGCAAGGGCATCGAGAAGACCGCCGTCCTCAACCGCGACGATCCGAGCTACGAGCGGCTCGCCGGAAAACCCATCTCGCGCCGGTGGTCGTACGGCATGACCACCGCCGCAGACCTGCATCCGCTCGAGCTGAGCATCACAGGCAAGGGCTCGCGCTTTCGCATGAAGACGCCGCTAGGCGAGACGGAGGTGACGCTCAACGTCCCTGCGCGGTTCAACGTCTACAACGCCCTTTGTGCCGCGGGGGTGTGCCTCGCACTCGGGGTGCCCGTCGAAGACATCGGCCGCGGGCTCGCGGGCTTCGAGGGAGTGCGCGGGCGGCTTGAACCCGTCGACCTCGGCCAGGACTTTCGCGTGTACATCGACTTCGCCCATGCCGCCGGCTCCCTCGCGAGCGCGCTCGCCGAGCTACGTCCGTTTACGAAGGGGCGGCTGATCGTCGTGTTCGGCTCGACCGCGCGATCCGACCACGACCGGCCGGGCATGGGCCGGGCCGCGGCGGAGTTCTCCGACTTCTTCATCATCACGACCGACGACCCGCTGAGCGAGGACCCGGTCGAGATCGCGCGCGACGTGCAGACCGGCGCGGCCGGGAAGGCGCCGGGTCGCGACTACGAGATCGTGATCGACCGGCGGGCGGCGATCCGCCGTGCGATCGAGCTCGCGAAGCCTGGTGACACTGTGCTGCTCGCCGGCAAGGGACACGAACGGTCGATGCGCACGGCGCGCGGGTCCGAGCCGTGGGACGAGCGCGCCGAGGCCGAAGCTGCGATAAAAGCACGGAAGTAAGTTGGGTCAGGGGTGAGGGCAGGGGCGGCCGCCGCCGACCATGCGCACGATCTCGACCCGATCGCCATCGCACAGCGTGGCGGATGCAAAAGCGGCGCGCTCGAGGATCTCGCCGTTGTGCTCCACCGCGACCGCGCGCGGATTCACCCCCAATTGCTCGAGGTAGTCGAGGAGCGGCGTCGGATGATCGAGCTCGACGCGCTTCCCGTTGACCTGCACGGCGATCATGCTTTCAATCCAGACCACATCCATAAGGAAGGTGAGCAGCGCCGCTTGCCCGGCCCGCAGGGCCGGGTCGGCATACCTGCAAGGGTGCCCGCGACGTAAGTCGTGGGCAGCGTGAGCGGAAACCTGGGTTTCCGCTCATCTAAAAAGCCCGATCGCGGCGTAGCCGGCCGCGCCCGCGGCGGTGATCTCCGGGATCCGCTCCGCCGTGATTCCGCCGATCGCGAGCACCGGGATGCGAAGGGCGCCCGCTACGCGCGCGAGCGCCTCGACTCCGACCGGCGCGACGCCCGAGTGGCTCGCGCTTGGCCACACCGGACCGTAGATCACGTAGTCGGCGCCGTCCCGCTCAGCCTCCACCGCGCTGTCGATCGAGTGCACGGACCGACCGACCAGGCGATTGCCGAGCAGCGCCCTGGCGTCGCGGGTCGCGATGTCGCGCTCAGGGAGGTTCACGCCCGCGGCCCCGCATGCGAGCACGACGTCGCAGCGCGAGCTGACGAGAACAGGGACCGAGGCCGACGCGACGAGGATCGACGCTTCGCGCGCCAGATCGGCGGTTGTCATGCCCGGCGCGCGCAGCTGCAGGATGGTCGCGCGTTCCATCGCGTGCAGTCCAGCGACCGCGCTCGCGACGATCGCCATCGCCACGGGACGGGTTAGTTGGGTCGCGAGACCCCTTCCGTCGGCGAGCTGGGCCTGGCCTCGCGCTGCATCTCGATGCGGCCTGCAAGAAACGCCTTTCGCCCTGCCACGACGCCCTGTCCGATCGCCTCGGCCATCAGCACGGGGTTCTTCGCGTGAGCGATGGCGGTGTTGACGAGCACTGCATCCGCGCCGACCTCCATCGCCAGAGCGGCGTCCGACGGCGCTCCAATTCCTGCATCGACGACTACCGGAACGTTTGCCTGCTCGACGATGATCCGGATCTGCTCGAGGGTCTGCAATCCCTGGCCGGATCCGATCGCCGAGCCGAGCGGCATTACCGTGGCCGTGCCGATCTCTTGCAACTTGCGGGCCAACACCGGGTCGGCGTTGATGTAGGGAAGGACCTTGAATCCCTCGTCCACCAGGACGCGCGCCGCTTTGAGTGTCTCCTCGGGATCGGGAAGCAGGTAGCGCGGGTCGGGGATGATCTCGAGCTTGACCCAGTCGGAAAGACCCATTGAGCGCGCAAGGCGCGCGATCCGGATCGCCTCCTCGGCGGTCTTGCAACCGGCTGTGTTCGGCAGCACCCTGTAGCGCGACCAGTCGATCGAGTCGAAGATGGTTTTCTTCTTCGCGCCGTCCAGCTCGACGCGGCGCAGCGTGATCGTCACCACTTCGCAGCCAGACGCTTCGAGCGAGGCCAGCATCTCCTCGTCGGTGCCGTACTTGCCCGTTCCGACGAAGAGGCGAGACCGCACCTCGACACCGGCGACCACCAGCGGGTCCGCGTGCGTCAGGGTTTGCACACGAACAAGCTTACCGGCCCCTAGGCGAGATCCTGCTGCAGGAGCAGCGTCCTGTCGCGACCGTAGGTCAGGCGCTTCACCGCATCGTCGAGCGACAGCCACAACAGCTTGTCCACCTCGATCCCAGGTTTGAAGCGGCCACCGCGGACCTCCATCACCCAGTAGCAGGCGACCTTGTCGCGGCCGCGGCGGTCGACGTAAGCCGTGCAGCCGAGCGCGCGGACCAGATCGCACCGCAGCCCTGTCTCCTCTCGGACCTCCCGAAGCGCGCAGTCCTCCGGGGTTTCGTCGGGCTCGATCTTGCCTTTCGGCAGCGTCCAGTCGTCGTACTCAGGGCGGTGCACGACGGCAATCTCGACTTCGCCCGATCGAGACTTCTTGAGGACGACGCCGCCTGCAGCCCTGATCACGTTCACATCCGTCACATCGAGGATCTTTGTTGCCACCATTGCTCCTTCGTCAGCTGAAACGTTTAGGGCGGCGGGGTCCCTGCGCGCTGAGTTTAACCGCGAAGCAAGGCTCGGTCGAGTTCTTTGACAAGCTCTGTCACGCGTCCATCTATGTCGTCTTTGATTTGGCGGACCTCATCGAGAGGCAGATCCCTCGGGTCGCGAAGATCCCAATCGATGTAGCGCTTGCCTGGAATGACCGGACATGACTCCCCGCATCCCATCGTGATGACGATGTCGGCCCATCGCCCAAGGTCGTCGGTCAGCCTTTGCGGAACGTGGCTGCCGACGTCGATCCCTTCTTCCTTCATCACCGTCACGACGTTGGGATGGACGCGCTGGGCCGGGTCTGTTCCCGCGGAGCGGGCCTCGTGACGACCTGCCGCTGATCTTGCGAACAGCGCCTGGCTCATCTGCGAACGGCCCGCGTTGTGCAGGCACACGAATAGGACCCTGGACATAGGGCTAGAGCGAACCGGCGAGGGCGATCTGGCGCCGGAGCACCCAGCGGCTCACCAGGTTGACCCCGAGCACCATGACGATCAGGACGAGCGCCGCGCCCCAGGCCTGAGCCTGCAGCGATTTGTAGGGCAGGAGCGCGTACCGGAAGACGGTCATGGGCAGCGCCTGCATCGCGTGGTTGGGATCGAGCTCCAGGATGTGCGCGCCGAACGCGGTGAACAGCAACGGCGCGGTCTCCCCGCCGGCCCGCGCGACCGCAAGCAGCGCGCCTGTGATCACGCCCGGCGCCGCCGCGGGCAGGATGAGCTGCAGCGAGACGCGCCAGCGCGGCAGGCCGAGCGCGAGGCCGGACTCGCGCAGCCCGCTGGGGATCAGCGAGACCGCGCCTTCGGTCGTGCGGGCCACGATCGGCAGCATCAGCACGGCCAGCGCGACCGCGCCCGAAAATCCGGAGAAGTGGTGGAACGGAACCACCAGGAACGCGTAGACGAAAAGGCCGATCGCGATCGACGGAGTGCCGACGAGCACGTCGCACGCGAGGCGCACCCCGGACGCCCACCGCGCGATCGAATACTCCGCGAGGTAGATGCCGCTGAGGACGCCGACGGGGATCGCCATCAGCGACGCGAGGCCGACCATGATCGCCGTGCCCGCGATTGCGTGCCCGACGCCAGCATTCGAGACCGCCGGACACTTCGGCTCGCACGGCGGCAGCTCCACGTTGAAAAAGAACTGCGGATGGATGACGGAGGGCAGCCCCTTCGCGATCGTGAACCAGAGCACGAGGCCGAGCGGGATCAGCGCCAGCACCGTCAGCGCGTACATCAGACCAAGCCACGTGCGGCTCGAGTAGCTGCGCCTCATGTTGCGGTTCATGCGGTCAGCCTGGCTTCGCGCGACGTCGAGCGGACGAGGATCAAGGCGAAGACGTTCACGACGAGCGTGACCAGGATCAGGACCAGGCCCAGCTCGACGAGAGCCGCGGGATAAAGCGTTCCGGTCGCCTCGGTGAACTCGTTGGCGATGACGCTCGCCAGCGTGTACGCGGGCTGGAAGATCGAGTGAGGGATGACGTACTGGTTGCCGATCACCATCGTCACGGCGATCGTTTCTCCGAGCGCGCGGCCGAGGGCGAGGATGACGGCGCCGAAGATGCCGGCGCGGGCCGACGGGAGGATGACGCGCCAGTTGGTCTCCCACCACGTCGCTCCCAGCGCGATCGCGTTCTCCTTGAGTCCTCGCGGAACAGCGCGGATCACATCGCGCGAGATCGCGGACAGGGTGGGGAGGATCATCACCGCCAGCACGAGGGCGGCGTTGAAGAGTCCGCGGACCGCGGGGTCGCTCAGCCATCCGATGAACGTGACGTGGTCCGAGATGGGCACCTCGATGTGCTCATAGACCCACGGCGCAAGGACGTACAGCGCCCAGATCCCGTAGACCACGCTCGGGATCGCGGCGAGCAGCTCGATGCCCGTACCGAGCAGGCCGCGGAGGGTCGTCTGGCCCTGCTCCGCGAGGACGAGCGCCACGGCCACTCCCACCGGGATGGCCAGCGCCAGCGCGATGAACGACGTCGCGACCGTGCCGAAGATTGCTGGGAGCGCGCCAAAGTTGTCCGCGACCGGGTTCCAGTCCGTGCCCCAGAGAAAGCCCACGCCGAACTGGTGCAGCGCGGGCTGGGCCTGCTGGAGGAGCGTGAGGACGATCAGGACGAGGATCGCCGGGGACGCGCTCGCCACGACCGAGACCGCGGTGCGAAACCCGTCGTGCACGCGCTGCGCCGCGATCGCGGCGCTGGGTTTGGTCTCGACGGCCGCCGCCAAGGAGCTAGACGGTACCGTCGCCCGGCTTGCGGTCGAGCCGGTAGCCGATGCCGCGCACGGTCACGATCTCGAACGGCGCCACGCCGGCGAACTTCTCGCGCAGCCAGCGCACGTGCACGTCGACCGTCTTGCGATCGCCCGAGAACTCATGACCCCACACGTTTTCGAGCAACACGTCTCGCGTGTGGACCCGGCCCGGGTGCGCGAGCAGGTAGGACAGCAGGTCGAACTCGCGCGCCGTGAGCTTCACATCCCTGCCACCCAGCACGACGCGGCGGGCGGCTCGGTCGATGGTGAAGTCGCCGATGGCGTCGCGCTCCGGCACCGAGCGAGGTTCGTTGGCCTCGGGCGACGCGCGCCGCAAGACAGCGTTCACGCGCGCGAGCACCTCGCGGATGGAGAACGGCTTGGTGATGTAGTCGTCGGCGCCGAGCTCCAGGCCGACGATCTTGTCGACCTCGGCGTCCTTGGCGGTGATCATGATGATCGGCACGCGGCTGCTCTTCCGCAGGGCGCGGCAGAAATCAAAGCCGCTCATGCCCGGGAGCATCAGGTCGAGGAGGATCAGGTCCGGGCGCGCCGTGCGCGCGGTGCGCAGGCCCGCGGCCCCGTCTGCGGCCTCGTGGACCGAGAACCCAGCGGTGACGAGGTTGTACTTGAGCATCTCGCGGATGCCCTCGTCGTCCTCGACGACAAGGACGCGCCCGGCGTTGCCATTGTCGCCGGGGCGCGTCATCCCAGCTCGATCACCTGTCCGGACTGGAGGAACACGATGTCCTCGGCGACGTTCGTGACGCGGTCCGAGATCCGCTCGAGGTTGTGCGCAACCAGCAGCAGCGTGACGGAGCGCAGCGCGCCGTCGGTGTCGACGTGGCCGTCACCCATCTCCTTGACCAGGTCCTCGAAGACGCGGTGATACAGGCGGTCGATCTCGTTGTCGCGCGCTGCCACTTCGCGAGCACGCGGCTCGTTCTGGTCGATGAGCGCCTCGAGGATGTCGTGCACCTGGCCGATCGCGAGCTCTCCCATCAGGCCGAACTCGGCGCGCAGCGGCCGGTCCGGCAGCGCGACGAGGGTGCTCGTCATGCGCGCGATGCGCACGGCGTAGTCGCCCATCCTCTCCAGCTCGGTGGCGATCCACTGCAGTCCCATCAGGTAGCGCAGGTCGCGGGCCACGGGCTGCTGGGTCGAGATGACCATGAAGACCTGCTCCCGCATCTGGCGGAACAGCTCGTTGAGGTACTGGTCCTGGGTTCGCACCTTCTCCGCGGAGGCGCCATCGCGCCGGCGGAGCGCGTCGAGCGCGGCTTCGATCTGCGACTCGACCAGCGTGCCCATTCGCACCAACGCCTCGCGCAGGCTCGCGAGCTCGCGTTCAAACGTGAGGCGCGGCATCAGCCGAACCTGCCGGTGATGTAGGCCTCAGTGCGCTGATCCTGAGGCTGGTTGAAAAGGTCTGCCGTCGGCGCGAACTCGATCAGCTCGCCGTAGCGCCCCTCGGTGTTCATGAGCATGAAGGCGGTGAAGTCCGACACGCGGGCCGCCTGCTGCATGTTGTGCGTGACGATGACGATCGTGAAATCCCGGGTCAGGGTCGCCATCAGGTCTTCGATCTTCAGCGTCGCGACCGGGTCGAGGGCCGAGCACGGTTCGTCCATGAGGATGACCTGCGGGTTCACGGCGATGCACCGCGCTATGGCGAGGCGCTGCTGCTGTCCACCGGACAGCGATGTCGCCGGCTCGTTCAGCCTGTCTTTCACCTCATCCATGAGAGCCGCTCGCTCCAGGCTCTGCTCGACGGCGGAACGGATGCGCGACGAGCTCCAACCGAGAAGTCTTGGGGCGAATGCGATGTTGTCGCGGATCGACATCGGGAAAGGGCTCGGCCGCTGGAACACCATGCCGACCTTCTGACGCAGCTCGAGCAGCTTGCGCGTCGTGACGACGTTTTCGCCGTCCAGGATCACCACCCCGGTGGCGTACGAGTTGGGCACAAGGTCGTACATGCGGTTGAAGACGCGAAGCAGAGTGCTCTTGCCGCACCCTGAGGGCCCGATGATGGCCGTGATCCGCTTCTCGGGGATGTCGAACGTGACGTTCTTCAACGCCTGGTTCCGGCCGTAGAAGAAGGAGAGCTCGCTCACTTGAACCTTGGTCGGACCCGCGCCGAGGACAGCCCGGAGCCCGGGCCTCCCTACCGCGGCAGGCGGCTCGACGAACGGCCTCGCATCTGCCATGTCCCGGCTTCAGGATAGGCGCGCCTGGGTTAAGCCGAAACTATGTGCCGGTTAAGACTGCGGTAGGGCGATGTGGAAGACCTGGCCGCCTTCGCGCGCCGCCTCCGTCCAGATCCGGCCGCCCAGGACCTGGATGAGGTGTTTAGTGATGGCCAGGCCGAGGCCGAACCCCCCCGCTTCGCGGGAACGGGCCCGGTCCACCTTGTAGAACCGCTCGAACACCCTGCTCCAGTGCTCAGGCGAGATGCCCGGGCCGCGGTCGCGGACGCTGATCAGCAGCTCACCGCCGGAGACCTCGGCCTCCACGTCGATGGCAGTGCCGGGGGGCGAGAACTTGGCGGCGTTGTCCAGCAAGTTGTCTAGGGCCTGGACGAGCTTGGCCCGGTCGGTCTCGATGACGAGGTTGGGTGGAATCGACGCGGTCACAGGGCGCTCGATGCCCAACCGGGTGAGGCTGTCCTCGACGAGCTCGGCCAGGTCGAACCTCGAGACGTCGACGGCCATCATGCCGGCTTCGATGTCGCCCAATTGGCGCAGGTTGTCGATGATCTTGCTCATCAGGTCCGCCTCGCGCACGATCCGCTCGGCAAAGCGCCGGCGGTCCTTGGGGATCGGGTCGCCGAGCAGGCTCTCCGCGGTCAGGCGCAGCGAGGTGATCGGCGTCTTGAGCTCATGGACGAGGTTGGCGATGAACTCCTGTCTCACCGTCGCCAGGCGCCGCAGCTCGGTGATGTCGACAAGGAAGAGGATCGCCTGGCCCGTCGCCGGCCCGGACGTGATGTGCACCTGGACGGTGCGCCGGTGGTGCACGAGGTTGGCTTCGGAGCGGACTTCGCCGCCGCTCACGAGCTCGAAGAGCCGTGACTCGAGCGTCACCTCGACGAGGCTGGCCGGAAGGCGCGCTGGGTCGATGTCGAAGAAGTCGCGCGCGGCCGCGTTCGCGCTCAGCACCCTGCTGTCCGAATCGAGAAGCAGGGCCATGGTGGGGGCGTGCTCCAGCACCTCACCGAAGGAGTCGACAGGCGTCGGGTCCCGGCGCGGCACATCGTCGGCGCGCCGCCACGGCATCACGGCCCGGAGTATAGGAGCGGCCTTGCCCGTTCCGATCCACGGCACGCGCGCTTAAGCACGCCATAACCCCTCCTTAAACGGGCCTACCTACCGTGGGCTGCGTAACGACCGACCGAACCCATCAGGAGGGATAGATGTTTCGACTGTTTTCCATCAGGCGGTTCTTGCTCGTTTTCGGAGTTGCCGCCATGGTGGCCACCGCATGCGGCGGCTCGACCGGGGGCAACCCGTCGCAATCACCTGTCGACGTGGGCTCGGGCTCTCTCACCGGCGCCGGCGCCACGTTTCCGGGTCCGTTCTATCTGAAAGCGTTCGCCGACTACCAGGCGCAGTACCCGCAGGTCACGATCAACTACCAGGCGGTCGGATCCGGGGGCGGCATCGCGCAGTTCATCAACAAAACGGTCGACTTCGGCGCGAGCGACGTGCCTATGGCGTCGGCTGACATCACGAAGGCGGGGGGGCCGGACACGCTGACCCAGATTCCGACCACGCTCGGCGTGATCTCGATCACCTTCAACGTCTCAGGCGTCAACCAGCTCAACCTCGACGGCGACACGCTGGCGGGCATCTACCTCAATCACATCACCAACTGGAAAGACGCGAAGATCGCGGCGCTCAACCCCGGCACGACGTTCCCCAACAAGACCATCACGGTCGTGCACCGCGCCGACAGCAGCGGCACGACCTACCACTTCACCGACTACCTCGCCAAGGTGTCGGCTGAGTGGAAATCCGGTCCCGGCGTCGGGAAGGCGCCCAAGTGGCGGACCGGCATCGGCGGCCAGCAGAACGCGGGTGTCGCGCAGGCGATCCAGACCACGGACGGGTCGATCGGCTACGTCGAGCTCGCCTACGTCGTCCAGAACGGCATGCACCAGGCGGCGATCAAGAACGCGAACGGCAAGTTCGTCACCGCGAGCGTCGCGGGCGCGACAGCGGCGGCCGCGCAGAACACAAGCGTCAGCGCGACCAACTTCTCGATCACCAACGAGCCAGGCGACACCACGTACCCGATCGCCGGCTTCAGCTGGATCATCCTTCGCACCTCGTACGACGACTCTGCCAAGGGTAAGGCCGTCGTTTACCTCTTCAAGTGGCTCGTCACCACGGGCCAGGGCGACAGTACGGACCTCGACTACGCGCCTCTTCCCTCTGCTGTCCAGCAGCTCGCGCTCACCAATCTGAAGACGATCAAAGCGGGCGGCGCAACCGTACTCAGCTAGTCAGTTAAAGCGGCTTCCGGGCAGCCGCGCCGGGCCGGCGGGGATAACCCGCCGGCGTCGGCCTGATCTTTCTCACCACGACCACGGTGCCGGAACCGCGGGCCGCGGAAGGCGCGGGTGATATCTCGTCGAGTGCCCCGCCCAGAATCTCGATCGCATGCTCCGCGAGCGCGACGTCTTCCTTGTCGGTCTTCTGCGCGAGAAGCCTCCCGCCGACCCGGACCAGGGGCAGGCACAGCTCGGCCAGGACAGGCATCGCCGCCACGGCGCGCGCGACCGCGACGTCGAAGGTCTCGCGGTAGCGCGGGTCGCGTCCCACGTCCTCGGCGCGCCGGGCCAGGACGTCCACGTCGCTCAGGCGGAGCGCGGCGCAGGCCTGGACGAGGAACGCCGCCTTTTGCTGGTCGGCCTCGACGAGCGTGATCGCAAGGTCCGGCCGCGCGATCTTAAGCGGCAGCCCGGGCAGCCCGCCGCCCGACCCGACGTCCACCAGCGTGCGGGCCTCGCCGAGGTGCTCGAGCAGGACCAGCGAATCCTCGACGAGCTCCGCCGCCGGTCCGGAAACGAGCCCCGGCCAGGCGGAGATCATCCGCGCCAGCTCAATCAACCTAGAATCGTTCATTGAAAGATGCCCATCTACGAGTATCGGTGCGAGAGCTGCTCGGAGAAGTTCGAGATCCTGACCCGTTTCGCCGAGCGCGACCGCGCGCAGGTCTGCCCGGCATGCGAGTCGACCAGGACGAGGGTGCTGGTCTCGAGCTTCGCCTTGGCCGGCGGCGCAGAGTCGTCTGTTTCCGACTTCACGAGTGAGGCCGGCGGCGGGGGCGGGTGCTGCGGCGGGGCGTGCGGCTCGAGCGGCTCGAGCGCCAACTGACCGACTAGATTTGCTCTTCCCGGTCACGTACCGGGTCAACGCTGCCGGCCATATGGAGGTGGGCGGCTGCGACCTCGTCGAGCTGGCCCGGCGCCACGGCACGCCGCTCTACGTCTACGACGAAGCCACCATCAGGCAGCGCGCCTCCGAGTACATGGCCGCCATGGGCAGCGCCGGACAAGTCCTGTATTCGGCCAAGGCCTTTGCCTCGCCGCGGTTTCTGCGGGTCGT
Organism: uncultured Chloroflexota bacterium; assembly: GCA_937921725.1. GTDB lineage: Bacteria > Chloroflexota > Dormibacteria > Dormibacterales > Dormibacteraceae > 40CM-4-65-16. Next base: position 55,988 of record CAKZUH010000010.1, on the reverse strand, counting down.
CGCCGAGGAGGGCCTGGGCCTGGACGTCGTCTCCGCGGGTGAGCTCTTCCTCGCCATCAAGTCCGGCTTCCCGCGCGACCGCATCCACTTCCTGGGCAACAACAAGAGTCGCGAGGACGTCGAGAGCGCCTATCGCGCGGGCGCGACGATCGTCATCGATGGCGATCACGAATTCGAGCTGCTGCGCGACGTAGTGCCGGAGGGCAAGCGCACGCCCGTCATGCTGCGCATCTCACCAGGGGTGAAGCCCGACACGCATGACCACATCGCGACCGGCCAGCTCGATTCGAAATTCGGTTTCTCGATCGAGTCCGGCGCGGCGCGGCGGGCCGTGGAGGCCGCGTTGCGCCATCCAAGTTTGGAGCTCGTGGGCCTTCACTCCCACATCGGATCTCAGATCTTCGCCCTGCGCGCCTACGAGCAGGCGATGGAGATCATGCTCGGCCTGCTCGTACAGCTTCGCGACGACCTTGGTTTCGAGCCTCGCAAGCTGGGAGCGGGCGGCGGGCTGGGCATCGCTTACACCAACCAGGACGACCCGCCGACCCCGCGGCACTTTGTCGAGACCGTGCGCCACGCCCTGGAGACCGGCTGCGCCCGGCGTGACCTGAAGGTGCCGGAGCTCGTCGTCGAGCCCGGCCGCTCCATCGCGGGCCCGGCCGGCGTCGCGCTCTACACCGTCGGCTCGATCAAAGACATCCCTGGCGTACGTCGGTACGTCGCGGTGGACGGCGGGATGGGCGACAACATCCGCCCCAAGCTCTACGGCGCGCGTTACGAGGCGGTGCTCGCGTCAGACCCTGATCGAGCGCCCGACGGCAAGGTGACGATCGCGGGCAAGTACTGCGAATCGACGGACATCCTGATCTCCGACATCGAGATGCCGGCGTTGAAGCCCGGAGACGTCATCGCGGTCCCGGCGGCGGGCGCCTACTGCCTCGCCATGGCGAGCAACTACAACGGGATGCCGCGGCCCGAGGTGCTGATGCTGCGGGATGGCGACGCTCAACTGATGCGGCGCCGGGAAACGTTCGATGACCTGGTCGCCGCGGAGGTTTTCTAAGAGCTGACCAGGAGCTCGGTGGTCTTGTAGCATCGCCCGCCGCTGGTGCACGCGGAGACGTACGCCCGGTTCGCGGCTGCGACGCCCGACGGCGTGTTGAAGTGCTGTGGGTAGTAGGTGCTGCCCGAAGGCACGTTGGCGATGCCGGCCGGATAGGCCTTGCCGGTCGTGAGGTCGATCACGTTGATGCCCCACGTGCCGCCGCCGATGAAGTGCATGACCACCGTGAAGCCCTTGCTCGTCGAGATTGAATCGGCCGTGATGTAGGGAGCTGGCGTGGGCGAGACCGTCGCGGTTGGTGTCGGGGTGGAATGTGGAGTCGCCGCCGGAGTGGCCGCCGCACTCGGCGTGACCTGCGCCACCCTCGCGATCACGGTCAGCGTCTGCTGCGCGTGACAGGTGCCGTTCCAGCAGATCTTCACGAGATGATCGCCCGCTCCGATGTCGCGCGGCACCAAGATGTCGACCGCGACGTGTCCGGCGCCGTCGGCGCGGAAACCGAACGTGTGCGGCTGGCTGAAGAGCTGGATCTCGCCGGACTGGTTCGCCGGCACGTGGTCGGCGGTGACCACGACCGTGTCGCCGGCCACGACCGTGGATGACGAAAGAGCCATAGTCGCGGGCGTAAAGGCGGCGGCCCATACGATGACGAGCACGAGGAGCAGCGCGACCAGAAGGCCCGCGGCGATCAGGAGCCGCAGGCCCATGCGCGGACCTCGCTTGGGTGGCGCTGCCGTCGCGACGGCGGGCGCCGGGTAAGCCATCACCGCCGGCGCCGCCCGGGAAGGCGCGGCCACCCGTTCGGCGACGGCCGCCGCCGCGACCGGCACCGTCGACGGGAGGGGAGGAGCCATCACCATGGTGTGGGCGACGGCCGGCACAGGCCCGGCGACGAGCGCCGCCGCCAGGGCGTCGACGAAGTCCGCGCAGCTGTCCCACCTGGCGGCGGGATCTTTGGCGAGGCCGCGCATTAGGACCCCGTCGACGCGCGGGCCGAGCGAAGCGTCGCGCGAGCTCGGCAGCGGAGGCTCGCGATGCACCTGGGAGTACAGCAGCTCCATCAGCGCCTCGCCGTCGAATGGGATGTAGCCGGTCAGCATCTCGTAGGCGATCGTGGCGAGCGAGTAGCGGTCCGCTGGCGGCCCGACCGCGCTGCCGGTGACCTGCTCTGGCGCCATGTAAGCGGGCGTGCCCGTGGTCATGCCGGTCATCGACTTGAGCGATGACCCCTGGAGCAGCTTGGCGAGACCGAAGTCGGCGAGCACCGGCGAGTCGTCGGCGGCGAGCAGGACGTTCGCCGGCTTGACGTCGCGGTGAACGACGCCGTGACCGTGCGCGTAGTCGAGCCCGGCGGCGATCCCGCGCAGGTATTTCACCGCGGTCTTCCGGTCGAGGATCCCCTCGCTCATCTTGTTCGCCAGGCTTCCGCCGGGGACGTACTCGACGATCATGTAGGGCGTCCCCTGGAACTCGCCGAAGTCGTAGACGTTGACGATGTTCGGGTGGCGCATCTGGGCGATCGCCAGGGCTTCGTGGCGGAAGCGCGCCACCGAGTCCGGATCCGGCGCGATCGCCTGCATGACCTTGACCGCGCCGGTCCGCTCGAGCTGCGGATGATAGGCGCGGTAAACGAGCCCCATGGCTCCCTGGCCTATGAAGTCCTGGACCTCATACTGCCCCAGCTTTGTCCCAGGCACGATCGGCACGGCCCATGATTATGGGGTTCGGCCGATCGAACTCAGTTCGAGTTAACGGGCCTTTGACGGAACGTTGAAACTATCGCGGTCCCTGTTTCCAGCCGCCCTGCGCGCCGTGCCGGACCGCGACCAGTCCCGCGAGGATGGAGAGCGCGATCTCCTGCGGCGTCCTGGCGCCGAGCTCCAGGCCGACCGGGCTCTGGATGCGCGCGATGACCGCCTCGGCGACTCCCTTCGCGCGCAGCGCCTCGAGGTGATGGCCGGTGTGGCGCCGGCTTCCAACCAGGCCGATGAATCTCGGATCGCGCGGCAGCACGGCCTCGAGCGCGGGCACCAGGTCTTCCGCGTCGTGATTGGTGTGCACGACGTAGAGGTCCCCGGCGGACGCCGCGGGCAGGTCCGCCAGCTTCTCGACCAGCACCGCGCGGAAGCCGACCTCGGGCGCCCAGCTCACAAGTGCGCGCGCCACCGGGGTCGCCGCGAAGACAAGAAGCGTCGGCGCCGAAGCGTACGGTTCGAGGTAGACCTCGATCGATCCCAGGTCGTGGTGGTATGTGCGGAGCTGAGGTGTCGCCGCCTTTGCGACCTCAGCCGAGTCGGCAAGGGCGGCCGTATCGAACTCGCTGCATCCAAGCGTTCCGGCCATGGCGGTCGAGCCGGACATGAGCAGCTTGGCTCCCGCCTGGGAGGGCGGCTCGCCGTCGAGCTTGATCACGGTCGCGAGCACCACCTCCTCGGCGCGCTCGATGCTGCGAGCCAGCTCTTCCTCCACAGTCCGGCCGGGCGTGCCGGCCGGTGGGACGCTAGGCATGAGAGGGGGCGCGGCTCAAAACGGAACGCATGACCTGGATCGCGCTCGAGATCTCTTCGTCGGTGGTCGAGTATCCAGTGGTCAGGCGCAAGCTGCCCAGCGCCTCCTCCAGGCTCAGGCCCATCGCCAGCAGGACATGAGACGGGTCGAGCGAGCCCGACGCGCATGCGGATCCGCTGGACGCCGCCAGGCCGGCGAGGTCGAGCGCGAGCAGCATGTCCTCGCCGCGACGGTCGGCGAATGCACCCGACGCGAAGTTCGGCAGACGGGGCTCGCCGCCGGTCAGGATTGCGCCAAGCTCGGACAGCGCGGTGCGCAGCCGCCGGCTCTGCGCATCCGCGACATGGGACGAGGCGCGCCGGCGCGAATCCACGACAGCGAGCGCGGCGGAGATGGCCTTGGCTGAGGCGACGTCCTCGTGACCGGCGCGGCGTCCCCATTCTTGCGGACCGCCGAAGAAGAGTGGGTCGATCCTCACGCCGTCTCTGACCAACAGCAGACCACCGCGCCCGGCGCCGAGCTTGTGTCCGCTGACCGAGACGAGGTCGGCGCCGTTCGGGACCGGGATCCAGCGCAGCCCCGCGCACGCGTCGACGTGAACGAGCGCACCGACCCCGTGCGCTCTCTCTATGACCTCGGCCACCGGCTGGATGCTCCCCACCTCGTTGTTGGCGAGGCCGACGGACACGAGCCCGACACCGGGCTTGATCGCGTCTGGGTCGATCCGTGCATCGCGGTCGACGCCGGCGATGATCACTTCGCGCCCCAGGTCCTGCATTCGCCGAACGGCGGCCAGGACCGATTGATGCTCCGCCGCCCAGGTCAGGACCCGGGCGCTCTTCGGGAGCCTGGCGGCGAAGCCGAGAAGCGCAAGGTTGACTGCCTCCGTCCCCGAGGAGACGAACGTGATCTCGGTCCGGTCCGCTCCCAGGGCCGTGGCGGCAGCGTCACGCGCCGCGTCAAGGGCCGACCGCGCGGCGCGACCTTCCGAGTGCGGGCTGGATGGATTGCCTGCCGGAAGCTGCCGGAGCGCCCTGTCCACCTCGGGCAGGACCGGCGCCGATCCGGCGTCGTCGAGGTAGATCCGGATTGGAGCCGCGGCTCCTCAGCCCCGGCTGTGATCGGGCTGGTGGATCAGCTCTGTGAGCGTGCCCTGGAAGTTCTTCAGGTAGAGGTGCAGGTCGATGATCTCGTCGACGGTGATCGGCTCGACCGCCACCGGCTCCTGGACCGGCTCCGGCGTGACGCTCTCGATCTCCTCGACCGCACCGCCCGCGATGGCCAGCACGACGATGAAGGTCACCTGGCACTGCGCGCAGGTCACCTGAAGGTGAAACCTTTCTTCCTCGTGGCTGAGGACCTGGACATCGCAGCCTTTCAGGCTGCGGCCGCAGACCGGGCAGTTGTAGAACCGCGCTCGGTCGCGGATGAACTCGATGATGCTCATCGCAGCGACCCATATTACGCCCGAGGGCTGGGGACGAATCGCGGTCTCAACGGTGTCCTTCGATGCATGTGCAGCCGGAGGCCCCGACCACCGCGGAATGCACGGTTCCCGCCGGCAGGACCATCCGGTCGCCCGGCTCGAGCTCGAGCCGCCGGCCTTCGCCCTCGAGCACGAAGGTGATCGAACCGTCGACGCAGTAGAGGACCTTTTCGTAGTTGTGGTTGTGTGCCGCGTAGCGATCTCCCGGACCGTTCGACCACGAGTAGCAGCCGGTCGCCTCGGCCTTCAATCGCGACATCAGCTCGTCGTAGCTCAACAGACCGATTCTAAGATTGGTTCGGTGGACCTTCGGTGAAGCCACGTTTTCTGGCCGACTGCAACGTCGGCCGCCTCGCGCGCTGGCTGCGCGCGCTCGGATACGACGCCTCGTACCACGCGCGGATCGACGACTCCGAGCTGGTGCGCGAGGCGGCCGCCGAAAACAGGGTCGTGCTCACGCGCGATCGCGACCTGACGAGGCGTCGCGTCATCCAGACCGGTGTGGTCCGCGCGATCCTGATCCGCGACGACGACGTCACGAAGCAATTACGCCAGGTCTTCTCGGAGCTCGGGCTCGAGCTGAAGGAGGCACTCACGCGATGCATCGTGTGCAACTCGGAGCTCGAGTCACGCATCCCATCCGTGGTCGCCGAGCGCGTGCCGCCGTACGTGCGGCGCACGCAGTCCCGCTACTCGGAATGCCCGGAGTGCAGGCGGATCTACTGGGCGGGGACGCACTGGCAGCGCATGCGCGAGGTCCTGCTGGGCCTGTGAGGGACGTGCTTCGCCGCCTGGTCGCGGGCGAGCTCAGCGAGGACGACGCCCTGTCCGAAATTCGCCGCCTGCAGCTCGACGAGCTGGACGGCCGGGCGCGGCTGGACCTCGGCCGCTACCTGCGCCGCGGCGTTCCCGAGGTCGTTCTCGCGCCGGGCAAGTCTCCCGAGGAGGCGGCGAAGCTGGTCGTGGCCATGGCACGCAAGCAGGGCCAGGGACTGATCAGCCGCATGTCCCCGGCGCACGAGACCGCGCTCCGCGCCGAAGCCGCGGCCGCCGGCCTGGAGGTGGTCCTCACGCAGGGGTCAGCGCGCGTCCTCCGCGGCGGCTTCACCGATGTCGTGACCGGCGGCAAGGTCGGCATCCTCACCGCCGGCACGTCTGACGTACCCGTGGCCGAGGAGGCGCGCATGGTCGCCGTCGCGTGCGGGTGCGACACACGACTGGAGGCCGATCTCGGCGTCGCGGGACTCCACCGCTTTGTCGGACCGCTCGCCGCCACGCTCGAATGGCATGCCGACGTGATCGTGGTTGCGGCCGGCATGGACGGAGTGCTGCCCGGCCTGGTCGCAGGACTCGTCGACGTCCCGGTGATCGGTCTGCCCGTATCGACCGGTTACGGCCACGGCGGCGCCGGCGAGGCGGCGCTGGGCACGATGCTGCAGTCGTGCTCGACAGGCCTCCTCGTCGTGAACATCGACAACGGCGTCGGCGCCGGTGCGGCCGCCGCGCTCATCGCGACGCGCGCGGCTCAGGGCCGCCGGCGCGGCCGCAGCACCGCGACCACGGCGAGGGCCAACGCTGCGACGAGCAGCAGACCGAAGACGACGCCCGCGATGGCACGAGAGAGGTCTGCGCCGCCGGGAAACGCAAAGAGCACCGCCAGCGCGAGGACAGCGACCAGGATGCCGGCCAGCAGCCACGGAAAGCCGCGCCGCCGGCGGCCGTAGAACAGCATCCACAGCGCGCCCGGCCGTTTTCGCTCTGGTTTCTGCGGTTCGTTCACAGCAGTGACTGCAGCTCCGCCAGTGAGGGGATCGTAGGCACGCCTTCGGGCGGCTGCTCATCGGCATGCGCGGTCACGATCACCGCGCGCATGCCAAGCCTGAGCGGGCCTTCGTAGTCCTCGCGCACCCGGTCGCCCACGAACAGCGTCCGCTCGGGCCGGGTCGCGATCGCGTCGAGCGCCGCCTGATATACCTCGGGCGCGGGCTTGCGCCGCCCGACCTCGCTCGAAAAGACGACGGCGTCGACCAGCTCAGCGATTCCGTTGCTCCTCACCTGCCGGTGCATCATCTCCGGAGGGAACGGCGCGTTGGAGCACACGCCGCGGCGTACTCCGCGGTCGCCCAGCCACGCGAGCACGTCGAGCGCGTCGCGATCCACCTCCACCGCGTGGTCCCAGCATCTCTGCTCGGCGTCGAGGATCTCGTGCAGCAGGTCCTCGGGCAGCGTCATGCCGGCGCGCTCCCAGGCCGCGCGGTAGACATCCATGTAATCGACCTCGTCCTCGCTCATGCTGCCGATGTACTCCTCGAGCGGCAGCAGCACCTGATGGAGGATCGTCTCGGCCTCTGGCGATGCGATTCCGAGAGCGGTGCCGATGCGCGGACGGAACTCGCGCAGGACCTGGAGCAGATCGTCGGTGGGATAGGCGAACGTCACCAGCGTCCGTCCGTAGTCGAACAGCACTCCGTCGACGTTCGGCATGCGCATATCCTGATGCTCCGTGAAAAAACGCCTTACCCACCTCGACGAGAAGGGCGCCGCGCGCATGGTCGACGTCGCGAACAAGGCCACGACCGTGCGCGAGGCGACAGCCGAATGCATTGTTCGCATGACGGACGAGACCATTCGCGCCGTCCGCGAGGGAACCGCGAAAGGCGACGCCGTGCAGGTCGCGCGCGTCGCGGGCATCATGGCGGCGAAGCGCACGCCGGACCTGATCCCCCTCTGCCACCCGCTGCCGCTGACGAGCGTTTCCGTCGATTTCGAGTTCGTGAGCGGTGGGGTGCGCATCCTGGCGAAGGTGCGTGTCGCCGCCCAGACCGGGGTCGAGATGGAGGCGCTGACCGCCGCCGCGGTGGCGGGTCTGACCTTGATCGACATGACCAAGGGGGTCGAGCGCGGCGTGTACCTCGAGACGGTGCGATTGCTCGAGAAGTCGGGCGGTCGCTCCGGCACATGGAAGCGGAAGGCGTGAGCAATCGAGCGCACGTGATCACGGTGAGCGACGGCGTCGCCGCGGGCACGCGTCTCGATGCAAGCGGTCGCGCCCTGTTCGACATGCTCAGGGCCGCCGGGTTCGAGGTCTCGGGCGAGGTCGTCCCCGACATGCAAGGGCGGATCCGCGACGCGATCGCGGACGCGGCGGCGGGCGGAGTGGACCTCGTCGTCACGACAGGCGGGACGGGGCTGGGGCCAAGAGATGTCACACCGCAGGCGACCGCGACTCTGATCGACTACGAGGTGCCGGGCCTGGGGGAGCTGATGCGCCGCGTGGGTGAGGCGAGCACCCCGATGGCCGTGCTGTCGCGCGGGCTCGCGGGGGTGCGCGGGGAGACGTTGATCCTCAACGTCCCCGGCAGCACGAAAGGAGCCACCGAATCGCTCGAGGCGGTGCTGCCCGTGCTGGGGCATGCGATCCAACTCCTGCACGGCAACACCCGCCACGAGTGAATCTCAACGCAGACATCGGTGAGGGGGCGGACGAAGATGAGGCGATGCTCGCCTGCGTCGACAGCGCCAGCATCGCGTGCGGCGTCCATGCCGGCTCGGCGTCGATCACGATCGCAACCGCGCGGCGGTGCTGCGCGCTCGGGATCGAGGTTGGAGCACATCCGGGCTACGACGACCGAGGTGGCTTCGGGCGCCTCGACCAGTCGATCTCGCCGGATGAGATCGAGGCGCTGGTCGCTTTCCAGGTGGCGTCCCTCGCCGCCGTCGCCTCGATCGCTTTCATCAAGCCGCATGGCGCGCTGTACCACCGATGCCAGCGCGACCCCGCCGCGGGCGACGCGCTCGCCCGGGTCGCCCGAGCGCACGGCGTGGGGCTGATGGGCCAGCCTGGATTCGAGATCGTCGCGGCGGCTCAGCGCGCGGGTGTCCCGGCCTATCGCGAGGGCTTTGCGGACAGGTTGGTCCTTGCGGACGGAACGCTTGCACCGCGCAGCGAGCCGGGCGCGCTGCTGACCCCACCGGCCGCGGCCGAGCAGGCTGTCAGGCTCGCCCGGTCGGGGCGCGTGGACACGATCTGCGTCCACGGCGACTCGAAGGGAGCCGGCGTTTTGGCGGCCGCGGTGCGAAAGGCGCTTCGGGACGCCGGAATCGAGACGCGACCTCTCAAGAGGTGAATCCCGCGGGGACGCTGGCGCTCAAGCTCGTGCTCACGCCCGTCCTCGTGGGTGGGGCGAGCCTGGCGAGCCGGAGGTGGGGCTCGGCGGTCGGCGGTTGGCTGATCGGCATCCCCTTCACCTCGGGTCCGGTCGCGTTGTTCCTGGCGCTCGACCCGGGTCCGCGCTTCGCGGCCACCGCGGCGGCCGGGATCATGGCCGGCACCGCGTCGCAGGCGGCTTTCTGTCTTGCCTATGCCTGGACCGCACAGGCACGGGGATGGGCTCTCTCACTCGCCGCGGCGAGCGCGGCGTTCGGGCTGGTGACAATCGTGTTGAGGCCGGTCGCGCTGCCAAGGCCCGTTTTCTTTGTCGCCATGCTGGCAGTGCTCGCCGTGTCGCTTCCGACTATGCCCCGGGTCATGCCGCGTCCCAACGCGACGGTTCAATTTCACGGGGGAGGCGGGCCTCCCCCGTGGAGCCCCCACCGAGACACGCGACGCATGGAGGCGTTCGGTGGGCCACGCTGGGTGACGGCCGGAGTGAATCCGGCCTACAGCCGCCATCCGTCTCAGTTTCCGCGCTGGGACATTCCCGCCCGCATGATCGTCGCGACGGTGTTCGTGATCGTCCTCACCACCGCGGCGCCACTTCTCGGGGCGCGCCTGGCCGGACTCCTCGCTCCCTTTCCGCTGTACGCGAGCGTGCTCGCCACGTTCGCGCATCGCCTCGAGGGCACCGATGGCGCGGTCGCTGTCTTGCGCGGCCTGCTGCTGGGACTGTTTGCTTTTGCGGCTTTCTTCTTCGTTCTCGCCGAGCTCCTCGAGACGAGCATCGCGGTCGCGTTCCTGGGCGCGATATGTGTCGCGCTGGCGATGCAGGCAGTGTCGCTTTTCGTCGGACGGCGCCTGGGTCTCGCCTGACGGTGAGCGTGCAGATCGCGGAGCTCAGCGACGTCCAGGACCTGCGCGAGCTTGCGGAGCTGTTTGGGGTGGTCTGGGCCAGGCCAGGCGAGCCGCCGATCAGCTCGGACGTGCTGAAGGCGCTCGCCCATTCGGGCAACTACGTCTCCGGCGTCTACGTCGACCGGCGTCTGATGGGTGGTCTGGTCGGGTGGCTCGGCGGCGTGCCGCCGCATGCGCTGCTCATGCACTCGCACATCCTCGGCGTGCTGCCGGATACGCAGGCACGCGGCCTCGGGTTCGAGCTGAAGCAGCATCAACGGCGCTGGTGCCTCGCGAGAGGCGTCAGGGTCATGGAGTGGACGACCGACCCGTTGATCAGCCGCAACGTGTATTTCAACCTGTCGAAGCTCGGCGCGCAGGCGCCCGAATACCTCGTCGACTTCTACGGCGACATGGGGGACGGCATCAATGCCGGTGACGAGTCCGACCGGTTCCTGATCCGCTGGCAGCTCGACTCGGCAGAGGCTGAGGCGGCGGGCGCCGGACGGGCAGCCGAGCCGGACGTCGACGCGCTGAAAGCGGGCGGCGCCGCGGTCGTGCTGGGCGTCGGCGCCACAGGTGGGCCGGAGATCGCGCGCTCACGATCTCGCGTCCTTCTATGTCAGGTGCCCGACGACGCCGTCGAGCTGCGCCGCACCGACCCCGCGCTTGCGCGCACATGGCGACATGCGCTGCGCGCCGCGATGACCGATGCAATGGACGCCGGCTATGAGGTGACGGGCGCCACGAGGTCCGGCTGGTTCGTGCTCGAAAGCAGCAGCTTCTAGACTTTTGGCGTGCTGCAGGTAGGGGACAAGGCTCCCGACTTCAAGCTGCCGACCACCGGCGGACAAGAGCTCACCCTGGGCGATGCGCTGCAGAAGCATCGGTCCCTCGTCTTCCTTTTCTATGTGCTCGATTTCACCGGTGGTTGAAGGACTGAGCTGACCGAGTTCCGGTCCAGGTACGACGACGCGACATCGAACGGGGTCGGCATCTACGCCATCAGCGTGGACTCTGTGTTCTCCCACCAGGCCTTCGCCAAGGAGCTCGGCGGCCTGCCCTACGACCTGATCGGCGACTTCGAGCGGAAGATGGTCACCGACTACGGCGTGCGCCGGGACGACGTCGCCGGGTACTCCGGGATGGCCCGCCGGACGATCTTCATCGTCGACCGCAACGGCGTCATCCGCTGGACGTGGGTGGCTTCCCGCGAGAAGCCCCAGCCCGACTACGACGCCGTCATCGCCGAGGCCAAGAGGATCGCGGCGGAAGGGTGAGCAACAGCGTCATCGCGCCGATCGACAAGGGCTGGACGGAGCTCAACAACCTGGTGGATTCTCTGGGACCGAAAGACCTGACCATCACCGGCTCGGATGGGTGGGCGGTCAAGGACCACCTGATCCACATCGCCGCGTGGGAGCACTCGCTCCTTGCGCTGCTCGATGGGCGGGACCGGCTCACCGCGATGGGGGTGCCCAACGCCGGTGAGGAGACGGACGCGATCAACGCCGCCGTGTGGTCGCTGCATAACGACAAGACGCCCGAGCAGGCGCTGGCGTATTTTCGCGACACCCACGCGCTCCTCATGGCCCTGCTCTCCAAGCTGAGCGACGAGGACCTGCACCTGTCTTACAACCACTACCAGCCCGATGATCCGCGCGATCCGAACGACAACCGGCCTGTCGTGGATTGGGTGACCGGCAACACGTACGAGCATTACGCCGAGCACGTCGACTGGATCAATCAATTGGTCAAGGACGCAAGCGCCAAGCGCTGAGCCGCCCGCATGGCGAGCGCCTTCTCGACGGAAATCACCGCAAACCGGAGCTCGTCGCCTGGCGCGAGCTGCGCCGCGACCGGCATGGATGCAGTGATCACCGCGGCCACGACGGGATAGCCGCCCGCGGTCTGGTGGTCGGCCATGAGGAGGATCGGCCGGCCGCCGGATGGAACTTGGACCGAGCCCGCCACAAGTCCGAAGGAGAGCACCTCCTCTCCTCTTGTTTCGAGCGCCGGCCCGTCCAGCCGGTAACCCATCCGGTTGGATTCGTGGCTCACGTTGAACGTGGAATCGAAGATCGCCGCTCGCGACTCATCGGTGAGCATCGCGATGTGCGGCCCCTCGATCACGTGCAGCGTGTGGTCGTCGTAGTCCGGCAGCAGGTTGGCGGCGAGGCCGCGCGGCGGGACGTCAACCGGGCCTCCCGCCGCGATCACGTCTCCGTTGACCAGGGCGCGGCCGTGCATGCCTCCACGACCGGTCATCAGGTCGGTCGACATCGACCCGAGCCAGCGGTCAGCCGCGATGCCGCCGGAAACCGCGATGTACGCCCGTGCGCCGCGCCGTCTGCGGCCGAACGTCAGCTCATCGCCTCGAGCGAGCGGCACGGCGGTCCACATGGGAGCGGTGTCGCCGTTGACGCGTGGTTCGAAGTCGCCTCCCGTGATCGCGATCACGCATTGCTGCTCGGCGACGAGACGCGGCCCGCTCAAGGTGCATTCGAGCGTCGCCGCGGTTCTGTCATTGCCGACGATCAGGTTGGCCGCCGTGTGGGCGAAACGGTCCATCGCACCGCCAGGCGGCACCCCGGACGCCACCGCCTGTGGCCGCCCGACGTCCTGGATGGTCGTCAAGAGGCCGGCTTCGTTGACTCGCAGGACCTCCGTCATTCAGAGACGCGGAAGAATTTGATGCGATCCCCGGCGCGGAAGAGGCTCGGCGGGTCACGGTCCGGAAAGAAGAGCCTGACCGACGTGCGCCCGACCAGGTGCCAGCCGCCGGGGCTCGCGAGCGGATAGATGCCGGTCATCCGGCCCGCGATCGCCACCGACCCCGCGGGCACCTGCGTGCGCGGCGCCGGCCGGCGTGGCAGCGCGAGCTCCTCGGGCAGCGGACCGAGATAGGCCCACCCAGGCACGAAGCCGACGAGGAACGCCCGGTAGATGGGCCGGCCGTGGAGCTCGATGAAGCGCTCGTGCGACATGCCGAGCCGAGCCGTGACCGCGTCGAGATCCGGTCCGTCGTAGACGACCGGGATGCGATGCAGACGGCCGGGCTCCTCCATCGGTGGACGCTTCGAGGCGAGGCGCCTTATCGCCGCGCCCAGCGCTTCGTGCGTGACCTGGTCAGGATCGAACTGCACTGTCACGCTGACGCAGCCGGCGACCGCTAGGCGCACGTCGCGCCGTTTCTTCAGCGCCGCCGCAAGCGCGATCGCCCTCGTGTTGATCGCCGTGTCGAGCCGCGTGCCCAGCTCCGCGAAGAGCGCGGTGTCACCGAGCGGCTGGACGCGGATCCTTGGCGCGTAGCGCTGCGGCGGCATGTGCGCTCACAAGGATGGCGTAGAAGATGCCAGGCACGAGCCCGACGCACAGCAGCCCGGCGCAAGCGAAACCCACCGCCCACGCGGTGACCATCGCGGCGGCCGCGGTGTTCCACGTCGCGAAGTCGTTTCGCACGGCGTGAAGCGCCGCGCCCACGTCGAACAGGTCATGCGGCTGTCCCGACGAGGCGAATGCGGCGGTCGCGTGCGGCATCACGAGCAGGACGACCAGACCCCATGGAAGGGCGAGGACGAAAAATGCGACCGCGTGCGCAAGCGTGGCGTCCGAAACGGGCAGCATCTCGGCAAGTGGGTTCCATGCCAGGGCAAACGGCGCCACGGTGATGGCGAGCGCGAGCGTGGTCCACGACCCGTCGAAGATCAGTCGCGCGGAAAGCGTCCACGCCGGCGGACCCTGCGACGGGGCTTGTTCCGCGGCCCGCGTCGCGGCGATCGCGTAGCCCAGAAGCGGGATGAACAGGACCGCGGCGCCAAGGACGACCAGCACGCCCACCGCCCAGCGCGACCACCTGCGGCCGCGAAAGGGCCAGGCGAACGACTCCGCGACGAGCTTCACGCCGCAACCTTAAGCCGGGCTTCTGGAGTGGCTTCGCGCGGCCGGACTCATCCCGGCGCACGGCTAAGGAGATCCGACCGGGCTCGTCACCAATCGGTAGCGATGCTCAGGGCGGCCAGGGCCGCCGTAGCGCATGGTCAGCTCGGCGCGACCGTGCTGGCACAGATGGTCCAGGTAGCGTCGCGCCGTCACGCGGCTGACCCCCGCCTCCTCGGCCACCGCGGCCGCGGGCAAACCTGACTGCGAGCGTCCGAGCGCCTGGACGACGAGCTCGAGCGTGGCGTCGGACAGGCCCTTGGGCAGGGTCTCCATGCGCGCGGTGCGCAGCGCGCTGAAGATGCGGTCGACGTCACCCTGCTCCGCATGCGCGATGCGGGTCATGCGCTCGCGCGCCGCGGCGTAGGAAAGCAGCTTTGCCTCGAAGGTCGCAAACAGGAACGGCTTGATCAGGTAGTGGACGACTCCGCCGCGCATGGCCGTGCGGAGGCTGTCCACGTCGCGGGCCGCGGTGATGGCGATCACGTCGACCGCGGGGTGATCGTCCTCTCGCAGGCGCTGCAAGACTTCGAGCCCCGAGAAGTCGGGCAGATAGACGTCGAGCAGGACAAGATCCGGCCTCAATTGGTTAACGTCCTCGAGCGCGCCTTCGCCGGTGTGCGCGCGGCCCGCGACCTCGAATCCCGCAACCCGCTCGACGTAAGCGCAATGAAGGTCGGCGACGCGGTAATCGTCATCGACGACGAGAGTGCGAATCACGCCTTCACCGCGACCTTCAACGGCACGCGCACGGTGAAGAGTGCGCCGCCTTCGTTGACGACCGTCACGGAGCCGCCGTTGCGATGCGTCACCTGGCGGACCAGCGCGAGCCCGAATCCCCGTCGCTTGCGGTCCGGCCCCGCTTTGGTGCTGAAGCCCTCCTGGAAGATCTGGCCGTCCACGCCCGGCGGGATGCCCGGACCCGAGTCGTGGACCTTGATGACCAGCTCCGAGTGCTGCTCGGTGACCGACACGCTGACCCACCGTTCGCCGTTCGTAGTGGCAGCAGCGTCGAGCCCGTTGTCGATGAGGTTGCCGAGCAGCGTGATGAGGTCCTCGCTGTCGAGCGAGCTCCGCGTCATCACCGTGTTGTCGCTGACACGCAGCTCGATGCCGCGCTCGGAGGCGATCGCAGCCTTGGCCAGCAGCAGCGCGCCGAGCACCGGGTCGCCGACGCGTTCGAGCAGCGACTCGGTGAGCTCCTGGTGCAGGCCCGAGGTCTGGGCGATGAGCTTCATCGCCTCTTCAGCGCGGCCCATCTGGACGAGGCCCGCGATGGTGTGCAGGCGGTTCGCGAACTCGTGCGCCTGGGCGCGCAGCGCGTCGGTGAGGCTGTCCACCCCCAGGCTGCGCGTGAGCCCTGTGAGCTCGGTCGCGTCGCGAAGGGTCGCGACGTGGCCGATCTCTCGCCCCCGCACGAGGATGGCGCGGCGGCTCGCGACGAGGACGCGGTCACCGGCGAGGAGCACCTCGTCCTGGTCCTTGAGCCCGCCCGACAGGAACTTAAGCAGGCGTCCCTGCGGCAAGACCTGCGAGAGCTTGCGACCGACGCAGTCGGCCGGGAGCGCGAGAAGCCGGCGCGCCTCGTCGTTGGCCAGCGTGATGGTTCCGTCGGCCGCCGTCGCGATGGCTCCTTCGTGAATGCCCTGCAGGCTTGCCTCGCGCTCCTCCAGCAGACCTGCGATCTCGAATGGCTCGAGCCCGAACGTCTGCTGCTTCAGACGCCGCGCGAGCAGCCATGACGCGATGACCCCGATTGCCAGCGATGGAAGCAGCGTCGAGGCAAACCCGGGCAGCTCGCCCAGCCAGCGCTGGGTCAGCGGCGGTTCGAGGAAGCCGACGGAGACCATGCCGATGACGTGGCCGTCGTGGAAGATGGGCGCCTTGCCGCGCGCGGAGACGCCGAGTGTGCCCCGCTGCACACCGACCCACGTCTGGCCGGCCAGGACCACCGCCGGTTGTTCGTCGACTGGCTTGCCGATCAGCGCCGGGTTGGGGTGCGAATAGCGGATGCCCCTCGCGTCGGTCACCACCACGTAGCTCGCTCCGGTGGCGCGGCGGATCCGCTCCGCCGTCTTCTGGATGTCGCCGTTCGGGTCCTGGTTCAGCAGGGCGTTTTGAAGAGCGGTGTCGTTGGCCACCGACTGCGCGATCGCCAGCGAGCGCTGCTCGGACTGGCGGTCGAGCTCCTGGCTCGCCTGCCAGACGGCGGCCGCGGCGCCGATCAAGGCCGACACCAGGATGATCGCGACCTGGAAGCCCAGGATCTGGTAGGCGAGAGGAAGCCGGGTCTTCAAAGCTTGGTCTTCCGATCCTAGTACGGGTCACACGAAGTCATCGCCGACCAAAACGACCAAAACGGCCACAACGACCGCATGACTTGAAGTGGCGGGATGGGCCCGGCACATTCGGTGCGATGACTCCAGCCATCGAGCTTCGCGGCGTCACGAAGCGATTCCTCACCCCGTCGGGCGGCGTCTATACCGCGCTGCGCGACCTGCACATGACCGTCGACCCTGGAGAGTTCTGCGCCGTCGTGGGACCCACCGGGTGCGGCAAGTCGACCACCCTCGGCCTCATCTCCGGCCTGGAACCGCCCAGCGAAGGCGAGGTCGAGGTGCTCGGCAAGCCCGTCAACGGCATCGCGGACGGCATCGGCTACGTCTTCCAGTCCGACGCGGTCTTTCCCTGGAAGACGGTGCTCGAAAACGTCGCCGCCGGGCCGCGGTATCGGGGTGCGTCGAACCGCGACGCGCGCGAGCGAGCCCGCGACTGGATCTCTCGAGTCGGCCTCAGCGGCTTCGAGGACCGCTATCCGTACCAGCTGTCGGGTGGCATGCGCAAGCGCGTGGCGCTGGCGCAGAGCCTGATCAACGGCCCGCGCATCCTGCTCATGGACGAGCCGTTCAGCGCGCTCGACGTGCAGACGCGGTCGCTGATGGAGAACGAGCTACTCGGCCTGTGGTCGGCGAGCTCCGCGTCCGTCGTCTTCATCACCCATGACCTGGAAGAGGCGATCTCGCTCGGCGACCGCGTGTTCGTCATGACCGCCGGCCCGGGGACCATGAAGAGCAACTACAAGATCGATCTTCCGCGTCCGCGCAACGTTGCGGAAATCCGCTTCCAACCGCATTTTGCCGAGATCTACGAAGAGATCTGGAAGGACCTCCGCGACGAGGTGCTTGTGAGCTATGAGCGTCAGAAGCGCGGCGCGGCGTAGGTTGGCTGTGAGCCGACCGCAAGAGCAGGCCGCGCGGCCGGTGGTCGACCTTGCCGCAAGGCGCCGCCAGCAGGCGCGACGCCGGCAGGTGTCCGTCCAGCTGCTCCGCCTGGCGGTCGCGGTCATCGTCCTCGGCGGCTGGGAGCTCGGCGCCCGGTCGGGCGTGATCGACAAGTTCTTCTGGTCCCAGCCCTCTGATATCGCGACCACGCTCTGGCACTGGGTCAAGGACGGAACCGACCTCGGCCCGCTATGGGACCAGGTTTTGACGACCCTGGAGGAGACCGTCGGCGGTTTCGTGGTCGGCTCGATTCTCGGCGTGGTCCTCGGCGTCATCCTTGGACGGAACCGCCTGCTCTCCGACGTCATGGGCCCGTACATCAAAGCGGCCAACGCGATCCCGCGCGTGGTGGTCGGCGCGCTGTTCGCCATCTCGCTCGGCCTCGACATCAGGTCGAAGATCGCGACCGCCGCGGTGCTCGTGTTCTTCGTCGTCTTCTTCAACGCGTTTCAGGGTGTGCGCGAGGTCGATCGCAATCTGGTCGCGAACGCACGCATCCTCGGCGCGGACGGCCGGCGGCTCACGACCGAGGTCATCATCCCGTCGGCGCTCTCCTGGATCATCGCGAGCCTCCACACGAGCTTCGGCCTGGCCCTGGTCGGCGCCGTGGTCGGCGAGCTGTTCGGCGCGACCGCGGGTGTGGGCGAGCTCATCTACTCGGCCAAGAACAACTTCGACGCCGCCGGCGTGTTCGCGGGCATGGCGTTGCTGGCTGCCATGGCGCTGGTGGCAGAGGCGTTGATCACAGCGCTCGAGGACCGGCTCATCCGGTGGCGGCCGCCGGTCGCCACCGAGACAAGGATTTGAAAAAGGAGAGGCGTATGCGATTCGGCAGGCGATTACTTGGTTCCATCTCGGCGATCATCGTGTTGGCGGCGTGTGGCAGCTCGTCCACACCGAGCACCACGACCGTTCAGACCGTCTCGCTGAAGATCATGGTCGGCGGTCTCAGCAAGCAGATCTACCTTCCCAACAAGCTGACCGAGGCGCTCGGCTACTTCAAGGACGAGCACCTCGACGTGACGCTGATCGACGAAGGCTCAGGCCAGGCCTCGGAAGAGGAGGTCGTCGCGGGCAACGTCGACGCGGGCTCGGGCGCCTATGTGCACCCGATGGTGCTCAACACGCAGGGCAAGAAGATCGAGACCATCTGCCAGTTCGGCATCGCGCCGGGTGAGGCGGAGGTCATCGACTCGCGGCTCGCGGGCAGCATCACCTCGCCCAAGGACCTGGCGGGCAAGAACCTCGGCGTGACCGACCTCGGCTCGGGCACTCATGTTTTGACGCAGGCCATCCTCGGAAGTGCCGGGGTCGACCCGAAGAACGCCCACTACGTCGCCGTCGGCGCGGGCGACACGTTCATCGCCGCCATCGACCAGCAGAAGATCGCGGGCGGAATGACGACGGAGCCTACGATCACCCGCCTCACGACCTCCGGCAAGGGCAAGATCCTCGTCAGCCTGCTTACGCCAGCGGACACGCGCGCTGCCCTGGGCGGTGACTATCCGTTCATCGGAATCTTCGCTAAGAACGACTGGGTCAACGGCAACAAGGACGTGGCGCAGCGTCTCGTCAACGCTTATGTCAAGACCCTGAAGTGGATGCACTCGCACACCGCGGCCCAGATCGCGGACAAGATGCCCGCGGACTACATCAAGCCGACACGAGATCTCTACGTTCAGGCGCTGCAGGAGCAGCTCTCAATCTTTGGCACCGACTGCAAGATGCCCGTGGGCGGACCAGAGAACGTGCAGAAGATCCAGCAGCAGTTCGTGGCCAGCTACGCAGGCAAGACCGCGAACCTCAGCGAGACGTACACGAACGAGTTCGCGAACAAGGCGAGCTGAGCGATTGCCAACCGAAGGGCCGGGGCGACCCGGCCCTTCACTTTCTCTTGAGCTGGACCTCCACCCCGTCGCCGGACGGGCTCGCCTCGACGTCACCGGCTTTGATCCGGATGCCGTCCTCGACCCTCGTCGCGACCACCGAGCCTTCGTAGACGAGCTCGGCGAAGCGCCACTCCCCCTTGCCGTGCTTGCGCATGCGGACGATCACGCCCTGCGGGCTGCGCCACACGCCCTCACCGGATGGTTTGAACCCTCGGGTGATCAGCTCGCCCAGGACGTCCGGAATGATCTCCGGAGGCGGCTTGGGGGCCGGCCAGACGACCGGTTTGTCGTGCGTCCCCGGCCGTGGTGCCGCCTCGTGCACAGCTGGCCTCCGCGCTCGCGCCTGCTCGAGGGAGAGCCGCAGCAGCTCGGAGCCCTCCTCCTGCGCGAAGAACGCGCCCGAGATGCGGGCCTGGTCCTGCGAGCGCCGGATGCAGTTCGCACAGTCGGACTCCGCGTCGAAGGCCATGAAGGAGCCGCCGACCAGGACCTGGCCGCACAGCGTCGTGACCGGGCCGGTCCGCGGGACTTTCGGAGTCAGATGAATCCGCCCGCCGGACTTCCGGCGGACTGATTCCAGCTTCACCTTGTGGACGCCCACCCGCTAATGATGGGCCTCGGGTAGACCCCCGGCTGTGGGCGCTTATCCAGTAGCCGATGAGTCTTTTGATCATGCCCCAGGCGAGAACGCGCTTTCGCCCGCCGGCGCTCGCCCTGGCCGAGGAGGCGCACTTCGACTCCCGGACGGCGCGGCGAGCGGTGGCCGCGATCGAGCGCGCCGCCGGGAGGGCTCCCGCCGGCAGGCTCTCGATTCGAAGCGACGTGGATGACCTCGGGGTCGGCGACGTGCGGCGGGCCCTGTCGGGCTTGCCGGCGCCGGGTGACTACCGGGTCGTGGTCAAGCCGCTGCGCTACCGGACGCGGCCGCACCTGGCCGGGTTGTGCGAGTTCGACGTCGGGCGGATCCTCCTGTGCGTACCCGAGCCGTTTCGCGCGTTTGACGAGCTCGTCTACTACAGCGCGAGGCGCAAGCCGGGCGCCGGGATGCGGTTCGCCTGGGTGGCGGAGAAGGTCAGGTTCCGCACGGTCCGCGAGGTGCTCCGCTTCGTCTATCTGCACGAGTGGCTGCACTGGTACATGCGCGAGATGTTGGGTCGGCGGTCGGGCGCCGAGACCGCGTGCGACAGGTTCGCGCTCCGCAACTTCCGGCGCCGCCAGGTGACCGTCGACGACGCGCTCGAGGCGCTCGAGGGAACTCGGATGCAGCCCGTGCCTGAGCCGTTCCGCCTGGCGGCCTAGGGTCGCGGCATACCGCCCCGTTGGCGCCAACGGCGCAACTCCAGGGCGCCGGATGCACACCGTTGGCGTCACCGGTGCCGATAGAGGTCGATTTCGCGACCAGCTATCTGACTGAGCTTTTCTCTCTCGGGTTGGGCAGCGGCGTCAGGGTGGCCTCGACCTGCTCGCGCAGGTACTCGAACGACGGCGGCAGCGAGATGCGCTCGCCGAGGTGCTCCTTCGGCTCGTCCGTGGCGAACCCAGGGCCGATTGTCGCGATCTCGAACAACACGCCGCTCGGCTCGCGGAAATAGATGGAGCGGAAGTAGAAGCGGTCGATGACCGGCGTCGGGTCGCCGCCATGCTCGATCACGTGGCTGCGCCACGCGACGTGGTCCTCCGTCGTCGAGCTCCACGCGACGTGGTGGACGGTGCCCGAGCCGCCGAGGCCGCGTGCCTCCAGTGCGGCGTCATAGACGAAGAAGGAGCCGCGCGCGTCGCCTCTGGATTCGTAAGTGTCGGGGCCGGTGCCCTCGAAGCCAACCGCCTCCGTGAGGAATTGGTGGCTGGCGCCGCGGCGGCGCTCAAAGGCGCGGACGCCCGCGAAGCCTTGAAGCGCAAGCTCCTCCGGGATCTCCGGATGCCTGGCGGCGAGAGGTGCGTCCGGCGTCGGTGCGGCGATCAGCTCGAAGCCGAGTCCCTCCGGGTCGTCGAAGCGGAGCCGGTCGTCCTCGCGGACAGTCTCAAGGCCGGCCCCGGCCAGCCGCTTGGCCCAGAAGTCGAGCGCCTTCTCCGAGCCGACGCGAAGGCCGATGCGGTGGATCATTCCGGCGCCGGCGCGGCCGCGCGCCAGGCCGGGATACTCGAAGAACGTGAGGTCGGCGCCCGGGCTGCCGTCCTCGTCGGCGTAGAACAGGTGGTAGACGCTGGGGTCGTCCTGGTTGACCGTCTTCTTGACCAGCCGGAGACCCATCACGCCGGTGTAGAAGATGACGTTGCGGGTCGCGTCGGCGGTGATGGCGCTGATGTGGTGGATGCCGTTGAGCTTCTTCATCTCGATAAGGCCAACCCGAGAGATACCCAACTTTGTTCCGGGCGTAACAGGGGCCGCGTTTCGCGCGTAGAACCGTTACGGAGCTTGGACGACGACCTGGCGCGGCGTATGGAGCGTGCGAAGGCAGGTGACGGTAGTGCCTTCGGCGAGCTGCTCTTGCCTGTCATCGACCCTGCCTTCCGACTTGCCATGACGATGCTCGATGACCGGCAAGCGGCGGAGGACGCGGTGCAGGAGGCCGCGTTGAAAGCATGGCGTAAGCTCGGCCGCTTCCGGAGCGGGTCGGAGCTGAGGCCGTGGTTCCTCGCCATCGTCGCCAACGAGTGCAGGACGGCACGTCGCTCTCGCTGGTGGCGCGTCCTTCGTCTTCCGGATGTGCCCCCGGAGCCGAGCGTCAGAGATCGCGGGGCCGAGCACATCGACCTCGACAGGGCCCTGGATCGCCTGCCTCGTCATCACCTCCTCGTCCTTTCTCTCTACTACCACCTCGACCTGCCCATCGAAGAGGTGGCGCGCGTCCTTCGGTGCTCCGAGGGCGCGGCCCGGCAG
The DNA here is from genome assembly GCA_937921725.1 of uncultured Chloroflexota bacterium. Taxonomy (GTDB): domain Bacteria; phylum Chloroflexota; class Dormibacteria; order Dormibacterales; family Dormibacteraceae; genus 40CM-4-65-16. The sequence continues at coordinate 33,891 of CAKZUH010000010.1, read as the reverse complement.
CGGATCCACCGCGCGCTCGCCGCGCTGCGGCCGGGCATGGTGGCGGAGGTGGACGCGTGACTCGGGACGAAGAAGAGCTTCGCCGCGCCCTCGAGGCGAGGAGCGGGGCGCCTGCACCCGAATTCCAGGCGAGGCTGACCGCCGCGCTCGCGGCCGGGCCGCCGGCGTCGAGATTGGTGCCGGTGATGGCTCTTGTGGCGGCCACGATCCTGACATTGGCGACCGTGGGGACTCTGGTCTGGGCTGGGTCCGCTGTGCGGGGTGTGCGCCACGGCGGCATCACGAGCTCGGCGCGTACGGTCACACCGTCGCCGATGCCTACGGTATCGATAGGTCAGCCGGTGGCGGGAGTGCTCACCCCACCTCCAGGCCCGACACCGATGCCCGATACGGTCACCTTGAGCGCGCCGTCCCGTGACGTCGTGTGGGCGTTGGTGGCGGACATGTACCTATACAGCTCGACGGATGGGGGCAACACGTGGCAGCAGCGTCCACTTCCGCCTGATCCACCCGGGAGCCCCTTCTCCGACGTCTCGTTCGTGGACGACCAGAACGGCTGGCTCTTGAGAGGAGGTCCAGGCGCGACGCAATGCAGCTTCGGAGGCGCGACCATCTGGCACACCTTCGACGCAGGTACGACATGGCAGCGGGTCGTTTACGTCGACTATCAACACGAAATCGCCCAGTCGATCGGCTTCGCGCAGTGCAAGGAAAACCTGTCCTTTATCGACGTGACGCATGGCTTCGTCGACGGGTGGGACGACAACGGACGACCGACCATCTATCGCACCGCGGACGGCGGGGTGACCTGGTCGGCCCGCACGCTGGCTGATCCTCCGGGATTCACCACGTACGGCTCCGGCGATGCGCTGCGCGCGGGTCGGGTGAAGAGCTTTGGCCCCACCCTGCTCGTTCAGGCGTATGGAATGCAACCGAATGGATTCCACGGATACGTGTTTCAGTCAAGCGATGGCGGAAGCACATGGACCTACTTGGCCGACTTGTCCAGGCCGCTCGATGTGACGTTCGTGACCGCCACGCGTTGGATCGAGATCGTGGGTCATATGGAGTCAACCGACTCTGGAAGAACCTGGCACCCGTTCACGTCCGACTACCACTCGCAGGCGGCGGGGGCGGCGCCGCAGGTCGTCTTCGCCGACCCGCTCATCGGTTACGCCACCGTGCGCAGCGACATCCAGCGGACGATCGACGGCGGCGCGCACTGGACCCATATCCGGACGCCGGGGATGTAGCACCTCGCATAATCGTCCGGCGCTATGCCGGTTCGGGTGGTGGGGTTTGACGGTGACGACACGCTGTGGCACAGCGAGACTCGCTTCCATGTCACGCAGCGTGAGTTTCGCGACCTGATCCAGCGGCACGCGCCGGACGCCGACGTGGACACCCGGCTCGCCGAGATGGAGATGAAGAATCTCGCCATCTACGGCTACGGGGTCAAGTCGTTCACGCTGTCGATGCTCGAGACGGCGATCGAGCTCACGCAGGGGCGCATCCCCGCCAGCGACCTGGAGGTGATCCTCGGGTGGGGCAAGCGGATGCTCATGGAGCCGACCGAGCTCCTCATTGGCGTCGAGGACACGCTGCGGGGCCTGAGCGAGCGCTACGACATGCTGCTCATCACGAAGGGCGACCTGTTCGACCAGGAGAGCAAGCTCGCCCGCTCAGGCCTGGGCAACCTTTTCCTCGGCGTCGAGATACTGACCGAGAAGAACGTCGACACCTACCGCGGCATCTTCCAGCGGCGTGCGATGAAGCCGGAGGATTTCGCGATGGTGGGCAACTCGCTGCGGTCTGACGTGGTGCCCGTCGTGGAGATCGGCGGACATGCGGTGCACATTCCCTACGAGGTGACCTGGCATCACGAGCACGTCCCGGAGGACCAATTACCTGCACAGGGTTGGACTCGCATCTCGAGCATTACCGAGCTGCCGGGAATCCTGGACCGCCTCTAAGCGGCTCCGGCTCGCGTCCCCCCTCCAGTCATCAGCAGACCCAGGCGCTCTTCAGGCGTGTCCGGCGACTCGATGCTGACGATCCGCCCCTCGTACATCACAGCGATGCGGTCCGACAGCGATCGGACCTCGTCGAGCTCGGCCGAGACGAGAAGGACGGCAGCGCCTTCATCGCGCTCCTTGACGATCTGGCGGTGGATGAACTCGATCGCGCCGATGTCGACACCGCGGGTCGGCTGGGCGGCCAGCAGCACCTTTGGATTGCCGCCCATCTCGCGCGCGACGATCACCTTCTGCTGGTTGCCACCGGAAAGATTTCGCGCCGCGACGTCGATGCTCGGGGTGCGGATGTCGAAATCCTTCACGAGGCGCCGCGCCCAGTCGCGGATCGCGACCAGCTTCAGGACGAACTCGTTCCACGAGAACTTCGCGGTCCGCTCACGACCCAGGATCGAGTTCTCCGCGATCGAGAAGGCGAGCACGAGCCCGGTGCCCCGCCGGTCTTCGGGAATGAACGCGACCCCGGCGTCGCGCTCCGTGTTCGCGTCCATCGTCGTGATGTCGCGATCGGCGAGCAGCACGCGGCCTCCGGTCGCCCGCCTTATGCCCGCCAGCACCTCCATGAGCTCGCTCTGTCCGTTGCCCTCGACCCCGGCGATGCCCAGGATCTCCGCATACCGCAGCTCGAAGGAAACTCCTTTCAGCGCCGGCACGCCCCGGTCCGAGCTGGCCGTCAGGTCCTCGACCTTCATCGCCACCCCGCCGGGCTTCGCGGGTTTCTTGTCGACGCGAAGGAGCACCTCGCGGCCGACCATCAACGTCGCGATCTCCTCTTCGTTGGTGTCCTTCGTGATCAGGTGGCCGACCACCTTCCCGCGCCGCATCACGGTGATGCGGTCCGAGATCTCGAGCACCTCCTTCAGCTTGTGGCTGATGAAGATGATCGTCTTGCCGACCTTCACCAGGTCGCGCAGGACGCTGAACAGCTCCTTGCTCTCTTGCGGGGTCAGCACGCCCGTGGGCTCGTCGAGGATCAGGATGCTTGCGCCGCGGTACAGCACCTTCACGATCTCGGCGCGCTGCTGCAGCCCCACGGGAAGATCCCCCATCCGGGCGTCGGGGTCCAGGGCCAGGCCGTAGCGCTTGGTCAGGTCCTCGATCGCCGCCCGGGCGCGCCGGCGGTCGAAGAAGTCGGGGCCGGTCACCGGCTCGCGCCCCAGCATGATGTTCTCGCCGACCGAGAAGACCGGTATGAGCATGAAATGCTGGTGGACCATGCCGATGCCGAGCGAGATCGCCTCGCGCGGGCCCGCCATGTGCACGGTCTTGCCGTCGATGACGATCTCTCCGGAGTCCGGGTGCAGGAGCCCGTACAGGATGTTCATCAGCGTCGACTTGCCTGCGCCGTTCTCGCCGACGAGGGCGTGGATCTCGCCCGTGCGGACGCTGAAGTCGACGTGGTCGTTGGCCAGCACGCCGGGGAACCGCTTGACGATTCCTCGCATCTCGACCGCGAGTGGCGCTTCGCTCATTCCGACCCCGGCACGTAAGGAAGGCCGTCGGCGGCGGGCGGGATGCTCCGGCCGACCAGGCCCGCCAGCACGATGAGCGTGATCAGGTACGGCAGCATGCTCAGCAGGTACTGGGAGATGTGGATGATCGAGTTGTTCGCGTAGATCGCCTCGCCCAGTGCAAAGATCAAGCACGCGATGAACGCGCCGAACGGCGTCCACTTGCCGAAGATCATCGCCGCAAGCGCGATGTAGCCGCGGCCGTCGGTCATGTTGGGCACGAACGTGTTGGCAACCCCTATGGCGAGGAACGCGCCTGACAACCCCGACAGAAGCCCGCTCGTGATCACCGCGCCGTAGCGAATCAAATAGACGTTGATGCCTGCGGTGTCGGCCGCCATCGGGTGCTCGCCGACGGCGCGGATGCGAAGGCCGAGGCGCGTCTGGAACAGGACGACGTGGGTCAGGACGAGGAGCACCAGGGCGACGTAGACGATCACGTTCTGCTGGAACACGACCTGACCGATGAAGGGCAATTGGTCGAGGGCTGGGACCTTGATGTCGGGCAGAAGCTCGCTCTGGGTTACATGGCCGACGTCCTGGAGCCCATAGATGCGGTTGATCAGGAAGACGGTCAGGCCGGCGGCGAAGATGTTGATCGCGATCCCGCTCACGATCTGGTCCGCCCTGAACCGGATCGACACGATGGCGTGGACCGACGCCATCAGCGCGCCCGCCAGCATCGCGACGCCGGTGGCCAGCCACGGGTTGTGCAAGGCCAGGTCCGCGACCACCGCGAAGAAGGCGCCTGTGAGCATCATCCCTTCCATCGCGATGTTCACCACGCCGCTCCTCTCCGAGACGACACCGCCCAGCGCGGGCAGGAGCAGCAGCACCGCGGCGGCGAGCGTCGCCTGCCACAGGTTCGCGGTGACCAGCAGGTGGAGGATGTCGGACAGCGCGGTCATGCGGGTGGCGGCTCCGCCGCCTCGCTCATCAGCGGCGCGGAGGGCGGCAGCTCAGGCGGCATGGCGGTCGGCCTGCCGGCAAGGCCAGGGATGCGCTGCCGGATGGCGCCGACGAAGTTGGCCGCGATGCTGAAGAGGATCAGCGCTTGCAGGATCAGGACGAGGTTGCTCGAGATGCCCGCGTCTGCCTGCATGACCTGGCCGCCCGCGTGCAGCGCGCCGAACAGAATCGCCGCGAGCACGATGCCCACCCCGCTGCCCAACCCGAGGAGCGCCACCGCGATCGCGTCGAAGCCCGTGGTGTCGCTGAAGTACTTGTCGGTCAGGTTGTGGTCGACGCCGGCGATCTGCACCGCTCCCGCCAGGCCCGAGAAGGCGCCCGCGATGAGCATCGTGACGATGATCGTCCGGCGCACGCTCACACCCGCATAGCGCGCCGCCTTCTGGCTCTGCCCGACCGCGCGTATCTCGTAACCGAGCGAGGTGCGCCACAAGAGGAACGCGAAGACGGCCGCGGCGGCGATCGCGATCAAAAGGCCCGTGTGCACCCGGTACACGCTCGCGGGCAGTCCGAAGATGATCAACGAGTTGTCGGCAGGGAGAATCGTCGCGAGCCGAGCCCCCGGGCCGATGGGCTGCGACTTGGAGGTGCCAGGCCCAAGCTGCAGCGGGCCTCCGATGATCAGGTAGCGCAGAAGCCACTGCGCGATGTAATTCATCATGATCGTGGTCACCACCTCGTGGGCGCCCACGGTCGCTTTGAGGACGCCCGCGACGCCGGCCCACAGGGCACCGGCGACCATGCCGCCCACGAGCACCATCGGCAGCAAGATTGGCGTTGGCAGACCGCTGAACTTGATCCCGATCGCGGTGCAGGCGATGGAGCCCGCGATCAATTGACCCTCCGCGCCGATGTTGAACAGGTTGGCCCGGAACGGCAGGGCCACGGCGACGCCGGTGGTGATGAGCGGGATGATGAAGACGATCGTGTTGGACACTTGCAGGGCGGGGTTCTCACCGTTGCAGGCGATGCCGAACCCGCCGCAGATGAGCGCTCCGTACGCGCCGAACGGGTTGCCGCCGGTCACCGCCACGATCACGGCGCCGACGACGAAGGCCAAGACGACTGAGCCGAGAGGCATCGCGAGCCCGCCCGCGAGGCGGCGCAGGACCGGCGGCGCCAGAGGAGGTCGGGGACGGGCGCGCCTCGGCGGCGCGCCCGTTGCGGTGGCTATGGCTGAGCGGTCGCGGCGCCCAATTGCCTGGCTACCAAGTCTTGTCCGATGGGGGTACCAGGGCGCCTGACTGGATCTGGCCCTGGATCTTGTCGAGCTCGGTCTTGAGCTCGGGCGGCACGGTCAGGTTGTCGATCGCGTAACCGGCGCCCCCGTTCTTGATCTCGAACGTCAGGGCCCCGCCGGCGAATTGGCCGTTGACGACGTTCTTGATCGCGGTGTACGTCGCCACGTCGACCTTCTTCAGCGCGCTAGCGATGACTGACGGGTCGGCCGTCTTCTGGTCGGCGTCGACGCCGATGCTGTACACGCCGCCCTGCGTGCCTTCCTGGAGCACGCCCTGTCCGCACCCGCCGGCGACCTGGAACAGGATGTCAGCGCCCTGCTGCACCTGGCTCTGGGCGACCGTCTTGCACTTGGCCGAGTCGGTGAAGTCGTTTGAGTATCCGACCAGCACGTTGATCTGCGGGTCTTCCATCTTCGCTGCCCAGCGGTAGCCGGCGATGTAGTGGTCGACGGGCGGGATGCTGATGCCGCCCACAGCGCCGATGATGTGCTGATTCTTCTTCGCCTTGCCATTCTTTTCCAGCCAGCCGGCGATCACTCCGACCATCGCCCCGGCGTCCTGCTCCTTGAAGAACAGGGACTCGACGTTGGCGTGCTTCAGGTCGTTGCCTTTGGAGTCGGTGCCGGCGCCGTCGATGATCGCGAAATGCACGCTCGGGAACTGCCCGGAAACTGTGCCCACCGCCTCCGCCATCAAGAAGCCGACGCCAATCACGAGGTCGTAGTTCAGGGACGCGTAGTGCGTGAGGTTCGGCACGTAGTCGTCGCCGCTCTTCGACTCCGTGACGTCGTCCTTGATCCCGAAGTCCTGCTTCGCCTTCTCCAGGCCGACGTAGGCCAGGTGGTTGAAGCTCTGGTCGTTCAGCCCGCCGATGTCGGTGACGAGCCCGATCTTGTACTGCTTGGTGGTGGTGCTCGGGGTCGACCCGCCGCACGCCGTCGCCAGCACCATCAACGCGGCAACCACACCCAGGAACCTGTACCGCTTGTGCCCCATCCTCGATGCTCCCTTCACTACGGAAAAGCCCGGCCAGACGGCCAGGCGCGGATCGCTCGGTCGGGCGGATTGTACACCCGCTTTAAATGGTGGTCTGGCGGTGCCCGCCGGGGGGCGCAGGGCGCACATTTACGATTGCCCGGATGAATCCGCTCGAAGTGATCGGCCGCAAGCGCGATGGTTACGAGCACACGCGGGAGGAGATCGAGTTCCTGCTCGCGGGTTATATCAGCGGCGACATCCCCGACTACCAGATGGCCGCGTGGTTGATGGCGGTCTGCATTCGCGGCATGACGGCGGGCGAGACGCTCGCGCTGACACAGGCGATGGTCGCGAGCGGCGACGTGCTGGACCTCAAGGCGATCCCCGGCATCAAGGTCGACAAGCACTCGACCGGCGGCGTCGGCGACAAGGTGACGCTGATCGCCGCCCCGCTCGCGGCCGCCTGCGGCGTCAAGGTCCCCAAGCTCAGCGGGCGCGCGCTCGCCCACACCGGCGGCACGCTCGACAAGCTGGAATCCGTGCCGGGCGTCACGGTGGACCTCGACCCCGAGCGATTCATCAAGCAGGTGCTCGAGGTCGGCATCGCGGTCGCGGCCCAGTCGCCGCGCATGGTGCCGGCCGACAAGCTGCTGTACGCGCTGCGCGACGTGACCGCGACGGTGCCCTCGGTTCCGCTGATCTCGTCCAGCGTGATGTCGAAGAAGATCGCCGCCGGCGCGGACGCGATCGTCCTCGACGTCAAGTTCGGTCGCGGCGCGTTCATGCCCGACGTCGCATCGGCGGAGGCGCTGGCCGCCGAGATGGTTCAGCTGGGCGAAGACGCGGGGCGGCGCACCGTCGCGCTGGTCACCGCGATGGACAACCCACTGGGCCGCTCGGTCGGCAATGCGCTGGAGGTGAGTGAAGCGCTGGAGGCACTGTCGGGCAAGGGCGACGAGGAGCTGCTCGAGGTTTCTCTGCGCGTGACCGCGGAGATGTGCCGGCTTGCCGGGGTCGACGCCGACCCGGAGAAGGTGCTGCGCTCGGGAGCCGGCCGGGAGAAGTTCGAAAGCATGCTGCGCGCGCAAGGGGGCCACCTCGAGCGCGGACTGCCTATCGCTCCCGTGCAGCTGCCTGTGACTGCGCCGTCAGCAGGTTACGTGGAGTCGATCGACGCCCTGGAGGTCGGGCTTTCCGCCCTCGAGCTTGGTGCCGGCAGAATCCGCAAGGAGGACCGCGTCGACCCTGCGGCCGGTCTGGTCATCGAGGCGCCGGTCGGCGCGCGCGTCAACGCCGGCGACACGCTGGTCACGGTGCACGCGCGGTCGAAGGAGCTTGTCGAGCGCGTGACCTCGAGATTGCAGAAGGCCTGGCGGCTGACGGATCGCGAGGCTCGCCGGCCACCTCACGTCCTCGCTCGGGTGGACAAGAACGGCATTACAGAGGACGGCTAGTATTCCGCCAGAGATGGCCGTGACCGAAAAGAAGTACCACGTCGGGTTGGGTCGGGGCGACGTCGGCGACTACGTGCTCGTCCCGGGCGACCCATTCCGCACGCCGTTGATCGCGAAGTATCTGGACGGCGCTCGTGAGGTTGCGTTCAGCCGCGAGTATCGAACCTTCACGGGCAAGCTCGGCGGCACGACGGTGTCCGCGATGTCGACGGGCATGGGCGGCCCGTCCGTCGCCATCGCCATCGAAGAGCTGAACGAGCTCGGAGTGCATACCTTCCTCCGCGTCGGCACGTGCGGTGCGGCGCAGCCCGAGATCAAGATGGGCGACCTCGTCATCGGCCTCGGCGCCGTGCGCACCGAAGGCACGTCGAACGGTTATGTGCCGACCGAATACCCGGCGGTGGCGTCGCTCGACATGACCAACGCTCTCGTCGAGGCGGCCGAGGCGTCGGGCGCGCCGTATCACGTGGGGCTGCTCCGCTCCGTCGACGCGCTCTACTCCGACCTCATGCCCGACAAGATGCCGCGCGCGCACATCCGTGAAGAGCTGGAGATGTGGTCCAAGGCCGGCGTGCTGAGCAACGACATGGAGTCGTCGACGCTCTTCATCGTGGCGCGGCTGCGCAAGCTGCGAGCCGCGACGATCAACCTCTGCGTGGATGAGCTAGGGGCAGGGGAGATCCACCATCTCGATCCCTCGTACATGGATCGCATGCTCAAGGTCGCGGTCGACGCCTTGCGGCGTTTGATCGCGCGCGACGCGCGTGCCGTTAAGCGTCAGTAAGCACCCGCTGGTCGCGGACGGCCTGCGGGGGCTGCGCGACAGCACGACCCAGCCGGATGAGTTTCGGGCCCTCGCGCGCAACGTCATGACCATGCTCCTGTACGAGGCGACCGCCGACCTGCCCGTCAGACGAAGCAAGGTGCAGACCCCACTGGCCGAAGCCGATGCGATAGAGATCGAGGCGGAGGTGGTCGCGATACCGGTGCTCCGCGCCGGCCTTGGCCTGCTGGCGCCGGTGCTGGAGCTTCTGCCTCGCGTCAGTGTTGGGTACATCGGCCTGGAGCGTGACGAGCAGACCGCGGTCGCGCGGATCTACTACAACAAGCTGCCCAGGCTGCAGGGCAAGGTCCCCCTGCTCCTGGATCCGATGCTCGCGACCGGCGGTTCCGCGGCTCAGGCGCTGGACCTGATCAAAGAGGCCGGCGGGCGCGACGCGCGGATGATCTGCATCGTGGCCGCGCCGGAGGGCGTCAAAGTGCTGGAGGAGCGCCACCCGGAGGTCCACATCTACACCGCGGCCCTCGATCAGCGCCTCAACGACCGCGCCTACATCGTGCCCGGCCTGGGCGACTTCGGCGACCGGCTCTTCGGGACCGGCTAATTCGCGGCCTGACGTCACCCGAGCGGAATTCCCGGCTCAATTCCACGCCGTCGGATCCAGCGGTGCGGAATCGAAGGGCGTGCTCCTAGCCGAACTTCGCCTCGTAGGCGGTCTCGTTGCAGCGCCGCAGCTCATCGTCGGTCATGCCGACGCCCGACATCAGCTCGAACTCGCGGCTCAAGGTGGTGGCCGCCACGGTGCGCGAGTCCGTGCTGATCGTGCAGCGCACGCCGCTGCGCACGAGTCGCGGCAGCGGGTGATCCGCGAGCGCGGGGACCGCCTTGCATTTCCAGTTCGCGGTCGGGCACATGTCGAGGACCACGCCCTCGGCGCGCACGCGCTCGACCACTCTAGGGTCGCGTGCACCGATCACGCCGTGCGCGATCCGTTCGACGCCGAGGTCCAGCGCGTCTTCGACGCTTGCGGGTTCGCCGGCCTCCCCGGCATGGCAGGTGAGGTGCAGTCCAGCCGCGCGAGCGGCTTCGAAAGCGGGCCGCTGCGGCGCCGCGGGATAGCGGACCTCGTCACCGGCGAGGTCGAAGCCCACCACGCCGCGCCCGGCGAACCGGCCGGCCTCGCGCGCGAGCGCGACATTCTCATCATGCGAGTGCTGGCGCATCGCGCAGACGATCGCGACCGCGGTGATCGGACCGGAATCGAGCCCGGCGAGCACGGCGCGGATCACGCTGTCGATGGTCAACCCGCGCCGCATGTGAAGACGCGGCGCCCACCGGACCTCGAGGTAGTCGATGTTCTCGGCCGCCGAGTCGAGGCAGAGCTCGAGCGCCGTTCGCTCCAGCGCTTCCTCGGTCTGCATCACGGCGATCGCGTCGTCGAAGTACGCGATGTAGGCGGCCTGGCTCGGGGTATCGGGCGGCGCCACCATGCGCAGCGGCCGGGGAAGGTCGAGATTCAGCCTGCTCGCGAGCTCTTCGGCGGTCGAGGGTCGCACCGCCCCGTCGAGGTGGCAGTGCAGCTCGGCCTTTTTCCAGCCGAGGTAAGGCGACCCGGTCGCTATGTCAGCGAGTAGATGTCGGGCAGCTCGCGATACAGCCCGGCGTAGTCGAGGCCGTAGCCGATCACGAAGCGGTCGGGAATGACAAACCCGGTGAAGTCGATCTTCACCTCGACCTCCCGCCGCGCCGGGCGGTCGAGCAAGCCCGCGAGCCGGATCGACGCCGGGCCCATCCGCTTGATGCGTCGTTCGATCGCGCTCACGGTCATGCCTGAATCGATGATGTCCTCGACCAGGAGCACGTGGCGGCCCACGAGCGGCCCTTCGACCATGTGCGCGAGCCGGAGGCGTCCGTTGCTCGACGTGCCGGTCGGGTAGCTCGAGGCCCGGACGAACTCGAGCTCGGCGGGGATGCTGAGGCTGCGCAGCAGGTCTGCGGCGAAAACAGTCGCGCCTTTCAGGATGACCACCATGACCAACGGGGTGTCGATGTCCGCATACACCTCGGAGATCTGGCGTCCGAGCCGGCGCACGCGGCGCGCGATCTGGGCGGCGGAGATCATCGGCTTGCCGCCGCGCGGCTCCGCCTGCCTGGCGCTGACTTGTCCCGAGGTTTCGACCGGGACGGGCCTGGTGAGGACCTCAGTCATGCCAGTGCAATTTTAAGGGCGTCTCAAACACCGATTGGGTGCCAGACGGTCTTCATTTCCATGAAAGCGGCGATGAGGTAAGGACTTCTCTCCTCCTCTGTGATCTTGATCACACGTTTTACGTTGCCTGCCGCTGATTCCTCGATTGCTTTGATTTCGTCGCTGGTGCATCCGGCGGCGTCGATGGCGTTGATGTCCATGTGCGAGGCGAGCCACGGCAGCAGCTCCTTGCGCTGGCCGCTCAGGATGTTGACCACGCCGGCGGGCACGTCGCTTGTCGCCATCACCTCGGCCAGCGTGAGCGCCGCCAGAGGGTGCGACTCTGCCGCCAGGGCGACGACGACGTTGCCTCCGCACAGCGCCGGCGCGAGCCTGCGGACCAGGCCGGCGAGAGGCGCTTCTTCAGGGGCGATGATCGCCACGACGCCGGTCGGTTCGGGAATGGTGAAGTTGAAGTAGGAGCCGGCGACGGGGTTCACCGTGCCGGTGACCTGGGACAGCTTGTCGGTCCACCCCGCGTACCAGACGAGCGTCTCGACGGCCTGGTCGAGCTCGCGACGCGCCCGGGCTCCGCCGCCGAGCAAGTCAACGAACTGCGACGCGCGGCTGTCGAGCATCTCGGCCGCTCGGTACAGGATCTGTCCCCGGTTCATCGCCGTGCGCGCCGCCCAGCCGGGGAACGCCGTGCGAGCCGCGCGGACCGCGTCGCGCATGTCCTTGCGCGAGCCGCGCGGCACGTTGACCTTCCCGTCGGGCCGGTACGCTCGCCCCGACTCCGAGCGCACGAACTCGCCGTTGACGAAGAGCTTGTAGGTCTTGCGGACGTCCATCAGTTCAGCTCCACGTACGGCAGCAATCCGTGCACGCCGCCCTCGCGGCCGAAACCTGACTCCTTGTAGCCGCCAAAGGGAGAGGTCGGGTCGAAGCGGTTGAACGTGTTCGCCCACACGACACCCGCGCGCATCCGCTCCGCCATCCACAGGATGCGCGAGCCCTTGTCCGTCCAGACGCCGGCGGAAAGTCCGTATGGAGTGTTGTTCGCCTTCTCGACCGCTTCGTTCGGCGTGCGGAACGTCAGCACCGAAAGCACCGGGCCGAAGATCTCCTCGCGCGCAATTCGATAGGACTGCGCGACATTGGTGAACAAAGTCGGTGGAAACCAGAACCCGCGCTCGGGCAGGAGGCACTCGGGCTGGTACAGCTCGGCGCCCTCCTCGACGCCCGACTCGACCAGGCCCTGGATCTTCTCGAGCTGCGCCTTCGAGTTGATCGCGCCGATGTCGGTGTTCTTGTCCAGCGGATCGCCGAGGCGCAGCGTCGAGAGCCTTCGCTTCAGCTTTTCCAGCAGCGGCTCGGCGATCGATTCCTGCACGAGGAGGCGGCTGCCCGCGCAGCAAACGTGCCCCTGGTTGAAATAAATCCCGTTGACGATGCCCTCGACGGCCTGGTCGAGCGGCGCGTCCTCGAAGACGATGTTGGCCGCCTTGCCGCCGAGCTCCAGCGTGAGCCGTTTGCCGGTCCCCGCGATGGCACGCTGGATCAGCTTGCCGACCTCGGTCGACCCGGTGAAGGCGACCTTCTTCACGTCCGGATGCGTGACCAGCAGCGAGCCGGTCTTGCCTGCGCCGGTGATGATGTTGACCACGCCCGGCGGAAGCTCCGCCTGCATGCAGATCTCGGCGAACAACATGGCGGAGAGCGGCGTGGTCTCGGCCGGCTTGAGCACCACCGTGTTGCCCGCCGCGAGCGCCGGCGCGATCTTCCACGCGAGCATCAGCAGCGGGAAGTTCCACGGAATGACCTGGCCGGCGACACCGAGCGGCCGCGGTTTTCGATTGGGGAAGGCCCACTCGAGCTTGTCCGCCCAGCCGGCGTAGTAGAAGAAATGCGCGGCGCTCAGCGGGATGTCGACGTCGCGCGATTCCTTGATCGGCTTGCCGCCGTCCATCGTCTCGACCACCGCCAGCTCGCGCGACCGTTCCTGGAGCAGGCGTGAGATGCGGAACAGGTAGCGGGCGCGGCGGGACGGGGCGAGATGGGCCCACGAATCGAAGGCCTTGCCCGCGGCCTTCACCGCGCGGTCGACGTCGACCTCGTCCGCCTCCACGACCTCGGCCAACTTTTTTTCGGTGGCCGGGTTGATGGTGGGGAAGTGCTTCTTGCTGTGACCGTCCACCATGCGGCCGCCGATGAACAGGCCGTAGCGGGGCTGAATCTTGATGTGGTCGATCGACTCCGGCGCCGGCGCGTACTCGAAGACACCGCCGCCTTCAGCGGCGCGCTTGGCGAGCGCGGCGGATTCCCTCTTGGTGATGGCCATCAGTCGATCGTGAAGTAGTCGCCCGACTGGTAGGCGCCCGTCCGCTCCTTGTCGATCTGCATCAGGACGTCGTTGAGGAGCGTCGAGGCGCCGAGCCTGAGGCGCTCCGGCGCCATCCAGTCGGCGCCCAGCGTCTCGTATGTCACCACAAGGTAAGAAATGGCCTGCTTGGCGGTGCGAATTCCGCCCGCGGCCTTGAAGCCGACGGGGCGGCCGGTCTCGCGGACGAAGTCGCGGATCGCCTCCATCATCACGAGGCTCACCGGAAGCGTGGCCGCGGGCTGGACCTTGCCGGTCGAGGTCTTGATGAAATCCGCGCCGGCCGCCATGGCCAGGATGCTCGCGCGGCGGATCGCGTCGTAGGTCCCCAGCTCGCCCGTCTCGAGGATGACCTTCAGGTGGGCGTCGCCGCACGCTTCTTTGACGGCGACGATCTCGTTGTAGACGCGCTGATAGTCGCCGGCGAGGAACGCGCCGCGGTCGATCACCATGTCGATCTCGTGGGCGCCGGCCCTGACCGCCTGCTCGGTTTCCGCGACCTTGATCGAGGTGAAGCTCTGGCCGGAGGGGAACGCGGTCGCCACCGAGGCGATGCGCACGGTCGTCCCGCGTAGATGCTCCACGCAGTCAGCTATGCGCAGCGGGTAGACGCAGACCGCCGCCACGGACGGGATCGTCGGGTCGCCCGCCATGGGCCTGACCGCCTTGGCGCACATCGCGGCCACCTTTCCGGGCGTGTCGGCGCCCTCCAGCGTGGTCAGGTCCATGCACCGGATGGCCAGGTCGAGAGCCCACAGCTTGGAGGACTTCTTGATCGACCGCTTGGCCAGCGCCGCGGCCCGCTCGCCGGCTCCCACCTCGTCCACGCTGCGCACGCCGCCCATCAGCGACCCGAGGTGCGTCAGCGTCAGGGCGGTCGCCATGTGGCGATTATGCGACGCGAGCGGGACCAGGGCCTCGCGCCAGGTTTCGACGTGTTGGTCGTTACGACATACAACCCTTCGATGCGGCATTGGGGCGGGTCGCAAGACCCGCCCCCTGACATCATCTGAGCCGCATGTTCACGAAACACGCCACCGCCGGCATCTGGCCGGCCCTTCTCGCCCTGGTCGTTGCCTGCACCTCGAGCGTGCCGGCGGCGCCCCTGACGCCGACCCCCTCACCCGTGGCGACGCCGAGCTTCTCCACCCTGCCCGCGCCGCTGCCCGAGCAGCGGATGGAGGCGCCCCTCCCGGCGCCGATCGAGGAGGCGGCGGCCGCGTCCGCGGGCGGAAAGCTGTACGTGATGGGAGGGTTCAACGCAGCGGGCGCGAGCCTTGCCTCGGTGTACGTGTTCGACGGCAGCAGCTGGTCCACGGGTCCCCCTCTTCTTTTACCGGTCGACCATCCGTCCGCGGCCACCCTCGACGGCCGCCTGTACCTGGCCGGAGGCCACTCGAACGGCGCCGACAGCCCGCGCATGTTCCGTCTCGACGTCGACCACTGGACCGAGATGGCGCGGATGCAGTTCCCTCGCGGCGGCCACGCCCTGGTCGCCGCGGAAGGGAAACTCTTCGCGATTGGAGGAAACACCAGTCGCGGCCAAGTCGCGGCGGTCGAGAGCTACGATCCCGCGACCAACGCATGGTCGGCGCAGCCCGCGCTGCCCAGCCCGCGCAACCACGTGTCCGGCTTCGTGGTGAACGGCAGCGCGTGCGTCGCCGGCGGCCGCTACCCGACCACGACGCGCGTGGACTGTCTCGACGTGGCCCGCGGCACGTGGTCTCGGCTGCCCGACCTGCCGCGAGCGACCAGTGGAGCCGGCGCTGTGACCTTCCTCGGCGGCGCGGTCGTCGTGGCCGGTGGCCAGAACGCGGGCGAGACCGCGATCGTCGACCAGTTCACGAGCTACATGCCCGGCAAGGCCTGGTCGACAGGCGAGACGATGCTGGTGCCGCGCCACGGTTTCGAGCTGGCGCTGTTCGGCGGTCGGGCGTGGGCGTGCGGCGGAGGCACCGCGCCCGGCCTGCACCCTGTGGCGACGTGCACGTCACTCGGGAATCTTTCGGCCGTTCAGCGCGGAAAGTAGGCGCACGGTCACCGCCGTTAGAGCGATGATCAGAACCGGCACCCCGTAGTTGAACTCCGGCCACGTCAACCAGGAAACGTCCGTGTTGTAGACCGCCTCGAGCAGCAGGTCGCCGGCCTCGATGATCGCGTAGAAGAGAAGGATCACGATGTTCGCGATCAGGGCGGCCACCGGTATCGGCTCCCGGACGTAGACGAGCAGGGCCGCAAGCGGAACGGCGGCCAGGAACGGGCCGAAGAAATTCACGATGACCTGCCGGGTCACGTCCAGCGGTTGGCTGGGCTGGGCGTGCAGGGACCAGATCGTGAACTCGACGAGTCCGAGGCGCCACGGTCGCGCGATGATCGAGCCCTGGCCTCCGACGGCGTAGATGACCAGGAGGTGCATGACCTCGTGGGCGCCGAAAGCGACGAAGAAGATGAGCACCGACAGGATCAGGACCCGAACCGCCACTCGTAATCCTTAACGCATTACCGCGGGCGGTTTCCACGTAGCGCTATAAATCCTTTCGTGCCGGGGTTGATCGGGGCGATCTGGGAAGCGCTGCAGATGGCCTTCTTCATGTTCTGGGAGGTCCTGTGGCCACTCGCCCTCGGCTTCCTCATCTCCGCGCTGGTCCAGTCCGTCGTTTCGCGTGCGGCCGTGGTCAGCGTCCTCGGCAAGGACGACCTGCGCGGGGTGACGTTCGCCACGCTGCTGGGCGCGGCCAGCTCGTCCTGCTCGTACGCGGCGGTCGCCGTCGCCCGGAGCCTCTTCCGCAAGGGCGCCACCTTCGCGAACGCGATCCTCTTCGAGTTCGCGAGCACCAACCTCGTCTTCGAGCTGGGCCTGGTCCTGCTCGTCCTGCTCGGGTGGCAGTTCCTCGCCGCTGAGTTCGCCGGCGGGCTGCTGATGATCGCCGTCCTCGCCGTCATCTTCAAGTACACGCTGCGCGCTCGCATGGTCGAGGCCGCGCGCGCCCAGGCGGACAAGGGACGCCACGGGCGGATGGAAGGGCACGCCGATATGGACATGGCCGTCACCGACGGTCCGTTCCTCCGCCGGCTTTTCTCAGACCGGGGCTTCACCGCGATCAGTCACTTCTTCTACATGGACGTGGCGAGCGTGGCGCAGGACCTCGTGTTGGGCTTTCTGATCGCCGGCGCGCTCGCCGCCTGGGTGCCCAACAGCTTCTGGCAGACGATCTTCCTGACTCGCGACCCCGCGCTCGCTGGGGTCTGGGGTCCGGTCGTGGGTCCGATCATCGCGCTGCTCAGCTTTGTTTGCTCGGTGGGCAACGTGCCGCTCGCGGTCGTGCTGTGGAATGGCGGCATCAGCTTCGGCGGGGTGATCAGCTTCATCTTCGCCGACCTGCTCATCATCCCGATCCTCGACATCTACCGGAGGTACTACGGCGGGCGGACCAGTCTCTACCTGCTCGGCACGTCGTACGTCGCGATGGTGGCGGCGGGGTTTGTCGTCGGTGGCGCGTTCCAGCTCCTCGGGCTCGTGCCGGCGCACCATTTCGTCGCGGCCTTTCAGACGCGGCCGTCGTGGGACTACACGACGTTCCTCGACCTCGCGTCGCTGGCCCTGGCCCTCGTGCTCGGTTGGCGGTTCGTGCGCACCGGAGGGATGGCGATGCTCAAGGCGATGGAGAACGCTCCGGACATGGGACCTGAGATGGTTCACGATCACCATGAGCACCACCACCACTGAGATGCAGCGCGATTACATCAAGGAATACAGCCAGAGCCTCGGCCGCGACATGGAGATCCTGCATTTTGGTCACAGCGGCCGCCCGTTGATCGTATTTCCGACATCGCAGGGCCGCTTCTACCAGTGGGAGGACTTCGGCCTCGTCGCCGCGCTGAGCGACCTCATCGAGTCGGGCGCCTACCAATTGGTCTGCCTCGACAGCGTCGACGCCGAGTCGTGGTACGCCAGGGACCGTCCGCCGGCCGACCGCGTCCGCCGCCACCTCCAGTACGAGGCCTACGTCCTGGAGGAGGTCCTGCCGCGGGTTCCCGGCTCACCCCTGGCATGCGGGGCTTCCTTCGGTGCGCTGCATGCCGTCTTGCTGGCCGCAAGGCATCCGATGAGGGTGGGCGGGTTCATCGCGCTGAGCGGCGCATACGACACCGGGCGCTGGCTCGACGGCTACGGCGACGACAGCGCGTACTTCACCAACCTCTTCGCCTTCCTGCCAGGACTGACCGACCCGGCGTACCTCGACCCGCTCCGCGCGATGCACCCCAAGGTCATCGCGACCGGCGAGCAGGACCCCAACGTCAACGACTCGCTCAAGGTAGCGCAGCTCCTTCGCGACAAGGGCGTCGACGTGGGGCTCGAAATCTGGCCCGGATGGGCGCACGATTGGCCCTACTGGAAGGACATGATGCGGAGGTACCTCGCCGGCTAGATCATCTTGGGAGGGGAAGGCAGATGGCGGAAACGAAGATCGTCGGACTGCTGGTCGGCCGCGAGAACACCTTCCCGGGCCCGTTCCTGGACGTCGTCAACCAGCGCGGCAAGGCCGACGGAGTCAGCGCGGAGCTGGCGGTCCTTGGCGGAACGCCCGAGATGTTCGAGCCCTATCACGCGGTGCTGGTCGACCGCATCTCGCACGAGGTGCCCTACTACCGGGCGCATCTCAAGAGCGCGGTCCTGCTGGGCACCACGGTGATCAACGACCCGTTCTGGTGGGGGGCGGACGAGAAGTTCTTCGAGTGCACGCTCGCCCGCCGGCTCGGTGTCGCCGTGCCGAAGACGGTCGTGCTGCCGAACAAGCAGTACATACCGGACATCGACCACGTGCGCTCGCTGCGCAACCTGCAGTTTCCGCTGGACTGGGAGCACATCGTTTCCTACACGGGCCTGCCTGCAGTCCTGAAGCCCAACACCGGCGGCGGCTGGAAGGACGTGTTCATCGTCAAGTCTCTCGAAGAGCTGATCACCGCCTACGACCAGACCGGCCTGAAAACCATGATCCTCCAGGAGTTCATCGACTGGGACGACTACGTCCGGTGCCTCTGCATCGGCCGCAAGAACATCCTGCCGATCCGCTACAACCCGCGGGCACCGTTTGAGGAGCGCTACCAGATTTCGCACCCCGTCGAGGGCCCGCTCCGCGAGCAGGCGATCAACGACGCGACAACCCTCGTCGAGGCCCTCGGCTACGACATGGACACGGTCGAGTTCGCGGTCAAGGACGGCGTGCTCTACGCCATCGACTTCCTGAACCCGGCCCCGGACTTCGACAACTTCTCGATCAAGGAGGACAACTTCCGCTGGGTGCTGGAGAAGATGGCCGACCTCGTCATCGCGTACGCCAAGGGCGAGGCGAAGCCGCCCTGGCGGGACGAGCACCGCTGGTGGAAGCACGTGCCATCGAGCACGGCGCGGAACCCCGTCGAAGCCTGAAGGACGGGGCTTGCCCGAAAGATCCGCGTTGAAGGACCCCATCGCGACGTATCATGCTCTCCTCGAGGACGAGCACCTGGCCGCCGCGAGCGCCGGCGTGCTGGCCGAAGGCCAGCGCGAGCGCCACCTCATGTTCGGCGAGCGTCCGCTGTGTGTCGCCATGCGCCCGCAGATGCTCACGCGCGAGCGCTATGAGCAGGCGGTGGCGGCCGCCGAGGGCGTGTACTCGGCGTTGGCGGCTTTGGAACGCGCGGTGCTGCAGGACGCGGAGCTCCGCGCGGAGCTCGGCCTGGAGGCGGAGGAGGAACGCCTCGCCATGGTCGACCCCGGCTTCAAGTCGTCATCGCCCTCGGTACGGCTCGACAGCTTCTTCGCCGACGAGGTGCGGTTCGTCGAGTACAACGCGGAGTCGCCGGCCGGGATGGCCTACAGCGACAACCTGGCCGCCATCTTTTCCGGGATGCCCGTGATGAAGGCCTTCCGCAAGGCGTTTCGAGGAAGGTTCCTGTCCACCCGAGGACGGCAGCTGGCGGCAATGCTGCGCGCGTTTCGCCAGTGGGGCCGCGGAGCCACCGCGGCCATCGCCATCGTCGACTGGGAAGGCCTCCCGACCGCGCCTGAGTTCGAGATGTTCAAGGCGTTCTTCGAGGCGAAAGGCGTCAAGACGGTGATCTGCGACCCTCGCTCTCTCGAGTTTCGGGTTGGGAGGCTGTACGCCCACGGCGTCGCGGTGAACATCGTCTACCGCCGGGTGTTGACCAGCGAGCTGCTCACTCGAGGCGACGAGACGCGGGCGCTGCGCGACGCGTACCTGGCCGGCGCCGTATGCGTGGTCAACAGCTTTCGCGCCAAGCTGCTGCACAAGAAGATGAGCCTGGCCCTCCTGTCCGACGATCGCTACGAGCGCCTGTACACCCCGGCCCAGCGCGCGGCGATCCGCCGCCACATCCCGTGGACCCGGCGGGTGCGCCCGGAGCTCGCCGAGGACATCGCGCGCCGCCGCGAGACGCTGGTCCTGAAGCCGAATGACGAGTACGGCGGCAAGGGAGTAGTCCTGGGCTGGACGGTCAGCCAGGCCGAGTGGGAGGCGGCGATCGGGGTGGCGACGACGCAGTGTTACGTCGTGCAGGAAGCGGTCGAGGTCCCGCGCGTGTCGTTCCCGATCGCCCTGGACGGCGTTCGCTATCTCGACCTCGCGGTCGACCTCGACCCCTACCTGTTCGACGGCCGGGCGATGGGCTTCATGACGCGGGTCTCGGCGGCCGCGCTGTTGAACGTGACGGCCGGAGCGGGCAGCGTCGTGCCAACATTCGTCGTCGAGGGGCCGGCATGAACCAGGACGGGCTGCTGACGATCGGGGTCGAGGAGGAGTACCAGATCATCGACTCCTCGGGCGAGCTCCACTCGCACATCGACACCCTGCTCGCGGCCGCCGCGCCGCGGCTGGGCGACAGGGTGAAGCGCGAGATGATGCAATCGGTGGTCGAGGTCGGCACGACCATCTGCAGGGACGTGAGCGAGGCGCGTGACCAATTGGGCGAGATGCGGGGGACGCTGGCCGAGCTGCTCCGGCCCGAAGGCCTTCGCATCGCCTGCGCCGGGACACATCCCATCTCACGCTGGAACGACCAGCGCATCACCGACCACGACCGCTACAAGATGCTCGAGGAGGAGCTCCAGGACGTCGTCCGGTCGCTGGTGATCTTCGGGCTGCACGTCCATGTGGCGATCCCGGACCCCGAGCACCGCATCGAGGTGCTCAACGAAGCGCGCTACTTCCTCCCCCACCTGCTGGCTCTGAGCACCTCGAGCCCCTTCTGGATGGGACGCAACACCGGGCTCAAGTCGTACCGCAGCGTCGTCTGGTCGAACTTCCCACGCACCGGGATCCCGCCCGACCTCAGCTCGTACGACGAGTACGAGAACTACGTCCAGCTGCTGGTCAAGACCGGCTCGATCGACAACGGCAAGAAAATCTGGTGGGACCTTCGCGCGCACCCCACCTTTCCCACGCTCGAGTTCCGTGTCTGCGACATGCCGACGCGGCTGGACGAGACCATCTGCCTGGCCGCCCTCACCCAGGCCATCTGCGCCAAGCTGCTGAAGCTGCGCTCGGGCAACCTGGGCTTTCGCAAGTACATGCCCGCGCTGATCGCGGAGAACAAGTGGCGGGCGATCCGCTACGGAATCGACGGCAAGCTGATCGATTTCGGCAAGCAGGCCGAGGTGCCGATGCGGGACCTGGCCCTCGAGCTGCTCGATTTCGTGGACGACGTGGTCGACGAGCTTAGCTCGCGTTCGG
The DNA here is from genome assembly GCA_937921725.1 of uncultured Chloroflexota bacterium. Classification (GTDB taxonomy): domain Bacteria; phylum Chloroflexota; class Dormibacteria; order Dormibacterales; family Dormibacteraceae; genus 40CM-4-65-16. Next base: position 12,623 of record CAKZUH010000010.1, on the reverse strand, counting down.
CGGTCGAATACACGCACACGATCCTGGCCGGGGGCACGAGCGCCGACAGGCAGCTCGCGGTGTTTCGCAAGACGGGTGACACGCGCGCGGTCGTGGAGCTGCTCGCCGAGGAGTCCATGCCGGGCTTCGCCAGCAGCGCGAGGGCCGCGGCCGCGTCCTGACATGGTGCTGCGGCAAATGGTTTCGCCCCGGATTGCATCCGCGGGCGCGGGGGCGTCGGCGGTGGCCGCCGCCTTCGCGGGTGCGCTCGCAAGCAATGCCTATTACGGCAATCCATGGTTTCACCTGGGAGAAGCGCCTCGAAACCTGTTCCTCCTGAGCATCGTCTTTGCGCTGCCGGTGGCCGTGCTCAGCGGCTGGCGTTGGAACAGATTTGCCGCGGGTCAGGATCGGCTCATCGCGGGCGCCGTGCTGGCCTTTCTGTGCATGCTCCTCGCCACCGCTGCCGCGTTTCTGGAGCCTGCGTTCGATCAAATGTTGGTCAGCCTCGGTGGCATGCCTGCCTTCGAGCCGCCGCGCTGGGCGCTCGACATGCTGGATTGGGCCGCGTGGCTGGGAGCGCTTGCCTCGGTCACCGCCCTGGCCGCAGTCGTGGTGCTGGCCAAGCTCCGGCGCCGGGACGAGGTGATTCGGCTGCCCTGAGCGCGGAATCAAACCCATACGGCCACCGGTTCCTCGTGTCATGGCCAGTGCAGGGGAACTGATCCGCGAGGCAGTCACGTCGTGGCCCGGAGTGACGGAGACCACCCATCGTTTCGGCGGCACCGAGTACCTCTACGGCAAGAAGGAGATCGGCCATGTCCATGGGGACCGTCTGGCCGACCTTCCCCTGCCGCGCGACCTCCACGACCGAGTGATCGCCGCGGGCAGGGCGCAGCCGCACCACGTGCTGCCCGAGACCGGATGGGTCAGCGTGTGGATCGAGGGACCGCAGGACGCCGCGGGTGTGATCGAGGGCGGATCCTGCGGGTGGGTCCGCTGCTCGGCCCAAACGCCCTGATCACGGTCCGCGGCCGTAAGACGGGCGAGCCCAGGACGACCCCGGTCGCGCTGGTCCAGCTCGACGGCAGACAGTGGGTCATCGGGACGTTCGGCGAGGTCAACTGGGTCCGCAACCTTCGGGAGTCAGGCGAGGCGACCCTGACCATCGGCAAGCGGCAGGAAACTGTCAAAGCCAATGAGCTGAGTCCTGACGGCGCCACGGAGTTCTTCCGCGACCGCCTCGGGCCGTATGTCCGCCGCATTCCGGTCGGTCGCCTCCTGCTCGGCGTGCTGGGAGCCCGCGAGATACTCGACGACCCGGCGGCCGCCGCCGCCCAGCGGCCAGTCTTCGAGCTCCACGCCGCCCGACCCGCCGCCTGAGCTCAGCGCGGGCGCGGGCTTAGGGCCTTCTGGTAGCGCTCTACGGAGCGGCTGAATGCAACCTTGGCGTCCGTCGACACATTGCGGTCCCACCATGCGCCATAGATCCGGTCGAAGGCATAGGGTTCCAGCGCCGACGCGATGCGATCGATCTCCGACGCCCGGAGCGGGATGTAGTTGGGAAAGCTGTACATGAAGCTGACCCACCGCCGGTCCTGTGCGACCTGCACGATGTCCCCGGCGAGCAATGCGCCCCGCCCGTCTGCCCCAGCGGGCCAGTGCAGGACGGTGCCTCCATCGAAGTGCCCGCCGGCGCGGATCAGCGTCATGCCGTCCCAGAGCGCCCTGGTCTCCCCGCTCCACCGCTCGACCCTGGGGTCCGGCCGCATCACCCATCGGCGATCGGCCGCGTGAACATAAACGGGCGCGTCGAAGGATCGACCCCACTCGACCATCGAGGAGTAGTAGTGCGGATGCGAGATCGCGATGGCGCGCACCCCGCCGAGCTTGCGCAGCTCATCCACCGTGGCGTCGTCGATCAGGGTGATGCAGTCCCACAACACGTTGCCTCCGGGGGAGCGGACGAGGAGCGCCCGCTGGCCGATGGCGAACGACGGCGTCGTGCCGATCCCGGTCAGGCCGAGGTCGTCGCGGAGCTCGTTGCGATGATCTTTACGAAGTTCGTCGAGCGTCGTCCACTGCTGGCCCGGCCACCCGACGTACTGGCGATCGTCTTCGCATATGTCGCACCGCGCGGGTGGTGCGGTGCTCGGTGGGTACTGAACGCCGCAAGCGGCGCAAATGTAGCCCGTGGCATCGCTGCTCACGGCGTAAGTGTGCTGCCTAGCGGTTAGGGCACCACAGCTTGTGCGTGCTGCGCTGTCCGCACGACCAGCACAGGTCTGTGTCTTTTCCGGAGTTCACGATCCCCTGCCACGGCTGCAATACGTAAACCGCGCCGAGGACGAAGGCGGCCAAGATTGTCTGGATCACGACCGATACAACGGCGTTCACGCCCCAAATGTTCCGACGCACTGCGTCAATCGTCAAGTCCTGTCAATAGGCTATGTACAACGTCGAGTGGCTAGGCGAGGTTCTTCTCGAACCAGTGGTGCGCGTATGGCTCTGAGTTGAAGGCGCCCACCTCGCGGTATCCGGTGCTGCGATAGAGCTGGATCGCCTCTGTCAGCGATCGGTTCGTCTCGAGACGCACCGCCTTCGCGCCGGCTTTGCGGGCGTGATCTTCGAGCTCCTCGAGGAGCCGACGGCCCAGGCCGAGGCCGCGCGCATTCGGCGCCACCCACATGCGCTTGAGCTCGGCGGGCGCCTCGGGATGAAACTTCAGGGCTCCGCAGCCGACCGCCCGCCCATCCAGGCGGGCGATGAGCAGGGCGCCCGCGGGCGGGGTCAATTCGTCAGCTTCCGCTGAGATGCTCAGCGCGGGGTCGAAGCCGGCATCGAAGCGCGCATCGAGCTCCGCGAAATACTGGTCGATGCACCAGCGGGCGTCGGGCGTGTTCGGGTCCTCGACCGTCACGCTCACCGCCGCTTCGCTCATGCCCTGAGATCCAAGGATGGTGGAATGTTCTGCTGCCCCCGCACAGTTCGATTGTCAAACTCCCTGGAGGACAGATCCGAGTGCCAACATACCGCGCGAGCTCCGACACCGTCGTCTGCACGCTGACCCAGGACGAGCTGCGCGACACGCGATATGCGTGGCAGAAGCTGTTCCGGACCGCGCTCATCTCACGAGACGAGATTCCCGGAGGAATCCGTCTTGTCGTCAACGAGGGCAGCGCCGTCGCCTTGCGTCAGCTGATCGAGATCGAGCGCGACTGCTGCCAGTGGATCAACTTCGACCTGGACGGCTCGACCGTCTCGATGACCGCCGATGGAGCGGGCGCCTCGGCCATACGGCAGATGTGGGTGGTCGACGCGCTGTAAGCGCCGACCGAAGGACTTGAGCCCTCGGATGGCTCGCTCGAGGGCATCCTGGGCGTCACCCTCGGCGCTCGAGGAGTCGGCGGAGATGAGCTGGGCGAACTTGTAGACGCGCCCCGCATACGTTTGGCACAGACCGTCGGCGGTCAGCGACATGGTCGCCGCGGCTGATTCCCGGTGGTCCACAGGCACCCCGACGGCGGCGTCCTCCACAAGACGTCTACTGAGGGGGGAGGGGGAATCTATCGGTGCCACCATCAGGACCTCACGGTGGGCACATGATGGTGCTCAGTTCGCTGTAAAGGGGGCTCGCTTGTCTCGCGCGTTCGGTCACACTCCCTGGGTGATCGCCAGGGAAGAGAGGGTGCTGCGAGAGGTCTTCGGGCTGGACGCTTTTCGTCCCGGCCAGGCCGAGGTCGTGGCCGCGATGCTCGCCGGACGCGACGTCCTCTCAGTCGCACCGACCGGGTCCGGCAAGAGCATCAGCTACTGGGTCCCGGCTGTCGTCGACGGCGGTCTGACCATGGTCGTTTCGCCACTCATCGCCCTCATGAAAGATCAAGTCGACCGCCTCCTCGAGCGCGGGGTCGCCGCGACGTTCATCAACTCATCGGTGGAGCGGCCCGAGCAGGTCGACCGGCTGCGCAAGGCGATCGACGGCGAGTACCGGCTGCTTTTCCTGGCGCCCGAACGGCTTGCGCGTCCCGGTTTCATCGAGCGTCTTGCCGAGCTTCGAATTCGCCGGGTCGTGGTCGACGAGGCGCACTGCATATCCACGTGGGGCCATGACTTCCGGCCCGATTACCGTCTTTTGAGCGCGGCGATCCTGGCGTGCGGGCGGCCACCTGTCGCCGGATTCACGGCAACGGCGACGCCGCAGGTTCGAGCGGATATCGCGCGCTCGCTCGACATGAAGGATCCCTTCATCTCGGTCACCGGATTCAACAGGCCCACGCTGAAGCTTTCAGTGGTCCGCTGCCGCGGCGAGCGCGCCAAGCGCGAAGAGCTGCGGCGCCTGCTTCCCGATTCCGCGCAGCGGGCGCTCGTCTACGTGGGCACGGTGGCGGCGGCCGAGGAGGTGGCCGGCGAGCTCGGCGCTCCTTGCTACCACGGTCGTCAGGACGCCGCGGTGCGCCGCCGCATTCAGGAGGACTTCACCCAGGGACGCACCAGGGTGGTCGTTGCGACCTCGGCGTTCGGCATGGGCGTCGACATCGCCGACATCCGGCGCGTGATCCACTATCACCTGCCGGGCAGCCTGGAGGCCTACTACCAGGAAGCTGGCCGGGCGGGCCGCGACGGGCAGCCGGCGGAATGCACCCTCCTGTACAGCCCGGCGGACCGCGAGCTGCAGAGCTTCTTCATCGAGCAATCCGGTCTCGAGGAGGGGTCGCCGCAGAAGGAGCATGCGTACGCGCGGCTGGCGCAGATGATGGCGTACGCCGAGATGCGCGAGTGCAGACATGCGCGAATCGCGGATTACTTCGGCGAGACGGGTGTGGCGCGCCGGTGCGGCGCCTGCGACAACTGTCTCGCCGCGCGGCCACCGGACGAGCCGGTTCCGTTGGAGGCCGTCACTGCCGGGCTCGCGGCGGTCTCTCGATTCAGCGGACAGATCGGGATGGCCAACGTGGCCGCGGTGCTCGGCGGGCGCCGGACACGATGGTCGACCGCACAACCTTGGGTGCAAGAGCTGCCGTTCCACGGCGCGCTGAATCGATGGAGCGACGAGCGGGTCAGGCAGCTGCTGGCCGAGCTGGTGAGCGCAGGCATGGCGAGGCAGAGCTCGGGGGAGTATCCGGTCATCGAGCTGACGCCGGCGGGCCGGGAGGCGGTGCTCCATGGCAGGCTGCCTCAATTGATGCTGCCGGCAGAGGCGTCGCGCCCCGGCACTCGGGCCACCGCGAGCTCTGATGCCCCGGTCGAGACCGTGGACCGCCTCAGGCGATGGCGCCTGGAAACCGCCCGCGCCGCCGGCCTTCCGGCGTACGTGATCTTCCACGACTCAACCCTCAACGCGATCGCGGTCGCTCAACCCGCGACGCTGGCGGAGCTGCTGCGTGTTCCCGGCGTGGGCGATTCGAAGCTGCGCAAGTACGGCGACGAGGTGCTGGAGGTGCTGCGAACGGCACCGGTTTGACAGGACGAGGTTGATGGCGGGACCCTTCATCTTCATCGCTACCAATAATCGAGCAGTAGCGACGCTCCCTGATCATTGAGGGACTGCCCATTAGCTGGATCCCTCACGGGACACCTGCCCCTCTGCCCACAGAACGCCGTGAGGTCGCTCGATGATGCGGCGGACACTGGCGGGTGTCTTACTTCGTCTGCCGCAGGCAGCCGTGTAGGTGTCGCAGTCAGCTCGTTGAGCTTTCGCATCGCGCTGCGGATGGTGATCTTCTTGTACATGGGCGTGCCGACGATTCTGTTCATCTGGCTCCTGCCCACGTTGTCGCGATCGACGCGCCAGACCACAGCCTCGGGCGTGTACCTGAGCTCATCGACGCCGGGTCCGATGCTCGGGTCGAGAAGATAACGTTGCCGGAGTTGATGTAGGTCCGTACATCTGACAGACCGAGGGCGACGAGGACCTCTTTGATGGCTGCCATCGAGACGATTTCCCTTGCCCCCGACGTTCACGCCCCTCAGAAAAGCGACGTAGGTCATCGACGCTGAGTTTGACTGCAATCAAACACGACAGTCGTACACATCTGATGGTGCTCGCGCAGGGAGTCGAACCCTGAACCTTGGGATTAAGAGTCCCCTGCTCTGCCAGTTGAGCTACGCGAGCACGTTCGAAGGGGTCGCCTGTCGATTCTAAGGGTCTCGCGTTGTTAACAGCCCGGGTTCCCTTTGACGACCGCGGGCATTAGTTTCCCCCAGTGCCCGCCCGCGTCCCGCTCGATGTCGACCTCGAGGACAAGCTTCTTTACGGGCTGACTCCGATGCGTCTCGCCTACATCGTTGTCGCGCTCCTCGCGGCATTCTCAGTCTGGTCGAGCCACTGGTCGCAGACGCCGATCCGCGCGCTCGCGGCCATCCTGATCTTTGCGGTCGGCGCGTTCGCCGCCTGGGGTCGCTGGCGCGGAAGGCCGGTCGATGGCTGGGTCATCGACCTCTCCATCTTCGTCCTGGCCAACTACCGCTTGGCCCGGCGACGACCCACGACCGTATCGCGTTGATCACGCTCGCGCGGCGCGACGCAAGAGCATGCTGGGATGGCGCCGACGACGTCGCGATCCTCGCAACCGCACCGCTCGGATTCGCCGGCTCGGCCGAGGACGACCGGCGCAGGTGGCTCAACGCCTTCCGCCGCCTCCTCGATGGCCTTGACGCCCCGCTCCAGGTTGTCATCGACGTCCAACCCGGTTGCGGAGACTCGGCTTCGAACAACAGCGCGATGCCCAGCGACCTCGAGGACATGCGAGGCACCGACATGTCCTTTGTCGAAGAGCTCAGGCGATCCCCGGCGGCGCATCGCTTCACGACATTTGTGGTGACTGGGGACAAGCACGCGGCACGCCTGGAAGCTGGGCTGCAGGAGATGGGCATCGCGCTGGGGTTTGCGGCGCCGGTGCAGCTGCCTATCTACGGTCAGGAGGTCGCCGGCTCTTTCCGCCATCGGCGTGGTTTCAGCCGCACCTGGTACATGCACCGCCTGCCCGGCACGGAGCTAGAGGCGGGCTGGCTCTTCCGTCTCTTGCCGCCAGGCCTCGCCCTGACGCTCGCCTGGCATGCCGTTCCACTGCCAGCCGACTGGATCGTGGGTTATCTGCAGCGTCAGCTGATCAACATGCGCGCCAACCAGATCGTCCAATCGACGACGGGCACGTCCGACCCGTCGCTCGACGGGGCCCTCCCAAATGCCGAGGACCTCCAGCGACGCTTGGCCTCGAGCCAGGACAAGGCCTTCTACGTTTCGATGTACCTCGCGTTGACTGCTCCAACACGCACACAGCTCGAGCTGGGCTCGCGTCGTGTCGAGTCGGCCGCAAGGGGGATCCTTTGCGACCTCCAGCCTTGCATGTTCCGCATGCTGGACGGCTACCTCGCCACCCAGCCGGGAGGCCCCGACAGGCTCCAGCGCAAACGCGTCATCGACACGACAGCGCTAGTCACCTTCTTTCCGTGGCACGAGCCCGACCTCCAGGCGCACGGGGGACTCGTCATCGGCCGCAACCGCAACACCGGCGCGCCCGTCCTCGTCGATCCCTTCGACCAGCATAGTTACGCCAACGCGAACATTGGCGTGTTCGGCCACTCGGGCGCGGGAAAGACGTACCTGCTGTCGACGATCGCGATGGGCGCTCTGGGCCTTGGGGTCCAGGTCTACGTCATCGATCCGGAACACGAATACGGCGGACTCGCGAAACAGCTTGGCGGCGTCGAGGTCCAGCTCGCCCTTGGATCGGGTCACGCGTTGAACGTGCTGGATCTCCGTCCTTCGGACCGACGCGACGAGGCCTGGCTCGGTCCGGCAGCCGCAGATGCACTGGAGCTGTGCGCGTGCATTTGCGGCGGACTCGACGAATCCGAGCGCGCCGTGGTCGAGGCTGCGGTGCGCGAAGCGTACTCAGACGTCGCGGAGCCTCTGCTGCGAGACGTAGCGGAGCGCGTGCCGGCGGGTTCGCGCGCGGCGATGGTGCTTCGGCGCTGGGTCAGCGGCAGCCTCGGCCAGATGTTCAGCTCGCCGACCAACGTGGACCTCGAGGCACCCATTGTCGTATTCGGAATGCGCGAGCTTCGCGACGAGATGGTCGGACCCGTTCACTTCCTGCTCGCCGAGGCCCTGTGGACGCGCATCAAGCGAAAGGATCGCCGGCGCATGCTCGTGATCGACGAGCTCGGCCTTCTGTTCGAAGACGCCACGATCCGGCGCTTCGTGGTCGGCCTCGCCCGGCGGATCCGCAAGTACGACGGCTCCCTGGTCTTCGCGACTCAGAATCCGGGCGACCTGCTGAGCTCCGAGCAAGGTGCGGTCGTCGCGACGAACCCCGCCATCCAGTTCTTCGGGGCCCAGCGTCCTGGGGAAGCCGCCCGGTTGCAAGACGCCTTCGGCCTGAGCTCAACTCAGCGCGCCTTCCTCGAGACCGGCCGGCGCGGCGACTTCATGCTGGCTGCCGGATCCGATCGGCTCGCGATCGCGGTCCAGGCTCCGCCCTGGCAGGAGGAAATGATGCGCCGCGCCCGACGCGCTTCCCGACCCCCGCCCTGATCGGTAGTCTTGTCGAAATGTCGCGGGTCCTCCACTACCGCCTGTACGGTCTGCCTGAGCACCAATTGGAACGCATCCATGAGCAGTTCGAGGCACTCGCCGGCGCCCGCGCCTGGCGTTGCGGCCAGCCCTGGATCGCCAGCGGACAGTCGCGCGGACTGTTCGAGATGGAGTACTTCCGCCACCTCAAAAAGGACGAGGGTCCGCGACTGAGCGCCGCCGGCTTCGTGAAGATGACAGGCGACGAGACCGACGCCCTGATCATCACCATCTTCGTGAGGGACCTCAGCGCTGAATACCGGGTTTGGGCATCGATTCGAGACCAGGACCATCCACTGGCCAAGCTCCGGAAGCTCGAATTCGAATCCGGACGCTTACCTGGCGGCCAGTCGCTCGAGGACGTGCTGGCCAAGCGACCGGTCATCAAGAAGGTGGAAGGCGAGCGGATCTTCTTCTATCCGCCCACCTTCCGGTTGCACTCCCAGGGCCCGCCCAGCCCGGAATGGGCGTACGCCTTGTGCGGCATCCGTGCCTACGCGCCGACGCTGCTCGAGGCGGAGCAGGAAGCGCTGAAGATCCTGCGGGGGTTTGGCCACCTTGGCGCCTAGCGGCGCCCCGACCATCGATTTCGTCCAGTCGGCCGACGGAACAAAGCTCGCTTTCCGGAAATGGCCCATCGCCAACGCAAGCCTCACGCTGGCGGTGCTGCACGGTCTCGGCGAGCACAGCGGCCGCTACGAGCGATTCGCTTGGGGCATGGCGCCCTTCGGCGTGGAGACGTATGCGGTCGACCTGCGCGGTCATGGCGACAGCGCCGGCCAGAAAGGTCACGTCGACTCGTGGTCGCAGTGGATCGACGATGCCGCGGCGTTCTTCAGCCATGTCGAATCCCAGGTGTCGGGCGAGGTGGTGCCCCTCGGCCACTCGTTCGGCGGCGCGGTCATGCTCAGCGCCGTGCTTGCGGGCAGGGTTCCTCACGCACGCCGATTCGTCCTGTCGAGTCCAGCCCTGAAGCTGAAAGTCGCGGTCCCCTCCTGGAAAGCAAGTCTCGGCAAGATGACATCGCGACTCGCGCCGCGGCTGACCATGAACAATGAGGTCGATGCCAGGACGATCTCCCGAATTCCCGAAGTCGTCGAGGCCTACCGCACCGACCCGCTCGTCCACAGCAAGATCTCGAGCCGCATGTTCACCGAGTGGCAGCGAGCGGCCGAAGACGATCTCGCGCGAGCGGGCGAGATCAAGATTCCATTCCTGATCGTCGCCGGCTCCGACGACGCGCTGGTCGATCCGGAAGGCAGCCGCCGGCTCCACGACCGGGCTCCGACCAGCGAGCTGCACATTTTCGAGGGCCGCTACCATGAGCTCTTCAACGACCGCGGCAACGAGGAGGTCTTTGCGTTGATTGGTCGGTGGCTCGGCAAGTGATGGCCGCCGCTCTTCTCGTGTCGAGGCTCAATCTCGATCCGGGCTCGCTTCTCGCCTGGCTCGTCGTCGGGCTGATCGCCGGTGCGATCGCATCAAGAGTCGTCGCGGGCCGCGGGTTCGGCTGCCTGGCGGACATCGTGGTCGGGGTCGCCGGCGCGCTGATCGGCGGCTACCTGCTGGGCGCCGTCTTTGGCGTCTCAGGCACCGTTGGATTCTTTGGCAGCATCATCGTCGCCTTTCTCGGCGCCGCCGTTCTGCTTGCCCTGTTGAAGCTGCTGTCGGGCGGGCGCCTCTGACCTGACGGCCGCAGCTCAGCTTGCGGCCGCCCTGACCTCTTCCCGCGCTGCCGGCTCCGCCGCGGCGGGCAGCTGTCTGCGCCTGATGAACAAGGTAGTCAGCGCGGTGCACGCAAGAAAGATGATGGGCACGATGAAGGTTGCCTTCATCGCGTCGATGTAGCCGAGGACGAATACGTCGTGTGCGATGGCTGCGATTCGCTGAGCCACCGCCGGCGGAACGTTGCTCGGCAGAGTGGTTCCGCTCTGGCCGGTGCCGATCTCAAATCCCTTCGACGAGATGTTGCTGAACGCAGCCACGAACTGATCCCTGAACGAGGGCGGTATCTGAGACGAGTGGCTGACGGCCTGATCGTGAAGGCTCGTCGCGAGGTGGTTCTGGAGCAGCGCGCCGACGACGGCACTGCCGATCACAGCGCCGAGCTGGCGGATTGTGTTCAGCACAGCCGATGCTGAGCCCGCGATCCTCGGCTCAATGTTGCGCATGGCCACGGTGGTCATGGGGGCGAATGTCATGCCCATACCGAGCCCGGCCACGATGGCCGGCGCCAGAAAGTTGATCCACGTCGAGTCTGGAGCTGCCACGAACGCGATCGAGCCCATCCCGATCGTGAACAGGGTGATTCCCGCCATCAGGATGTACTTGCCGCCGATGCGATCAGCCAGGCGTCCGGCGAACGGCGCCGTGACCATCGACGCAAGCGACATCGGCGCCATGGTCAGTCCGGCGACTAGGGCGGAGAAGCCGCGCGCCGACTGAAGGTAGATCGTGAAGGGCAGAAACATGCTCAGCATGCCGAAGCTGATCGCGGCGGCGATCCAGTTCGCGACCGCGAAGTTGCGGTCGCGAAACAGTGACAGAGGCAGCAGCGGCTCGGATTGAAACCGCTCCCACAGGATGAACAGCACGATAAGCACTGCGCCCGCGCCGATGACCTCGGGAATCGTGATCGGATAGGACTCGATCTGGCCCCAGCTGTAGCGCTGGCCCTCGATGAGGCCGAACACGATGGCGAAGAGCCCGGCGGTCGCCACGACAATGCCGACGATGTCCCAGCCGTGGTGCCTGCCCGGCCGGATGTCCGGGATGATGGCGAACGTCGCGATCAGGGCCGCGACGCCGATCGGCACGTTGATGAAGAAGATCCAGCGCCAGCTGATGTAGGTGATGATCGCCCCACCCACGGTCGGTCCGGCGACCGTCGCCAGGCCCGCCACGCCACCCCAGATTCCGAACGCGGCCCCACGGCGCTCGGGCGGAAAGATCGACGTCAGGATGGCAAGCGTCTGCGGGGTGAGCAGTGCGCCGCCGATTCCCTGCAGGATGCGGGCGAGGATCAGCTCGGTGACGTTCTGCGAGACACCGCACAGGGCTGACGCGCCGGTGAAGATGAAGAGTCCGATCGCAAAGAGGGTGCGCTGGCCGTAGAGGTCGCCCAGTCGACCCGCGGTGATCAGGAGCACCGCGTAGACCAGGATGTACGAGTTCAGCACCCACAGGATCTGGTCGAGCGTGGTGTTCAGACCGCCGTTTGTCTTGGCGCTCATGGCGGGAATCGCCACGTTGACGATCGTGGTGTCGAGCAGGATCATGAAAAACCCCGTCGTCAAAACCAGCAGCACGAGCCATGGGTTAGTGCGTGCTTGAGCCATGTGTCCTCCTCAACCTTTCACTATCGGCGTGGATTCCGACCTTCCACTCCAGCCTTCCGTCCGCGATCTCCTCCTCCAGGCTGCTCACCCACTTACGCTCGAATTCGACCATCGCGATCTTGTGCTCGAGCTCGACGAGGGACAGTCGGGTGACGCCGTCGGCGCGCAGCTGAGCCATGATCCCCCGCAACTTTTCTGCCTTCGCTGCAAGCGATGCACCCCGTTCTGTGAGTCGCTCCGCCGCCTGTGCGGCGGGCAGGTGGTGCATGAACATCAGGCCGGCGGCGAAGTGGGGGTACTCGCGCCGCGGCCGGGCGAGGATCTCACTGACCACCTGGACCAGCATCTCGCGACCCGACGGCGTCAACTTGTAGATGGTCCGTTCCGGGCGGCGGCCTTCCTTCTCGCGCTCGGCGGGAACGATCCAGCCGTTGCGCTCCAGGGCCTCCACCGTGTGGTAGAGCGAGCCGAAGTTCAGGCGGATGAACTCGTCCTGGTGGCGCTCCCGCATCGTCGAGGCGAGCTCGTAGGGGTGCATAGGCCGCTCGTCGAGCAGCTCGAGGATGGAGAGCGCAAGAGGCGAGATCTCGGTGGCGGCTGAAGGTTCCTCGGACATATCCCTGATGGAATATACCGAAACACATATTCCTCGTCAACTACTCGGACCGGGACATCTTAACCCGAAAATAGCCAGCTCAGGCTGATACCTCCTCTAGCGTGACGACGTA
>CAKZUH010000009.1 GCA_937921725.1 uncultured Chloroflexota bacterium | reverse complement strand
CCCAGAAACACTTTCATACCCCGTGGTGCCCCCGCGGGGCATGGGAACTTAACGGGCTGGGTTGTGGTGCCCGATCAAATCGAATTAGCCTCGCCGCAGGTGTGCCGGTTTGGGGGAGGGAGCCGACGGAGGTGGGGAGGGCCCGAGGTGAGGTGTCGAGATTTGGTGAAACCCCGGATTCCAAGGTTGGGTAACTAGGTTTGATGCATGCCCTGGCGGCAGCCGGAGACCTCCTGATGAGCGGCGTCCCCGAATCCCACGCCCTCCCCGCCGGCCAGCTCGTCCGCCAGGCCACCGGCGGCGACCTCGACGCGTTCGAACAGCTGATCCACCGCTTCCAGCGCCGCGTCTACGGCTTCGCCTACCACCACCTCCGCGACGCGAGCGAAGCGCACGACCTGACCCAGGAGATCTTCGTCAAGCTCTATCGCAACCTCGGCCGTTACGACCAAGAGCGTCCCTTCGAGCCCTGGTTCTGGAAGCTTGCGGCAAACACGACCATCAACTACCGCCGAAGGCGCGTGCCCGTTCCCACCGAGACAACGGACGACGAAGCCCGAGAAGCACCCTCAGGACAGAGCCCGCACGACCCGGCTCTCGTGCAGGCGCTGGCCCAGCTCGACCCAAGCTACCGCCTTCCCATCCTCCTCCACTACTACGCCGACCTCTCGCTCGAGCAGGTCAGCCAGACGCTCAACCTGTCCGTCGCCGCGGTCAAGTCGCGCCTGTACCGCGCCAGAGCCCAGCTCCGCAACGCCCTCGCCGAGGACGAGGAATTCACGGACAGCCCCAAGTGAGCAGCACCCCTTACCTAAAGTGCGCCCGCGTACGCGTCCTGCTGGAGCCCTACGTGGACGGCGATCTCGAAGGCGAGGAGCCGCACCTCGCCGCCGCTGTGCGCGAGCACATCGCCGGGTGTACGGACTGCCGGCGCCAGCATCACCAGGCGGTCTCCGTGCCCTTCCGCCTGAAGGCGCTCGGTTCGCCGCAGCCGCGGCCATCGCTGACCCAAGACGTCATGCGCGCGATCGCCCCCGAACGGCGCGGCTACCGGCGCGCCTGGACCCTCCTTGGGCCCGAGGCGATCCTTGCCGCGTTCATCCTCTGGTACCTGTCCGGCCTCGAGGGACTTTCCTCCATCGCCTCCGGAGTCGCCGGCGACCTGCAGGCTCTCGCGGGATGGGGTTCCGGCGCCGGTCAGCTGCCCACAGTCCCCGGGGTCGACGTGCTGCTGCTTCTCGCCCTGATCTCGCTCACCGCCATCGCCGGCTATCACCTGTCTCTGCTGGTGAAGCTGGCGCCGGGCGCCATGCCGGCTCGTCGCACCGCGCGTGACTGACGCATCCACCCCGTCCAACCGGTGGGCCTGGCCGCTCCTCATCGGCGTGTTGGCGCTGGCAGGAATCCTGCTCGCGGTGGCCGACATCGCCCTCGGACCACGCTGGCCGAGCCCGATGGCGAGCGCGGCATACCCACCCGAGGTGATGGCCTCGCCTGGCACGCCGAAGCAAGAAGCATTTCGTTTCGACCGGAGTCGTTTCGGCGATCGCCTGATCTTCGAGACTCCGATCGCCGGCTTCGGACCGCTCAACCCGTATCGCGCGCTGCAGGCCTTCCTGAGCAACGGCGCGGGCCTCGTCCTCCTCGCGCTCGCCGCGCTGGTGCTATTTCCGACAAGGGCGCGCAGCGCCGTCGAGCGGCTCGAGGCAAGCCGCGGCGCCGAGGTGGCGATCGGCGCCGGGCTCGTGCTCGTCCTGCTGACCCTCGCGCTGATCACGCTGCTTCGTTTCACGCTGGTGTTTCTTCCGGTCGTGCCCGTCGTGCTGGGAGCGGCCCTCATCGCGGCGCTGTTCGGCATCGCGTGCATCGCACTCGCCATCGGCCGGCTGATGCGCCGGCGGTTGCATCTCCCGCCGGTGCACCCGCTGATCGCCGCTCTCGCTGGCGCCCTGGTCGTGTTCGACCTTGCGGTGATTCCCTACGCCGGCGTCTTCGCGCTGGCGGTGGTTGCGATCGCCGGGATTGGACTTGCGGTCGTGACACGTTTCGGCTCAGCGGGCGGATGGACCTTCGGCGATCTCAACTGGTGAATCCAGACGGACATAACGGAGAGGTAGGACTGTGCTGATTGGCCTGATGAACAAAACACGTCTTGTGGTCGCTGGGCTCGCGATCGTCGCCCTTGTGCTCGGCACTCTCATCTATCGAGACATGTTCGTGCCGGCGAAGAGCTCGGGCAACGCGCTCAACCTCTACACGGTTTCGCGGCGTACGGTCACCGCGAGCATCACCGGCTCGGGCAACCTCGAGCCGCAGGCACAAAGCAACGTCAACTTCAAAGTCGGCGGCGTGCTCACCGAGATCGACGTCCGCGTCGGTGACCACGTGAGCGCGGGGCAGCGACTTGCCACCATCGATTCGACCACCGAGCAGAATGCCGTCGCGCAGGCGCAGGCGAACGTCTCCACCGCGCAAGCCAACCTGCAGTCGGCCGAGACGCCCCTCACCCAGAACCAGATCACGCAGCTGCAGGACGCCGTGAATACCGCGCAGCAGACCTACAACGACACCGTGACGCAGGTGAACCTGACCAACACGCAAGACGCCAACCAGGTCACGGCGGACCAGAACCAGCTCGCGACCGATCAGCAATCGCTCACTTTCAACGCGACCTACCAGGCCGCGCTGCAGAAGCTGAGCACGGACAAGGCGACGCTTTACGCAGCCATCACCACCTTCAACACCGACGGATGCAAGTCGCAGACATACGTGACGTACTCGACGACCTGCCTCACCGACTTCAACGCGGTGTCCGCTGACCAGACCGCGGTCAACACAGACCAGGCGACGGTGAACACGCAAGCGGCGCAGGTCAACGCCGACCAGAGCAAGCTCACCGCCGACACCACCAAGCAGCAGGCCGACAAGACCAGCGGCCAGCGAAGCATCAACCAGGCCGCCGCGTCCCTGACCAACGCGCAGGACCAATTGAGGACGCAGACCGAGGCCAAGCCGAACCAGATCGCCTCCGCGCAGGCCCAGCTCTCCAGCGCCGAGGCCGCTCTCCAGACCGCGGAGCAGAGCCTGAACGACACGTCGCTCGTCGCACCGATGGACGGCGAGGTGAACAGCATCAACGGCGTGGTGGGCGAGACCGTCTCGCCCGGCGGCGGCACGACCGCCGAGGCGCCGGGCAGCCAGGCGCCCCTGCCCACGAGCAGCGCGAGCAACGCGTTCATGGTCATCGGCAACGTCAGCGCGATGGACGTCGTCATCCCGTTTGCCGAGTCCGACGCCTCGCGGCTTGCGTTCAACCAGGACGTGCAGGTGACGTTTGACGCGGTGCCGAACCTGACCATCAGCGGCCACGTCATCGCCGTCGCCAGCGCCTCGACGGTCTCCAGCGGGGTCGTCAACTACTACGCCACCATCACGCTGAACCAGACCAACCCCTCGTTGAAGCAGGGGATGACCGCGAACGCGACGGTCACGGTCAGCAAGGCGACGAACGCGCTGACGGTGCCCAACCTCGCGATCAGCCACACCGCGGGGCAGGCCTACGTCCTCGTCTACTCGAACGGCCAGCAGGTCCAGACGCCGATCGAGACCGGGGTGGCCGGCGACCAGTTCACCGAGGTCACGGGCGGACTTAACGACGGCGAACAGGTCGTGATCCCGACCGTGAGAGTGAGCGCCGGAACCGGCACTCGCGGCACGACCTTCGGCGGCGGCGGCGGGACCCGGGTCGGGCTCGGCGGATGATCACGCTCGAGCGCGTCACCAAGACCTATCGCATGGGCAAGGTCGAGGTCCAGGCGCTGCAGGGCATCGACCTGCACGTCGCCGGCGGCGAGTTCATCGCGATCATGGGCGCCAGCGGCTCCGGCAAATCGACGCTGATGAACATCATCGGCTGCCTCGACGTGCCGAGCAGCGGCCGCTACCTGCTCGACGGGACGGATGTCTCGAAGCTCGGCGACGACGAGCTGGCCCGCATTCGCAACCGCAAGATCGGCTTCGTCTTCCAGAGCTTCAACCTGATCCCGCGGACCAGCGCGCTGCACAACGTGGAGATGCCTCTGATCTACGCGGGCGCCACGCGACGCACCGACCGGGCGAGGGAGGCGTTGGGAGCGGTTGGGCTAGCGGACCGGATGCACCACCAGCCGACCGAGATGTCGGGCGGCCAGCAGCAGCGGGCGGCGATCGCACGCGCCTTGGTCACCGACCCCGCGATCCTCCTCGCGGACGAGCCCACCGGAAACCTGGACAGCGCGTCCAGCGTCGAGATCATGCGACTGCTGGCCGCCCTCAACGCGGAGCACGGCCGCACCATCGTGCTGATCACCCACGAGCAGGACATCGCGCGTTTCGCTCAGCGCGTCGTCGAGCTGCGCGACGGCCGAGTCGTCAGCGACGAGAGGCGGGCTGCGTGAACCTCTTCGAAGCGCTGCGCATGGCGGCCAGCGGCTTGCTCGCGAACCGGCTGCGCAGCTCGCTGACGATGCTCGGGATCCTCATCGGCGTCACCGCCGTGATCCTGCTCGTCGCCGTCGGCAACGGCGCGAGCGTGCAGATCAACAACCAGGTCCAGTCGCTGGGGGCGAACGTGATTTACGTCTACCCGGCCAACGCGCGGGGCACGGCTGGCGTGTCGCAGGGCTTCGGCACCGGCCAGTCGCTGACCCAGGCCGACGTCGACGCGCTCAACAGCAAGCAGCAGGATCCCGACGTAGTCGCCGCGATACCGATTGCGCAGACCGGCGGACAGATCACGTATGGGAACCAGAACTATTTCGCCCCGACCACCGGCACGAGCCAGGACTTCCCCCAGGTGCGCAACTACCAGATCGCCGAGGGATCCTTCTTCACCGCGGACGACGTCTCCGCCCGCCATCGCGTCGTGGTCTTGGGACAGACGGTCGTGGACAACCTGTTTGGTGCCACCGACCCGATCGGCCAGACGATCAAGATCAGCCGCCAGAGCTTTCGCGTCATCGGCGTGTTCGCCGCGAAGGGCGGCACCGGGTTCGGCTCGCAGGACAACGTCGTGGTCGCGCCCATCACCACCGTCTGGGCCTACCTGACGGGGGCGCGAGGCAAGGTGATCAGCCAGATCGTCGCGTCGGCCTCCTCGCCGGGCAGCGTGACCCAGGCCGAGACGGAGATCACGACCGTCCTCTTGCAGCGGCACCAGATCTCCGACCCCACGCAGGCCGACTTTCAGCTGCAGAGCCAGCAGGACATCCTCAACCAGGCGACCTCGATCGCCACCGCGTTGACGCTCGTCCTGGGCGCCATCGCGGGCATCTCGCTCGTGGTCGGCGGGATCGGGATCATGAACATCATGCTCGTGACCGTCACCGAGCGGACCCGAGAGATCGGGATCCGCAAGGCGATCGGCGCGAGGCGACGCGACATCCTGGTCCAGTTCCTGATCGAGGCGATGGTGCTCAGCGGGCTTGGCGGCGCGCTCGGCATCGCCGTCGGCGCGCTGCTTGCGAAAGAGGCGCCGAACATTCCCGCCGTCGCGACCTCGGGCTTCCCGACCCCCGTCGTCTCGGTGCCTTCTGTGCTGCTCGCGTTCTGCGTTTCGGTCGCGATCGGCCTTTTCTTCGGCATCTATCCCGCCAACCGTGCAGCCCGGCTGCATCCGATCGAAGCCCTCAGGTACGAGTGAAGGAGTGAAACCTTGAAGACATACGTCATCGCGCTGCTTGTCGTCGTCGGAGTCCTTGCCGGGTTTTACGGCGGGTACAAGCTCGGCCAGAACAACGTGAGCGCCAAAACAACTGCCCAGCAGGGCACTGGAACGCGGACAGGCAACTTTGGCGGCAACGGCGGAGGCGGCCGGGCGCTCGGCGCCGCATGTCCGAGTCCCGGAGCTCCCTCGCCCTCACCCGGCACAACCGCCGTGGCGCGCGGCTCAATCACTAACCTGTCGTCGAGCTCGCTGACGATCTCCAACACCGCCTGCGACGTGAAGGTGGTCTTCGGCAACACGGTTCAGGTCTCGAAGAGCGTGGCCGGCAACACGTCCGACCTGAAGGACAACATCACGGTGACCATCACCGGGACGCGTCAGGCGGACGGGAGCATCAAGGCGACGACGATCACGATCGGCGGCGGTGGGTTCAACCCGGGCGGCGCCTCCCCACAGCCGGCGGGAGGCTAGGTCACCTCTCCAAGCGGCTTCTCGAACCAGGCGACGTCCCAGTAGCGGCCGAACTTCCGGCCCTGCTCGGTGTAAACGGCCACCCGTTTGAAGCCGAAGCGTTCATGCAGCCGGATCGACGCCGGGTTGGGCAGCGCGATGCCCGCATACGCACGGTGGATGTCTTCGCCCTCGAGCGATTTGAACAGCTCCGCGTAGAGCTTGGCGCCCGCGCCTTTGCCCACCGCATCCGGCGCGAGGTAGATGCTCGTCTCGACCGACGTCACATATCCGGGCTTCGGCCGGTAGCGGCTGCTCGTCGCGTAACCGACGACCTCGTCCCCGTCCGTGGCCACCAGCACCCGGTGCCGCCCGGTCTCGACGTAGTGGGCGAACCACTCGCGGCGGGCGTCCATCGACATCGGCTCGTCGTCGAAGGTGACGTGGCTCTCGACGACGTAGTGGTTGTAGATGTGGTTGATCGCGCCGAGGTCCCCTTCGGACGCGGGGCGGACCTCGACCTTCACGTTGATCACGCGCACAGTTTAAAAACCTGTAGATCTCAGAATTGGCGTCATGGACCGGATCGAGCTGCGCGGCATGTCGTTCCAGGGGCGGCACGGAGTGCGCCCCGCCGAGCGCGAGCACCCGCAGGAGTTTCGGGTCGACATCGAGGTCGAAACCCAGCTCGCCGACGCCGGCCGCAGCGACCGGCTGGCGGACACCGTCGATTACACGCGATTGCGGGCGGTCGCGAAAGAGGTGATCGAGGGCCCGCCGCGCCAATTGCTCGAGTCGCTGGCCGCCGAGATCGCCGAGCGGTCGCTCGAGGTCGCTCGCGTCCAGTCGGTGTCGGTGCGCGTCGCCAAGCGGCCCGCGAGCATGCAGCCGATCGAGAGCGCCGCGGTGCGCATTAATAGGACGCGCGCATGACGATCGCCTACTTCGACTGCTTCTCGGGCATCTCGGGCGACATGACTTTGGGCGCGCTCATCGACGCCGGCGCGGACCCTTCCCTGGTCGATGCCGCTGTGGAGGCGCTGCGGCTCGGCGACGAGGTCACGGTCGCGATCCGCCGCGAGACCCGCGGGCACGTCGGTGGCACGCGAGTCGTCGTGCGCGCCGAAGACCGCGTCGATAGGACCGTGCCGGCGCTGCGACGAGTGGTCGAGGACTCGGACGCTCCCTACCCAGTCAAGCGCCGGGCCCTGGAGGCGATCGGCCGCCTCGCCCAAGCGGAAGCGCGCATCCACGACGTGCCCGAGGACAAGGTGCACCTGCATGAGCTCGGCGGCGTCGACACCCTGGTCGACCTGGTCGGGGCGTTCTGGCTGCTGCATGCCCTCGACGTCGAGCGCGTCTACGCCTCGCCGCTGCCCGCTCCGCGCGGGAGCGTCACGGGTACCGGCATGCCGGTGCCCGCGCCGGCCAGCCTCCGCGTCCTGGAAGGCACCGGTGCCGTGCTGTACCCGAGCGCGGGCGAGCGTGAGCTCGTGACCCCGACGGGAGCGGCGATCCTGGCCGTGGCCGCGACGTTCGGCCGTCCCGCCATGTCGCTGCGACGCGTGGGTTATGGCATCGGCGGCCGCGACGAGCCGGGCAACGCGCTGGCGGTGTGGATCGGCGACGAAGTCCGTTCCGAGTCGGGCGTGACTCTCGTCGAGACCAACCTCGACGACATGGCGCCGAATCTCATCGCCGCGCTGTGCGAGGACCTGATGGCCGCCGGCGCGCTCGACGTCACCGTGACGCCCGCTCTAATGAAGAAGGGACGGCCGGGGCACGTCCTGACGATCATGTCGCCGCCGGAGCTCGTCGCGAGCTTGAGTGAGCATCTGTTCCGGCACAGCACGACGCTGGGTGTCCGCCTGACGTCGGTCCAGCGCGTGATCGCTGGAAGGCGCGTGATCGAGGTGCACACGCCGCTCGGCGTGGCCCGCGCGAAAGTGAAGGAGCTGGACGGCAGGGCGGTCGACGTCACGCCCGAGTACGAGGACTGCCGCCGGATCTCTCGCGAGAGCGGCCTCGACCTTCGCGACGTGATGCGGACCGTCGCCGAGGCGGCCCGCAAGGAGCTTGGCCTGTGACCGCACGCGTGCTGGACGGCAGGGCCGTCGCCAATGAGATCTTTGACGAGGTGGCGGCGGCCGTCGCCGCGCGCGCGTCGCGTGGCGCGTCAAGACCCCGGCTCGCAACGGTGCTGGTCGGCGACGATCCCGCGTCGGCGCAGTACGTGGCGCTCAAGCAGCGCAACGCGAAGCAGGTGGGGATCGAGTCTGAAGATCACCGCCTACCCGCGCACACGACGACGGACGATCTGCTGTCACTCGTCGAGAGCCTGAACGGCAACGATGAGGTGAGCGCGATCCTCATCCAGCAGCCGGCTCCGCGGCAGATCGACATGACACGCGTCGTTGTCGCGCTCGACCCCGTGAAGGATGTCGACGGTTTTCACCCGCTCAACGCAGGCCGGGTCGCACTTGGCCTGCCGGGAGGCGTCGAGCCGTGCACCCCGGCCGGGATCGTCGAGCTACTGCAGCGGTATGGCGTGCCGATCGAAGGCGCCGACGCGGTCGTCGTGGGCCGGAGCAACCTCGTGGGCAAGCCGATGGCCCTGCTCCTGCTGAGGCGCAACGCGACGGTGACGATCTGTCACACCCGCACGAAAGACCTCGCGGTCCACACCCGGTCGGCCGACATCCTGGTTGCCGCGGCCGGGCGCGCGAGGCTGATCAGCAAGGAGATGGTGAAGCCGGGAGCGGCAGTCGTCGACGTGAGCGCCAATTGGGAGGGCGGCCACCAGGTCGGGGACCTGGGGCCGGGCGTCGATGACGTTGCGGGCTGGATCACCCCGAACCCGGGCGGCGTCGGGCCGATGACTCGCGCCATGCTCATCAAGAACACGTACGAGGCGGAGGTTCGCCGCCGCCCCTAGCCGCGCGGCCACAATGACCGCGTGAACTACCAGCAGGCGCTCGACTTCATCTCAAAGCAAGGGCGCTTCGCGATGAAGCTGGGCACGCAGAGGACGCGCGCCATCCTGGACCGGCTGGGAGCACCCGATCGCGAGATGAAGGGCGTGCTGATCGGGGGCACCAACGGAAAGGGGTCGACGGGCGCATGCCTCGCATCGATCCTTCGCGCCGCGGGCAACAACGTGGGCTTCATGCCGAAGCCGCACCTCGTCTCTTACACGGAGCGCATCGAGGTCAACGGCAATCCGATCAGCGAGCAGGATTTCATCGGCACTCTCGAGACGTTGCTGCCGGTCTTCGACGCGGTGGCGGAGGACATAGGCTCACCGACAGAGTTCGAGATGCTCACGGTCATGGCGATCGCCTTCCTCGCGCCGCGCGTGGACAGGCTCGTGTGCGAAGTCGGGCTTGGCGGCCGTCTCGACGCGACCAACGCGCTCGACCTCGGCGTGGCGGTGATCACCAACGTCGACCTCGATCACCAGAAGTACCTCGGCGACACGATTGGCGAGATCGCGCGCGAGAAGGCGGCGATCATCAAGTACGGCGATCGGGTGGTCACCGGATGCGAGGGCGAAGCACTCGAGATCGTCGAGGAGAAGGCTGCCGCCGAGTCCGCCACGCTGTGGCGACTGGGACGTGAGATCCAGGTCCAGTCGAGCGGTCGAGGTTGGGACGGGCACGTTGTGAGCGTCAGCGGTCCGGACTTCGGACACCACGGCCTGGAGTTGCCGCTGCTGGGCGACTATCAGCCCGCGAACGCGGCGCTCGCGGTGGCGGCGGCACACATGCTTGACTCACCCGACGATCAGTTCGTGCGTGACGGCCTCGCCGCGACGCGCTGGCCGGGCCGCCTGCAGGTTATCGGGCAGAGTCCGCGCGTCGTTCTCGACGGTGGCCACAACCCGGCGGCCCTGCTCAAGGCCGGCGCGGCCTTGCGAAGCCTCATCGGAGACGAGAGGCTTGTCGCGGTCTTCGCCATGCTCAGCGAGCGAGACCCGGTCGCGCTTCTCGCGGCGCTGCGCACGATGCGGCCGGACGCGGCGGTCTTCACCGAGCCGGCAAGCGCGGGCGGCCACGTCATCGAGCCCGAGACGCTGGCGACGCTTTTCGGCCCTGGTTCGCATGTCGCGCGACCGGCGGCCTCGGCCCTCGAGAAGGCGCGATCCCTCGCGGGCCCGGAGGGGAATGTGCTGGTTTGCGGTTCGCTCTACCTGGTCGGAGAGATCCGGGGCCTCAGCGACTAGCGCCTCGCATGTAGCGGACGAACAGGTAGACGCTGCCCGCGAGCATCGGGAGGAGGAGGGCGAAACCAAGCGCGACCCACAGGACGCCTCCGCTGAGCGCAAGGCCGGCGAGCAGGGCGGCGGCGAGCGCGACACCGCCCGCGCCCGTGAGCAGGTCTCGCGTCGATCGAGGCCGTGAGCGAGCGGCTTGTAAGACCCGGGCTGGAGTGCCCGCCGGCAGCCGTGGCTCGGCGAGTCCTCGCCGCGCAGCGAGTCCATAAATGAGAAGGGCGATGCCGGCCAGGGCGGCAAACAGGAGGATCACCTCGGCGATCAGGCCCTCCCGCGTGTCGGCGACCCTCGTCGCCGCGGCGAAAGCGAGGGCGACCAGCGCCGCCCCCGCGACCAGCGAGAGCCAGCGCACTCAGCGAGCCGAGGCCAGGAGGTTCTCCCGAAGGCGGCGCATGCCGCGGAGCCAGCGGTCGTAGTCGCCGGCCTTGCGCCGGAAGTACTCCGCGACCTCGGGATGGGGAAGGATCAGGA
Source organism: uncultured Chloroflexota bacterium (assembly GCA_937921725.1). Classification (GTDB taxonomy): domain Bacteria; phylum Chloroflexota; class Dormibacteria; order Dormibacterales; family Dormibacteraceae; genus 40CM-4-65-16. Next base: position 69,091 of record CAKZUH010000009.1, on the reverse strand, counting down.
ACTGTTCCTTGCCTATCCCCTGGACCACCGCCTCCGCCACCGCCTCGGGCTCCAGCGCGCCCTCGGTGAGGAAGTTGATGCCCAGGTGGGTGCGCTCGGCCTCGAGCATCTCGGTCTTCACGCCCTGGGGACACAGGCACGAGACGCGAATTCCGTCGTCGCCGTGCACGATCGAGAGCCACTCGAAGAGGGAGAGGGCGGCCGCCTTGGTGACGCCGTACGGCGCCGCAAAAAAATGGTTGAGGAGCCCGGCGGCGGACACGGTTCCGACGAGGTAGCCCTCTTTGCGGGCCAGCATGCCCGGCAGCACGTGCCGCGCGACGTAGACGTGGGACATCACGTTGACCTCCCAGATGCGCTGCCAGCCCGCGTCGGGCGCCTCTGGGCCGCCGCCCACCGCGATGCCGGCGTTGGAGCAGAAGATGTCGATCGATCCATGGGACGACTGAACCGCGTTGACCAGTCGCTCTACGTCGGCCTCGCGCGAGACGTCGCATGTGATCGCGGTGGCGCCGGTCTCTCGCGCCACCGACTCCGCGCCGTCGCCGTCGATGTCGGCGATCACCAGCGCCTTGGGGTCCGCATTCGCGAATCGCCGGGCCAGGGCGCGGCCGATCCCGCGCGCGGCGCCGGTCACCACGATGACCCTGCCGGTCAGCTCCATCGGACGATCATGAGGCTGTCCGCCCGAACATTTCCAACCCTTCCGTGGTCGAGCCGAACCTGGTCGCGTATCCCCTGATTGTCCACAGAAAAAATTTCTTGTGGAAAACAGCAAGGCGGCCCTTTCGAAGATCTTTGGTAGCGCATAGAATCACTCCCCATGGTCGGAGGGGGCCTTGACTACAGCGCGCCGTTCCAGCGCGCGATCGAGCTGATTGGGAAGCGTTGGACGGGGGCTGTGGTCAAAGCCCTGCTCCCTGCTCCCGCTCGCTTCAACCAGCTCCTCGCGGGCATCCCCGGCATAAGCGATCGCGTCTTGACCGAGCGTCTTCGAGAGCTCGAGACCGAAGGCATCGTGGAGCGTCTCGTCGATCCGGGTCCGCCCGTGCGCGTGAGCTATCGGCTGACCTCGCGGGGACGCGCGCTCGAACCAATCCTGTCCGCCGTGTCGGACTGGGCGGAAGCATGGATGTCGACGCCCGCCGCGGCGGTGGGCTGAGGCCGCCCCCCAAATTTCACAGACCTCGCCCTGGGCCCTCCCTTCCTCCACCGTGCTTGCCCTCCCCCGCCAGCACTCCGCGATCGAGCTTAGGATTCGGAAAATTCCGATGCAATCCAGCCTGTTAAGAGCCGTCCGAGGGCATGGCGAACACGACTGATAGGCTTTACCGAATGCCGATTGGCGACTTCCTACGCCGGCGGCCCGAAGCTCAAACCTGCCAGGCTTGCGGATCGCCACTTCCCTTCGGCGCGGTGTTCTGCCCCTCGTGCGGGGTGAGGACCGACGACCCACAGTCGGAGCCGCTCCACATCGTCGATCGGACGACCGGGCTCTTCAACGAACGCTTCGTGCGTCCTGTGCTCGAGGACGAGCTCGCCCGCGCGCACCGCTACCAGCGCAACCTCGGCGTCCTCCTGATCGAGGCGAACGGCGCCCTCGAGTCCGACGAGGCCCTGAAGACCATGGCCGCCGCGCTGGCCAGCACGGTCCGCGACGTCGACACGCCCGGCGTCCTCGGCCGCACCCCACCGCAGCTGCTGGCCATCCTCCCGGACACCGACGTGGCCGGCACGGCGCATGCCGCGAACCGCCTCCTGTCGGCCGTGAACGACGCGCTCAAGCCACAGGGCGGGCAGGCCGCGGTCGGCCTCGTATGCGTGCGCCCCGGACAGCGGGTCCGCGCCGGCGCCGTCATCGACAGCGCGAGCCGTTCGCTTCGCTCGGGCCGTCCCGAGATGATGGGCAAGCCGGCCTGACGCTCGAGGTCTACCTCGTCCGTCACGGCGAGACCGAGTGGAGCCGCTCGGGCCAGCACACCGGAAACACCGATCTACCGCTCACCACGCGAGGCGAGGAGGAGGCCGAGGCCCTAGAGCCACATCTCGAAGGCATCCACTTCGATGCGGTCTATTCGAGTCCGATGCAGCGCGCCCTGCGCAGCGCCCATCTTGCGGGCTTCCCCACGCCGCGGATCACCTCGTTGCTCGAAGAGGCGAACTATGGACAGTACGAGGGCCTGACCAGCAGCCAGATCCAAGAAACCAACCCAGGCTGGGAGATCTATCACGACGGCTCACCCGGAGGCGAATCGCCAGCTCAGCTCTACGCGAGGGCGCAGCGCTTCATCAGCCTCGTCGACACAGGTGGAAACAAAAGGCTCATCGCCTTCTCTCATGGCCACATCCTCCGGGCCCTCGCGGTCGCGTGGATCGGTTCGGACATCACGGTCGCGGCTGGACTTCAGCTCGACGTGGCAACGCTCAGCATCCTGCGCGAGGGCGACCACGGCCGCGTGATCGCTCTGTGGAACGCGCCCTAGCTCATGTCCGCCGGCGCAGCGTCCACGTTCGGCTGCGGACGCCGGGCAGCCCGGCGAACACGAGGTAAGCGGAGGTCGGCACGTCGGCACGATACAGGTGGCGCTCCCCTGGATTGATCAGGAGCATCTCGCCCGCGGCAACCTCGCCTGACTGGGTGCCGTCGTCGAAGTGGAGCCGGCCGGCGGTCACGATCAGCGCCACCGGGATCGCGTTGCGGTGCTCAGGCACGGTCTGTCCCGCCTCGAGGCGAAGCCCGACAACGCGCATCGACCCGCAGTCAGCGATCTGCTCGAAACCAAACGGCCGAGGCGGCTCACCGCCGAGCGCTGACATCGAGGACTATCATGCCGCCGCCACGGCCCACACCATCGCCTCGTGAGGATCGATCACGTCACCGGCATAGAGGGCGCGCGCGAGGCGCGCGGCACGGTCGTCGTGATCGACGTTCTCCGCTCGTTCACCGTGAGCGCTTACGCGCTAGAAGGCGGGGCGCGCGAATGCCGCCTCGTGACGACGGTCGACGAGGCGCGCGCCCTCGCGGCGGAAACTCCGGGCTCGCTCCTGTGCGTCGAGGTCGACGGCCTGCCCGTCGAGGGCATCGCCATCAGCAACTCGCCCACGATGATCCGCGCGACAGACCTGACAGATCGGATCGTCATCCAGCGATCGAGCGCGGGCACGCCGGTGGCGGCGGCAGTTGAGAGTGACGACGTCTTTGTGGCGAGTCTCGTGGTCGCGCGCGCGACCGTTCAAGCCTGCCTGTTAAGACATCCGGAGACGCTGACCCTGGTCGCCTCCGGCGACTTTCCCGAAGACCACGCCTGCGCCTCCTACATGGAAGCGATCGCGCACGGCGACGAGCCTGACATCGAGCGGCTGCTGCGGCCTTTACGTGAAAGCGATCGGTACCGCGAGCTGGCCGCGGGCGAGCGGCCGGGCTTCCCTCCGACCGACCTCGACGTCGCGCTGACTCCAGATCGATTCGACTTCGCAATGCCTGTCGCCAGGCAGCAGGGATACCTGCGCGTGACCGCAAGGTTTGGAGGCACCGAACCGTCTTCCTGTTAAGGGCTTGGGGTTGCGAAGTCGCTTTATCGGCGGCGGGATCGGGTTGGTTTTTTTGATCGGTGGGTGCGGTGCGCAGGCGTCGCCACCGGCCGCCAACTCATCCGCCGCCGGCTGCGTCGACATGAAGGCTCCGCACCACGCCTACGTCGTTGTGCAGCACATGTCGGGAGCGTGGATGGAGGCCTGCGTCGGCTTCGGCGGTGGCTTCATCGACGGGCAGACGATCATGGACCGCTCCGGTATCGAGTACCAGGCCCAGCCTGTTAGCTCGGGCAAGGTGGTGTGCCAGGTCGACAGCGAACCGAGTCAGTTCAGCGAATGCTTCCCGCAGAACCGTCCGTATTGGGCCCTCTTCATCGACTCGGGCGGACGTTGGGCCGCCGCGGACGGTGGCTACACCGACGTCCGCCTGCGTGACGGTGACGCGCTCGGCTGGCACTACGTGCGGGCGGGCGATCCCGCGCCCACCGCACCTCCGCTTCCGCGCAAGGTCTGACCCGGGCTTCAGCGAATCGCGAAGACGACCAGCGTGGCGAGCTGGCCCAGCTCGACCGCCGCGCCGCACACGTCTCCGGTCGCACCGCCCACGCGGCGCCGTGCGATCGCAATGAGGACAAGCGTCGCGATCGCCACGACCGCGACGGCGACGAGTGCCCGGCGCCAGTCGAGAAGGCAAACGAGAGCGGCGCACAAGGTGCCGATCGCAAGATCGGTCGTCCGATGGCTCGGCTCCCATGCCGCGACACCCAACCCGCTGTCGCGGACATAGGGCACGAACCCGACGATCCACAGTGCGGCCAGTCGCGACACCGCTCCCGCGATGACGAGCGCCACAATCGCACGGGCCGCCGACATCGACGCGAGCGCGGCCACGTCGGCGACCAGGACCATCACCAGGGCGGTCACCCCGAAGGAGCCCAGGCGCGGGTCGCGCATCACCTCCAGCCGCCGGCTCGCATCGCCCTTGCCGAGCAAGCCATCCGCGGCGTCGGCCAAACCGTCGAGGTGAATCGCGCCGGTCAGCAGACATAGTGCACCGACGGCGACGGCCGCGGCCAGCAGCGGAGCGCCGATCGCTGACATCAGGCCGAACACAGCGGCCGCGACGAGCCCGATCAATGCACCGATGGCGGGGAAATATGCGCGGCCGAGGCGCTCGCCCGGGCTTCCGTCCGCATTCGCCACGGGAAGCACGGTCAGGAACGACATCGCCGCCCGCAGCGAGCGGATGCTCAAATCGACTTCAGCTCCACGGCGCGACCGGCGACCATGAACACCGAGCGTTCGGCGCACTCCGCGAATACGGCGTTCACGTTTCCCAGGACGTCCTCGAAGATCCGCGCAAGCTCGTTCGCGGGCATGATCCCAAGGCCGACTTCATTGCTCACGACGACGGCCCGACGCTGCCTCAAGAGATCCGCGAGGCGCCGCGCCTCGATCAGAACCTCGGAGCTGGTCCGGCCATTGCCCAACAGGTTCGAAACCCACAAGGTCAAACAGTCGATGACCAGAAAGTCGCCCTGCCCGGCCGATATCACCGCGGAGTACAGGTCCACCGGCGCCTCCACGGTCGTCCAGTCGGACGGACGCTGAGCGCGGTGGCGCTCGATGCGCTCGGCCATCTCCGCGTCGCGCGGCTCGGCCGAAGCTATGAATGTCACCGGCGCGCCGCTTTCTCTGGCCAGGCGCACGGCAGTGGCGGACTTTCCGCTCCGCGACCCTCCGAGCAGCAGGATCACGAGCTAGTCGCTTCCATTACGACGAGAGGTGCGCTCGACCCCGGTCTCATCGAACCGTCGCATCTCTGAGTGAAGCCGCGCGGCAAGCTGGATCAAGGGCAGAGACAGCGCCGCGCCACTTGCCTCTCCCAGGCGAAGGCGCAGGTCGAGAAGGGGTTCCAGTCCGAGGTCGGTGAGGACGTGCGCGTGGGCCGGTTCGGCGGAGCGGTGGCCGGCGATCAGGTAATCGCGAAGCGCGGGTTGCAGACGGCATGCGACCATCGCGGCGACGCCGGTGGCGAAGCCGTCGAGCACGATCAGCCGGCGCGCGGCCGCGGCCGCAAGCATCGCGCCCACGAGCGCTGCGAATTCGTGGCCGCCGAGGCAGCGAAGGCATTCGAGAGGATCGGCGCGATTCACAGGATTGGCCCGGAGGGCTGCGGCGACGACCTTCCGCTTGCGCTCCAGACCCTGGGCATCCAGCCCGGTGCCACGACCACAGACGGCCTCGGGGGACAGCCCGGTCAACGCCGAGAGCAGCGCCGAGGCGACAGTGGTGTTGCCGATCCCAATCTCGCCCAGCACGATCACATCGCTTCGTGCGGCGAGGGCTGCCGTCAGCGAGTGCCCCGCGACAACGCCTGCTCTCAGCTGCTCCGGCGTCATCGCGGGCCCGGCGGTGATGTCTGCGCTTCCCGAAGCGACCCGGTGATGGGCGACGCCGGGCCGGCGCGCGCCCGTCAGCCCGACGTCCGCGACCACGAGCTCCGCGCCAACGGCGCGAGCGAGCACGCCGATGGCGGTTTCGCCCCGCGCCGCCGCCTGCGCGACCTGCGCGCCGACCCGAGCCGGGTAGAGGCTGACCGAATGGCGCGCGACGCCATGATCGGCAGCGAACACCAGGATGGCGGCACGCGGATTGATCGGAGGCGGCCCTCCGATCGCCTGCGCCCATCGCTCGACGAGAACCTCGAGGCCGCCGAGACTGCCGGCGGGCTTCACCAGCTCGTCGGACGCGTCGCGCATCCTGACCGCGGCGGCGGCATCGCCCGGCGACACCTGTTCCGCCAGCTCGCTCCACCATTCCGGCGGACCGACGCGCGCCGCCACACCAGCGGCCTCGCGCCGCTCTCCATTGGATGTGGCGACGTCCGGCTCGCCCCAGCGCTCGGAGAAGACGAACCCGTCAAGGGCACGCCGGCGTTCCCAGCCGGCAGCCTCCAGCCCTGGTCGCGTGGGCCGCTCGTCCGGATAGCCGACACACAGCCAGGCGACCGGTACCACGCTCTCAGGCAGCCGGAGCAGCGCACGGACGTCGTCGGGCTGGTAGAACGACACCCACCCGACGCCGACGCCTTCAGCGCGCGCGGCGAGCCAGAGGTTCTGGATCGCCAGACAGGTGCTGTACAGGTCGGTGTCGCGGATCGTATGGCGGCCCAAGACCTCGCCGCGCCCGCCGTCGCGGTCGCAGCAAACGCAGATGCTGAGAGGGGCTTCGCGGATGCCCTCGATCTTCAGGTCGAGATACTGGCGCGTCCGCTCGTCGAAGTGTGCGGACTGGACCAGCCGTTCGCGAGCGGCGATCGCCTGCATCGCGACCTTGGTCTGCTCACTGCGCACGATCACGAAGCGCCATGGCTGCATGAGTCCGACGGAGGGCGCTTGATGGGCCGCTTCGAGGAGGCGGCGCAGGAGATCGTCCGGCAGCTGATCGGGGCGAAAGCGACGGATGTCGCGGCGCTCCGCAATCGCCCGCGCGACGGCCGCGATGTCGTCGTCATCGAAGCGCCAGCCGGTCGGATCGTCGCGGCGCTCCCGAGCTCGCGAGTCGTCGAAGCCGGGCGGCAGGTCGGGTCGCTCGAATCGCTCGTCAGAGCTCATGCCAGTCTCAGAAGTCGATGCCGCGGCGGGCGCGGATGCCGCGGTCGTATGCATGCCGCACCTTGACCATCTCGGTCACCGTGTCGGCCACCTCGATCAGTGCCTTCGGTGCATCCCGGCCGGTCGCTATCACGTTGACGCTGTCCGGCCTCGTCCGAATCGCCTCGATGACGGAGTCGGTCTCGATCCAGCCCCAGTTCATCGGATAGGTGATCTCGTCCAGGACGACCAGCTGATACTCAGCGCCGGCGATCGCCGCCGCGGCGAGCTGCCAGGCCGCGGCGGCACGTCCCTCGCTCTTGTCGAGGTCGGGCGACTCCCAGGTGAACCCGTCACCGCCTTTGAGCCAATCGACGCCGAGCTGCCGTGCGACCTTCTCCTCGCCGACCTTCCATTTGTCGGACTTGATGAACTGGATCACGCAGACACGCCAGTCGCGCGCCACCGCACGCATGATCACGCCGAATGCCGCGGTCGATTTCCCTTTGCCTTCACCGGTGTTGACGAGGACCAGCGACCGCGGATTGACCTCCGGCGCCGGTGGATGCTGCGGGGGAGCGATGCCAGGTTTGCGCACGTCGTTCATTTGACGCCCGCCTCGCGCAGCAGGTGGGCGACGTCGAGATGTTTCTCGATGGCGTCCGCGAGCTCGTCGAAGGCCTGATCCAGCGTGCGTCGCGGCCACTCGTGAAAAAGCTCCGCGAGCACGGCCGGCTCCTCGAAGAGACCGTGCACGTAGATTCCGAGCGCCGCGCCGCTTGCGAACCCGAGCCCGTCTGGAAGAGCTTCGTCGGCATGGCCCGTGGTCGTGGTCCGCCCATGTCGGATCTGATAGCCGGAGATCGATTTCCCGCTGAGCATCGTCCAGGGTCCTGACAGCGGATTGAACCGCGTCGAGGTTCGCTCCGTGCGTTTGGATGGGACGAAGGTGGTCCGCAGCGGCAGCAGGCCCAAGCCCTCGGCGCAGCCGTCGACTCCGGCGTGGTCCTCGATCCGCTGTCCAAGCATCTGCAAGCCGCCGCAGATGCCCAGGACTGGCCGGCCGGCGCGCACACGCTGCTTGACCGCATCGGCGATGCCGGTGCTGACAAGCCAGGAGAGGTCGGCGGCGACGTGCTTTGACCCCGGCAGGATGACCAGGTCGGCGGGCTCGACCTGCTCCGGCCGATCCGCCCAGCGCACGTCGGCCACCTGCTCCAGCTGCTTGAACTCGTCGAGGTTGGAAGCGGTCGGGTATCGCACCACCGCCACCGAACGTCGGCCCCGCCTGGCCGCGGGCGTCGCGGCGCCGTCCTCGTCGGGCAAGCCGTGGTCGAGCCACGGCACGACGCCGAGGGTCCGTACTCCGGTCATCCGCTCGAGGTCGTCCGGCGCAGGCGGAAGGAGGCCGGGGTCACCCCGGAACTTGTTGAGCACGAAACCGGCGATCAGAGTCCGCTCCGCTTCGGGGAGGAGCGCCCAGGTTCCGTAGAGGTGGGCGAAGGCGCCCCCGCGGTCGATGTCGGCGACGAGCACGACGCGCGCGCCGGCCGCCACCGCCGTCCGCATGTTGGCGAGGTCGGTGTCCCGCAGATTCGTCTCCGCCGGGCTTCCCGCGCCCTCGATCAGCAGCAGGTCGTGCTCCGACTGCAACCGCCTCATCGACCTCTCGATGACCGGCCACAGCAGCGCCGCCCGCGAGCGCCAAGGCATGCGGCTGAGCTCCAGGTCGGCCTTGCCCAGGATGACGACCTGGCTTCGGTTGTCACCTTCCGGTTTCACCAGCACCGGGTTCATCAGGACGTCAGGCTCCACCCCGGCGGCGAGCGCTTGCAGGTACTGAGCCGTGCCGATCTCGCCTCCATTGACGACGCGCGCGTTGTTCGACATGTTCTGCGCCTTGAATGGCGCGACGTCGACACCGCGCCGGTGAGCCGCCCTCGCGAGCGCGGTCGTCAGCAGGCTCTTGCCCGCCGAGCTAGACGTGCCCTGGACCATCAGCGCACCCACCGCTTCTCCTCGCGTCGCGGCAGCACGAACACGGTGCCGTTCTCATGGATCACCTGGACCTTGGCGTCGTAGTGCGCGGAGATCACCTCTTCCGTCAGCACGGCATCGGGTTTTCCTTCGGCCACCACCCGTCCGCCGTCGAGCAGGAGCAGGCGGTCGGCGTACTGGCCGGCCAGGCTGAGGTCGTGCATGGCCGACAGCACCGTCAGCTCGGAGTCCCGGCGCAGGCCGTCCAGCAGCTCGAGTGCATCTTGCTGGCGGCCGAGGTCAAGGGCGCTCGTCGGCTCATCGAGGAGCAGGATGGGCGCTTCCTGCGCCAGCGCGCGGGCAAGCACCACGCGCTGGAGCTCACCCCCGCTCAGCGACCCAAGAAGGCGGGTGGTGAACTGACGTAGTCCGAGGCGAGCGATGGCTCGTTCGGCGGCGAGGCGGTCGGTCCGGGTTTCCGTTGCGAAGTAACCGATGTGCGGCGTCCTCCCAAGCAGCACGTACTCGGCGACCGTCAGCTGCTGCGGAGTCTGAGGATGCTGCGGCACGAGCGCGATCTGTCGCGCAAGCTGGCGGCGGGTGCTGGAGAGGACTGCACGACCTTCAACGAGGACCTGGCCCGCGAACGTGATCAGTCCGGCGAACGCTCGCAGGAGCGTCGTCTTACCGGCGCCGTTGGGCCCGATCACCGTCACCCATTCACCTCGCTCGACCGTTGCCGACACGTCAGACAGGATGCGAGCGCCACCGATTACGACCGTGACATCCCGAGCCGCGAGCGCCTCGCTCACATGACCATCCTCCGCGAGGTTCTCAGCAGGATCGCGAAGAACGGAGCCCCGAAGAAAGCGGTCACGACTCCGATCGGCAGCTCTGCCGGGGACAGTATGGTGCGCGCCAGTGCATCGGCCAGGATGAGGAATCCGGCGCCGGCCAGAAGCGAGAGCGGCACGATCGCGCGGTAGCTCGGCGAAACGAGCAAGCGAATGGTGTGCGGGATGATGATGCCCACGAATCCGATCAGGCCGCTCACCGCGACCGCGGCCGCGGTGCCGGCGGTGGCCACCAACACGATGACCAGCCGCGCGCGACGGACGTCGATGCCCAGGCTGGACGCTTCCTCGTCCCCAAGGCTGAGGACGTCGAGGACGCGCCGGTGCAGCAGGATGATCGCCGAGCTGACGGCGATGTACGGCACGACCACCACCACGGCATACCAGTCGGCGGTGCCGAATCCGCCCAGGATCCACGAGTAGACCGCGCGCAGAGTGTCGGATCGCTGCGTCTGGACGAAGGTCTGGATCGCCGTCATGAACAGTGCGACGATGACCCCGGCCAGGATCAGCGTGCTGGTTCCGTGCACGCCGCCGGCGGAACGGCCGAGCACGTATGCCGCTGCCACCGCGATCACCGCTCCCGCGAATGCCGCGAGGGGCAATAGCAGGCCGATGTCGCTTCTCGCCGTCGAGTAGGCGATCGCGATGGTCGCGCCGAGGCCGGCGCCCGCGGCAACGCCGAGCAGGTAAGGATCGGCGAGCGGGTTGCGGAAGACGCCCTGGTACGCCGACCCGGCGACGGCGAGCATCCCGCCCACCAGTGCGGCGAGCACGACCCGCGGTGCCCGGACCTGCCAGAGGATGGCGTCGTCCACGGTGCCGAGCGGAGAGGAGACGTGAAAGACCTGGAGGTGCGAGAGAACCGACGCGATTATCGACAGCGGCCCGATCGATGCCGCACCGGTCGCCAGCCCGAGCAGCAAGGCGCCGGCGAGAAAGCCCACCGCGATGATGGCCCACAACGCCGAGACGCCGCGCGAGCGGACGGCCGAGTGCGGCAGCGCCTTGGCCCAGATGGTGGTGGCCTTGACTTCGCCGGGACCATCGGCGTCACGATCGCGGCCCGAGCGCTCTTTGTCGGCGAAAGCGGTCAGGCAGGCCGGGCAGATGCAGCCGTCGGCCGCGGTGCGAATCGCGGCAAGCGTCTCACGGCGGAGAACGACCGCCTCGCACCAGCAGCCAGGCTGGCCCTGCGCGCATCCGAACTGCTTCCCGCAAAGCGGGCAGGTCTTGGTGACCCGGGCCGGCGTCTGCTGCGCCGGCCTAGCCATCCCCGCCAGTCAAGCACACGCTCACGCCGTCGATCCTTCGAGAGCTTTCAGTGCGTCCGCGACGGCCTTCAAGAACATGACAATGCGAGGTCCCCACTGCGAGGCGATCGCATCCTCCACCGGGACGACCGACCGCGTCCTGACCGCGCTGATCGCGCTCCAGCCGGGCCGCGCCGCCACCGTCGCCAGTGTCTGGCCGCAGCACACGGTGTCGGCCAGCACGATCAGGTCCGGATTGCTCGAGATGATGTACTCGGCCGAAAGCTGCGGGTAGTCGTTCCCGCCGCCTGCGCCGTCGGCGATGTTCTGAATCCCGAGCAGCTTGTACATCTGGCCGATGAACGTGTTCGAGGTGGGGGTGTAATAGGTCTGGTCGAGCTCGTGGTACACCTTCAAAGGCTTGGCCGGCGCGTGCACGGATCGCACGATCGCCTTCACCTGCTGCTGGATCCCGGATACGACCGACGCGGCCTGGGCCGAGTGGCCGGTCGCCTGCGCGATCTGGTTGATCTCGGCGTAGACGCCGTTCAGGTCGGTGGCCGCCGGTTCGATGAGAACCGGAATCTGCAGCTTCGCCAGCTGCTCGAAGAGCTTGTCGGTGTCGTCGGCGGTCAGCACGAGGTCGGGTTGGTATCCGGCGATCGCTTCGACGTTTGGCGTGTAGCCCGATAGCGACGTCACCGGCGCCTCCGCCGGATAAATGGAGTAGGAGTCGACGGCAACGACCTGCTTCCCGGCCCCGACCGCGAACAGGTCCTCAGTCGCGGTCGGCGACAAGGACACGATTCGCGACGGTTTGTGCGTCAGCGTCACCGGGCCTTTTGAAGTCGTCAGCGTAAGAGGAAATGAGCTTGTGCTCGCGGCCGGAGGGGCGCCGTTACTCCCACAGGCTGCGATGAACGCCACCGCCAATGGGACCGCCAGGAACCTCATGAACTTGAACCTCGACACCGGAACCTCCTCTTTTCTCACTCGGAAAAAGGAAGGGCTTGCCGGCCGGTGCCGTGCTCACCGCCCTTCCCTCGAGGGCTGCTGGCTCGGCGTGGCGCAGGCGACCTGGCTCGTCCCCCGTCGGGGCATCACAGTTGCGGGACAGCGCCGGAATCACACCGGCTTCGCTGCGACAGCACCGGCCGGGCGCGAGCCCGGCGCAGGGCAGTATAGGCCGCCCAGAGTTACGAGGCCGCGGCCACTTCCTCGAGCGGCAGCTCTGCATACGGCAGGCCGGGGTCCGCCACGGCGTCGGGGTGAATCAGGTGACCAAGCTGCTGGATGCCGTCCGCGATCCGGGGCGCCGGGCGCGAGAAATGCGAGTCGCCGTCCACCACGACCGTCCTCACGGGCAGACGGAGGTCACGGGTGCGGTCGAGCGACTGCTGAAGGCTGAAACCACACGCCGCGAGGATGACCAGGTCGGGCTTTTCTTCGAGCACCGCATCCCAGGTGGTCGCAAAGGAGTACTCGCCGGGCTTGCTCAGGACGTTGACGCCGCCGGCTGCTTCGACCATCTCGGGGAGCCAGTGCCCGGAGCCGTAGGGCGGATCCATCCACTCGGCCACGAACACCCGAGGACGATGGAGGCCGGCGACCGCGCGCCGGACGCCGTCGACCTTTGCGCGCATCGCTTCAGCCACGGCGACTCCCAGTTCATGCACGCCCAGCTTGCCGGCGAGAACGACCACCGACTCGACGACGTCGTCGAAGCTGCGGGGATTCATCGAAAAAACTTCGACGCCGATCGGGCAGGCCGTCGTCAGATCGCCGCTCGAGACCGCGCAGACCTCGCAGAGGTCCTGCGTGATCACCAGGTCCGGCCGCAGCTCACTCATCAGCTCGGCGTCGACCGCGTAGAGGGAGTGGCTCTCGGACCGGGAGGCGCTGAACAGCTCGTCGATCTGCGCGCTGGTCAGCCCCGAGACGTCGATCCGGCTGCGTGCCACAACCGGCTTGCTGGCTACCTCTGGCGGCCAGTTGCAGTCCTCCGAGACGCCGACGAGCGAGTCCAGCAGACCCAGCTCCGCGATCATGTCGGTCGCGCTTGGGAGGAGTGAGACGATCCTCATGACGCGCATGGTAGCTTGAGCCTTCGCTTGAGCACCCGAGCATTCGAACTGGATTCGAAACCGCTTAGCGCGGTCGTGATTGGCGGCACGCACAGCGGCGTCGGCAAGACGACGATCACGCTTGGCATCATCGGGGCGCTCCGGCGTCGCGGCCTGACCATCCAGGCGTTCAAGGTCGGCCCCGATTTCATCGACCCACTCCATCATGGGCACGCGAGCGGCCGTCCATCTCGCAACCTCGACGGCTGGATGCTCGGTGCCGGCACCAATCGACGGAGGTTCGCCATCGCGACCTCAGACGCTGACGTTGCCGTGATCGAGGGGGTCATGGGCCTCTACGACGGCAGCGAGGGCAAGAGCGACCGCGGCAGCACCGCCGAAATGGCGAAGCTGCTCGACCTTCCAGTCGTGCTCGTGATCGACGCCGGAGCGATGGCGCGCAGTGCCGCCGCGCTGATCCACGGCTATGTCAGCTTCGATCCTGGGGTTCGGATCGTCGGGGTCATTCTCAACAATGTCGGTGGCGCGGCGCACGCCGACATGATCCGCGACGCGGCCGGCGACAGCATTCCAATTCTGGGCGCCCTGCCTCGCGTGCCCGACCTCGTCATCCCGGAGCGCCACCTCGGCCTCCACCTGCCCCACGAGGCGCGTCGAGACTACGTCGAGCAAGTGGCGAATCTGATTGAAGACCACGTCGACCTCGACCAGCTGCTCAGGACAAGCAGGATCCCGCGGCGGGCGGCGCGGGCCGAGCCTGCGCCGCCGAACGCCCGCGCTCGCATCGGCGTCGCCCGCGACGAGGCGTTTTGCTTCTACTACGCCGACAACCTCGAGCTGCTCGAGCAGGCAGGCGCCGAGCTGGTGGAGTTCTCCCCGATCAGCGATCCACTGCCCGCTGACCTGGATGGGCTGTATTTCGGCGGTGGCTATCCCGAGCTCCATGCCAAGGAGCTCGCCGGCAACACAGGCACCACGGCCGCGGTTCGAGAATTTGCCGGCTCGGGCGGTCCGATCTACGCCGAGTGCGGCGGCCTCATGTATCTAGCCGAGCAGCTGCGCGTCGATGGGTCCGCCTATCCGATGTGCGGAATCCTTCCCTTCGACACGAAGATGCCGGCGGCACTCAAGATCGCCTACGTCGAGGTCGAAACCACGGGGGGACTCTTCGGTCCCGGCAGGCGCGCTCGAGGGCATCTCTTTCACAGCTCAGAGATAAGCGGTCGGGAGCCCGAATCGCGGTGCTACCGGCTCCGGACCAGTCGCGGTGATCAGGGCGAGGACGGATACCAATATCGAAACGCGCTTGCCAGCTACGTCCATCTGCACTTCGCGAGCGACCCCGGCCTGGCCCCCGCCCTCGTGGACCGCTGCGCGGCGTTTCGCTCCGGCGATCGCGCGCCGGCGTGACGTTCCGCGAGTTCCGCAGGCTCTGCCTCGCGCTTCCCGAGGCGGAGGAGACCGAGACGTGGGGGGAGGCGACGTTTCGCGTCAGGGCACGCATCTTCGCGATCGGGTCGCCGGAGGGCCGGTCTGTCTCGCTGAAGGCTTCACTCGACGACCAGGCGGGTCTTGTGGCGATGGACCCCAAGACCTTCGCGGTTGCCGCTTACACCGGCCGTTTCGGCTGGGTCAACGTCTCGCTCGCGCGACTGGGACCGGAGCTGGGAGCGCGATTGGTGCGCAATGCCTGGGAGCGCACCGCCCCCAGGCGTTTGGCGCGCAACGTCGAAACTAGAAAGCCCGGCGCCGGTAGCCTCGGCCGCCGCCAAGCACGCGCACGATCAAGAGAAGAAGAACGGCGCCGATAAACGCCATCAGCATCTCGGTCAGGATCGGGTGTCCGGCGATTCCGATGCTGATGTGCAGGATGCCCAACAGCACGATGCCGCCGATGAACGCGCCGATGATGCCGACGATGATGTCGCCGAACAAGCCGAGGCCGTGTCCGAACGCGACGTGGCTGGCCAGGAAGCCGGCGACCAGGCCGATCAGGCACCAGATCAGGATCGTGTCCAGGTCCAGGGTGAACGACGAGCCGTTGATGGTGATGACCATGTGTCTTTACGCCCCCTTACAAAGGCAATGAATCAGGCATCCAAGAAACGCCTGCGGGGCGCCAAAAACTCGGCCTAAGGGATCTTCGAAGCCAGCTCTTCCAGAGCCGCGCCCAACACGCGGTTGAACGCGGGGAAGGGGTGGATGACGTCCGCCAGCTGGCGAACGGGCGTTCCCGCCTTGATCGCGAGCACCAATTCGCCCACGATCTCGCCCGCGCGAGGCGTCACGAGCGTCGCGCCGATGAGCACTCCGCGGCCAGCGTCCGCGACGAGCTTCAGCGCCCCGCCGTGAAAGTCGTGGATGTATCCGCGCGCCGTCTCGGCGGGATCCACAGCCGCCACCACGACCTCGATGCCTCCCTGGCGCGCGGCCTGCTCGGAGAGCCCAACCGACGCCACCTCCGGGTCGGTGTAGGTGACGCGGGGCACGGCGGTGTGGTCCGCCTTCGCGTTCTCGCCGCGCAGCCGCCGGGCGATGATCTGCCCGTGGTAGTAGGCGAGATGCGTGAAGCCGCCGATGCCGGTCACATCGCCGGCGCCGTAAACCCCGACATGCGCCTCCAGCGTCGAGGGGTCGACCTTGAGCCAGCCGCGCTCGGTCCGCGCGAGGCCGGCCTCGCTCCAGGCTTCGTAGTTGGGCCGGCGGCCGGTCGCGACCAGGAGGCGGTCGCCCGCCACGACGGCTCCGGATTTCAGGTGGGCGACGACCGTCGGGCCGTGCCGCTCCACGGCCTCGCAGGGATCGCCGACGTGGATCGTGATGCCGTCCGCCTCGAGATGCGGTTGTAACGCGGCGCCGGCCTCGGGCTCTTCCAGGCCCAGAAAGCGAGGTCCTGCCTCGACGATCGTGACCTTCGAGCCCAGGCGTGCGAACGCCTGGGCGAGCTCCACTCCGACGGCGCCGCCACCCAGGACCGTCAGCGTGGCGGGCAGCTCGCGAGGCACGGCCGCCTGCCGGTTGGTCCAGTAGTCGACGCCGTCCAGGCCGGGAATCGGTGGGATGGACGCCGTGCCGCCGTTCGCGATCACGACCGCCTGGCGTGCCACGAGCTGGTCGCCGCCAACCTCCACCGTGCGCAGGTCGACGAGCTTGCCCACGCCGCGGACCAGCTTCGCGCCGGTGGCCTCGAGCGCGGCCGCGGGTCGCGTGTCGTCCAGGTCGCGCGCCATCCACAGCACGCGTTTCGAGACCTTCGGAAAGTCGACGTCCCACTCCACGCGCGACGCGGCGAGAGTGCGCGCTCGACCTGCCTCCTCCAGCGTCTCGCCAGAACGCAGCAGAGTCTTGGACGGCACGCAACCCCAGTAAGGGCATTCACCGCCGACGAGCTCGCGCTCCACGACAGCGAGCGAAAGCCCGCCGTCCTTGAGGCCTCCCGCGATCGCTTCGCCGGCGACACCGCCGCCCAGGCATACGACGTCAAACTCCTGTGGCAATCGATTCACCTCTCATCGGGGAATGCGCGGGCGGCGCGACGGCGACGCGTCCCTGAGCGATGACCATCCAGATCTCCTCGGGTCGCGTGACGGTCTTGATGTCGGCCAGCGGGTCGCTGTTCCACACGACAAGGTCCGCCGCCTTGCCGGCCTCGATCGTGCCCACGTCGTCCAGCCCCAGCGCGCGCGCCGAGCCCGCGGTCGCGGCCGTGATGCCTTCATGGGGGGTGAGTCCACCCTCCACCATGCGCACGAGCTCGAGCGCATCCGCTCCCGGAGGTCCGCTGTCGAAGCCCATCGCCAGGGTGACGCCAGACATGCGCGCGGCGACGAGCGTGCGGTAAGCCTCCTCGCGCTGGCGTTTCGCCTGCTCGACGAGCCTCGGCGCGAACAGGTCAGCGAAACGCTCGCCGACGTCGTGAAACGTGCTGAGCGTCGGCACGAGCACGGTGCCATGACGAGCCATGTTGTCGAGCAGTTCCGGGGCCCGATGGAGCGAGAGCCCGTGCTCGACGGTGTCGACGCGCGCTTCCACGGCCAGACGCACGGCGCCCAACCCTTCCGCGTGAGCCGCCACGCGCATGCCCAGCCTGTGCGCCTCGTCCACCAACGCGTCCATCTCCTCACTTGTCAGCTGCGCCGGCTCCGGATCCTCGCGGTCGACGGAGCGCGCGCCGCCCGCCATCACCTTGATGTAGTCGGCGCCTCGGCGTAATTGCCGCCGGACGGAGCTGCGCATCTCCCAGGGACCGTCGGCCTCGTCATACATGGTGGTGAAGATCCTGCCGCCCGGCGCAGTGGCTGAGATGATCCGGCCGCACACCAGGACCCTCGGCCCTTCGGTCAGGCCGAGGCGGATCGCCTCCCGCAGGACGATCGCGTTGTCGTCGTAGCAGCCGACGTCGCGTATCGATGTGACGCCTGCGCGCAGAAACGCGCGTGCCGCGTTCGCGAGCGCGAAGTAGACGAGCTCGCGCGGTCGCGGCTCCTCGCCCTGAAGCGGCTTTGGCAACGCGGCCTTTTCGAGCATCTTGGGGTCGTCGGCCAGGTGGATGTGCGCATCGATCAGCCCGGGCAGCAAGAAGCGGCCGCCGAGGTCGATCGCGCCCGGCGGAGCCGCCGCGCCCGCAGGCCCGACCTCGACGATCCTGCCCCCGCGGATCGAGACGCACTGGCGCTCGAGCGGATGGCGCGCGCGGCTGTCGATGATCGATGCGTTCCACAGCACGACGTCCTGGAGGTGCGGCGTCATTCGACGAAGAGGCGCACGCGCAGCGCCTCGCACAATGCGGCGGCGGACGCATCCTCGCCCATCTCGGTGAGGACCTCGCCCACCACCTCACAGATCGACAGGCTTCCGTATCCCAATTGCGGAGGCTGAGCCTCGTCACCCAGGACGTCGCACGCCATCACCGCCTCGATCGTGAGCATCGTCTGCAGGCGGTTCACGATCGTCCGGGTCAGCGTCACCGACTGCGGGGCCAGCGTGGAGTGGTCCTCAGCGTCTGGATTCACGAGCGTCGTCCCCAGGGTGACCGGGTTCGCCAGGTGCTTGATCTCCGCGAGAAGCGACGCCGCGGAATGGACCGAAGGACCCTGGTAGGGCCGGAACGGGAAGCGGGCCCTCCACTCGGCCATCCTGCCCGAGGGCGTGCCGTGGAACCGAAGCCGGTTGATGCGGCGCTCGGACAGCATCGCCACGTGTGCGAGTGCCAGGCGCATCGTCTCGAAGCTGAGGCCGAGCACGACCGGGTCGAAGTTTCCGTTCGAGATGAGCTCGTCGCGGTCGAGCGAGACCATTGGGTTGTCGCCTGCCGAGTTGAGCTCGACCTCGACCACGCGGCGGGCGACGGCGATGTACTCGCGCATTGCGCCGTGCACCTGGGGCATCACGCGGAACGAAAGCGGGTCCTGCACCGACGGCTCGCGCGTGCGGTCCTCGAGGTAGCTTCCCGCGAGGCACTCGCGCATGTGCGCCGCGGCGGCGAGCTGGCCGGCGAACGGTTTCGCCTCGGCCACCTCGACGCGGAAGGGCTCGAGGTTCCCGCCGATCGCCTCCACGGAGAGGCACCCTATTGCATCCGCGATGTTGCTCAGCTTCTCGAGGTCGACGACCGCGAGCGCGCCCGTCCCGATCGACATCCCGTTGGCGCTGATCAGGGCGAGGCCGTCCTTCGGTCGCAGCGGGCAGGGCGGTATGCCGGCCATCTTGAGCGCGTCCCGTCCCGCCATCTGCTCGCCTCGGTAGATCGCGTGGCCACGGCCGATCAGGACCATCGCCACCGCCGCCATCTGGTTGAGGTCGGACGCGCCCACCGATCCGCCCATCGGGACGATGGGGTGGACACGCGCGTTGAGCATCTGGAGCAGCGTCGCGAAGATGTCCGGATGGGCACCCGAGCCGCCGCGCGACATGCCGACGATGCGGGCCAGCATCAGCGCGCGAACGTCGCGCTCGGCCATCGGTTCGCCGATGCCTCGCGCGTGCATTGCGACGAGCTGGTGCTGGTAGTCGATGAGGTCGTCCGGGTGGATCTCGCGGTCGCGCAGGTGACCGACCTGCGTGTTGAGCCCGTACACCTTGCGGCCGGCCAGGAGGGCGCGTTCGACCGACGCGCGTGAACGCCTGACGCGATCGAGGACGTCCTCGGACGCGAACACGCGGGCGCCTCCGACCGCGATGTCGTACACCTCGGCGACCGTCACGCCGCGCTCGAGGTCGAGGGTGACCACGCTGTCCCATTCGTGGTGAGTCATCGAGCGTCCAGCACCCGCAGCGTCGCCATCAGCGCCGACGCGCCTGCCTCGAGATGTTGAGGGAGCGTGAGCTCTTCGGGGCAGTGGCTGCGCCCGCCGACGGAGGGCACGAACAGCATCCCGACCGGCCCGAGTCGGGCCATCTGCACGGTGTCGTGCCCCGCGCCGCTCGGCAAAGTGCGCGATGCGAGGCCCAGCTCAGCGAGTGCGTCGCTCATCGCCGCGCGGACCTCTTCCGAGCAGATCACAGGGTCGGTCCGCGACAGCAGGTCGACCTTGGTCTGAACGCCCCGCCGGTCTCCGCTCGCCCTGACAGCGTCCTCTACGCCGATCCGGCTCGCCTCGAGCCAGTCGGTGCTCGCGTGGCGGAGCTCGGCCCACAGCTCGACGTGGCCGGGGATCACGTTGAGCGCCCCGGGCCTGGCCTCGATCCGCCCGGCCGTGCCCACACCGTCCCCACGCGACGCGATCCTCTCGATCGCAAGCACCGTGTCGGCGGCGGCGACCAGCGCATCGTGTCGTGCGCCCATCGGGGTCGTGCCGGCGTGGCCGGCCTCGCCCTCGAAGGTCATGTGCAGCCGCACGATCCCCGCGATGCCCGAAACGATCCCCACCGGAATGCCCACATCCTCGAGGACCGGGCCCTGCTCGATGTGGAGCTCGACGAACGCGTGAACTTCCTCAGCGCGCCACGCGGAATCGCCCGTGCGGTCGGGATCTCCGCCGATCGATTCGATGGCATCGGCGAGCGTCCGGCCGCTCGGATCGCGCAGAGCGAGATGGTCGCCGCTCAGGTTGCCCGCGACTGCACGGCTTCCAACGCAGCTGATGCCGAACTCGTTCGGCTCCTCGCCCACAAAATCGACGACGCGCAGCTCGTGCTCGAGCGGGCGTCCGCTTGCTTTGATGCACCGCGCGACCTCGACTGCGGCCAGCACGCCGAGTGGTCCATCGAAGCGCCCGCCGCCCGCGACCGTGTCGGTGTGCGAACCGGTGACGATAGCCGGCCTTCCCCCGCGCGCGGGGGAAGGTAGCACTCCGATGAGGTTGCCGGCCGCATCGCGCCTCACCCGCAGCCCCGCCTCGCGCATCGTGCTTGCGAGCCATTGACGCGACCGGATGTATGGCTCGGAAAAGACGCGGCGCGTCCAACCAGGCTGATCGGGCTCGCGAAACTCAGAGAGCGCGTCGAGGTCGGCCTGGAGTCGGGCCAGGTTGACCGCGGCGTGGCCGATCATCGGGCCGGCGTGTCCTCGGCCGGCTTGATCAGCTCGACGCCCATGATCTGCTCGACCTCGGCCAGCGCGATGCGGTCGGAGGTGCTCGACGACAGCGGCAGGTGTTTGCGGTGCACGTGGAACACAGCGACGTGGTCGCCCTCGCGGATCGCGGAGATCGTCACCGGCCGTCCGGTTGCGACGGACAGCGTCGTGATGACGTCCGGGTAAGTGGCCACGCGCTCCGTGCCGCGGTCCACGGTCATGTACTCGTTGAGGTAGCGCAGCATCAGCCCGCCGACCTCGAACGCTCCGTGGTCGAACCCGCCCATCGTTTTCATCGGCGATTTGATCCGGACGGGGCCTTTCGCGAGGACCGTCCCGCTGGTCTGGCGGCACGTCGCCTCGATCACCGCGTCGCCGCCGGACGCCTCGGCTTGGCGGATCGCCTTGCCCAGGTCGAGCGCGTAGGTGATGGCACCGATAGCAGCGTGCTTCTTGACCCACGACGCCTCCACCGGGTTGCGGGCCGCGGCGATGAACCCGCCCACGCGCACAGAGACGTCGCGCAGCACGTTGGAGGTCGTGACGATCGAGCCCTGGGCCACGAGGCGAAGCTCGCCGTGCAGCTTGCGATTGCCTCCGGCGACGGCCTGGACCGTCTGGTAGCCCGGGCGGTCGGTCAGTCCCATCCCCCCGAGCTTGCCGGTCGGGTGTGCCCGCACGTCGCCAGCCGCGTCGAGCACCTTGACGCCGAGCATGGCCGACTGGATCCAGCCGTTCAGCGTGGTCGAGGCTCCGTTCTGCGCCGTCAGCACGGCGACGATCGGTCCCAGCGCGTGGTCCATCAAGAGCTTGAGGGCGTTGACGTAATCACGCGGCTGGATCTCCCAGTCGGGAGCGCCTGGCGCGCCGATCGCGGTGACTGTCGCGACCAGCGCGTCGTCCGGAATCTCGTCCACCGAGCAGAGCACCGGCGTGCCAACCCCGGTCGCCATCACGGCCATGACCTCGCCGTGGGACACCCAGCCGCCGCCGCCGCACGCCAGCACCGAGCCGCCCCAGATGGCGTCCAGCGCGTCGTCGTGGTTCAGCTCGCGCATCATCTGTTGTCCGTCCCGATCGGCTGGGAGTCGCGGAGGCCGAGCCCGGCGCGGCCGGCCGTTCCGCCCGCCAACGCGTAGCCGGCGTCCGCGTAGCGCAGAACGCCGAGGCCGGTGTCCGCGTCGAGGCCGAAGCGCAGCCGGTGGGCGGCCGCGTCCGTGCCGTCGGCGACGATGCTCACTCCCGCGCTCTGGACATAACCGGCGTAGCCGCCGCCACCGCCGTGGATGGCGACCAGGTCGGCCCCGGTGCTGCACAGGAGGAGCGCGTCGAGCAGAGGCCAGTCCGAGATCGCGCTGCTGCCGTCCGCCATGCGCTCGGTGCCGATGTGCGGATGCGTCATGCCGCCGGAGTCGAAATGGTCGCGGGTGAAAAGCACCGGCGCGGTCAGCTCGCCGCTCGCGACCAGCTTGTTCACGGCGAGACCGAACCTCGAGCGCTCGCCGTGCCCGAGCCAGCAGCTTCGCGCGGGCAGGCCCTGCACCGCGACGTGGGTGCGTGCTAGCCCGATCCACGTCGCGACCTCCGGCCGCTCGGGGAAGAGGTCGCGGGCCAGGTCGTCCAGCCGCGCGAGGTCGGCCCCATCACCGCTCAGCGCGATCCAGCGGAAGGGACCGATGCCGCGGCAGAAGAGCGGGCGGACGTAGCGCTCGGCGAAGCCGTCGATGGTGAACGCGTCGGCCACGCCGGCGTCGGATGCCTGCACCCTCAGGTTGTTGCCGTTCTCGACCGCAATCGCGCCGCGCTCTTTGAAGGTGAGGATGGCGCGGACCTCGGCGGCCATCGATTGGCGCGCCATCGCCATCACTTCCCTCGGGTCAGCCTTGCGCAGGCGTTCCCACTCCTCGAGAGTGAGGCCCTGGGGAACGTATCCATACAGCGCATCGTGCGCAGCGGTCAGGTCGGTCACCACGTCGGGCGTGAGGCGCCGGCTCGCGATCTGGGTGAAGACGTCCGCGGCGTTGCCCAGCACGCCGAAGGTCGCGCCGTGCGCACCCTCTCGCGCCGCGTCGCATGCCGCCAGGGCGGCGTCGAGATCTGTGAAGACGTTGACCAGGTCGCCGCGATCCTTGCTCCGCGCGAGCTTCGCCTCATCCACCTCGACGATCAGCCCGATCGCGCCCAGCATGCGGATCGCGACCGGCTGCGCGCTGCCCATGCCGCCGAGCCCGGACGTGAGGACAAAGCGACCCGCGAGCGATCCGTCGAAGTGCTCGCGCGCGATTGCGCTCAAAACCTCGTAGCAGCCCTGCAGGACGCCCTGCGATCCGATGTACTGCCAGTCACCCGCGGTGAGGCCGCCCCACATTGTGAGGCCGGCGTCCGCGAGCGCGTAGAAGTTCTCCGCGGTCGCGTAGTGACCGACGATGTTGCTGTTCGCCATCACGACGACTGGAGCGAGCGGCTGCGTGGCGAACACGCCGATGGGCTTGCCCGACTGGACGACCAGCGTCTCGCCGTCGCGCACAGTCTTGAGCGCGGCGACGATGCGGTCGAACGAATTCCAGTCCCGGGCCGCCTTAGCCAGCGACGCGTAGACGACGAGGTCCTCTGGACGTTCGCCCACCTCGAGCACGTTCTCGAGCATGCGCAGCAGGCCTTCCTGCCGCCAGCCGCGGCAGCGCAGCCGCGTCCCGCGTTCCGCGACGATCTTGCGCGAACCGCTCACGGTCGGGCCACCACGTGACGGCCGATCTCCGCGGCGGCGGCGAGGACTCGCTCGATCAAGCCGGGAAGGCGATCGTCCAGGAAGCCCCCCTCTGGGCCGGCCACGCTGACGGCCGCGAAGATCTGCCCGCCCTTGCCGAACACCGGCGCTGCGACGGCGCCTGCGCCGGCGTCGACCTCGCCGTGGCTGACGCAGTAACCGGCCGCCCTCATCGACGCCATTTCGCGGCGCAACCGCGGCGCCGTCAACCGGCGTCCGTCCGGCAGCGGATGGCCGTCAGCCTGCGCGATCGCGCTCTCGACGATCTGGGGCGAGACCCACGGGAGCAGGATCTTGCCCGAGGCTCCCGCATATAGAGGAAAGACGCGGCCCGGCTGGTACGAGAGACGAATCGCGCGCGACGGCTCGACGGCGAAGATGCAGATCGCCCGCGCGCCGGTCGGCATGACGAGCAGCGACGTTTCGTCCGTGTCCGCGGTAAGGCCCTCGAGGACCGGCATCGCGAAGGGAGCGAGCTCCCTGGCCAGGAGCCGCTGCTTGGCCTGGCCGAGGTCCATCATGCGCAGGCCGAGCGACACATAGGGACGGTGGCTGCGATCGACGAGCCCGCCCATCTCGAGCGTGCGCACGATGCGGTAGACGGTGTTGGCGGGGACGCTCAGCGCCTGCGCGATCTCGCCCACGGTGACCGGCTCCTCGCGCTCGCGCAGATACAGGAGGACGGTGACCGCGCGGGCGAGAAGCTGGGTGCCGGCCATCCAACTGACGAGGTCGCCATTCGCTGAAGGGCGTTCGCGATGAACTGCAGGTGCCGCCATGTCAGCCGGCCACCGTCGCGGTGAGGTTCTGGTGCGGCCGCACCCAGCGCCCCTGCCCGGGTGCGCCGCTGACTTCGCCGCGGCGGAACACCTCGTCGCCTCTGACCAGGACGGTGTCGATCGCTCCGGTCACCTCGCGGCTGTGGTACGGGCTCCAGCCGGCGGGCGTCACCATGCGCGCCTCGTCGATCCGCCAGCGCCGTTCGGTGTCGAAGAAGACGAGGTCGGCGTCGGCGCCGATGACGATGCCGCCCTTCTGCGGCCACAGGCCCAGCCGGCGGGCCGGGTTCTCGCACAGCAATTGGGTCATGCGCCCCACCGAGAAGCTGCGCTTCACCACCGCCGCGTCGAAGAAGAGCGGAAGAAACACCTCGAGCGCGGGCACACCGGACTTGGCATCGAAGATCGACTTGGTTGCCTTGCGCTCGCGCGTCCAGCCGACGTGGTCGGTCGTCACGTACGCGACCTTGCCGGCCGCGAGCAGCGTCCACAGCCGGTCGACGTCGCCGCGGGTCCGGAGCGGCGGGTTGATCTTGGCCCGCGCGCCCTGGCGGACGAGCTCGTCCTCGTCCATGAGCAGGTAGTGCAGGCACGTCTCTGCGGTGGCGTCGACGCCATCTTCGCGAGCGCGCTTGACAAGCTCGAAGGTGCGCTCCACCGTGGCGTGGACGATGTGCACGCGAACCCGAGTGGCCAGGGCCAGCTCGAGGGCACGGCCCGCGGCCTCGGTCTCCGCCACCGGGGGCCGAGCCGCGGCGTGCGCGCCGGCGTCCGTGCGCCCTTCCGCCTCGAGCTTCGCGCTGAGCCTGCGGACGAGCTCGTCGTTCTCGGCGTGGAACGAGATCAGTGAGCCGGTCGCGGCGATACGCTGCATCGCCAGGTAGAGCTCGCCGTCGGGGATGCGCGGAAAGCGGACCGGATGCGTCTCGAAGGTCGAGACCTTGAAGCCGCACGCCCCGGCGCTGACCAACTCCTCGATCTCGTCCAGTCCTCCGGCCTTCGCGATCGTCGCCCACAGCGCGACGTCGGTGATCGCCTCGCGCCCCACCGCGGTTGTCTTGGCGAGGAACGCCTCGACGTTGGTGATGGGTGTGGGGTCGTCGTAAGGCATGTCGACGATGGTGGTGACGCCGCCGGCGGCGGCTGCGGTGGTGGCGCGTGTGATTCCTTCCGCCGGCTCACTTCGCGTGTGCACGTGCGCGTCGACGACGCCAGGTAGGACGAGGCCTTTCGTCTCGATCCTTCGCTCGCCCGCGAGCAGCCCTTCCTCGGCGATAGCGGCGATCCGGCCGTCGCGGATCCCGACCTCGCCCGCGACCAGGCGGTCGCCCGGGAGGGCGAGCGTGCCCGAGACCACGAGGTCGTGATTCTGGTTTTTCAGCATGCGGGGCGAGCGATCACGTGCTAAGCGCGCATCCTATCACCAATTTTCATATCGTGAGATTCTCCATGCCCTCTCCCCTGCGGGGAGAGGGCGGTGGGGTGAGGGCTAGAGGAAAGACCTTCCCGCCTTGTTAGCATCCGACCGTGCCAGTACAGCCGTACTCGGTTGCGGTGACCACCCGGCCGATGCGGTTGAGCGAGCTGCTCGACGTAGCCGGCGACGCGCGCATCGAGCTGCGGCCCGACGCGGTCGACGTAATCCGGGACAGCCGGTCCGTCGTCGAATCGGTGCTCGCGAGCGGTCGCGCCGCGTATGGATTGAACCTCGGGCTCGGGCACATGAAGAACACGAGGCTTCCCGATGACCAATTGCGCGAGCTGCAGAAGGCGATGATCGACGGCCACGCGGGAGCCATCGGTCCGCCGCTGCCAGCGCAAGTCGTCCGTGCCGCGATGGCAGCGCGCGTGAACGGCATGGCGCGAGGCGGCTCGGGCGCGAACCTGGCGTGCGCCGAGACCTACGTTGCGATGCTCAACGCGCGCGTTCACCCGGTCGTCCCGGGCTTCGGATCGGTCGGCGCGTCGGACCTGGCCCAGATGGCGGCCATCGCGCGCGTCGCCATCGGACGCGGCGAGGCGGAGCTCGGCGGGGAGACGATGCCAGGCGGGGAAGCCCTCCGCCGCGCCGGCATCGCGGTGCTCGAGCCCGGGCCGAAGGATGGTCTGGCGCTGATGTCGGCCAACGGAATCGCCGTCGGGCAAGGCGCGCTAGTCGTCGAGCGTGCCATGCGCGTCCTCGAGGTCGCCGATATCACCGCCGCGTTCTCGCTCGAGGCGATGTCCGGCAACACGTCGCCCTTCGATGCGGAGGTCGCCGCGGCCAAAGGCGTGCGCGGACAGGAGAAGGTGAGCGAGCACATCCGCGCGGTGCTGCGCGGAAGCGGCATCCACGACGACGACCCGCGGCGCTCGATCCAGGACCCGCTTTCCTTTCGTGTGGTGCCGCAGGTCCACGGCGCGCTGCTGGACTTCGTCGAGCTGGCGAGACGGTCCGTGGAGACCGAGCTCAACGCAATGACCGACAACCCGCTGGTGTCGCGGCGGGAGCGGCGGCTGATCAGCAACGGCAACTTCCACCCGATGCTCCTCGCCCTGGCGTTCGACGCGCTGCGCCCGGCGCTGGCGCACGCGGGCCAGCTCAGCGACCGGCGCATGAACCACCTCTGGGCGGGCACGTTCGCCTCCAACGAGGGCGAGCCCCCCGACGCCAACCGCTCCGTTTGGGGATCGTCAGGGGACCGGCGCGGGACGTCGCTTCGCTACGCGGCGGCCGCGGCAGCCGCGGCGTTGCGACAGCTCGCCGGCCCGGCCACGCTCGACGTCGTGTCGCTCGACCTGGAGATCGAAGACCATGCCACCGGGGCGCCGCTCAGCGTCCAGCGCACAGACGAGGCGCTCGACCGGCTCGAGCAGGTCCTCGCGGTGGAGCTCCTCCTGGGGCGCGACGTATTGAAAGGACGCGAGCAACAGAAGCTGGGGGTTGGGACCAGCCCGGTCCTGCGGATGATCGATGCGGAATTCGCGAAGCTCGGACCCGACTCCCCATCGAACGTCTTCCACGAAACAGTGTTGGGGCTGATGCGTGGTCCGCTGCCGGCCGAGGCCGGCGCCGTTTCAGCTCGGCTCGGCTGGGGCGACTAGCTCCGCGGCGCCCGCGCGCGTCGCGTTCCACGCCGCAAGCGGGGCGACGCTCTCGGAAAAACGACGGCCGGCATCCATCAGGTCAGTGATCAACGCCTGGCGCCGCGCGGGGGTGATGCGCGACGTCGGCACGCACATCGTCAGCGCCGCGAGCACCGAGCCGCCGGCATTGCGCACCGGCACCGAGATCGCGTGCAGGCCCACCGCCGTCTCGTCGCGGTTCTCGGCGTATCCTGCGGAGCGGACCTGGCGAAGGATCTCGAGAAGCTCGTTCACATCGCGCAAGCGGCGCCCGGTGGGCGTCACCAGCTGCCGGCCGGCAAATTGCGCCGTGACCACGCCCGGCGAGCGATCGGCCAGGATCACCCGACCGCTCGCCGAGGCGAACGCGGGCGTCCGGCTGCCGACGTGCGTCACGAGCCGGACCGGGTGAGTCGTCTCCTCGATCGCGATGAACGTCGACTCGTCGCTGTCGAGGACGGCCAGGCACACGGTCTCGTTGTGCCTGGTCAGGAGGTCCGCCGCGATGCCCCGGAAGGCGCGCACAATGGGGTACTCGGCCGACTGCGCCGTCAGCCCGAAGGCCCGGATGCCGAGCACGTAACGTCCATCGGAATTGCGAAGCAGCCAGCCGCGTTCTAAGAGGACGGCGCAGACTCGATAGAGCGAGCTCTTGGGGATTTTGAGCTCGGTCGCAAGGTCGCTTAGGCCGAGGGGAGCACGCGCGACCAGCGCCTCGAGCACGGAAAGCGCGGCGTGGACGCCCGGCGAGCGGGGCTCGATGTGTTCCGCTTGTGGAACCGCATTCACCAGGTTGAATGTTCGTCTGGTGCCGGCGCGATGTCAAGCCGCAAAACTTCCTACTTGACAACGAATCCTAGGCGGGCGAAGATGGCCAGGATCGGCGGATCATAGAACCGTATATGGAACGCGCCGGCGTTCCGCAAGCACCGCGCATAGCGCGGGCAAGTCACTTGGGGAGGCAGGATTTCAATGGACAGAGAGGCCCAGCGTCGTCTGGACGAGGTCCGCAAAGGGCGGACCGAGCTCGAGAACAACGCGATCGACGAGCTCATCGCAGGTCGCGTCTCGCGGCGCGAGTTCATCCGCTTCGCGACCGTGCTCGGGTTCAGCATGCCCGCGCTCGGGGTCGTGCTCGAAGCGTGCTCGACGAGCAGCACGCCGACCACCAGCGGCAACATCAAGAAGGGCGGCCGCCTCAACGTCGGGCACCAGACGCCCGCGGGCGCGATGGACCCGATCCTCACGAACGACCTGGGGCGGCTCACCATCCTCGGCCAGTGCGGCGAGTACCTGGCCTGGTCGGACAGCAACCTGCACCTGCGTCCCGTGCTGGCGACCAGCTGGACGCCGAACTCGGACGGCACCGAGTGGACGTTCAAGATCCGCCAGAACGTCAAGTACAACGACGGCTCGGGCCCCATGACGGTCGACGACGTCGTCGCCACCTTCAAGCGCCTGGCCGATCCCACGGTCACAGGCAACAACGCACTCTCGAACTTCAAGGGCGTGCTGTCCCCGACCGGCGTCAGCAAGGTCGACAACCAGACCGTGAAGTTCACGCTCGACGCGGCGAACGGCAACTTCCCCTACCTGGTCAGCAGCGACAACTACAACGCGATCATCCTGCCCGCCAGCTACAACGGCGGGTGGGACCAGACGTTCATCGGGACAGGGCCCTTCAAGCTCAAGGCCGGCGGTTACGTGGTCAACGACCACGTGTCGCTCGACCGCAACCCCACATACTGGGACCCCAACAACCAGCCGTACCTCGACGGGCTCGACTTCAAGTTCTACGACAGCGAGCCGTCCGCGATCCTCGCGTTCCAGGCCGGGAGCCTCGACGTCTACACGCAGTTCTCGGTCGCCAACGGGCAGGGCCTCCTGACCGACCCGAACACGACCGTGATCGACATCCCGACGTCGGCTCACCGCCAGGTCCACCTCCGCGTCGACCAGCCTCCGTTTAACGACAAGCTCGTGCGCCAGGCGATGGCCCTTGCCATCGACCGGCCGACGATCATCACGGGTCTATGGAACGGCAAGGCGCAGCTCGCCAACGACCACCCTCTGTTCAAGATGTATCCGTCCAGCGACACGTCGATCGCGCAGCGGGCGCAGGACATCACCAAGGCCAAGTCCCTGATGGCGCAGGCGGGCAAGGCATCCGGCGTCGACGTGACGCTCTACACCGAGAAGGTGCAGGAGATCCCGGCGCTCGCGGCGCTGCTCGTGTCGGCGGGCGGGCAGATAGGGATCAGGATCACCCTCAACCTCACCGACTCCGGGACCTACTACGACCGGTACTGGCTCAACTCGCCGATGGGCATCACCGACTACGGACACCGCGGCGTGCCGAACACGTTCCTGTCGGCGCCGCTCCTCTCGACTGGCACCTGGAACGCCGCGCACTTCGCCAACCCGACCTATGACGGCTACTACGCCGACTACGTGAAAGCCGTCGACCTCTCCGCGCAGAAGGCGGTGTCAGGCAAGATCGAGCAATTGCTGCTCGACGAGACGCCGATGCTGATCCCGTACAACTACGACTTCCTAACTGCGGTCAAGAAGAAGGTCTCGGGTCTCGAGACGAGCGGGATGGGCCACATGAACTTCCGCCTGGCAGGAATCACCTCCTAAGGCAAGAGATCCGGATTGCTCCGCTTCCTGCTCCGGCGCGTCGCGCTGGCGCTGGTGACGCTGTGGGTGCTGTCCGTGATCATCTTCCTGGCGTCCCACGCCCTCCCGGGGGACGTGGGACGCCGGATCCTGGGGCCTTTCGCCGACCCCCGCGCCGTCGCGACGCTCGACCACTCGCTTGGCGTTGACCGGCCGCTCCTGGTCCAGTACCTGACCTGGATCGGGGGGTTCGTCCACGGAGACCTCGGCATGTCCCTGTCGTTCCACGTGCCGGTGTCGCAACTCCTGCTGCGCGGGCTCGGCAACTCTGTCAAGCTCGCCGCGGTCGCCTTCGTCATCGTCGTGCCGCTGAGCATCTTCGGCGGGATCGTGGCGGCCCTACGGCGCGGCCGGCTGCTCGACCGGATCATCACGGTCGGCGGGCTTTCGGCGACCGCGATGCCCGAGTTCGTGACCAGCATCGTGCTGATCCTCGTCCTCAGCATCAGCCTCAAGGTCCTGCCGATCAGCGTCCAGGTCCCACCCGACGCGGACCCACTCACCCAGATCTATCACCTCATCCTGCCTTCGCTGCCGCTCGTGCTCGTGCTCTTCGGCTACATCGCGCGCATCACGCGGGCCGGCATGATCGAGGCGCTCGAATCCGACTACACGCGAACCGCGGTGCTCAAAGGACTGCCCTGGCGGACCGTCGTCATCCGCCATGTGCTGCGCAACGCGCTCATGCCGACGATCGCGGTCGTGGCGACGCAGACCGGCTACCTGATCGGCGGCCTGGTCGTCATCGAGACGATGTTCAACTACCAGGGCATCGGCCAATTGCTGTTCACGGCGGTCTCGCAGAAGGACTTTCCGCTGATCCAGGCGGGCGTCATGACGGTCGGCATCGTCTATCTCGGCGCGACGCTCCTCGCCGACATCAGCTATTCGCTGCTGAACCCGCGCATCCGGCTGGCGGGCCGCGAATGAGCGCCGTCATCAGCTTCCCGCGACTGGAGACCGCGGCGAGCGCGCGCCGCCAGGCGTGGACGGAGCGCCTGCGCCTCGCCCTGCGCACGCCGAGCCTCCTGGTCGGCGCCGCCGTGGTTCTTTTCTGGATCCTCTGCGCCATCTTCGCGGCGAAGATCGCCCCCTACGACCCGCTGCAGCCGGACATCCTGCACAAGCTGCTCCCGCCCTCCGCCGCGCACCGGTTCGGCACCGACGGGCTCGGGCGCGACGTGCTCTCGCGCGTCATCTTCGGCTCGCGCGGAATCCTTGTCGCCGCGCCGCTGGCCACTTTGCTCGGCACCGTGGGCGGCACGGCGATCGGCCTTGTCGCGGGCTACTTCCGGGGCCTTGTCGAAGAGGTGTTGATGCGGATCACCGACGCTTTCCTCGCGCTACCGACCATCGTCACGGCGCTGCTCGTCCTCGCCGCGGTGGGCGGTTCGACGACGACCGTGATCCTGGTCATCGGGCTTGGGTTCGCTCCGATCATCGCGCGCACCGTGCGCGCAGCGGTCCTGTCGGAGGCGCAGCTCGAATATGTCGAGGCGGCGAAGCTGCGCCAGGAGCGCGCGCCCTACGTGATGTTCGTCGAGATCCTGCCCAACGTGATGGGGCCGGTCCTCGTCGAGTTCACGGTGCGCCTCGGCTACGCAGTGTTCGCGATCGCGACCCTGTCCTTCCTCGGCTTCGGCATCCCGCCGCCGGCCCCGGACTGGGGATTGACCATCGCCGAGCAGTACACGTACCTGATCGCCAACCTCTGGTGGCCGGTGCTGTTCCCCGCGCTGGCGATCGCGAGCGTCGTGATCGCGGTCAACCTGTTCGCGGACGGCCTCTCCCAGGTGCTGGAGCGGTGAGCGAGAAGCTGGGCGCGGCGCAAACACCCGCGCTGCAGGTGACCGACCTGAAGCTGTCGTATCGCGTGCGCGGCCGCGACCGCGAAGCGATCCGCGGCGTGACCTTCACCATCAACCGCGGCGAGTCCTACGGCCTCGTCGGCGAATCCGGATGCGGCAAGTCGACGGTCGCATACGCCGCGATGCGCTACCTCCCCAGCAACGGGAAGATCACCTCGGGCACGATCGTGCTCGACGGCAGGGACATGCTGGCGATGGACGGCGACGAGCTCCGCCAGCTACGCGCGAAAGCCGTGTCGATGGTCTACCAGAACCCCGGCACAGCGCTGAACCCGACCATCCGCGTCGGCGACCAGCTCGTCGAATCCTTCGTCACCGCGGGCGTGCACAGGCACGAGGCGGGCGAGCGCGCGCTCGCGATGCTGCGCCAGGTCCAGATCTCAGACCCCACCGGGGTGATGAGCCGTTACGCGCATCAGCTTTCCGGCGGCATGCAGCAGCGCGTCGTCATCGCAATGGCCCTCGCCTCGGACCCCACGCTTCTCATCCTCGACGAGCCGACCACGGGTCTCGACGCGACCGTCGAGGCGGAGGTGCTCGACCTGATCCGCAACCTGCGCGCGACCTTCGGCACGAGCGTGCTGTTCATCAGCCACAACCTGGGCGTGATCGCTCGGATGTGCGACCGCGTCGGGGTCCTGTACGCGGGCCGCATGGTCGAAGAAGGCCCCGCATGGGAGCTGCTGACCAATCCGCGCCACCCGTACACGGTCGGGCTGCTGCGGTGCATCCCGCGCTGGGGCCTGAGCAAGGAGCTCGGCGCCCTCGACACGATTCCAGGTTTTCCTCCCGGCATCGGGGCGGCGGTCAAGGGCTGCGTCTTCGCCGACCGGTGCGGCCTCGTACAGGACATCTGCCGGACCAAGGAACCGGGTCTCGACCCGGTCGGAGAGGGCCACGCCAGCCGCTGCCACTTCTCCGACATCGCGCAGACGCTACCGAGCGCGGAGCGCGACATGGTCCCGCGACCGCCCGTTCCGGAGACAGGACGCTCGGCGCTGTCGATCCACAACCTGCGGCGCACGATGAGGCAGCAGGGCAGCTCGTTCCAGGCGCTGGCCGGGATCGATCTCGAGATCGCCCCGGGCGAGGTCTTCGGACTGGTCGGCGAGTCGGGCAGCGGCAAGACGACGCTCGCGCGCAGCGTGGTCGGCCTTGGCGCGCCCGACGCGGGGAGCGAGATCAGCCTCGAAGGCAAGCCGCTGCCGGCGAAGGTCGGCCAGCGCTCGCGCGACCAGGTTCGGGCGATCCAGATCGTGTTCCAGAACCCGGACGCGTCATTGAACCGCCGGCACGCGGTGCGTCAGATCCTCGGCCGGGCGCTGACCAAGCTGACCGGCGTGCACGGCGAGCAGCGAGCGCGGCGCGTCGTCGAGCTCTCGGAGTCGGTCCGCCTCGACGCCGCCCTGCTCGACGCCCTTCCCCGCCAGCTTTCCGGCGGCCTCAAGCAGCGTGTCGGCATCGCGCGGGCGTTTGCCGGCGAGCCGCACCTCGTCATCTGCGACGAGCCCACGTCGGCGCTCGACGTCTCGGTCCAGGCCGCGATCCTCAACCTTCTCGTCCGGCTGCAGCGCGACCGCAACCTCTCCTACATCTTCATCTCGCATGACCTTGGCGTGGTCCGCTACATCTCAGACCGCATCGGCGTGCTCTACCTCGGGCGCCTGATGGAGGTCGGCCCCGCCGATGTCGTGTTCAGGGCGCCGCACCATCCGTACACCGAGGCCCTGCTTTCCGCAGCGCCGAGCCTCGAGGTGCGCGAGGAGCACAGGATCAGGCTCAGCGGCGACGTGCCCAGCGCGGCCAAGCCCCCCTCCGGTTGCGTCTTCCACACGCGCTGCCCGCGCAAGACCGGCGCGATCTGCGAGCAGGAGCAGCCGCCGCTCGCGGAGGAGGAGCCCGGCCATTTCATCCGCTGCCATATCCCGATCGAGGAGCTCCGGCGCCTGCAGAAGCCAGAGGCGGCGAAAGAGGCCGGATGAGGATCACCGCGGCCGTGCTGCCGGAAACGGGCGAGGACATCGACGTGCGCGAGGTCGAGCTCGCCGCGCCCGGGCCGGAAGAGGTGCTCGTCCGGATTCACGCCAGCGGCGTATGCCATAGCGACCTGAATGCCGTGGATGGCACGTCCGCCACGCGCCGTCCCGCCGTGCTCGGGCATGAGGGCGCGGGCGTGATCGAGGCCATCGGGCGCGGCGTGCAGCTGAAGGTCGGGCAGCACGTCGCGCTGTCGTGGATGCCGTCGTGCGGGCGCTGCGAGGAATGCGTGCGCGGCCTGACCCACCTCTGCCGCGTCGCCTGGACAGGCATGAGCCACGGCGGCCTGCTCGACGGCACGCCGCGGCTGTCGTGGGAGAAGGGGCCGATCTACCACTATTCGTACCTCTCGACGTTCGCGCAGGCGGCGGTGGTGCCGGAGCGCTGCGTCATCCCGATCCCGGACAACGTTTCCTTTGATATCGCGGCGCTGGTCGGCTGCGCGGTATCCACGGGGATCGGCGCTGTGTGGAACACCGCCGGGGTGCGGCCGGGCGAGCGCGTCGCGGTCATCGGGTGCGGCGGCGTCGGCCTCAGCGCGGTCCTCGGAGCGCTCGCCACCGGAGCGTCGCCGGTGATCGCGGTCGACCTCTCGGAGCAGAAGCTCGACCTGGCGAAGCACGTGGGCGCAACCGCGACGGTGCGCTGGACGGGCAGCGCCGAGTCGACCGCGGAGGCGATCCGCGAAGCGAGCGGCGGCGGAGTCGACTACGCCATCGAGGCCACCGGCCGGCCCGAGGCGATGCTCGCCGCTTTCCTGTCGTGTCGCAAGCGAGGCGCGGCGGTACTGATCGGGATCTCGCGCTCCGACGCGATCCTTCCCCTGCCCGCGATCGAGATCCCTCGCTCCGAGCGCCGCATCCTGGGCAGCGCATACGGTTCGGTGCGGCCGGAGCGCGACTTCCCCAACATCCTCCGTCTCCACGCCGAGGGCCGGCTTCCGCTCGAGCGGCTGGTCACGCACCGCCTGCCGCTTGCTCGCACAGCCGAGGCTCTGGAGCTGGTGCGCACGGGCCAGGCCGTTCGCGCGGTGCTGCAACCGAATTGATGACTCCAGACGAGCTGGACGGACGCATCGGGGAGGCGTGGTCCGGGACCGCGCCTGACGGCAGCCACATCAACCTCGTCATCGGCAAGCGAGGCTCGCCCACCGCCGCCGCGATCGTCGGCGCTCTCGCTTCGCCCCGGCCCGGTCATGTGCCGTTCCTCGCCGTCGTCGAATCTGGGGTGCTGGTCCGCCCGGTCACGGTCGTCGTCAACAAGGTCACGCTCGGCCACGACGCGCTCGACCGCATCACCTGGGGCGCGGCGCAGCTCGGCATCTCGCAGGGCGTGCTCGACGCGGTCGCCGACGGCCTGATCGACCCGGGAATCGCGACCTCGATCGTGCTTCTCGTCGCCGTGTGGGTCGATCCCGCCGCCTCCGATGAAACGGCGGTGCGTAAGGCCAACCGTGCGGCGACCCGTGCCGCCGTCGCGGACGCGCTCACCGACCGCGACGCGCCGTTCGTCCGCGAGGTCGCCGCGCGGCGCGAGCACGCGTCCAACAGCTACTACAAGGGAAAGTGATTTGAAGATCACCGCGATCCGCCTGCAGCGATTGAGGCTTCCTCTCGACCCGCCGTTCTACGCCGCGTGGGATCCGGCCCCGCGCACGCGCTTCGACGCGACGCTTGTGCGGGTCGAGACCGACGAGGGGATCACCGGCGTCGGCTCGGGCGACACGATGGACGGCTTCGAGGCGTTCGCCGACCTATTCATCGGGCAGGACCCACTACACATCGCGCGCCATGTGCGAGCGCTGGAGACGATCACCTTCCACGCGGGCCGCTACTGGCCGCTCGAGGCGGCGCTGTGGGACATCGCGGGCAAGGTCACGGGCCAGCCGGTGTCCGTCCTTTTCGGCGGCTCGACCAACATGCTTCCCGCGTACGCGTCGTGCGGGGAGATGAGGCCGCCGGCGGAGCGCGCGGAATACGCCGTCCAGCTGAAAGAGATGGGCTTTCGCGCGATGAAGATTCGCTTCGTGCGAGAGCGCCTCCGCGACGGCATCGACACGGTGCGCGCCGTGCGCAAGGCCGTGGGCTCGTCGCTCGAGGTCATGGTGGACATGAACCAGGCGTGGCGCATGCCGGGTGACATCGCGCCCGCGCTCGACCCGGCCGCCGTGCGCAGGACGGTGGAGGAGCTGACCGAGCTCGGCGTGCTGTGGGTCGAGGAGCCGCTCACCGGAGCCGACGTGCAGGGCTGCGCTCGGTTGCGCGCGGAGACCGGCTGCCGAATCGCGGCCGGCGAGATGACGCGAACCGTGCCGGAGCTGCTCGCCTACCTCGACGCCGACGCGCTTGACGTCTATCAGCCCGACGTCGTGCTCGCGGTGGGCATGTCGCGCGCGCGCCTCATCGCCGAGCTCGCGCTGCTCAAGAACCGCTGGTTCACGCCGCATACATGGACGAATGGGATCGGCGTCCTCGCCAACCTCCACGTCGCGGCCGGCGTCGGTGGAGGCCCCTTCCTCGAGTTTCCCTTCGACCCGCCCGGGTGGACGCCCGAGCGTCGCGACTTCTTTCTCGACGAGCCGCTGCGCATCACCGCCGACGGCTGCCTCGCGGTTCCCCAACGACCCGGGCTTGGCGCGGTGCTGGACGAGGCGAAGGTCGCGCGGTACCTGCTCAGTTGACAGTCGCGCACAAGCTTCATTCGCAGCAGCTGACGATCGGAAGCGGAGCCCGCACGTTCTTCGGGTCGGGGTCGATCGCGAAACTGGCGGGAGAGGTCCTGGAGCTGGGCGCGACGAAGGTCTTCGTCGTCACCGACAAAGGCGTCGTGGCGAGCGGGTTGTGCGCGTCAATCACGGCGCTGCTCGTCGAGCACGGTCTCGAGGTCGAGGTCTATTCGGACCTACGGCCGAACCCGGGAATCGGCGACATCGAGGCCGGCGCACGCGCACTTCGCGGCCCTGATGGCAGGGTGGTCCTGGGACTGGGTGGGGGGACCGCGCTCGATGGAGCCAAGGCGATCTCGCTCGCCGCCGAAAACGAGGGACCGATCCACGACCTCGACTACCGCAAGAAGAAGCGCAACCCCGGCCTGCCCGTGGTCGCGGTTCCCACCACCGCGGGGACCGGGTCGGAGACGAACTCTTTCGCCGTGATCGACGACCACGAGGCTCACCGCAAGTTCTACGCCAGCGATGACTCGGTCACGCCGAAGGTCGCGATCCTCGACCCGGACCTGACGCTCGGGCTGCCACCGGGCGCGACCGCGTCGACCGGCATCGACGTGCTGACCCACAGCCTCGAATCCTTGATGGCGAGGAGCCCCAATCCTTTCTCGCACGCGCTCGCGCTCGAGGCGATCGAGATGGCCGGTCGATGGCTGCCGGTCG
Source organism: uncultured Chloroflexota bacterium (assembly GCA_937921725.1). GTDB lineage: Bacteria > Chloroflexota > Dormibacteria > Dormibacterales > Dormibacteraceae > 40CM-4-65-16. The sequence continues at coordinate 31,654 of CAKZUH010000009.1, read as the reverse complement.
CGGTCGAGGACGGGGGCAACGTCGAAGCTCGCGCGCAGATGCTGCTGGCCGCGCACATGGCGGGCCTGGCGTTCGCGAACACGGGCCTTGGCCTCGCGCACGCGCTCGGCCACACGTTGAGCGCCCACCTCGGAACGGTCCACGGCGTGGCGCTTGCCGTCGTCCTTCCCGCAGTCATGGAGCTGAATGAAGAGGCGAGGGTGGCCGAGCTTGGGGAAGCCGCCGTTGCGCTCGACGCGAGCGCGGCGCCGGTCGCGGTCCGCGATCTGGTGAGGCGGATCGGCATGCCGTCGACGCTGACCGAGCTCGGCCTGACACGTGACGCGGTGTCCAGACTCGTGAGCGACGCGCTGGACGACGTCGTCCTGCTCAACAACCCTGTCCAGCCGACGCCGGAGCAGTTGACGGCGCTCGTCGAGTCGTTGCTGTAGGTTTTTCGCGATGGACCGCGAACCTGCGCTGCACGACTTCGAGAAAGCACGCGGCGAGTGGGAGGCGGCGTTCGCGAAGGTGCCCGACGCCGCGCTGACCTATCTCAAGCCCGGCGACGATTACTCGCTCGGCGGCCTGCAGGTCCACGTCAACTGGGTGCTCGAGCATTACAACCGCGTTTTGAACGGCGTCGTTGCGGCAGGGTTCGAGCAGATCGGACCTCAAGATCCGCCGCGGGCCGAGGATCGGGCCAGGGAAGGCATGAGGCGTGGGTTGGCCGACGACGAACGCGGCCCCTTACTGGACGAGATGGATCAACTTCATGTTGCCGTCCGGGCGATGTGCGCGAAATTGCCTGAGTCTGATTGGTCGCGCAAGGCGCCGGTCGTCTACGGGGAAGGACAGGACCCGTACCCCACCAGCGCGGACGACATCGTCGGCTGGCTTCGCGACCATTACCGCGAGCACGTGGAGCAGAGCGCGGACCTGATCGAAGGGTGGAAGGCGGCGAGCCGGGCTTAGCCACAGTTCTAGCCAGTCCTTCCGAGTGTGGTGAAGGGACTGGGAAGAGGGTGTGGGCGCGGCGTCCGGCTGCGGGATTGGGGCATCCCTTCCTAAGGCAGGCGGTTGATCCAGGCGGGCGTCGAGTACTTCGACGCCACGAGTCGCTCCGCGTCCCGCATCTCCTCTTCGGATATCTCGCTCGGGCGCGTCGGCACCTCGCGAGCGAAACGCGATGTCATGTGCGCTTCCACCTCGTCGCACGAAAGATCGGTGAACCACGCCAGTGGCGAGACGGTCTTCTCGGCGCTTCGGATCCCGCGCTCCGCGACGCGGTCACGGCCGATCCTGATCAGGCGCGGCAGCAGGTCCACGTCCATGTCATGGGCGATCGTCGTGTGGTGCAGCACGAAGCCGCGCCGGCGTGCCTGGGCCGCGCCGCCGATCTTGCCGCGCGGCGAGATGATGTCGTTGATCTCGCGGTAGCTCGCGGGAATCCCGACCTCGTTGAAAGCGCGGACGGCCCAGCCGTCGAGCAGCGCGTAGGACTTCCGAAAGCTCACTCCCGCCACCATGGACTCGGGCACGTACAGGGAATAGGTGATCGTGCGGTCCCGCTCGCACAGCATCGTCCCGCCGCCGCTCATCCGTCGCGTGATGACGAAGCCCAGCCGGTGCGCGGTCGCGGTGTCGACCTCGTTCATCACCGACTGATGCGAGCCGATGACGAGCGCGGGCTCGATCCAGCGCCACAGCCGCATCGTCGGCGGCCGCAAGCCCGCGATGACGCGCTCGAGCAGGACCTCGTCGAGCGCCATGTGGATGTGCGCCGGATGAGCGGATGGCAGAATGAGATCCCACTCAGCCTCTCGCATCCGGTCGTTCACCACGTGCGCAAGAACGGTGCACGAAATCCCGTCGAACAAACAATGGGGGTGGCCGCAAATTGAGCGCCACGCAGAGTCCGATCAAGCACGTGGTGATCATCGTCAAGGAGAACCACGGCTTCGACAACTACTTCGGCACTTTTCCCGGCGGCAACGGAGTCCCGCTGCCCGCGAGCCCGAACCCGCCGCCGAAAGACCCCGACCACCGTCACGCCGCGTGGCTCACGCGCGACAAGACCGCGCCTCGCGTGGCCTTTCCGCAGAAGGACATTCCCCACTACTGGAGCTACGCGAACCAGTTCACCCTTTGCGACAACTACTTCACCGACGTGGCGGGTCCCTCGACCCCGAATCACCTGATGCTGATCATGGCCGACTCACCTCTGGTCAACAACCCGTCGAGCGGCTACCGCAAGCATCCCGGGCCGCCGGTCTACAACCAGCCGTCGCTTCCATCGCAGCTCGACGCCGCCAAGCTCTCGTGGGGCAACTACAACGGCTACGCCTTCGAGTTCATCAAGTACACCGCGGGGAAGAAGCACACATGGCAGCAGTTCGCCACCGACGCCAAGGCCGGCAAGCTGCCGTCGGTGTCCTGGCTGTACGCGGACGAGGTCTTGAGCGAGCACCCCGCGGACACCGCGACACAGCGCGCCGCCGGCGCGGGGGACGTCAGCAAGGGGAGCCAGTGGACGGTGAGCCAGGTCCAGGCTTTGGTCGGCGCCGGGCTGTGGCCGCAGGTCGCGATCTTCGTCACGTGGGACGACTGGGGCGGATGGTGGGACCACGTCACGCCACCCAACATCGAGAAGTGGACCGACGGCACCCAGTTCCGCTTCGGCGGTCGCGTCGGGTGCCTGGTGCTCAGCCCGTACGCGAAGAAGGGCTACGTCTCGAAGGCACAGCACTCGCACGTGAGCCTCGTCAAGTTCTGCGAGAACATCTTCGGGCTCCCCTCGCTGAACAAGCGCACGACCGCGTCGGACGGCATGGAGGACTGCTTCGACTTCAAGCAGGCCCCGCTGCCGCCCCCTCTGTGACCAGGCTGTCCAGGCTCTTCCAACCGTAGGAGACCTCTTGCAGCAGGGCGCGGCCGATGGTGATCGGCTGCGAACGGACATACACGCCGCCCAGCCGCTCGTAGAAATTGCGTGCCGTCGGGTTGTCGCGCAGGACCCAGACGATCATGTCCTCCAGGCCCATCTCGCGCAGGCCCCGCGCCACAGCCCGCACCAGCGCGTGACCGTTTCCCCGGCGCTGCGCATCCTGCATGACGTAGAGGGCGTAGAGCTCGCCGGCGTAGCCATCCTCGCCCGCGCGTTCGCGGCCGCCCGAGGCGAAGCCGACGACGCGTCCGTCCTCCTCCACGACGTAGACGCGGCTTGCGCCTTCGGCCAGGCTGCGCCTCCAGCGCTCCTCGTATCCCGCCTCGCCAAGTGACTTCAGGAACTCATCGGGGAGCAGGCCGCGATACGCCGTCCTCCACGTCGCGACGTGCACCGCCGCGATCGCGGCCGCGTCTTCTAGGGTCGCAGCGCGCACCATCTCGGTTCAAAATCTACTTCGGCTCGACGAAGATGGCTGAAGGGGATTTCAAGGGCGGTGCCCGCGCGCGCCGCGCGGTGGCATTGATCGCGGTCGCTCTGACGGTCATCCTGCTGGTCGGGCTGACCTGGCTGAGGGCGAACTCGCCCCAGCCCGCGGTGATCATCCCGATGCCCTCGCCAACACCGGTGGTGGCTGCGAGCTACTCGGTGACCTATGACTTCATCAGTCCATCCACCGGCTGGGCGGCGGTGACCGACAACGCCAACAACCGCGCCACGTGGGTGTTCAAGACCACGGACGGCGCGAAGCACTGGCAGCAGATCTACGCCGGCACGCTCGCGCCGAGTGGAGCGGAGGTTCACTTCCTGGATCGAGCTCATGGGTACCTCGAGGGGCTCTTCGGCCAGTCCGAGGTCTTTCGCACATCGGACGGCGGCGTCCACTGGCAGGCGATGACCTTCCCGCTTCCGGCGAGCGACTTCGCGTACGCCGACCTGACGCATGCCTGGTTTCTGACCTTCGACAGCCAGGCGCCCAACCCGCTCTTCGAGCTGTTTTCCTCGACCGACGGTGGGATCAGCTGGACGGAGGGGTCCTGGCCTTTCAACTCGTTCCTGTCTGGTAAGGCGACTCGCGCGAACCTTGTTTTCCTGCCTGACGGCGAAGGCTGGATCGGCAGCTCAGGCAACGCGCCTGTTGCCTACTCGACCTCGGATGGGGGCAGGAGCTGGCACGCGCACACGATCGCACTGCCGCCATTCACGTTTCCCACCCCCGACCCGGGCAAGCCTCAGCCGCCGGGCCCCGCGTACTCTGTGGCGGCGCAGGTGCTGCCCGGGATCGGCGTGATCGCGATCGTCAGCGACTACAGCGGCAACCGAATTGGATTCACATCATTCGACGAAGGGTCGACATGGCGGCCGGTCGTCTTGCCCAACCCGGCGACGTACGACGACATCACCTATGTCGACGGGCGTCACTGGTGGGCGTGGCGCTTCGGCTTTCTGTTCAAGACGTCGGATGGCGGGGCGACGTGGCAGGAGACGCACGTCGCGCCGCTGCTCGACAACTGGATCTACTCGCCGGCCCACGTGATCGACGCGGAGCATGCGTGGTCGCAGATGACGTTCGCCGCGAGGGGCGGCGGGTCTGCCCTGTCGATGACCACCGACGGCGGCGTGAGTTGGCACACCGTAAACGTGCCCAAGCCGGGGTAAGCTGATCGCGGGATCGCAGATGGAAGCGCCAATCAGCGACCCGGAGATCGAGCCCGACGCCTCAGCATCGCACCTGGGTGCGCGAGCACGCCGGGCACTTGCGCTGATGGGCGCGTCGGTGGTGGTCCTCGTCGCGATCTCCATCGCGTACACGCAGCCTGCCTTGCCCGACTCGGGCTCGAGCTCAGCGATGAACGCGCCTGTCGCGGTATCGAGCTACCAGGTGGCCACGGTCGACTTCGTCAACCCGTCCACCGGCTGGGTCGTGGCGGACTTCGACTCGGGCGACTTCACCGTCCTCCACACGGTGAACGGCGGAAGGTCGTGGAGCGCGCAGCTTGCGGGCCCGACGCACGGTCACGCCATCTTCCTCAAGTTCTTCGACGAGGCCGTCGGCGTCGTCGCCCTGGTCGGAGCGCGCCCGTTCCTCTACCGCACAGCCGACGGTGGGCGCACGTGGACCACCAGACCCGCGCTGCGGGCTTCAAGCGTCGTGCTGTCGTGGTCGTTCGTCGACTCGTGGCACGGCTGGATGCTGGTCAGCGAAGCGACCGCCGCACCGGCGCCCGCGAGGCTGTACCGCACTCAGGATGCGGGCCTGTCGTGGACCGACCTCGGCGTTCCTGTGCAGGGATCGGACCAGGGCTACCAGGTCCAGTTCTCTTACCTCACGACCGGTTGGCTGACCAGCGCCGGATCGGGGGCATACGCATACAAATCGTCCGACTTCGGTGAGACGTGGCAGCGCGTCCAGCTTGCCGCGCCGACCGGGGGCTGGCCGCGGTCCGGACAGTTCTTCGTCACGGTGCAGCCCACTGTCGGCACCGGGCTCGTGGCCACCGTGGTCAACTTCGCGCCTGTTCAAGGACGAACAGGCATCGGCGGGATCGTCCGCGCGTATCCGCCCCTCGTCGTGCGCGCGTTCGATGGAGGCCGACCCCACACCTACACGTACGCCACCTTCAACGACCTCGTGACGGGCGGGCCCTTTGCGCAAGAGCAGGCGCCCAACCAGGTCCAATTGGCTTCTGTGGACGGAGGCGTCAGCTGGTCGGCGATCCAGGTTCCTTCGACCAAAGGCGCGATCGGCTACTTCAGCGTCCGCGACTGGTGGTGGGTCGGGGCTGGCACGATGTCGCGCAGCTTCGACGGTGGCGTGACCTGGTCAGCTGTGGAGGGGTTTGGGGAGGCCGTCGAGCCTCTTCCCGGCTCGCTGCAGGTCCTCGATCAAGACCACGCATGGTTTGCGGCCTCGGAAACGCTGCCGGTGCTCGAGACCACCTCCGACGGCGGCGCTCGGTGGAGAATGGTCCTGCTCCCGCCGATGTACGACCGGGCTACGCCTTGACGTAGGCGATCACGGCCCGCGCCTCGGCCACGATCTGGCCGTGCCCGTGCTCAACAGTCGCCTCGCAGAACGCCAGCCGTCTCGTGCGGTGGCGCACGGTGGCCCGCGCGATCAACCGTCCCGGCTTGGCCGGTCGGAGGTAGTCGACCTTCAGGTCGGCCGTGACCGTGGTCTCGCCCTCCTCGGCGACTGTGAACGCGACCGAGGCCAGCGCCTCGTCGGCGAGCGTCGCGATCGCGCCGCCGTGCACTACCGTGCCGTGCGACGTGGGGAATCCGTGCCTGTCGGCCGTCATGTTCGCCTCGAGGACGAGACTTCCGTAGCCGACCTCGACGATGCGCGTGCCGATGTTCGCCACCATCCCGGTCGAGGCCCATTCCTTGTACATCTCCGGGAGAGCCCGGACGCCGTAGGGCTCGTCGTTCACGGCGCCAGGTCTCGATGCAGCTCGATCGTCGGCCGCACGAGTCGGTAACCCATCTGGGCGTTGACGCGAAGCATGGGGGCGTTGTCGGCGTCGTTGTTCGTCCGCACCCTGGTGAATCCGAGCTCCACGGCCTGGTTCATGGCTTCGTATTTCAGCGCTTTCGCGATCCCGCGCCCGCGCACCGCCGGCACGGTCGCCGTCATGGCGGTGTGGGGCACGCCGCGCGTGGCAGGGAACTCGAGAGCCGTCATGCCGACGATCGAGTCGCCTTCGCGCGCGATCCAGTACCGATCCTCCCGGATGCCGGGGTTGTCGAACCAAAAACGCTTCCAGGCTTCGAAGGTGAGCACGCGCCAGGGAGTGATGGTGGGAATGTCCTGCTCGGCCTCCGCGAGCATGCGATACAGCTTGGCGAACTTCTCCGGATCGCCGTCGTCGCTGAGACTCATGAGCCTGACGCCGGCCTCCAGCATCTGCTTGCGACATGCGGCCACGGTGCTCAGGATGTGCTCTCGCCTCTCGACGAGGTCGAGCTCCGAGGTGCGCGCGCGGCGCCGCTCGCGATAACCGAGCCGATTGAGGACGTCGAGCTGTCTTTGCAAATCGTCACGCTCGCGGATCACGGCTGTGATGACCCCCTCGGATCGCAACCACTCCTCGGCCACCCTGACGAGCGTCTCGAAACGGGCCTCTGTCCAGGCGTCCGGGCGCAGGTTGAGCCGGATCGTGCCGAAGCGCTTGTCGGTGGTATCCCACGGGTCGTGGCGAGCCGACACGTAGGCGACCGCCGCGGCGTCGCGCACGGCCACCCGGCGCATCGCGACGTCGTTCGCGTCGTTCATCGCCCACCAGTGACGGACGCCGCTCGCGTCCCGTGCTTCGTCGGGGTCGGCCAGGGCGTCCAGCACGGCCACCATCGCGGCGTCGTCGAGCGTCGCAGGGCGAAGCTCAAGCTCAAAACTCTCCCCCGGCATCCGTTCACTAGAAGGTTAATCTCTGCGGGTTGATCAGCAGAAAAGCGCCAGGATTCGCCGGCTGGCGGGGCTCGCGTAGCCGTTCTGTGCACCACCTGGCGCTCTCGCCCGCGTGCTGGGGAATCTCCGAGGTGACCGGCTGGGGTCACCAGATCGACGCGGAACGCGTGCTGTCAGAAGCGGCCGCGGTCGGCGAAGGCGCGATCACGGCCGGGCCGCCGGGGTTTCTGCCCGATCGCAGCGACCAGGCGAGGACGCTGCTCCGGCGGAGCCGCCTGCGCGTGGTCGCCGGCCAGGTGCACGCCATCCTGCATCACCACGAAACGCGCGGACCGGAGCTCGCCCACATCGACGGGCATGCTCACTGGCTCGCCGTGGTCGGCGCTGAAACACTCGTCCTGACGGCGATCCCGGAACGCAGCCCGGAGGCGACCAACAACGCCGCCCTGTCGCAGGCGGAGTGGGCGCACCTGCTTCACCTCGTCGGTTCGGTCGAGCACGTTTGCGCGCGGCACAAGCTCAAGCTCGCCGTCCAGCCCCGGTTCGGCAGCACGATCCAGGGACCGGAGGAGATCGAGAGGTTGCTCGTCGGATCGGAGGCGGGTCTGTGCCTCGACGTGGCCCACCTGGTGATCGCGGGCGCCGACCCCGTCGACGTCATCGAGGAGGCCGCGGGCAGGATCCACCACGTGCACGTGAACGACGTCGACCTCGACCTCGCACGCCGCGTGCGGAGCCATTCTCTCGGCTACCCGGAGGCGGTGGCGCAGGGCCTTTACCGGCCGATCGGCGAAGGCGGCGCCAACATCCAGCGCGTCATCGAGGCGCTGCGGAGCGCGAAATACGGCGGCTGGTACACGCTCGAGCAGGAGACCCGCCTCGCCTCGCCTGACGACCGGCCGCTCGGCCGGATCAGCAGGTCGCTGGAGTTCGTGCTCCCGCTGCTCGCCTAGGTGTAGCGGCGTCAGATGCGCCGGCCCGCACCCGCCCAGTAACGATCGCGCAGCGAGCGCTTGAGCAGCTTGCCCGCGGCGTCGCGCGGCAGCTCGTCGACGAAGTCCAGTGATCGCGGCTTCTTGTAGCCCGCGAGCCGTTCGCCGCAGAACTTGATCAGATCTTCTGATGTGGTCTGCGCACCGGCCCGCAGCTGCACGATCGCTTTGACGGACTCGCCCCACTCGTCGTCGGGCACCCCGATCACCGCCGCGTCCAGTACGGACGGATGCGCGTGCAGGACCGCCTCGACCTCCGCCGGGTAGATGTTCGCGCCGCCCGAGATGATCATGTCGATGCGCCGGTCGCAGATGAAATAGAAACCCTCCTCGTCCCGATACGCGACGTCGCCGACCGAGAAAAAACCATCGTGCATGCTGCGGCTGGTGGCGTCGGGCCGCCGGTAGTACTCCGCGATCCAGGTGTTGCGGACCATCAGCTCGCCCGGCTTGCCGGTGGGAGCTTCGCTGCCGTCCTCGCGGACCAGCTTGATCTCCTGGCCTGGCACCGCCGTCCCGCACGAGCCTGGTTTGCGGAGCTGGTCCTCGGGCCGAAGGATCGTGTTGATTCCCGTTTCGGTCGCGCCGTAGAACTCCCACACCACCTGGCCAAAGGCGGCTTGGGCGCGCAGCTTCAGCGCATAGGGACATGGGGCGGCTCCGAGGATCAGCGCGCGCAGCGAGCTGACGTCGCGCGGCCGGCGCTCCTGCGCGTCGACGAGGCGACCAAGCAGCGTCGGCGCCATGAACGTCGTCGTGACACGGTGTCGTTCGATGAGATCGAGCGCCTCGTCGGCCTGGAATTTCGGCTGCACCACGACGGTCGCGCCGAGGAGCACGTTCAGCACCGAGAAGAAGCTGACCGCGCTGTGGTAGCCGGGACCGCACACCAGGTGAACGTCCGATTGATTGAGCTCGAAGATCGAGATGATCTGCAGCACGTTGCCGATGTCGAGGCCGTTGGGCCGCCACGTCCCTTTGGGATGTCCGGTTGTGCCGGAGGTGTAGATCATCGACGCGCCGATGCCTGACGCGATCGAGTCGAACTCCTCGGAAGCTGCGCCGACGATCTCGCTGTACGAGAGCCAATCAGGTGGAACTCGCTCTCCCACCGCGATGAAGCGGACGTCGCCCCTCACCTCTGGCTGCGCCGCGGCCATGGCCTCGACGCGCTCAGGGCCGGCGACGGCGATCCTGGCCCCCGAGTCGTTGAGCACGTACGCGATCTCCGGCCCGCGCAGGCGGTAATTGACCGGGACGAGGACCAATCCCGCTCGCCGCGAGCCGTTGGTGATCTCTGCGCCCTCGATCGAGTTGAATGACATCCACGCGACCCTGTCGCCTTCTTTCAGGCCGAGTGAAGTGAACGCGTTGGCCACGCGATTCGCACGCTTGCTCAGCGTCGAGTAATCGAGGATCCGGTCGCCGCAGATGATCGCCGGCTTGTCCGGCATCGCCTCGGCGTGATCGGCCACGAAATCGAACCCCGACATGTCCTCAGCTGACATGTCCTCAGCTTAGGAATGCGAAGGAGTCGGGGTCGCCTTTGGAGTTGGCGTGGGTTTCGCGGAGCACAGGGTGTCGGAGAGGAGACCGAACGTCGAGGCGACCGGCGCCACGCTGCCGGTGATGACGACGCGGTAGCGGTAGCAGCCCCCGAGGAGCGCCCACGTATCGGACGCCGCCCAGTGATGAAACACCACCGCCGCGTTCATCGGCGGGTACTGCGCAAGGACCGCCGGCGTCGCGTCCGTGATCGATTCGATCGGCGACTTTTTCGTCGAATCGAACTGCCACACGTACACCTTCGTAAGCGGGCGATTGGCGGGGGTGTCGGCCTGCGCCGGAAGCGCGGTCGACTTGAGCAGCGCGTCGACCATCGTCTGCGGGCCGGGGCTCGGCTTCACCGACGCAACCGTCTGGGAGGGGATGGGCGCCGACCACGCGACGCCGACCACGTTCGACCCAGGCTGGTACTTGGCGGCGGGCGCCGTGCCATCTGGGGCCGAGGCCGCGTAGATCTCGATCTCGCCGTTGACGGCAAGCGCCAATTGCTTGGCATCCGGGCTCCACGCCAGCCCGTCGGGATGCGGAAGCTTCGAGTTGACGCGCTTGGGCGCCGCCACGACGCTGGGAGTGGCGCGCGGAGACGGCGAGGCCTGCGCGCCGGCGGTTGCGCTCGAGCTCGGCGTCTCGAGCGGCAGCGCGCTGTTGATCGTCTCGATCACCGCTCCGTGATCCGGCATCGCGACGGCGGCCATCGTGCCGTCCGCGGTGATCGCGATCGGACCGTCGTCCGCTCCAAGCGTGAGCGGAAAGGGGTTCAGCACGCCGGCGTCGGCGTTCAGCCAATACCAGCCACCCGTGCCGAATTCGCGCACCGCGAGCAGCCCCGAGCTTCCGGGCGCGGCGCCTTCCGTGAAAAACGGAGGCTGGTTGGGCGGCTTCGCCAGCACCTTCAGCGGGCCTGCTGTTTGCGTCAGGTCGAGCGCGTCGACCTCGTAGGACGCGCAGCAGCCGACGGTCAGCCCGAGATAGTGACCGTTGCCGACCAGCCCGAGCGGGCCTTCGCTCTGCGAGTCCTGGGAGGCCGCGACGGGTTCGATCACGCCGGTGAACGGGTCGACGCGGAAGACCCAGTCATATGGCACCACGCCTGTCGTGGTGCGCCGCTCGGCGGGGCGGTCGTCGTGAACGGTGAAATACAGCACCGGGTATGTGGCGTCCGGCGTAGGCCCCCAGACCGGGCCCGCCACGCGGAAGGTCCCCGGCTGCAGAGCGGCCACAATCGAGCCCTTGCCGGTCGCCGGGTCGATCACTCCAATCCCCTGGTCCGCCGCGTAGGCGATGAGCCCGCCCGACAGCCCTCCCTGGACCGGCGACGGCGAGTGCGCGACCGTGGGCGTGCCTCCGCCGCATGCGGTGGCGATGAGCAGCGCCAGCGCCGCGCCGAGGCGCTGGAAGTGGAGGATTCGCACGTGAGTCGCCGATGTTAACGGGCGCAACCCGTCTGCTGTTACCCGCCGAGAGCCGCGCGCGTTTCGTATTCATGGTCAAAGTGGCAGTGGCCGGCGCCCTCTTCGCCGTCCTCTTCGCAGCCTGCGGTTACAGCCCCTGTGCGTGCGACGGCTCCGGCACCCTGCCTGTCCAGACGAGCCCGTCGCCCGGGCTCGGATTCGACGTCACGGCGACCGAGAAGGAAAAGGCCGTCAGCATGCACGTCGGCCAGAAGCTGGAGGTCGTGCTTCATGGCGGTGGGCAGATCACCTGGCAGCAGGTCAAATCCAGCGACACGTCGCTCCTCGAGCCGGCCGTCGACCCGGCGGCGACCGCGGCGCGCGGCGTCACCCTTGCTGCGTTCAAGGCCAAGGCGGCCGGCGAGACGCAGGTGACGGCGGTAGGAGCTCCGGTGTGCCCTTCCGGTCAGCCCTGCCCGATGTTCGCTGTTCTCTATTCCCTGACGGTGACGATCACGCCGTAGCCGGCGTGCCGGCGGCGAGGATGGCGGCTGCGATCGCGTCGAGCTGGGCTCGCGCGGGCGGATGCTCGTAGGTGTGGGGGAAGGTCAGGCCGAAGCCGTCCTTCGGGTAGCGCGGGATGACGTGGACGTGAAAGTGGGGTACATCCTGGAATGCGACCTCTCCGTCCGCGACGAAAATATTCACACCCGCGGCGCCCAGCGTGCGGCGCGCCACCTCCGCCAGCTTTCGCGCGACGCGAAACGTTCGCATCGCCGCCGTCTCGTTGAGCTCGCTCATCAGGACGGCGTGCTCGCGCGGCACGACCAGCATGTGGCCGTGGGTGATGGGCTGGACGTCCATGAAGGCGACGACCGAGTCGTCCTGGTAGGTGAAGCTAGCCGGCGCCTCGCCGCGCAGGATCTCGCAGAACACGCACTCGGCCATTGGGGCGAAAGCTTAAACGGCGGTTCAGGATTCCGAGTCGGTTTGAGACTCGACTGCCGCCGGCTCGGGTTGAGCTGCCGGTGCTCCATTCGTGCTTGCCTCGGCCTCGACAGGCGCGCTCAGAGGCTCGGCCTCCGATCCGTTCGGAGAAGCGGACTCGCCGTTGACCGTGCCGACCTCGGCGGGCAACCGCTGCCCGCGGCGCCTGCGCCGGGCCCGGCGGTCGCCCCGATGCGGGCGCGACAGGCGCTGCACCTGCGAGCGGATGCCCACCCGCTGGCAGGCGGTGACCACCGCGCCGACGCCGGCGACGAGGCCCTCCTCCTTGCAGTGCTCGAAAAGCGGGCCGAACAGCTCGGGCGCGCCTCCGATGACGGTCTTCGAGTCGCCGACGATCACGAGCAGCTTCTTCGCGCGCGAGATGGCGACGTTGACCCGGTTCGGGTCGTTGAGGAATCCGATCGCCGCCCGGTCGTTGGACCGGACCAGCGAAAGGATCACTCCGTCCGACTCGCGGCCCTCGAACGCGTCGACGGACTCGATGTCCTCCGGCGGAACGATCCCCTTCAAGGAGCCCTGGAGGCGGTTGACCTGGGAGTTGTACATCGCGATCACCGCGAGCTTGGCCTTGCGCACGCGGCGCCGGATGATCGAGGTGATGTCCTTGCACAGGGCGACCTCGAATTCGTTGGCGACCGAGCGCTGCGCGTCGCGGTACTCGTCCTGCGCGCCGGTGTCGACCCAGACGAGCTCCCGATCGAACGGCCACGGCAGCGGCATTCGCGGATGCGGCGCCTCGTGGATCAGCTTGCCGCCGTAGAACAGGTCTGAGACGACGCGGCCGATCGGCTCGCGCATGCGGTACTGGCGGGGCAGCATGATCTTCGAGCCCGCCGGGACCTTGTCCCAGATCCAGCCATAAAAGCTGTCGTCGCGCACGAGCTCGTCGAGCGGCGTCGCGATGGTGAAGGTCGACGCGGCCTCCTCCATCACCGGCGGCAATTGGTTCAGGTCGCCGATCATCACCCAGCGCTTGGCCAGCGGCATCAACGCCAGCGCCTCGTTGGCGCGCACCTTGTTCGCCTCGTCGAGGATCAGCCAGTCGAAGACCTTGAAGCGCAGCCGAGAATCGATGGTCAGCCGGTTGCATGTGCCGGCGACGAGGTTGTACGGCTCGAGGTCGTCGCCCTCGACCAGCGTCGGCCGGAGGCGGCGGGGCACCTTGCCCGGTTCGGCGATGCGGGCTTGCCTGACGTGCGAGAAGCCGAGCAGGCGCTCCTGGCCGGTGTCGACCGCGTCGTTGGAGTGCGAGGAGAGAAGGATCGAGGCGGTCGGGTTGCGGCCCAGGATGCGGCGGATCGACTCCACGATGGCCGTCGTCTTGCCGGTGCCGGGCGGGCCCTGGATCAGGTACAGCTGCCCCGGCCTCATGCCCATCACGCGGGCCACGGCCTCGGCCTGCTCTTCGTTTGGATCTGGGAGGTGGTGCGCCTTCTTGCCGTCGAGCGCGACCCGCGGCGGGCTGCCCAGCCAGCCGGTGTCGGCGAGCTCGGCGGCGAGGGCGCCGGTCCGCGGGCTGCCGATCTGGAGCTGGCGGATGACCGAGCGCTGGGCCTCGAACATCTCGACGCTCGCCGTCGGAAGCACGATCCCTTCGTCGGGCAGCGGGTCGTACCGGCGGAAGCTGACCCACAGGTTGGAGCCCTGGATGCGGTCGAGGGCCATGCCGCGGTATTCGGGGAACCCGGCCGAGCGCACCGTCAGGGAGTCGATTCCGCGATAGATCCGGCCGTCGGCGTCGTCGACCAGGTGAAGGATCGCGCGCACGTACTCTCCGCCGCGCATGTCCTCACCGCAGCTCGGGCAGTGGATGCCGTTGGAGGTCGGCACCTCCGTCTCGCACTTGGGGCACTCGATCCACTGCTCGGTCGCCTCGTACCGGCGCACGGCGGCCTCGGCGAGCTTCTCGCGGTAGTCGCGGAGGTGCTCGATGAACCGCATGGTCGAGTCGAGCATGGGGTGGCCCTTGGCTTGCTCCCGCAGGACGATCGCGGTAAAGCCCTCCAGGTCGCCATCCCATTCCTTGACGACGTGCAGCTCCTGGAAGCGCAGCCGGAGGCGATTCTTCTCCATCTCGAAGTCGCCCTCGAGCTCCTGCCAGTCGGTTATCTCCAGAGCCAGGCCCATCGGCGTCCGGCCGAGCTTGCCGGTGAGCAGGGTCGTGCTGACCTGGCCGATGAACTCCAGGGGCTTTTCGGGCTTGACGACGGTGTAGGTGCCGTCGATCAGCTTCTGCTCCTGCAACACCTGGCGCAGCAGCTCGGCGCCTCCGTGGGCTTCCAGGGCGAGCACCTTGGCCGCCGCCGGCGTGCCGGGGCGAACACGGATGCCGAGGCGTCCGGCCTGGATCTCCTCGCCCGGGATCTCCGGGTTCCAGAGGGGCAGGACGTCGCCGGGCAGGGTCCCCGGCGAACTCACGGCGAGCCGCTCCCCGACCCGCTACGCAGCTCGGGTCGCGGGTCCTCTGTGTTCGCCGGGCGCCTGGGCGTGCTCATACCAAGGTGAGCCTTGGCAGTGATACGGGCTAGACGTGTGTTGAGGATCAAGTCAAGTTAAAAGGGGTCCCAAGCGGGACCGAGCACCCCAACGGGCAGGGCCTACGTTAGCACACCGTGAGTGTGGCGCCGGGATGGATCAAGATTTGTGATCGCCGTGTGGAAGAACCGGTTGAAGCCTTACGACCTGCTCTCCGAGGACGAGGTCAACACCATCCACGAGCAGGCGATGACCATCCTCGAGGAGATCGGCGTCGACTTCCTACACGAGCGGGCGCGCCAGCTCTTCGGCGCGGCCGGCATGCGGGTCGAGGAGAACCGGGTGCGTTTCGACCGCGCCTTCGTCCTGGAGCAGGTAGCCAAGGCGCCGGAGACCTTCCCGCTGCAGGCACGCAACCCGGCTCGGTCCGTGGTGCTGGGAGGGGACAACGTCGTCACCGCCCCCGTCTACGGCCCACCATTCATCACCGACCTCGAGCGCGGCCGCCGTGGCGCGACGATCGAAGACTTCAACAACTTCGACAAGATGGCCCAGGCCATCCAGCAGATCCACTGCGCGGGCGGCACGACCGTCGAACCCGAGGACCTGCCGCTCGGAACGCGGCACCTCGACATGGTCCATTCCCACATGCGCTGGACGGACAAACCTTTCATGGGCAGCGTCATCTCGTCCGAGAACGCACGCGACACGATCGAGATGGCGTCGATCGTCTTCGGCGGCCGGGACAAGCTCGAGAAGACGCCCGCCATCATCAGCCTGATCAACGTCAACAGCCCGCTCCGATACGACGATCGCATGCTGGGCGCGCTGCTCGAGTACTCGGACGCGGGCCAGCCCGTGATCGTCACGCCATTCCTGATGGCCGGCGCCATGTCGCCGATGGCCCTGGCGGCTTCGGTCGCTCAGCAGACAGCCGAGGCGCTGGCCGGCATCACGCTCGTGCAGCTCATCCGCCCAGGCACGCCAAGCGTTTACGGATCGTTTCTCACCAACACCGACATGCAGTCGGGCAGCCCGGCGTTCGGAACTCCCGAGTCGGCGATGGGGATCCTGGCCAGCGCGCAGATGGCGCGCCGTTACAAGCTGCCTTTCCGCGGGGGCGGCGCGATGACCTCGTCCAAGGCGCCCGACGCTCAAGCCGCTTACGAGTCGATGATGTGCATGTGGCCGACGATCCTAGGTCGCGTCAATTTCGTGCTGCACGCGGCGGGCTGGCTGGAGAGCGCCCTGCTCGCGTCCTACGAGAAATTCATCATCGACGTCGAGGCGCTGCGGATGTTCGAGTGGATCCTCACTCGCGGAATGCCGGTCGATGAGGAGAACCTGGCGATGGACGCCTTGCGCGAGGTCGGACCGGGAGGGCATTTCCTTGGAGCCGAGCACACGCTGCGCAACTACCGGACAGGCTTCTACCGACCGTGGATCTCATCGACCGAGAACTTCGATCGGTGGAACCGCTTCGGCGCGCGCACCGCGGACGTGGTGGCCGCGGAGAAGTGGAAGCAGGTCCTGGCGGAGTACGTTGACCCGGGGATCGACGTCGGCGTGGATGAACAGCTGAAGGAGTTCATCGCCAAGCGAAAGCAGGAGATCGGCGACGACTGAGGCACGGGCTCAGTCGCGCAAGCGCCTGGGTTACCTGCTGACGAAGATCGCCTCGGGCGCGCCGGCTCCCGCGAGCGGTTCGGCGGCCGCGGCGGTCGTCGCGACTGCGGCCGCGCTGCTGCAGAAGGTCGCAATCCGCACGAAGAATTGGCCCGGCGCTGAGGCCGCGCATGTGCGCGCCGAGGCGCTGCGGCTGCGAGCCGAGGAGCTCATCGAGCTCGACTCGGTTGCCTTCCTCGATTTCGTCGCGGCGATCAAGTCAGGCGAAGACATCGAGGCGGCCCGGCAGAGGACGATCGACGTGCCCAAGGAAATCGGCAGCTCCGCGGCCGAGGTGGTCGAGCTGGCGCATGAGCTCGAGATCAAAGGCAATCCCAACCTGCGGGCGGATGCCACCGCCGCGGCGATCCTGGCTCAGGCGGCTGGAACGACGGCCGCGATGCTCGTACAGGTCAACGAGTCAGCTGGCCGGCCAGGCGCTCCAGGCCCCGCAGGTGGTCGCGGTCGTGCTCCAGCGCGATCTCGAGGTAGCGATCGACAGTCACGTCCCCGTACCGCTCGTGCAGCCCGGTCAGGCGCCGCTTCTCGTCGCTCAAAGTCCTGACGAACTCGACGAGGCGGGCGCGCGTTCCCACCCACTCCTCGAGCGCCGACTCGAGCTGGGCGCCGCTGAAATCCGTGTCGTCGTTGGTGAAGAAGTCGAAGGTCGGGTTGTCGCCTGCCGCGATGGATTGGATGCGCGGCTCGTAGCAATCGCGCTCGGTGGCCGCGAGGTGTCCCGCGATGTCGCGCAGGTTCCACGCCCCGACGCGAGCCGACGAGTCGTCGATGGCCAGCCGGAGCATGGCGATCACGAGCTGCTGGCTCGACTCGAGCTGGGAGAGGATGGCGTCGCTCACGACGCCTCCGGGCTCATGAGGCGGGACCGCGGGTTGGCCTTCGTCAGCTCGTCGACCAGCGCGTCCACGACGTCCTTCGGCGCGCCGGCCCGCTCCTCGAGCGGTCCCCACTGCCATCCTTCGAGGTAGGCGTCCATGTCAGTGGATCCATCCTTCATCGCGTAGGCGTCGATCGCCGCCTGGAAGTAGTCCGGCAGCATGCGCTTCGTTTCCACGTCGCCATCCCACGCCTTCACCTGGGACGGGATGTGCTTCCAGAACATCACCTGGTAATGAGCCAATGGATTATTTCCCTCCCCGCTCGCCGGGGTGGGCCAGGGTGGGGGCTTTGGCAGGCGCACTCTCGATCAACGAAGCAAGCCTGTCTTCGAGTTCCCCCAATCCCACGTCGACGATCTCGAGCGGAAGCCCGAGGTACATGGCGATCTGCTCCGCCTTCTCGGCGAGCTTCGGGTTCGGCAACTGGCGAAGGTACAGCAGCCCTTCGTAGTTGCCGAACAGAAACGGGCGGAGCTCGGGGTCGCGGTCGAGCCCTAGACCTCTCACGACCGCTCGCTCGAAGTTGCGCACCAACCAGTCGGTCAGGAAGAACGTCGCGGGCCGCGACTCGGCGATCTCGTTGAACCGCTCCTCGCCCGCGAACATCTC
The DNA here is from genome assembly GCA_937921725.1 of uncultured Chloroflexota bacterium. GTDB lineage: Bacteria > Chloroflexota > Dormibacteria > Dormibacterales > Dormibacteraceae > 40CM-4-65-16. The sequence continues at coordinate 13,715 of CAKZUH010000009.1, read as the reverse complement.
GTAGCAGTGCGGCCCCCGCAGGCGCACGGCGCCCACCTCTTCGAGGATCGGCTCGAGACGTCCCGTCGTGCCGCACTCTCCATACACCACCACGAGCTTTTCGTAGCGCGGCCTCAGGGCGTGCAGCTTGTCGCGCAGCTCTTCCACGATCCGCCCGGGATACAGGTGCAGGAGCGCCGACACGCCGTACACGTCGACGTCCCACTTGCGGCGGTCGATGATGTCCTTCACCTCGCGACCAAGCGCCCCGCAGATGACGAGTGCCGTGGCGCTCACGAGACCGGTGTCAATTGCGGGAATCCAAGCACCGCGACGAACGCGTCGTTGAAGTCGGAGCGCCCAGACAGCTCGATGTATTCGATGCGCGCCGGGAGCTCGAACGCGACCTGGCGCTCGCGGTAGGAGAGAAGCGCGATCTTCGCACCCTCGCCCGCCGAGTTGCCCACCGCGATGATGCGGTCGACGTCGACGGGCGGGACAAGGCCGATGATCTTCGCGCTCTCGGGGTTCAGATAGGACCCAAAGGACCCGGCCAGCAGCACCTCATCGAGGTCGTCCGCGGTCACGCCCAGGATGTCCATCAGGACCTTGATCCCGGTCGCGATCGAGCCCTTCGCAAACTGCAACTCGCGAATGTCCCGCTGCGTCAGGTACACGCCGTCGGCAAGGAGGAAGGCTCGCACGCCGTCGATCTCGATCAGGCGGTCTCGCAGCGGATGGCCGGGCACGTCCGACTGCGTCTTCATGCGCCCCGAGTGATCGACCAGCCCGGCGAGCAGAAGCTGCGCCACTGTGTCGACAAGGCCGGAACCGCAGATGCCTGTCGGGGGCACGTCGCCGCCGATGACCTGCAGCGACACCGAGTCGCCCAGCTGCACGCCTTCGATCGCGCCGGCCGTCGCGCGCATGCCGCAGCGGATCTGGCTCCCCTCGAAAGCGGGACCCGCCGGCGCGGCAGTGGCCAGCGCCCGCTGCGCGTTGCCCAGGACTATCTCGCCGTTGGTGCCGACGTCGACGAACACCCGCATCTTGTCCTCGCGCACCACCCCCGTCGCGAGCACCCCTCCGACGATGTCCGCGCCCACGTAAGCGCCGAGCGCGGGGAGCGTCTGGATGTATCCGTGCGGGTGGATGTGCAGTCCGACCTCGCTTGCGTCGACGTTGAGCGGTTCCATGAAGGTTGGTGTGAACGGCATCATCGAGAGGGGGGTCGGGTCGATTCCGAACAGGAGGTGGAGCATCGTCACGTTCCCGACGACGACCGCCTCGTACGTCTTCTCCGGTGTCACTCCGCTCTCCCGATAGAGGTCGGCCAGGATCGAGTTCATGGTCGAAACGACCGCATCCTGCAGCTCGCGGATCGCCTCGGGCCCGTTCATGCCGTGGCTGATGCGCGAGATCACGTCCGCGCCGAACGGCGCCTGGCCGTTGAGGGTGGACAGGACAGAGGCGGCCATCCCGGTGCGCAGGTTCATCAGCGTGCCGACCAGCGTCGTCGTGCCCACGTCGAACGCGACGCCGAAGCACTCGTCCGTGGTGTCGCCGGCCTCGACCGCGACCAGATGCTCGCCGGCGAGCACCGCTGTGACGCGGAATCCGGCTTCCCGAAAAACCGCGGGCACCGTCCGCAGCACAGCGACGTCGGCCACCATGTCGTGGCCGTCCACGGTCAGCGCGTCCTTCAGGCGGGTGATGTCGCTCCGCTGGTCGTGAAGCGTCGGCTCGGTCAGCTCGAGGTAGACCTTGCGCACGTTGGGGTCGAGGATGACCAGGCGGCCGAGTCCCATCGTCGCGGCCTTCGGCACGCGCAGGAGCTGTGGCACCTCGCAAACCATGTCGTCGTAGATGCGCGCCTGACAGGACAGGCGCCAGCCCTCGGCTATCTCCGCTGGACGCAGCAGCCGGTGGTCCGCGGTTTCGGCATCGGGCAGGTTCTTGACCACGCGCACCTTGCATTTGCCGCACGTGCCGCGGCCTCCGCAGGTCGAGTCGATGGGGAGGCCGATCCAGTGCGCCGCGCTGAAGAGCGTCGTGCCCGCGGGCACGCGCGTCGTCCGTTCGAATGGCAGATAGGTGACCTCGAGCTTGCGCGCGATCACGTCTCGGCCTTTGCGGCTGCCGCCGCCCGCTCCGACCGAAAGCTGGCGATCCAGCGCATGGCGTACTCGTCGTGGCCGAGCAGGAGGTCGCCGGCGAGGACGGCGCGGTGGACCATCGGTTCGAGCGGGTTGGTGATCGCGCACGTCAGGCCCGCGTGCATCGCAAGCGGCAGGAAAGCCGCGTTGACGGTGGCGCGATCGGGGAGGCCGAACGACACGTTGGATGCGCCGCAGGTCATGTTGTTGCCCAGCTCGTCGCGGATCAGCCGCATCGTCTCGAGCGTGATCACGCCGCACGTCGGATCCGCCGCGACCGTCATGGCTATCGGGTCGATGATCACGTCGTGCTGCGGAATACCGTGGTCCGCGGCCCGCTCGATGATCCGGCGGGCGAGGGCGAGCCGTTCCTCGGGCACCATCGAGATCCCCCTCTCGTCGTTGGCCATGCCGATGACGGCCGCGCCGTGCTTCTTGACCAGGGGAAGGATTCGCTCGAGGCGCTCCTCTTCCGCGGTGACCGAGTTGACCAGCGCCTTGCCCTCGTAGGCGGAGAGCCCGGCCTCGAGGGCCTCGATGATCGACGAGTCCATGCAGATCGGCAGGTCGGTCACCTCGCTCACGGCTCTGATCGCGGCCACGAGAAGCGCGGGCTCGTCGATCGCGGGGATGCCGGCGTTGACGTCCAGCATGTGGGCGCCCGCCGCCGCCTGCGCCTGCGCGTCGGCGCGCACGCGGTCCATGACGCCGTCTTTCATCTCGGCGGCGAGCACTTTCCGGCCGGTCGGGTTGATGCGCTCGCCGATGATCACGAAAGGACCGTCGCCTGTGATCACGACCTCGCGACCGCGCGAGTTAAGACGGGTCTCCACCTATCCCTTGCGAAGCGTCTCGTCGATTTTCATCACGGCCTGCTCCAGCGCTTGGGCACCCCGCGAAGGATTGCTCCGATCGCCGACGAGCTCTTTTGCCATGCGCGTCGCCATCGAGGCGTCAGGCGCGTAGCTGTCGGCGCCGACGTGCTTCGCGTACTCCTGCGTCACTGGCGCCCCGCCGACTGCGATGTGGACCTTGTCGCGCAGGCCCGCCTTGGTGAGGGCGTCGATGTTGGCCTTGAACATCGGCATCGTGGTGGTCAGGAACGCGGAGAAGCCGACGATGTCCGGCTGGTGCTTCTGCACCGCCTCGACGAACTTTTCGGGCGGCGTGTTCACACCCAGGTCGTAGACCTCGAAGCCTGCGCCCTCCAGCATGATCACGCACAGGTTCTTGCCGATGTCGTGGATGTCGCCCTTGACGGTGCCGATGACGTAGCGGCCCACGGGCTGGGCCCCGGTCTCGGCGATGAGGGGGCGAAGGATGAGCAGCGCGCCCTGCATCGCGCGGGCCGCGATCAGCATCTCCGGGACGAAGAAGTCGCCCTTCTCGAAGCGGCGGCCGACCTCCTCGAGGGAGGGGATCAGAGCTTTGAACAGGATGTCCATCGGGTCCATGCCCAGCCGGAGCGCTTCCTCGGTGAGGGCCTTGACCTCGGGCGCGTGGCCGTTGAGCGTGTGCTCGAACAGTTCGGCGCGGATCTCTTCTTCGCGGCTCATGTGTTGCGCATCGCCCAACAGATGCTCAGGGCTCAACAGTTTACGTGGCGGCATGGTTCGTGGCAAGCGTATTGTTGCGCGGTGAGCAACCAGGAGCCGGCTGGGCGGGACCTCGCGGTGCGCTCGGTCGAGAGGGCGATCGCCATCCTCGACCTCCTCGCCCAGGGCGGCTGGCGGACAGGCGCCGACCTGGCGCGCGAGCTGAACGTCCACCGCTCCACCGCGCTCAGACTGCTGGGCACGCTCGAGCGCCATGCCCTCGTGGAGCGCGACCTGCGCACGGCGCGCTATAGGCTGGGGCGCCGGCTGCCGCAGCTGGCGAGCGTAGTCACCGGAGAGTTCGACCTGCGGTACGTGGCGCGCCCGGTGTGCGAGCAGATCGCGGCCGCCTCGGGTGAGACCGCCACCTTCGAGCTCCTCATCGGCGACGACATAGTCCCGATCGAGCAGGCGGCCGCCGCGACGTCCGTCGTGACGATCAACTGGCTGGGCAGGCGATACCCGGTCCACTGCACCGCGAGCGGCAAGGCGTTCCTCGCATTCGGGCCGGAGGCGGCGCGAGACCGCCTGCTGGCGCGTCCGCTGGAGCGCGTGACGCCCCGGACCATCACGGATCGCATCGAGCTCGAGGCCCAGCTCGAGGCGGCGCGGCAGTCAGGCGTGGCCCGCACGCACGAGGAGCTCGAGATGGGCCTGGACGCCATCGCCGCGCCGATCTTCGGCGCGGACGGCGAGATGGTGGCGGCGCTCGACCTGTCGGGGCCATCACACCGGCTGAGAAACCGGCCTGAGCTGGAGCGGCTCACCAAAGAAGGCGCGGCCGACCTGTCGCGGCGGCTGGGCTACCGGGCGAAGCGTTCTGAAACCTAGCTTCCAGACCGGCTTAACCGCCGCCTAACTGAAATCAACCGCACCGCCGAACAGTGTCCTTGCAACGTCGGCCCCGGGAGGGCATGATTGCCCTGCCCACCTGGTCAACCGGCTTGGGCGCCGGGCCTTTTTTTGAGGGGAAGAAGGATGAGGATGCGTAACCTGACCCGCCATCTCGGCTTGGCCGTGGTGGCGATTTTCGTGACTGCTGCCTGTGGCAGCGCGGGGAACAACGCGTCTGCCACCTGCACTGAGTCGGCGGTCAAGACTGCGACTTCGGCGTCCGCCTGCGGCGGCATGGACGCCCTGGTTGCGGCGGCCAAGGCGGAGGGCAAGCTCAACGTCATCGCGCTGCCGCGCAATTGGGCGAACTATGGTGCCATCCTGGATGGCTTTGCCGCCAAGTACTCAATCGCCATCACATCGGACAACCCCGACGGCAGCAGCCAGCAGGAGGTGGACGCCGTCAAGCAGCTCAGCACGACGAGCCGGGCACCGGATGTGCTCGACGTCGGCATGGCGGTGGCGCTCGTGAACACGAACCTTTTTGCCTCGTACAAGGTCGCCACCTGGGGCGACATCCTGGACAGCCAGAAGGAGTCGACCGGGCTTTGGTTCCAGGACTACGGCGGGTTCATGTCGATCGGATATGACTCGAGCAAGGTGCCGACCATAACCTCGATCGATGACCTCAAGGGATCGGCCTTCAGGGGCAAGGTCGCGCTGAACGGAAACCCCAAGCAGGCTAATGCAGCGCTCAACGGCGTCATGATGGCCAACCTCGCCGAGGGCGGAAGCCTCGACGATATCAGCAAAGGCGTTGCCTTTTTCCACGATCTGAAGAAGGCTGGCAACTTCGTTCCGGTACAGGCGACGACGGCGACCGTGAAGAACGGCACCACTCCTGTCGTATTCGACTGGGACTACCTCTCGGCTGAGCACGGCACAGACGTGCCGGCGTGGAAGGTCTTCGTTCCGAGCAACGCGGTCCTCGGCGGCTACTACGCCCAGGCGATCAACAAGAACGCTCCTCATCCCGCGGCGGCGCGCCTGTGGGAGGAGTACCTCTACTCCGACGAAGGCCAGAACCTCTGGCTGGTGGGCGGCGCCAGGCCGGTTCGCCAGGCGGCCATGGAAAAGTCAGGGACGATTAACAAGACTGCGGCGGCGGCGCTGCCTCCAGTCAAGGGAACGCCTCAGTTCCTGAGCGACGCACAGGCCACTACAGCCAAGAACTTCCTTGTTGCCAACTGGGACGCGGCGATCGCTTGACCATCGCCGGCTCTCCGGCTGTAGCGACCAACGTCGGCCGCCCACTCGTGGGCGGCCGGCGATTCTCCCTCGACTGGCTTGGGGCGGTTCCCTTTCTCGTTTACGTAGGACTCTTCTTGTTGCTGCCGTCCGCGATCGTCGGACTCGGCGCATTCTTCAACGCTGACGGCTCCTTCACCCTTGATAACTACGCCCATCTGTCGCGCTCGTACGTCGTCAAGGCGACGATCGACACAATCTCCCTGTCCGTGGTAACTGCCGTCATCGGAGCAGCGCTCGGTGGGCTGCTGTCATACGCGATCGTCACTGGCAGTCCGAATGGCCTTCTCCGGCGCCTTGTGGTTTCCGCGTCCGGCGTTCTCGCGCAGTTCGGCGGCGTGACACTCGCATTTGCGTTCATCGCAAGCATCGGCCCTGCGGGGTTCGTCTACCTCTTCGCGCAGGCTCACGGTGTCGATTACTACGCACACGGCATCTGGTTGTTCGAGCTGCCTGGCCTCGCGCTCGTCTACCTCTATTTCCAGATCCCGCTGATGGTCTTGGTGTTCCTGCCCGCACTGGACGGCATCAAGCCGCAGTGGCGTGAGGCGGCCGAAAGCCTGGGCGGAAACACGTGGCACTACTGGCGGCACGTGGCGGGCCCGATTCTGTTTCCGTCCTTCCTTGGTGCGGTGCTGCTGTTGTTCGCTAATGCTTTCTCCGCCTACGCCACCGCAAACGCGCTCATCAACCAGGGCCAGCCAGTACTTTCGCAGCAGATCGGCGGCGCTCTCAGCAGCGAGGTGGGGGCAGTGGAGCCGGGCTTTGCCAAAGCCATCGCGATCGAGATGATCGTCATCGTCACCATCGTTACGATCCTTTATTCGTTGCTGCAGCGGAGGACGGCCCGATGGCTGTAGCGACGCGCAGCGTTCAGCGAACGCGCTGGATCAAGCTGCAGGTCTTTCGCTACATCACCTTCGCGGCGGCCGCGGTGTTCTTCCTGGTTCCCATCGGCGCCATGCTCGAGTTCTCGACGCGAGGCAACACCGGTGAGCGCACGCTTGCCTACTGGCAATCGATATTCAGCTATCCAGACCTGATCGATTTCAATTTCGGGCCGGCTCCCGACGCCGCCATCAACGCTTCCCTGGAGCTCGCGCTCATCACCTCGGTCGTAATGCTGGTTCTGCTCGTGCCGACCATGGTCTGGGTCCGGCTCAAGCTGCCGCATCTGAGCCGCCTCGTCGAGTTCATCTGCCTCCTGCCGCTGACCATCCCCGCCATCGTGCTGGTGGTCGGACTCTTTCCGATGTATATATGGCTCGGCACCAACCTCAGCGACTCGATACTCACCCTCGCCTTCGCTTACGTAGTGCTCGTGCTGCCTTATTGCTATCGCGCGCTCGACGCCGGCCTAGGCGGGATCGACGTGAAGACGCTTTCGGAGGCCGCGCGGAGCCTCGGCGCAAGCTGGTTTGCAGTTATGTGGCGGGTCATCGTGCCGAACATCTCGAACGCGATCCTCAACGCGACGCTTCTCTCTGTTGCGCTCGTGCTCGGCGAGTACACGATCGCCAACAACCTGCTCTACAACAACCTGCAGGTCGAGCTGGTGCACCTGGGCCGCGCCAACGCGGGAGTATCGATCGCGGTTGCTGTTGCGTCGCTGCTTTTCGCCTTCCTCCTGCTCGTGCTGCTCGCATTCATCGGCGGCCGTCCACGTCGCGCTCGCCCCGAGGCGGCCACTGCGCTCGCGGGCCCATTGGCGGCGTCGCAAACATGACCGAGCGATCCGGGGTTGAGGTTAGGCTCGAGAACCTCGTCCGTCGCTACGGCGCGGTTACCGCGCTGGACGGACTCTCCCTGACCCTCGCGCCAGGCGAGCTGGTTGCCCTTCTCGGTCCGTCGGGTTGCGGCAAGACGACCGCGCTGCGTCTGCTCGCCGGGCTCGAAGAGGCGGACGAAGGCCGAATCGTCGTCGCAGGCAAGGATGTGACGGGGTTGCCGGCCAACCGCCGGAACATCGGGATGGTGTTCCAGGCGTACTCGCTCTTCCCTCACATGGTGGCGTGGGAAAACGTCGCCTTCGGGCTGCAGATGCGGAGGGTGGGCACCGCGGAGAGAAAGAAGCGCGCGCTCGAGACGCTTGAGCTGGTCGGCCTTGGCCGCCTGGCGAATCGCTATGCCAACCAGCTCTCGGGTGGGCAGCAGCAGCGCGTGGCGCTGGCTCGCGCCCTCGCCATTCGTCCGCAGGTCTTGCTCCTCGATGAGCCGCTCTCCGCGCTCGACGCGAAGGTGCGTGCTCGCCTTCGCGACGAGATCCGGCGCATCCAGCTCGAGGTGGGGATCACGACCCTCTTCGTCACCCACGACCAGGAGGAGGCCTTGGCGATAGCCGATCGCGTTGGCGTGATGCAGGCCGGCAAGCTCGAGCAGCTGGGCTCGCCGGTCATGGTCTACTCGCGACCGGCGACGCCCTTCGTGGCCGATTTCGTGGGTCTGACGAATCGAATCAAGGGGATCGTTCGCGGCGGGGCGATCGACATCCGAGGGGCGAGCATCCCCCTGGTCGATCCGACTTCAGCCGACGGCCCAGCGGTCGCCCTGATCCGGCCGGAGGCCGTGACGCTCACGAGCGACGGTGCCATGGAAGCGGGTCCGCTCGTCGGGACCGTCATCGCGGTCGCCTTCCTGGGTGCGACCAGCCGCGTGACCGTCGACCTCGGCGACACCACCGTGTTGGCCCAGGTGGCCACATCGGCCGCGTCGCAGAATCCCGCCGGCAGCAAGGTTCGGCTGACACTGCGGCCGGATCCCGTCCTCATCCAGAGGGAAGAGGCGGCTCCGACGGCTTCGTGACGTCGCCCGCGCGGTCGGTGCTCACGACAGAGCGCCGGCTGGGCGCCGGGCTCGCCGTGCGGAGTGGCTCCCAGGCTGCATACCGATCTGTGGCGGAGTTCGCCGGTGAGCCCCACGTCGTTAGGACTGAGCTGATCGGCGAGTCGCGCGGGGAGGGCGTCGCGCCGGAGGGTGAAGCCATCGCGTGCATCGCGCACCTGACCGACCTTCACGTCACGGACACCCAGTCGCCGGCCCGCTTCGAGTTCGTCAACCGCGAGGCGCGCGACGCGCGGTTTCGCGAGCTGCTGCCGATGCACCGGCCGCAGGAGACGCTCAACCCGCGCGCGATCGCGGCGATGGTGCGTGCGGTCAACAACGTCGACGCGGGGCCGGTCACTCGTGGCCGGCTGCAGACCGCGGTACTGACAGGCGACGCCATCGACAACACGCAGCGCAACGAGCTGACCAACTTCCTCGCCCTCCTCGACGGCGGCGTGGTGCGGCCCGACTCGGGCGCGCCGGGTTACGAAGGGGTGCAGCAGACAGGATGGCCGGGGGACATCTACTGGAAGCCCGACGGCCGCCCGGACGGTGACCAGTTCCAAAAGGCGCTGGGCTTTCCCTCGGCGCCTGGACTCCTCGACGACGCCGTGCAGCGGTTCGAATCGTCCGGGCTGAACGTTCCCTGGCTCGGCTGCTACGGGAATCACGAGGAGGTGTGCCAGGGCGTCGGCATCGCCACCCCCGCCATGGCCGGCGCGATGACCGGATCCAGCAAGCCGGTCGAGCTGCCGCCGGGGATCGATCGCGGCCGGGTGATCGAGAATTTCGTCACGCACCCCGAGCGGTTCATGTCCGGCCCCTCGGTCGACGTGCCACCCGACCCGGAGCGGCGGCCGATCTCGAGGGCTGAGTTCGTCGACGCGCACTTCAGGGGCGGAGGCCACGGCTTCACCCTGCAGAACTGCGACGAGGGCGTCGCCTACTACGTGCACGACTCAGGCCGCGTGCGTTTCATCACCCTCGACACGGTCTGTGACGCGGGCGGCGCCGGCGGCACCATCGACTCCGAGCAGCTGCACTGGCTCGAACGGTGTCTCGAGCAGGTCCACTCGTCATTTCGCTCGCGAGACGGCTCGACGGTGCGGACGCGCAACGAGGACCGCTACGTGGTGATCTCATCCCACCACGGCTACGACTCGCTGTCGAATCCGCGGGGCGAGAGGCGCGCCGACTCTTTGCTCGAGCTGTTGACGCGCTTTCGCAACGTGGTGCTGTGGTTGAACGGGCACATCCACATGAACCGGATCACTGCGCGCCGGCGCGCGCGGGGGGACGGCGGTTTCTGGGAGGTGACGACGAGCTCGCTGGTCGACTGGCCATGTCAGGCGCGGCTGGTCGAGCTGTTCACGACCGCCGACGGGCTGCTGGCGATCGCCACCACGATGCTCGACCACGACGGCGAGGGACTGGCCGGACTTCACCGCGAGCTGGCCGCCAACGTGCCGTTCAACGGCTTCGACTCCCAGCGCGCCGGGACGCCGCTCGACCGCAACGCGGTGTTGCTTCTGCCGGTGCCTTTTTAGCGCGCATCCTCCTATCGGCGCCCTCGCAGCCCGCAAGTCCCCCTCCGGCCCTGCGGGCCACCTCCCCCAGGGAACTGTTGCGCACAGCGCGACTGTGGCGTATAGTGCGACACCGCACGTGGTGAGGGCCGTGGGCACGCAGAGGGTGGGGCAGCCGCTCGCCGGGTTTCTCCGCGCACCGCGGTACGAGATCTTTCCGACGGACGGCGTTCTGGAGAAGGTGCGGCGTCACGTCCCTAAAGAGGTGACGATCACGGTCACCGCATCGCCTTCGAAGGGTATGCCGGCCACGATTCACCTGGCGGTCCATCTCGCGCAGCGGGGCTACCACACCGTCCCGCACCTCTCCGCTCGGCTCATCCACAACCGCGTCGAGTTGGGCCAGATCCTCGACGCCATCCGCGCGGCCGGCATCCGCGACGTTTTCGTCGTGGCGGGCGACGCCCGCGAACCGGCGGGGGAATTTCCGGACGCGCTTTCGTTGCTTGCCGCGCTGCCTTCCGACCACGGCTTGACCGAGATCGGCGTCACGGGCTATCCCGAGAGCCATCCTTTCATCCACGACGACGTGACGATCCAGGCGATGTGGGACAAGCGGCGCATCGCAACCTACATCGTGAGCAACATGAGCTTTGACTCCGAGACGATCAAGCGATGGGTCGAGCGCGTGCGGCGCCGCGGCGTGATGCTTCCGATCCACATCGGGATGGCGGGCGTGGCCGACCCCGCCCGCCTCCTGCGCCTGTCGACGAAGATCGGCGTGGCCGATGCCGCGCGCTTTCTGCGCGGCCATCCCAGCTGGTTGGCACGGATGCTTCGCCCGGGCGGTTACGAGCCGGGACGGTTCGTCAACTCGCTTGTGCCGGCGTTCGCGCAGCCAGACCTGCGGGTCGCGGGGCTGCACGTCTACACCTTCAACGAGATCGAACCGACCGAGAAGTGGCGCCAGGACATGCTGGCGCGCATCGCGCAAGGAGAAAGTTAATGGCCGCCACCACGTTCCCCTCGGACCTCGACATCGCGCGCAAGGCGCACCTGCTCCCGATGCCGGAGATCGCGTCCAGGATGGGCATCGGCCCGCACCTCCTCGAGCCCTATGGCCATGACGTGGCGAAGATCAAGCTCGAAGCGATCGACGAGCTGAAGAGCCGGCCGAAGGCGAAGTACGTCGTGGTGTCCGCCATCACGCCGACGCCGCTGGGCGAAGGCAAGACGACGACCACGGTCGGTCTCGGCGACGCCCTCGGCCACATCGGGAAGCGGGCCGTCGTCGCGATCCGCCAGCCCTCCATGGGTCCGACGTTCGGGATCAAGGGCGGCGCCGCGGGCGGGGGTTACAGCCAGGTGGTGCCCATGGAGCGGCTCAACCTGCACCTCACCGGTGACTTCCACGCCGTGACCTCGGCTCACAACCTGCTGGCCGCGATGATCGACAACTACATCCACCACAGCCTGCGCGAGTTTCCGATCGACCTTCACAGCATCACCTGGCGACGCGTGCTGGACGTAAGCGACAGGGTGCTGCGAAACGTGGTCGTCGGGCTTGGCGCGCCGGAAGACGGGGTCACGCGCCAAACGGGCTTCGACATCACGGCGGCCTCGGAGGTCATGGCGGTGCTCGCCCTGTCGACCTCGCTGCAGGACATGAGGCAGCGCCTCGGCCGGATGGTCATCGGCCTCGCCAGGGACGGGCGTCCGATCTCGGCCGACTCCCTCCACGCCGGCGGCGCGATGACCGTGATCATGCTCGACGCGATCAAGCCGAACTTGCTGCAGACGCTCGAGAACACTCCGGTGCTCGTCCATGCCGGCCCGTTTGGCAACATCGCCAACGGCGCGTCGTCAGTCCTCGCCGACCTGCTGGGCGTCCACTGCGGCGACTTCGTCGTCACGGAGGCAGGTTTCGGCGCGGACATGGGGGCGGAGCGGTTCTTCAACATCAAGTGCCGGACCTCGGGCCTCGCGCCTGACGCGGCCGTGATCGTCGCCACCGTGCGGGCGCTGAAGGTTCACTCCGGGAAGTACAGGGTCGTCGCGGGCAGGCCTCTCCCGCCGGAGCTGCTGAAGGAGAACCCGGACGACGTGCTCGCGGGTGCGGCCAACCTCCGCAAGCAGGTGGAGAACATCCAGATCCATGGAGTGACCCCCGTCGTGGCCATCAACGCCTTTCCAGGCGACCACCCGTCGGAGCATCGAGCCATCCGCGAGCTGGCGGATCACCTCGGAGTCCGGTCCGCGGTGTGCAACAACTTCGTCCAGGGGGGCAAAGGCGCCACCGAGCTGGCCGAGATGGTGGCGGCGGCCGCCGACGAGCCGAGCACGTTCCAATTGCTGTATCCCGACGCCGCGACGCTGCGCGAGAAGATCGAGACCATCGCGCTGAGGATCTACGGTGCGCGTGGCGTCGAGTACGACGCCGTCGCGGCCCGCCAATTGGACGCGTACGAAGCGAGCGGGTTCGGGCGCCTCCCCGTGTGCATCGCCAAGACGCACCTCTCGATCTCGTCCGATCCGAAGCTCAAAGGAGCTCCCACAGGCTGGGTGCTGCCGGTCCGCGAGGTGCGCGCCTCGGTCGGCGCGGGGTTCATCTATCCCATCTGCGGCGAGATGAGGACGATGCCCGGCCTCCCGACAACGCCGATCGCGGCGAGCATCGACATCGACGTCAAGGGGAACATCCTCGGTCTGAGCTAGCCAGGCCGGACCGTGTCAGGCCTTCGCCTCATGGGCGACCTTCTTCGGCTGGAGGATCCGAATGGCGTTGCCGAAGGGGTCGCGGACGCCCATGTCGGTGCCGTAGAAGTTGTCGGCTGGCTCCTGGGTGAAGTCGGTGACGCCGCGCTCCTTGAGGGTCTCGTACAGACCCCGGACGTCGTCCGTGACGAAGACCACGCCGCCCAGGGCGCCCTTGGTGATCAGCTCGCGGAGCTGCGCAGCCGTGGCTTCGTCCTGCACCGGCGGGCCCGGCTTTTCCAGGGAGATCTCGGTGCCGGCGTCCCCGGGGACGCGCACCGTCAGCCAGCGGTAGGCACCCTGCTTGATGTCCTGGCCCTTCTCCAGCCCGAGCTTGTTGACGTAGAAGTCGAGAGCCTCGTCCTTGTCGAGGACCCAGACGGAGGTGACGCTCAGCTTGCGGATCATCGCTTGTCTTCTCCTCTGCGAGATTTGATGGGGACGACCCTGATGCTAGGGAGCGGCCGCCGCGGCGGCGTCTCCAAAACTGCTCGATTGCATCGCCACCCCCGCCGCCCCACCGGCCGCATGAACGCGACCTGGAAGCAGTTGGGCACCACCATCGGCCCATGCCCCACGCGGTAGTCCGACGGGGTCTCGCCGACAATCTCGCGGAATGTGCGGCTGAAGGTTCCCCGGCTGGTGAAGCCGACGTCGAAGCAGATGTCGGTGATGCTGCGGTCGGTCTCGCGCAGCAGGAACATCGAGCGCTCCACCCGGCGCCGCTGCAGGTAACGGTG
>CAKZUH010000008.1 GCA_937921725.1 uncultured Chloroflexota bacterium | reverse complement strand
ACCACACGACTCCGCATCACATCGAGTTCTGGGGGCGCGGCGGTCCGAGCGACCTGCCCAACCTCCTACCGCTCTGCTACTACCACCACCGCCTCGTGCACGAGGGCGGATGGCAGGTAGTCAAGGCTGGCGAAGGCTTCCAGTTCATCCCTCCCGATCGGGTGATCGCCAGACGAGCTCGTGGGCCGGGGATGCGCTGGGCGGCCTAAGGTTTCCCTCTCCCCTTCAGGGGAGAGGGTCAGGGTGAGGGGCGAACGGAGAAGCAAAGCCGGCATTAATCTGGCGCCCATGCGCGTCGAGGAGCTCGTAACTCCAGCCCTTCTCGTCGATGTCTCCGCCTTCGACCACAACCTGGCCACGATGACGGCCGCGCTGCCCGGGCCAAGGCTCCGGCCGCACGTCAAGGCGCACAAGTCCACGGCGCTCGCCCGGCGACAGGCGGAGGCCGGTCACCGCACCTTCACGTGCGCGACCATCCGCGAGGTCGAGGGCATGGCCGCGGCCGGGCTTGGCGACGACCTCCTGCTGGCCAACGAGGTCGTGGACGCGGCGCGTCTTGGACGGATCGATGCCCGAGTCACGCTCGCGGTCGACTCCAGGGAGACGATCGCGGCTGCCGCCAAAGGCGGCGTCAAGGAGGTCCTCATCGACGTCAACGTCGGCCTCCCGCGGTGCGGGTGCCCGCCGGAGGAGGCCGGCCGTTTCGCCGAGCTCGCGCGGAAGAGCGGGTTGGTCGTCCGCGGCGTCATGGGGTACGAGGGCCATGTCGTCGGTCTTCCCGACCGCGACCTGCGCCTCGAGCTCGTGGCGCAGTCGATGGAGCTCCTTGTCCAGGCTCACCAGGACGTTGGCGGGGAGGTGATCTCCGCCGGCGGCACCGGCACCTACGACATCAATACGTGGGCGAACGAGATCCAGGCCGGCTCGTACGTCCTACTCGACACCGCCTACGCGAAGCTGGGACTTCCCATCCGCCAGGCTCTGAGTGTTCTCGCCACCGTGATCTCCGTTTCGCAGGCGGGCTACGCGGTCGCGAATTGCGGCCTTAAGGCGCTGGGGATGGACCATGGCAAGCCCGACGTCGAGGGCGGCGAGGTGATGTTCGTCTCCGACGAGCACGTCACGTTCATCCCGGGCGAGCCCGTCGCTGTGGGGGACAGGATTCGCGTCTGGCCCGCGCACGTCGACCCGACCGTCGCCTACCACGAGCGCATGCACGTGGTCAGCGACGGTCACGTGCTGGACACATGGCCCGTGGACCTGCGCGGCTGGTGAACACCGTCGTGTGGACCAACTGGGCCGGCACATACAGCTGCCGGCCTTCGCGCATCGTCTGGCCCTCCAGCGAGGACGAGATCGTCGCCATCGTGCGCGAAGCAAGAGAGCGCGGCGAGAAGCTCAAGGTCATCGGCAGCGGGCATTCCTTCACTGACATCGGATGCACGGACGGCTGCCTGATCAAGCTCGACCGCTACAACAAGGTGCTGAGCATCGATCGCGCCCGGGCCACCGTCACGGCCCAGGCGGGGATCACCATCCTCCACCTGAGCGCGGCGCTCGCCGAGGCGGGCCTCGCGATGGAGAACATGGGCGACGTCGGCTACCAGTCGATCGCCGGCGCGATCTCGACCGCGACTCACGGCACCGGCGAGCGCTTTCGCAACATCTCGAGCCAGCTGATCGGGCTGTCGATCGTCCAGGCGGATGGCGAGGTGCTGGCCTGCTCGCCGGACATCAAGCCCGACGTGTTCCGGGTCGCGCGCGTCGGCCTGGGAGCGCTGGGCGTCCTCTCCACCGTCACCCTCCGCTGCGTCCCCGCCTTCAACATCCGCTCCGTCCAGGAGCCGAAACGCGTCGACGACCTGCTCGACAGGTTCGATGAGCTATGCGCGGTCAACGACCACTTCGAGTTCTTCTGGTGGCCGCACACGCCATGGGCGCAGGGCATCACCAACACGCGCACGCAGGAGCCGCCATCCCCCGGTGAGCGCAGGACGGGGCCTCGCGCCTACGTCAACGACATCCTGCTCGAGAACCACGCCTTCGGCATGGTCCAGCGCGCGGCGCAGGTGCGGCGCGCATGGATTCCGCGCCTGGCCGGGTTCACCGCGCGGACGATGTCGCGCAAGGTGATGACCGACCGCAGCGATCGCGTCTTCGCCAACGAGCGCCTCGTCGGGTTCGCCGAGATGGAGTACGCCGTGCCCCGCGAGGCTCTCATCCCGGCCGTGCGCGAGATCCGCCGCATGATCGAGCGCAAGGGTTTCCTGATCAGCTTTCCGGTCGAGGTTCGGGCGGTGGAGGCCGATGACATCCCTCTGAGCCCGGCCTTCGGCCGTCCCACCGGGTACGTCGCCGTGCACGTGTTCCACAAGTTCGAGTACGCGCCGTACTTCCGCGAGGTCGAGGCGATCATGGACGCTCACGAAGGACGGCCGCACTGGGGCAAGCTGCATTTCCAGACCGCCGAGACGCTGCGCCGCCGCTATCCGGAGTGGGATCGCTTCCTCGCGGTGCGCGATCGACTCGACCCGGACGGGGCCTTTCAGAACCGCTACCTGGATCAAGTGCTGGGATCGCGCACCGGCAAGGTCGGCGCGCTCGAGAAATAGGGGAGGGAAGCATGTCTGATCAGGGGTCGCTGGCCGACGAGAGCATCAATCAGTCCTTCGGTTACAAGCAGGAGCTGCGGAGGGCGCTGAAGCTCTTCTCGCTCTACGCCGTGGCGTTCTCGATCATCTCGATCACCACAGGTCTGTTTGCCAACTACGGGTTCGGCCTGGCCCACCTCGGGGCCGCGATGATCTGGCTCTGGCCTGTGGCGGCGATCGGTCAGCTCCTGGTCGCCCTCGTCGTCGCCGAGCTGGGCACGCGAATCCCACTCGCGGGCTACTCGTATCAGTGGGGCGCCCGGCTGGTCAACACGACGTACGGATGGTTCACGGGTTTCGTCGGCCTGTGCTACCTGTCCGTCGGCGCGGCAGCGATCAACTTCGTCGTCCTCGCGCCGATCATCGCCACGGTGCTGAAGCTCGATGCGAGCAACCCGACGGTGAACCTCGCGATCACGGTCGTGATCTTTGCGGCGGTGCTCACCATCAACATCATCTCGATCGCGCTCGCATCGAAGATCAACAATGCCGCGGTCGTCACCGAGATAGTGGGCATGGTCGGCTTTGCGCTGGTCCTCTTCGTGCTCTGGGCGATCAAACCCAATCACTCGATCACGTTCCTGGGCGACACGGGTGGGGTCCACGGCGGTGACATCGTCGCGGCGCTTCCGTACGCGGCCCTGATGGGCATCTTCACGATCGTCGGCTTCGAGCTCGCCGCGGATCTCGGCGAAGAAGCGGTGGCCGCTCGCGTCACCGTGCCGAAGGCCGTGATCTACTCGGTCGTCAGCTCCGCCGTGCTCGGCATGGTCGCGCTCATCGGTTTCACGATCGCGATCCCGGACCTCCCCAAGATCGCGGCGTCATCGGTGCCGCTCGCGGACATCGTGTCCTACTGGATGGGTGACGCCGGGGCGCTCGTGTTCCTGCTCCTGGTCATCTTTTCGATCTTCGCCCTCGACGTCATCGGTCTGGCCGCGACCGGCCGGCTGATCTTCTCCTTCTCGCGCGACAACATCCTTCCCTTCTCGGCGCAATTACGCAAGGTGAACCCGCAGACCCAGACGCCGATCCGCTCGCTCGCCACGGCGAGCTCGCTTGGGCTCCTCTTCGTCGCGTGGGGCTACCTCAGCGCGGTGACAGGGAAAGGGCAGAGCGCGTTCCTGCTTCTCATTACCGCGACGGCCACGCTGCCTTTCATCGTCTATTTCCTGACGGTGCTCGCCTACGTCTTGCGGCGGCCGAGGATGGAGAAGCTGCCGCAGGCCTTCGACCTGGGCGTGTGGGCGAAGCCGGTGATGTATGCCGCGCTCGCCTGGACGGTGATCGCCCTCGGCGCGCTGATGATCCCCAAGGATTTCTGGTCGGCCGACTGGATCGTGGTCATCGTGCTGGCCGTCGCTGCGGCGTGGTACTTCGCCGTCCTGCGCGGCCGCCTCGCCCGCGGCGAGGCGGGAGTCACGCCTCTGCAGAGTTGAGAGGCGTCAGGGTTCTTCGCGGTACTGGCGGCTGCCCGTGATCGGATCTTCGTAGACGCGCGTCATCTTGCCCGACGACGGGTCGCGAAAGACCTCGCCCGTCGGTCGGAAGTCCCCAATGGCCTGCCCGCGGTAACGGTGCCGGTCCCAGATGAAGTAACCGGCGACGGCAACCGCAATCAAGCAGACCAACAGGAACAGGTTGAAAAGGATGCTGAACATGCGATCACGCGCCGGTGCGTTCGATGATGGCCGCCGTGCCGTACGCGACGACCTCGGCCATCGTCTGGCCCAGTTCCGAGGAGTCGAACCGCATCATGATCACCGCGTTGGCGCCCATCGCGCGCGCATTCTCGACCATGCGGTCGATGGCGTGCCGCCGCGTGTCCTCGACCATCCTCGTGTACTCGACAATCTCGCCCCCAGCTATCGACCGGAGGCCGGCCATGAGGTTGCCGCCCAGACCGCGGCTCCGGACCACGACACCAAAGACCTGGCCGAGCGCCCACTTCACCTCGTAGCCGGCCGGTCGCTCGGTCGTGGTGACGAGCACTGGAGAGCGCTGCTGCTGAGGGGGAGGTGGCTGCTGCATCGCGCTAAGTCTGACGCGCCGGGGCGTGAGGTGGAGCCCAGAAAACCAGGACGCGAAGGTCCTCTTCGATGTGATGGAACTGGTGTTCCACGCCAGTCGCGACGAAGACCAGGCTGCCTGGTTTCACCGCGCGGTCTTCGCCGGCCACGCGGATCTGCCCGCGTCCGCTGATCACGTAGTAGACCTCGTCCTCTTGATGGGGCCGCTGCCGGTCGGTCGAGCCCGCCGGCCAGACCGCCAGGCCGGCGCTGAGCTTCTGCGAGCTCAGGAAATCGATGTAGCCGTGGCCGTCGGCGTCGCGCGGCTGGGGATCGAGGTCGGGAATCTCGTGCGCTTTCACGGAAACCCAAGATAACCGCCAAGGCCCCAACTCGAGGGAACGACCGGGGCGAGAGTAGGGTTTAGGAGAAGTCGAAGTTCAGCAATTCAGGGGGGTAGGTCGAATGGCGGCGATCAGCAAGGCGGACGCGGTCTGGGAAGGCGATCTCATCAGCGGCAAGGGGCGCGTCAAGGTGGCCAGCGGGGCGTTCAACGAGTTCCCGGTCACCTGGGCCAGCCGGGCCGAGCGCACGCATGGCGGCACCAGCCCCGAGGAGCTCATCGCCGCCGCCCACGCGGCCTGCTACTCGATGGCCTTCTCCAACGGTCTTGCGAAAGCCGGCCATAAGCCCGAGCGGCTGAACACGACCGCGGAGGTCGAGTTCGTCCCCGGGACCGGGATCACCTCGATCACGCTCACGGTCAAGGGCCACATCCACGGTCTCGAGAACGCCGAATTCCAGAAGCTCGCCCAGGAGGCCAAGGACGGATGCCCCGTCTCTCAGGCGCTGAAGGGCAACGTGAAGATCAACCTGAAGGCGGAGCTCGACCACACCCACTAACGGGCGCCGGCTACCTCTTGGCGGAGCCCGTCACCCCGGGAAAGTCGACCATGCCCTGCATGCGCAGCTCACGGAGCTTGCCTGCGACCCACTTGCGCGGGTCCGTGATCTGCTTGCCTCCGTCCAGGCAGTCCCAGCAGCGCCCGCCGACGTCGCGCGCGATCAGCATCAGCGGCTTCGGCTGAGGCACGCGCTGCCAGGCCTTGACGATGAACGGCAGCGAGATCGGCCGAGCGGGCGCCTTTTCGGGCATCGTGAGCTCGCCGGCGTAGATCTCATCGCTGCTGTGCACGATCACGCCGCATCCGGCCAATGTGCCGCCGAGGTTCTCGATCTGCACCTGGATCGACTGGCCTGGCGCGGTGAAATCCGTGAAGGTGAGGTGGGGGACCGGCTTGGTGCTCGCCTCCCATCGGCTGTCCGCCAATCTGATCGCGCGGCGGGTGGCGCGGTCGGCGCGCGTGGCGAAGATCGCCGCCCACAGCGCGCAGATCGTTGTCGCGGCGGCCATGGCGATCACGATTTGGGCTGAGTTCACTGCTTCTCTCGCTTGACGGTGCCGGACGGCGTATCTGGCGCGACATGGTACAGGCGAGCGTCGGAGGCGCGAAACGCGGGCCGGGCGAGCGCACCGGATGCCGTTAGCGAATCGTCATCTTCGGGAATCATGATTTGCGCGAACTATCTTGGAGGGTGAAATGGAAAAGGCCACTTTCGCGGGCGGATGTTTCTGGGGCGTCGAGCATCTATTCAACGAGGTGCCTGGCGTGATCGAAGCGGTGTCTGGTTACGCCGGAGGTCATGTCGACCACCCGTCGTACGAGCAGGTCTGCGGCGGCCGCACGGGTCACGCCGAAGCCGTCGAGGTGACCTACGACCCGACCAAGGTGACGTACGAGCAATTGCTCAACGCGTTCTGGAACATGCACGACCCGACGACGCTCAACCGGCAGGGTCCCGACATGGGCCACCAGTACCGCTCCGTGATCTTCTTCCACAACCCCGAGCAGGAGAGGGAAGCGCGGAAGTCAAAGGAAGAGGCGCAGAAGTACTTCGACCGCAAGATCGTGACGGAGATCGTTCCCGCCGCGGATTTCTGGCGCGCGGAGGAGTACCACCAGCGCTACTTCGAGAAGCACCCCGGCCACTATTCCTGCCACTTCGTCAGGGGCTGGGTGCCGGCCGAGCCGGAGGAAGCCAAGCCCGCCTAACGCCGGCACAAGCAGGCCCTAAAGCCTGGGTCCGGCCGATATCCTTACGGCCCGTGCGCTGCGACCACTGCGCAAACGACGTGCCCGACGGCGCTTTCTGCACGCGATGCGGGGCGCATCAGGGCACGACCGGAGAAGCCGGCGACCCGAAGACGCGCGAGCACCGCTACGCCGCGCATCCCGGAGAGCATGTCGCGCAGCCTTCCATCTTCACGACGCTGTTTCCTCACCTCGGCCATCACAAGATCCACGAGTTCCGCTGGGCGTTCGCCGTGGGCCTCGCCGGGATCCTGGTCCTCTACATCGCCGGCCTGATCCCGGCCGCGATCCTGGTCGCGATCTTCCTCGTCCCCATCCTCTACCTGATCTACCTCTACGAGGCACAGGTCTATCGCGACGAGCCGGCCATCGTGCTCGGTTTCACCATCGGCGGTGGGGTCGTGCTCGGCATCGTCATCACGGTGATCGAGCGACTCATCTCCAACCCGTACCAGAACATCGCCAACCCGCTGCACAACGCCGGCGTCAGCATCGGCACCCTGCTGTTCGTCGGTCTGCTCGTGCCGGTGGTCCAGGAGGCCGTCAAGCCCCTGCCTGCGCTGTTCCTGCCGAACCGCGGCGATTTTCCGGAGACTGTCGATGGTCTCGTCTTCGGCATCGCTGCAGGCCTCGGCTTCGGCCTGGCGGAGTCGCTCGTCGGCTTTTCGAGCGTCTTGACGAGCCTGCCCGCGCACTCGGCGCCGGGCAACTGGATCTACGACCTGACCACCCTCGCCGTGTTCCAGCCGCTGCTCCAGGGGAGCACCACCGGGATGATCGCGGCCACCGCCTGGCGGTACAGGCGCGGGCGGCTCGCCGGACGCGAGATCGGCGCGGTGGCGATGGCCGTCGTCGCGCACGTCGCTTTCTCGTTCGGCACCCAGGCCTTCAATGACGTGGCCACAAACCAACTGTTCGTGCTGGCCTGGCAGGCGGTCGTGGTCGGCACGCTGCTCGTCTACATCCGCTACCTGCTCCACCATGCGCTGCTGGAAGAGGCGGCGCACATGGGCTACGCGGAGACGGTTTGCGCCAACTGCCACATGCACATCGTCGCGTCCGGCTTCTGCCCCAACTGCGGGGTCGCGCTGACCGCGGCGCCGAACGCCGTCAAGCGGGCGCGCAAGCCGCGCGCCGACATCGCGACCAGCTCCGGAGGGCGTAGCCGCTAGATGCCGCTCACCTGCGCGCGATGCTCCGCCGTCAACCCGGACGGAAACCTCTACTGCCAGGCGTGCGGGACGCCGCTGGCGGTGGCGGCCGCCGGCGTGGCGACCGCCCAGATTCCCGGACCGCCCCCCGGACCCCCCGCGGGCGCTCCACCCGGACCACCGGCCGGGTTCGCGTCTCCGGTGTACGGCGCCGCGAGCCCTTACCAGAACCCTTACTACGCCCCCACCGGCGTACAGGCGCCGGTTCACCGTACGCCCTGGACCATGATCATCGCGGCCGTGGTCGCGCTTGTCGTCATCTTGGCCGGCGGCGGCACCGCGCTCGCCCTGATCGTCAACCGCAGCCCGAACCCGACGGCAAACTCGGGCACCGGCGACCTGCCGAGCCCAAGCCCGGGTGTAACCCCGAGCCCAATTGCGTCGCCAACCGCGACCTCGACCGCGGGAAATGGGACCGAATCCAACGACGGTGTGACCATTCCGCTGCCTTCCGGCTGGACGGTGCAGGCGAAGGACACGGAGACCATCGTCCTGTTCGACCCGAGCTCCTCCGGGGCGCTGACGGTTGCGAGTGGCGTCTCGAACCCGACCCAGACCGCGCAGGACAACAAGAACACGATCGACAGCTTTTTCAAGAGCAAGTACCCGGACACGAAGGCCTGCGCCGGCAGCACGACTCATACCGGAACGTTCAATGGCGCGCCTGGGATCTTCTGGGAGCTCTGCTTCACCCTCACGTCCGGCAGCAACTCGACGCCGGCGGTGCTTTGGGTGTTTGCGGGCGCCAACAGTTCCGGCAACGTGTACTACCTCGTGATGGTGAGCACGGCGCCGGACAACCTGCAGAACTTTCTGAACGAGGCCAAGCCGATCACGTCTGGCATCAAATGGAAGCTCTCCTGAGGGGAGACGGGTAGGGGCCGCTAGGGGGCGACCCCTACACACGAAGGGGAAAGGCCCGCGGTGGCGACGGGCTCTGACCATCAAGATGACCCCCGGTCCTCAGGAGCGGCTGAGACGATCCTCGGGGATCGCTGGGAAATCCCTGGCGCTGGCTTCCGCCCTGGCGATGGCCGCCTGCTCCCCTTCCGCGCAGACGCCGCCGGAGCCGCGTTCGCCGGCGCCGGGTGAGGTGTGGACCATGTACCGCGGCGACCTCCTGCGTGATGGCCACCCGCCCACCGCCACGCTCGACACGAACTCGGCCGGCCGCCTGGGCCTGTCCTGGCGGGCTCACCTCGAGGGCGCGGTGGACGGCACGCCTGCGGTTTCGGGCGGGATGGTGATCGCCGGCAGCGCCGGGGGCGACCTTGTCGCCCTCGAAGCGGGGACCGGCATCCCTGTGTGGTCGAAGCACGGACTTGGCGCCATCGCCGGCTCGCCCGCGATCGCGGATGGCCGCGTCTTCGTCGGAACGCTGACCGGCCGGGCCTACGCATTGAGGTTGTCGGATGGCACGGCGATCTGGACCTGGCGGGGACCACGCGATGCCGCTCTGTGGGCATCGCCGGTCGCGTACATGGACGAGGTGATCCTCGGCGTGGCGTCGCCCTATGGAGACACCCCGCTCGTCGCGGGCCGTCTTGTTGCGGTGGACGCGGTCACGGGTCGCGAGCGATGGAACATATGCGTGCGCCCAGGCTGCGGTGCGGGAGACGGAGTCTGGTCGACTCCGGCGATCGATGCGGGCGGAGTGGCTTTCGTAGGGGTGGGCAACCCGGACGACGGCGTGCTCGCCTTCGACGCCCTCACCGGGACGAGGAAATGGTTTCGGAGCCTCTACTCGGACGCGGGCCGCGACCTCGACGTCGGCGCGACGCCCGTCGTGTTCACCCATCGCGGGCGCGAGGTCATCGGACTTGGATCTGATGGAGGCATCTTTGCCGTCTTCGACGCGAGCGGTGTTCCCGCCTGGTCGCGCGAGATCGTCGCTGGAAGCGCGGTCCATGGCCTGATCGCCTCGCCGGCGTCCGATGGGACCAACCTCTATGCAGGCTCGGCCAGTCCTCCGGAGGGGATGTTCGCGCTCAACCCGTCAGATGGCACGACGGTGTGGCGCTACGACACCGACCAGCCTGTCTATTCCGCCCCGGCGGTTGGAAAGGGCGTGCTGATCTTCGGAACCGGAGCCGTCTTCGGCGCGCTCGACGCCGGCTCGATTGTCGTTTTGTCGACCGCCAGTGGCGACGTGTTGTGGAGCTACGACACTCACGCCGCGGTGCGCAGCGGCCCAGCCCTGGCGGGTGATCTGGTTGTTGTTGGAGCCTATTCCGGGGATGTGTTCGCCTTCCGGCCCAGGTCCTAACTGGCGCGCCGGCGCGAACCGTGCTTAGATTCCGTGGTCGCTCTTCCCGCCGGCTGTTTGTGAGGAGGTGTCCATTGAGGGTGCGTCTTTTTGCCCTCCTTTCCGCCGCCGCTCTCTTGGTCCTGGCCGCGCTACCGGCCTCAGCCGCGGACGGGCGCGGCCAAGACCAGGCCGGCTACCTCGCCCTCGGCGACTCGGTGGCGTTCGGCTACAGCCCCCTGATAGTGCATGCGGGCCTCGCGGGGAACCCTGCCCTCTTCATCGGGTATCCCGACATAGTGGCCCAGAGCCTGGAGCTGCACCTCGTCAACGCCTCATGTCCAGGCGAGACGACCGGCGGTTTCCAGTCCCTCACGAACGGGCAGGACTACGCCTGCTTGTTCTACCGGTCGCACTGGCCGCTGCATGTCGACTATTCCACTGCCCAGCTTGCTTTCGCGATCCAGTACCTGAGCACGCACGAAAACGTGCGGCTCGTAACCATGGACCTCGGAGCCAACGACGTTTTCAAGCTCGCGACCGCCTGTGGCGGCCAGGCGACGGCATGCTTCGCCAGCGGCCTGCCGGCCGTTCTGGCTGGGATCGACACCAACATACGAATCATCTACAAAGCGATCCGCAACGTGGCTCATTACCGCCACAAGCTGGTCACGCTGACCTACTACTCGCTCGCCTACGACGCGGCGACGGCCGCGGGGACGATGCAGCTCAACGCGCCGATCATCGATGCGTCCAAGGCCTTCCACGCCAAGATTGCCAGCGGGTTTGACGCTTTCAAGGGGCCCGCGCTGGCCACGCCGAGCAAGAGCAGCTGCGCCGCGGGTTTGCTCATCGTGCTTGCGCCCGGAGTGTGCGACGTGCACCCGACCCCGCTCGGTCGAGACCTCCTCGCGGGGGCTGTTGTCAGGGCCGTGGAGAACGGAGACGCGAACTAGCTAAGCAGAGGCCAGCGGCAGCTCCACCTCGAAGGTGGCCCCGCCGCCGCTGGTCTCCTTCACGTCCACCCGGCCGCCGTGCGCGGCGACCACCGCGGTGACGATGGAGAGCCCGAGCCCCGCTCCGCCGCTGTCGCGGCTGCGGCTCGGGTCCGCGCGGTAGAAGGGCTCAAAGATCTTCGACTTGTCCTCGATCTGAAGCCCAGGGCCGTGGTCGGTCACGGTCAGCTGCGCGGTCCCGTTTTGGGTGGTCACGCCGATCTCGATCGGCGTCCCGGACGGAGTATGCACAAGCGCGTTGCGGACGAGATTGCCCACCACCTGGCGCAGCCGCGTGTCATCGCCGCGCACCATCACTGGATCCGACGCATTGATCGTGATCTCCCGATGCGGCGCGACCGCGCGCGCGTCCGCCGCCGCGTCGCTTGCGATCGCCCGCAGGTCGACCGCCTTGGTCTCGAGCGGCCGGCCCTGGTCGAGCCGGGCGATCAGCAGCATGTCGTCCACCAGCGTCGACATGCGCACGGACTCCTCCTCGATGCGCCGCCGCGCCAGGTCCGAATCGGCCGGCGAGTCGGACGCCCCGCGTCGCAGCATCTCGGAGTAGCCGCGGATCGAGGTCAGCGGCGTGCGCAGCTCATGCGAGGCGTCGGCGATGAAACGCCGCAGTCGGTTCTCCGACGCCGTTCGCTGAGCGAAGGCGGCCTCGATCTGGCTGAGCATCGCGTTGAGCGCCAGGCCGAGCCGGCCGATCTCGGTGTTCTTCGTGGCCGGCTCGACGCGCTTGCTCAGGTCTCCGGCCGCGATGTCACCCGCGACCGCGCCCATTCTGCGCAGAGGACGCAGGCCGACCTGCACGATCACCAGGGCAAGGATCGCGGTGCCGGCCACGACACCGAGGCTGATGAGGCCCTCGAGCAGTAGCAGCCCACTGAGCGTCGACTGCATCTCGGTCATCGGAACCGCGAGGACGACGTAGTCGCCGCCGAATCGACCCTCGGGCCAATCCGTGACCCGAAATTGCGTCTTTCCGTCCGAGCCCACGACCGTGAAGGGATCGGCGGGGGTGTCCGTTCCTTTGTTGGGCAGCGCCCTCGGAAGCTGCGGGGTCACCGTTGAGGTGGTGGAGCTGAACCCGGAGGTCACCGCCTTCACCCTCACCACCGTGCCGTCGGGCGCGAGCAGCTCGGCCACCGTGCCGACCGGGAACGCGGTCGCCTGCCGGGTCGATCCAGGTCCGACAGCGCCCAGGGCGTTGGCCGTCTCATCTACGCCGGCCCTCAATTGATCGTCGATGCGATGAGTGAGGAAGTTCTGCAGCGAGACATAGGTGGCGATGTTGACGACGAGCAGCCCGATCACCATCAACGAGATGACACCGATGAGCAGCCGCCCGCGCAGCGACAGGGTCATTTTCTAGGCGTTCGGAGGACGTACCCCACGCCGCGCACGGTCTGGATCAGCGGCGGTTCGACCTTGTCGACCTTCCGCCGAAGGTAGCTGATGTATGTCTCCAGCACGCTCGCGTCGCCGCCGAAGTCGTAGTGCCACACGTGGTCGAGGATCTGGCTTCGCGTCAGCACGCGACCCGCGTTGATCAGCAGATAGCGAAGGAGCCTGTACTCGGTGTTGGTCAGGTCGACGACGTGCCCGTGGCGCCGCACCTCGTGCGCTTCGTCGTCCAGCTCGAGGTCGGCGAGGGACAGCTTGCCCGTCTCGGAGTTGTTGCCGTGCCGCCTCAGGACGACCCGCACCCTGGCCATGAGCTCCTCGATGCTGAAAGGCTTGGTGACGTAGTCGTCGCCGCCGATCGTCAGGCCGTGGACTTTGTCCTCGGTCGCGTCCTTGGCGGTGAGGAAGATGATCGGCACCTTGGTGCCCGCGCTGTTGAGCCGCTTCAGGACCTCCATCCCGTCGATGTCCGGCAGCATCACGTCGAGGATCACGAGCGAGGGCGCGAACTGCGAAACCGCGGTCAGCGCGCCGCGTCCCGTCGCGGCGGTCTTGACGCTGAAGCCTTCGTAGCGGAGCGCCATGGCGACCAGCTCGGTGATGTTCGGCTCGTCGTCGACCACCAGCACTCGGGCTCCGTCGGTGTTCACGGGGTTCATGCTGATCGAGTTTCCTGGGAAATTGCTCAGAGAATCTTAAGAGGCGGCTGCGAAGTTAAGTGGAGCGGCCAGCCGCCGATCCTGCGCACGTTTCCCTCGCTGTCGACCAGGCGCGCCTGCAGGCCGTGGCTCTCCAGCCACACCGTCGCGCCGTCGCCCATGACGATCGCGGCGGTCGAGGCGATGTTCGCGTCGACGCACGAGCCCGCGGCGACGGTGGCAGTGCGCCACCGGCCCTGTGCCGGAAGGCCGGTGGACGGGTCGATGATGTGATGCAGCTCGATGGTCCCGCGCGTCCATCGCCGCACGGTGGTGCTCGAGGTGGCGATGCCTCCCTCGGTGATGGCGACGGTCTCCTCGCTTTCGTCGATCGCGGCCGCGCTGTCCTCGCTCACCTGCACCAGCCAGCCGCCGGCCGGAGCGTCGCCCGCGACCGCGATGTCGCCCCCCAGGCTGACGAGCACGCCGCCCCCGCCCGCGGCTTTCAACGCCGCCGCGGCGGCCAGGTCCGAAGCCAGGGCTTTGGCGGTCGCGCCGAGGTCGATCTCCACCCCGCGCGGAATGACGACCGTCCGCGTGGCGAGGCTGAACCCGATCGCCTGCCAGCCGGGAACCGCCGTCGCGACCAGCCGGAGCGGCTCGCTCGGCGCCGCGACCAGCGCGAAATCCTGGTCGTAACCCGCGAGGCGGATCGCCGAGCCGATGGTCGGGTCGACGGCGCCGCGGGTGAGCTGGGCGCCTCTCAGGCCGACCGCGATGGCCTGGGCCAGAAGCGGGCTCACCTTCACGACGCGGTCGGGCGTCGCGTTGAGGCGGCTGATCTCGCTGTCGTCGCGAAAACGGCTCGCCGCCGCGGCGATCGACGCGACGACGTCGTCGACCGCCTTCTTGGCCGCGAT
This sequence comes from uncultured Chloroflexota bacterium, assembly GCA_937921725.1. Classification (GTDB taxonomy): domain Bacteria; phylum Chloroflexota; class Dormibacteria; order Dormibacterales; family Dormibacteraceae; genus 40CM-4-65-16. The sequence goes on along the minus strand of CAKZUH010000008.1, from coordinate 155,400 downwards.
GAGTGACCCAGGCCGTGTCACGATGACCCGCAGCGAGCCGCCCAGGGCGCGGTCGTCGGCGATGCCGAGCACGCTCGAGCTCACCCCTTTACCGCCTCCGCGCGCCGGATGGCGAGCGCGAGCACGGGACAATCTTCGACGGCGCGCTGCGCGAGCGGCAGGAGATGCTCGGGGATCGGGCCGGCGGCGAGAATGGGGTAGCCCCAGTCGTCGAGCCGGATCAGCTCGGGCAGCAGTTCCGCGCAGAGGCCGCGGCCGTCGCACTTGATTCGGTCGACGGTGAGGTTGAGCCGTTGCGTCATGCCGTTCGCCTCAGGCCGTGCGCAGGGTGGCGTGAAAACTCGTCCGCGAACACCTGCAGCGAGGACTGAAGAAACATCACCGCGCCGTCCGGGTGCCGGCACGCGCCGCGCCCACTGACATCGACAGTCCACCTGCGCAACCGCTCGAGGTCCTGGCCGTTCGTGCCGGATTCCGCGATGCGCGTGCATGCATCGGCCAGCGCCCGAAGGCCAAAGAAACACGGTCCGCACTGCGCCGAACTCTCGCCCGCCAGGTAGCGCATGATCCCGGCGGTCTCGCACACCGGGCAGCGGCTATGCGAGAGGACGCCGATCACGCCGCAGCCGAGGCCAAGGCCGTGCTGGCGCAGCGCGGCGTGGTCGAGTGGGATGTCCCAGCCGCGCTGTGTGTCGACCCACGAGCCGAAATAGCCTCCGACCAGGACCGCCCGCGATGAAGAGCCGGCGCCGCCGGCGCGCTCGATCGCTCCGCCGATCGTCGTGCCGGCCTCGACCTCGATGACGCCCGGTCGCGCGACCGCGCCCGCCATCGTGATCAGGCTGGTGGTGGGGCGCATGCCGGTGCGCGCTATCAGCGCGACGTGCGCCAGCGTCTCCACGTTCTGGACGAGGGTCGGGGCGCCGTCGACTCCGCGCTCGAACGGATACGGCGGGACGTTGGTGGGCGTGGCGACGCCCTCGTTGATCATGTGGACGGCCGCGGCCTCGGCGCCGGCCACGTAACGAGCCGGTGCCGGCACGAATGACGTGATCCGCCGGTCCTGGTCCGGGCGCTCGGCCAGCGCGCGCAGCATCGCCGCGCGCGCGGCGTCGTGCCGCTCTCCGATGTAAAGGACGACGCGCCGCGCGTGCAGCACGCGTGCCGCGAGGAAGGCGCCGTCGAGCACGAGGTGCGGGCGCATCGACATGAGCACGCGGTCCTTCTTGCTCTGCGGCTCGCCCTCGGCGCCGTTCACCACGATCACCGCTTGACCTCGCGAGCGCTCGACGACCGCGCGCCACTTGACCGCCGTGGAAAATCCCGCGCCGCCGCGTCCGACGAGTCCCGCCCATTGGATCGCGTCGATCAGCTCGCCGCCTGCGCGCGGCAGCGGGCTCATCGCGTCAGGTGCGTGCAGGCGCGTCATCGAACCTCACGCCTGTCGACTTCGGCGCGGAACGAGGTGCGCGGCACGGCCAGCGGATCGCCCGATCCATAGGTCAGCCGGAGCACGATCGCCATCCCGACTCCCGCGACGCAGGCTGCTGTGATGCCCAGCATCCAGGCCGACCAGGTGTCAGTGCCGGTGCCCATCCCATGCGCGACGCCGACCGGCCACGCAGCGTAGGTCAGCCAGTGGATCAGGCGCCACGCGCGATGTCCGATGAAGCTTCGGACGAGGCTCGTCACGACGATGGCGAGCAGCAGCTCGAACGAGATCACGCCGAGGCCGAGCCACAGCGTCCGGTAGTAGGACGAGAAGGGGATGAACGCCGCGGCCCAGCCGAGGTTGGTGTACGGGTCGACGACCGCGGTGACGATGTGCAGCGCGAGGAACACGAGCGTCATCAGCGCGAGGTTGCGATGCAGCCCGGTCGTGAGAAAGCGCGGCCAGCGATCGCTCTGGACGCGGAGCGTCGAGAGGATGCCCAGGATCACGACGACGCTGAGCAGGATCAGCGTCACCGCGCCCGCGCCACGCGTCGTGTACCAGAGGACGGTGTTCGGCACGGCTGATCAGTGCGAGCCGCCCGTGACGACCGTGCCGGTGCCGGAGGATGAGGTCACCCCGCTCGAGGACTGAAGCCCGTTCGATGAGCTTGATGAGGTCGAGGAAGTCGAAGACGAGGTCGTCGACGAGGAAGCGGTGCCCGTTGTGCCGGCAGTCGACGCGGTGGAGCTGGAGGATCCCGGAATGGTGGCGGCGCTCACCGCGCTGAAAACGCCAACGCCCGCGATGGCGGCGAGGGCCGCGCCGGTGGTCAGGCGGTTCAGCGTCCGCATCGCTGCGTCGCGCACCCGGATCCTGGTCTCGGTCTCTTTTCTTGTCCTGTCCATGTTGCGAAAGCTTGCGGGCCGGCGCTGAACCGTACCTGGGAACCGGCTTAGAGGTGGCTGAGATCCACAGCGTTAACGCTGGGTAGACTCTTTAGGTTTCCTGCCCATCATTTACTGCCCCCGTAGCTCAGTGGATAGAGCAGGACGGTCCTAACGTCAAGGTCGGGGGTTCGATTCCCTCCGGGGGCGCTTTCCACAGTGAGAGATGTGACTCTGTCCATCGCGGCTGAACCCTTCGACTCGACGGACGCCCGACGGCTGGTCGCCGCGCTCGACGCGGAGCTCGCCGAGCACTATCCGCCCGAGCAGCGCTTCGGGCCGAACCTCAAGGCTGAGCATCTCGAGTCCGGGCGAGGCACCTTTCTTGTGGCGCGCGACGCCGGCGTGGCTGTCGGCTCCGGAGCCATCCGCGTGCTCGACGCCACGACCGCGGAGGTGAAGCGGATGTACGTGGTGCCCGGTCACCGAGGCACCGGCGTCGGGTCGGCGTTGCTGACGGCTCTCGAGGCGGCGGCCACGCAGTTCGGCGTGCGGCACCTCGTCCTGGAACCGGGCACTGAGCAGGAGGCGGCGATCACCCTGTACCGGCACGCCGGCTTCGCCCAGGTCGACTGCTGGGGCGAGTACCTGACCTCACCCGCGAGCGTCAGCTTCTCGAAGAAGCTCTAGCCCGACCAGTTCGTGCCGGGCACGGGGAGGTAGGGCATCGGGTCGACGACCTGGTTGTTGACCCGCAGCTCGAAGTGCACGTGCGGCCCGGTCGAAAACCCGGACGAGCCCTCGAACCCTATGACCTGGCCGCGCAGCACGCGGTCGCCGACGTTGCCATTCGTCGCCATCAGGTGGCCATAGAGGGTGGCGACCCCACCACCGTGAGCGATGACCACGTAGTTGCCGTAACCGGCCGAGCTGTGCCCGATGGCGATCACCAGCCCGTCGGCCGCGGCCATCACGGGCGTGCCGAGAGGCGCCGCGATGTCGATCCCGGTGTGGAAGTGCTTGTAAGGCCCGAACGCCGGTTCCAGCAGCACGTTCGACGGGCCGAAAGGCTGCGTGATGCTGAATGAGACCATCGGCCACGAGAGCCGGAGGCCGGAGATCGGTTTGCCGACCGGAAGCGTCTGGTTCACGAGCGCGAGGCCGACGCCGATCTGGGCCTGCGTCCACGCCGTCTGGTACGACCTCAGGATCAGGTCCTGCTCCTGAGCTTCGAGGAGCTGGGCAAGGCTCGCGGTCACATCCGGCTGCTGGTCCTGAAGCTGGTCCTGGGCGGTCTGGATCTGGCTCATGACCCCGCTGAGCTGGTCGCTGACGTCGCTCTGCTGGCTGATCATGTCCTGCAGCGCGCCCAAGTTGGCAACCAGCAGGTCCCGGGTTCCGCTCTCGCGATCGAGGTCGTCCTGCCTCGCCTGGCGGTCCGCTTGAAGCTTGGCCAGGTCTGCCTCGAGCCTGACCTGTAGGGCGTGAGCGCGCTGGCCCGCGACCACAGCGTCCGCCGTGGCGATCAGCGCCTCATGCAGGTTCCCGGTCCTGGCGATCAGGATCCACAGCGAATCCGGCTGGCGGTAGATGTCGCGCGCCAAGACGGAGAGCTGCTGCTTCTCGACCTCGATGCGCCCAATGGTGTCGGCGATCTGCACGTCGAGCTTGGCGATTTGATCCTCGAGGCTCGCGATCAGCGCCTCCTCCTGCGCGATCTGGTCCGTCAGCGCCTGGGCGGTGGCCGCGAACTGGTCTAGCGTCGCGGCGAGCCGCTGCTCGGCGTCGAGCGCGCGCGCGATGTCGCCGCCGAGGCGCGCGCGCAATTGGTCGTACGCCGCCTGATTGGGATTGACCGTCGGGGCAGCGGTGCATCGGGTGGGGGATGCCGGGCTGGGGCACGGCGAAGGATCGGTCGCGGCGGCGTTCGGGGCCTGGAGTGCGAGCAGCGCGCTGGCGGCCGCGAGCGCCGCCAGGGTTCGCTTCAAGCCCGCGCCTTGCGGAAGCCGAGGATCGCCGTCGCGGAGCCGAGGACGAGCCCCGCGGTGATCACTGCAGCCAGCACGTACTGGACGGCGCTCGCGTTCACGCCGGGCAGCACCTGCGCGTAGATGGCGGACTCGAACCGGACCGCAAGCAGGTACGCGCCCGCGACCGCCGCCGCGGCCAGCGCGCCGGCGAGTGCGCCGGTCGTGAGACCCTCGACCACGAACGGGCCGCGCAGCATCCAGCCCCTGGCGCCCAGGAGGCGGACGACCGCAACCTCATTCCGCCGCGAAGCGGCGATGCCGCGCATCGAGTTTGCGACGACGGCGTAGGCGACGAACGCGAACAGGAGCACGATGCCGCCGGCGATGGCGCCCGCGACGAGGGCGAAGTGGCGCAGCCGCGCGTAGGTGTCGGGGTCGTACGAAGTCGGATAGGTCGGGTCCACTGCCGCGTCGCCCTTGACCAGGCTCGCCACCGCCGCCACCTGGGTCACGCTCTTGACGCGCACGTCGAGGCTGGCCGGGAATGGGTTGGTCGAGCTGAGGCTCGAGAGGTTGTCGAGCCCGGGCCGGTTGGCGGCCTCGGCGAGCGCCTGCTCCGGCGTGATGTACGTGACCGACGCCACGCGCGGATCCGCGAGCAGCTTCGATTTCAGAGCCGCGACAGAATCGGTCGTCGCGTCGGGCGCGAGGTAAACACGGACCAGCGACGCCTGGCCGGCCTGGTCGGCGATGGCCCGCTCCGCCGCGATCCCGACGAGGGCCAGCGTGCCGCAGAGCGTCAGAAGAAGTGCGATCGTTCCGACCACGGGCGTCGTCAGCCGCGCGTCCCTGCTCCAGCTGCGCAGCCCGTTGAGGACGACCAGCCGGTAGCTGTTCGCGGCGAGCGCGACACCTCGGCGCCACCACGGCGGCCGGGGCGGCCGGGCCACTCTGGCTGCCCGGTGAGGGCGCTCGCGCGCGGGGATCAGCGCGCGCCACAACGGCGGGCGGATCGCGAGCACTGCCGCATGGCCATTCCCGTTTCCGTTGGAGGTGCCGTTGGAGTGTCCGTTGCCATTTCCGTTGGCGTGTCCGTTGCCGTTGAGGTTGAGGTTGAGGCGCGGCCTGCGTGACCCGTTGGTCAGGACCTTCGCGCTCGGCAGTCGCAGGATGCGGCTCGCCGGAAAGGTGTGGTGGTGCGTGGCGACGATCACGGTCGTGCCGCCGGCGGCCGCCTCCTCGAGGAGGTGCGTGACCATCGCGGCGTTGTCCTCATCCATCGCGGCGAGCGGCTCGTCGGCGAGCAGCACGCGCGGTTTGGTCGCCAGGGCGCGCGCGATCGCGACGCGCTGCCGCTCTCCCGCCGAGAGCTGGTGCGGATATGCCCCGCGACGGCCGGCCAGGTGCAGGGATTCCAGCGCGGCGAGCGCCCGCTGCTTGATCGTGCGATTCGGCACTTGAGGGTCGCGCACCTGAAGCGCGAGGACGATGTTCTCGAAAGCGTTGAGACGCGGCAGCAGCCGCTGCTCCTGGAAGATGAATGCAACGTCGCGCCGCACCGTGCCCAGGCCGCGCCGCCACCACCGATGGAGCCCGCGACCCCGCACCCAGACCTCGCCGGCGTTGGGGCGGAGCTGGCCGTGGATCAGGCGCAGGAGCGTCGTCTTGCCGGCGCCGCTCGGCCCGGTGACCTCGAACAGCTCGCCTGGTGCGACCGTGAGGTTGACGCCCTTCAGCACGGCGTGCTTGCCGAAGGACTTGGCGATTCCGACCAGCCTGATCGCGGGCTCGGCAGGGGCCTTGGCCTGGCCGTTGGTCGCTGGGCGAATGCGGACCGCGCCGTTTTTCAGCGCTGGCGTCCCGTTGCCGTTACCGCCGTTTTTGGACGTGCCGGTGCGGCCAGTGACTGCTGGTCGGCTTCCCACCCTTTCGGTCCAGATTAGCCCTTTCCAGGCCACCAGAACACCGGTAATCCGGCTGGATGGGATTCGGCTGGGAATTGCCCGAGATTGTCGGGTCAGGCACAGCCGTGAAGGGCGAGGTTCGCCGGGGCAACCGAGATCGTGAACACGCCCCCGGTCGGCGATCCGCTCACGGTGCGACCCACGTCGAGGTCGGTGCTGATCGACACCTGAACGGCGCCCGAGCTGGACACCTCGCCCGTCACCTCGGGCGGTATGTAGACGATCGTCGCCGGGTCGCCGGCGCGACCGCCTGCCAACAGCGTGAAGGCGCCGGTGTCGGGGTCGTAGTGGTAGGTCAGGTTCGGGTCGTTGGAGGCTCGTGGGTAAACCCGGGCCAGGATTCGCTCCCGCGACGTGCGCAGGCAGCCGCTGGATGGGATGGGCGACGCGTCCGTCCGGGCAGGGTCGAACATCCCCCAGCTGCTCGGACCGCCGTTTTCCTTCCAGGTCCAGAACGCGAATCCGACGCGATGCTTCTCCTGCTCGATTGTCTGCGAGGCGAGCTGCAGAGAGTCGTACTTCGGATCGTTGCCGAATTCGGCGACGAAGAGAGCGGCATTCATCGCCTTGGCCTCGCGGTCGGCCCAGGAATAGCTCTGGTCGTAGCCTCCCCACGGATAGGAGGCGCGGTCGGGCGTCTGACCGGCAAGGGCGTCGAACGTATAGATGTGCGTGTACGCGTGGATCGAGAGGACGACATTCGCATAGGAGCTGACCGGCAGGCCGAGGTGAGTGGGAAAGTCGGTGATCTCCCGGGCCAGACCGGTGTCGAGGAAGATCAGATGGCGCTGGTCGCGGACGCCGAGGTCGGGATAGCCGCACGGCGGCGGCATGTAGACGGCGTTCCAGCACAGCAGTCCGTCGCCCACGCCCGTGACCGCGTCGATGACGCGGCGATAGAAAGGAAAGAGGAGCAGGTCCTCGAAACCAGGCGGTAGGTTCCAGCCTGGCTGCGGTTCGTTGAACGCGCTGAAACCGGCGACGGTGCTGTCGTCCTTGAACCGCCTCGCGAGATACGCAATAGCCGCGATGTACTCGCTCTGGATGCCGGAGCGGTTGTACCAGAAGTTCGTGAACGCTTCGATCGTCGCCAGGTTGGTCTCCCGCTTGCCGCTGACCAGGACTTGCGACGGCACGCCGTCGGTGATCGTGGCCCACGCCGGTGCGCCGCTGTCGTAGGTCAGGTCCACGCCAGGACCCGCGCCGACGTAGGCCGAGTACGCGTTCTGGTGCATGTCGATGATCACGTACATGCCGAGGGCCTTGGCCCAGTCGACCACCTGCGCGATGCGATCGACGTACAGCTGGTTGAATTTTCCGCGCTCCGGCTCCAAGCGGCTCCACACGAGCGGAAGGCGGACAGAGTTGAATCCCAGCGCTGCCATCTGGGCGAGGTCGTCCTGGCACATGGGGGCATAGCGCCCGCTGGAGGACGCATTCGGGCACTGGCCGGCGTAGGCCACCGGATCGATGGGGTTGATCGGCGTCGCGGACGGTGCCGTTTTGGCGGTGCTGCCGAACTCTAGAAGCGAGGCCGGGATGGCGCCATGCAGGAGCACCATGCGGCCCTGGTCGTCGGCGATATAGGGCACTCCGCCCGACGGGTGCGCGACGTGCAGCCAGGGCAGCGTGCCCGCGGGTGCGGAACCCGACGCGCTGTGCGGTGGTGTCAAATGGACGGCCATCGAAACCGCGAGCTCGCCTGGGTACGTGGCGAAGGCTACGGCGAGGACGACGAGCGCGAGAAGGCCGCGGCGGATCAAGACGCCAGCAGCCAGTAGCTCGTCCCCACGATGAACGTCACAAGTCCAAGCAAGCCGGCGACCAATCCAGCGGTCGCGGAGGCAGTGCCGCGCAGCTCACCACCAGAGGCGTGGATGCGCCACAACGAGCGAGCGCCGCTGAAGATCGCGAACGGCGCAAACACCACGAACGGCAGCGCGAGCAGACCCAGGACGAATGCCCTGGTCGCCGCGCGATCTCTCACCAGAGCTTGCCGCCGCCGAAGATGATGTAGAGGATCGGTCCGATCCCCCACGGGAAGGTGACGATGATCCAGAACACCTTCCAGAAGCCGCTCAGCTCGTCCCGGTGAACGATGTCGATCACGCACAGGATGTAGGCGACGGGGTGGAGCACTAGTGCGAGGACGATCTCGACGATGAACTTGATCACAGCAATCTCTCCCTCTCGGCGCGCGGCCAGCCGCCGGCCGGCGAATACGTCCCGTCAGCAGCCTGTTCGTACTGTGCCTTGATCCCGCCGCGCGCCACGTGCGCGACCGCTTCGAGGAAGCGATCCACCTCCGCCGCGGTGTTGTAGGGAGCCAGGCTCGCGCGCACCGCCCCCGGCAGGGCTTTGCGGCGCCCGGCCGTCACCTCGTGCTCGACCGCGCCGACCTCGTCCTTATTCATGTGCAGGAGGTGAAAGACGTAGGGGTTGGCGCAGAAGCATCCATGCCGGACCGCGATGCCCCACTCGTGGCTGAGCGCCGCCGCGACCAGCCCGTGGTGGAGACCTTCGACCACGAAGCTCGCGAGTGCCAGTCTGCCGGATGCCGTGCGCGGCTCGACGGCTCCGAGCACGCCAACACCGGAAATCACCCCCAGGCCGGCCAGCATGCGCCGTCCGAGCTCTATCTCCTCATCGAGCATCTGGTCGAATCCGAGCTCGAGCAAGGTTTCGATCGCGACGCCAAGCGCGACCGCACCGATCACGTTGGGTGAGCCGGCTTCCTCGCGGTCAGGCAGGTCGGCCCAAACGGTGTCGTCCCACGTGACGATGCTGATCGCGCCGCCGCCCATGACCTCGGGCGCCCCGGCGAAGAAGTCACGCGGCGCGACCAGCACGCCCGCGCCGTAAGGCGCGTACATCTTGTGTCCCGACAGCGAAACGAAATCCAGATGGCCAGGGTCGTTCGCGGGTCGCACCTCGATCCGGTGATGAGGAGCTAGCTGCGCCGCGTCGACCGAGACGCGCGCCCCGTAGCCGTGCGCGAGCTCGGCCACCTCATGGATGGGCGAAACAAAACCCGTGACGTTGGACGCGCCGCAAACGGCGACCAGTCCGATTGCTCCATCGCCTGCCACCAGTGCGCGCTCGATCGCGTCCAGGTCGATGTGTCCTTCTTCCGTCAGCCCGACCATGACGTGCCCGCTGCGATGCCGCCAGGGCAGAAGGTCTGCGTGGTGCTCCATCTCGGTGACCAGGACCTGCTTGCCGTCGAGCCTCGAGTGCTCGGCCGCGATCCGGTTCAGCGCGTCGGTCGTGCCCTTGACGAAGATCACCACCTGGTCGTCCTCGTCGACGCCGAGAAAGCGAGAGACGATCTCCCGGGCGTGCTCATAGGCATCCGTCGAAAGCCGCGACTTGTAGCCGGTGCCGCGGTGGACGCTCGAGTAGACGTCGGAAAAGCCAGTCACCGCGTCGCGCACCCGCTTGAGCGGCGGCGTGCTAGCCGCGTTGTCGAAGTTGATGCCCGTGACGGTGCCGCCGCCATGGACGGGAACCGGCAGGTCGACTCCGGAGAAGTGCTCGCGCCAGCCCCCGGAGACCTGAGTGGACACTTGTCTGGCCTAATCTAACGCCAGGGCGGAAGCAGGTCGAGTCTGTATCAGGCACACTAGCGAGTGCGGTGTCCATTGTGTTGTTGACACGAGACTTGCCATGAAGAAGCGCCGTACCTTACCCGAGGTGCACGTTGTCACGGACGTCTCGGACTCGAGCCTTGCCGCGCGTGAGCTCAACTTTCTGGTCCGTCTCGCCCAGGCCGCCGCCTCGACCCAGCGCCCGGACGAGCTCCTCGAGCTGATCATCCGCGAGACGACGTCGGCCATCGGGACCGACGTGTGCTCGCTCTACCTGCTCACGACGCCCGGCCGCGAGCTGCTCCTGACCGCCACCAACGGTCTGAACGAGAACATGGTCGGCAAGGTGACCATGAAGGTGGGGGAGGGCATCACCGGGTGGGTCGCCGAGTCCCGCCGTGCCGCGGTCGTGCCCGACGTGAGCCGGGAGCCGCATTGGAAATGGGTGCCGGGCCTCGACGAGGACCGCTTCCACTCCATGGCGTCGGTGCCAGTCGAGGCCGGGCCGCGCCTGGTCGGCGTGATCAACGTGCAGAGCACGGAGCGCCGGGAGTTCACCTCCGGCGACATCGACTTCCTGCGCGCGATCGCGGCCCAGGTCGCGGGAATCCTGGAGCGGAGCGAGCTGCAGCGCAGGACTGAAGTCCAGCTGACCGAGATCCAGCTCTCGCACGACATCCATGAGAGGTTTACGAAGCTGTCGCTCGACGGCGCCGGCATCCCGTCCATCCTCGAGGTCCTCGGCTCGCTCGCCGGCGGGCGAGCGGCGCTCTACTCGACCGACGGCTATCGCGTGCGCGGTCTCGGCGAATTGTCCGAGGGCATGCCGCCGCGGATCAACGTGCCGCCGGCCCTCGGGCAAGCCGGTGCGCGCGAGGTGCGGATCAACGCGGGCCGGCCGCCGCGACCGCTCGACGTGGTGCCCGTGCGCGCGGGAGCGGAGCTGCTGGGTCTCCTGGCCGTCGGCGTCTCGGCGGAGGACGGGGATGCCGAGGGACGGCGTCGCGCCCTCGAGCATGGATCGACGGTGCTCGCGCTGGAGATGTCGAAGGAGCGAGCCGCGGCCGAGGTGGAGCGCCGCCTGCGCGGCGACCTGGTCGAGGAGGTGCTCGCCGGGGGCCTCGAGGCGGATGAGGCGGAACGCGTGGCCCGCCAGGCGGAGCGCCTCGGGCACCGCCTGCCGCAGCGCGCGTGGGTGCTCGCGCTCGAGCCGGACGACGACCAGACGGAAGCAGCGCTCGCCGCGCGCGGGCAGCAGGATCGCCTCGACGGCGCGCTCAGCGGACTCGTCCGCTCGCGGCTGCCCGGGGCGCTCACGCTCGTGCGCTCGGCCTCGGCCGTTTTTCTCGTCCCGGACGAGATCGCCACCGACCTTGCGTCGGTGGAGAAGCTCGCGGGTCAGATCCTCGCGGCCGCTGCGCCGGTGATGAAGCCGGGCACCGCATCGATCGGCATCGGAAACATGGCCAACGGGGTGAGTGAGCTGGCCCGGTCGCACGTCGAGGCGCGCCAGGCGGTTCGCCTGACCAGGCGCGCGGGAGGGCGCGGGCGAGTGGCGTCCTACCGCTCGCTCGGCGCGTTCCGGCTGCTGCTCGAGGTGCAGAGCCCCGAGGCGCTGCGCCGCTTCGTCAACGAGCTGCTCGGCCCGCTCCTGCAGTACGCGCAATCGCGCGACACGCCGCTCCTCGAAACGCTCGAAGCCCTCTCATCGTCGCGCTGGATCCGGCGCGCGGCCTCGCGCCACCTGGGCATCCACATCAACTCGATGACCTACCGGATCGAGCGCATCCAGTCGCTGACGGGCCTGCAGCTGGACGACCCTGAAACGCGCGTCGCTATCTCGATCGCCTTGCGCGCCCGCGCGATGCTCGGGATGTAGCGCACCGCTGGCGCCAACGGTCTCTCTTGATAAGAAGAAGGGCCTCGGCTTGCGCCGAGGCCCTCTGGGGTGTTCGGTCTAGACGTCCGAGTAGAGCATGAACTCCCACGGGTGGGGGCGCAGCGCCACTGCGTCGACTTCCTTCTTGCGCTTGTAGTCGATCCAGGTGTCGATCACGTCCTTGGTGAAGACGCCGCCCTCGAGCAAGAACGCGTGGTCCTTCTCGAGTGCGTCCAGCGACTCGGCCAGCGAGCCCGGCACCGACTTGATCTTCGCCTTCTCCTCGCCATCGAGCTCGTAGATGTCCTTGTCCACCGGCTCCGGCGGGAGGATCTTGTTCTTGATTCCGTCGAGGCCCGCCATCAGGCACGCCGAGAACGCGAGGTAGGGGTTGGCCGCCGGGTCCGGCGACCGGAACTCGACGCGCTTGGTCTTCGGGTTGGTCGAATACATCGGGATGCGCACGCATGCCGAGCGGTTGCGCTTCGAATACACGAGGTTGATCGGCGCCTCATAGCCCGGCACCAGCCGGCGGTACGAGTTGGTCGTCGGCGCGCAGATCGCGAGCAGCGCGGCCGCGTGCTTCAGCAGGCCGCCGATGTAGTAGATGGCGGTCTGGCTGAGACCGGCGTAGCCCTTCGCGTCGGCGAACAGGTTCTCGCCGTCCTTCCACAGGCTCTGGTGCACGTGCATGCCGGATCCGTTGTCTTGGAAAAGCGGCTTGGGCATGAACGTCGCGACGTATCCGTGCTGCGCCGCGATGTTCTTGATCACGTACTTGTAGACCATCATCTTGTCGCCCATCTTCGTGAGCGAGTCGAACCGCATGTCGATCTCGGCCTGGCCGGCCGTGCCAACCTCGTGGTGCTGCACCTCGACACGGACTCCAGCGTCGAGCAGCTTGAGCATGATCTCGGAGCGAAGATCCTGGAGCTTGTCGGTCGGCGGCACCGGGAAGTAGCCCTCCTTGTGCCGCGGCCGAAACGCGAGGTTCGGCTCGGAGTTCTTGCCCGAGTTCCAGATGCCCTCGTCGGAGTCGATGAAGTAGTAGCCGCTGTGCGCGTTCTGGTCGAAGCGGAGCGAGCTGAACAGGTAGAACTCCGCCTCCGGACCCCAGTAGCTGATGTCCGCGATGCCCGAGCGGCGGAGGTGCTCCTCAGCCTTCTTCGCGATGAACCGCGCGTCGCGCGAATACGGCTCGCGCGTGATCGGGTCGACCACGTCGCAGATCAGGAACAGCGTCTTGTGCGAGAGAACCGGATCGATCGTCGCCGAGTCCGGGTCCGGCATGAGCAGCATGTCGCTCTCGTCGATCGACTGGAAGCCGCGGATGCTGGAACCGTCAAATCCCAGGCCGTCCTTGAAGCTGTCGACGTCGAGCTCGCCCAACGGAAGGCTGAAATGCTGCCAGGTGCCGGGAAGGTCGACAAACCTGACGTCGACGACCTCGACCCCTTCCGCTTTCGCCCGATCGAGAACCTCTTTCGGGCTCGTCTTGCTGCCGGACTTTGTCTCTACTGCCATGAACAACACCCTCCCAGGAAACAGATGGATTTGACGGGCTTCACGAAAAACGCCTGGCCACTGAACGCAGCGGACAGGCGCTAAGCGGCGGCACGGCGTGCCACAACCTGCTGGGGTCCCCCGGCGAAGCCGGGGGTGTCCCCGGACCCGAACCAGCGGCCGTTCGGGTTCTGCTGGCTATGCCTCTTCCGGGCCGCGCCGCTTGACGACAAGCAGGAGCAGGGCCCAGTACGCTGCGATTCCTACGACGTATAGAGCTGTCATGGGTCAATCTTCTCCAATGCCGGGTGGCCACAATACATGCGGTAGACACGAAATTGAGGCGGCGCATCTCGTGTGGTTGACACGGGACCTCGCCGCCTCGCGAGCTCACGACGGGGCAGGGACCCCGGGCGGGTCGTAGTGGGTCAGTGGAACCGAGGGCGGCTCGACTCCACGCCTGGGTATGCCCAGGTCGAGCGAAACGTCGCCATGGACCATCTCGTCGCCGACTTCCAAGTGCCGATCGGGCATACGGAGCGGGACGAGCAAACCGACCACTTTCGTCACGACGAAGGTCGCGACGCCGGCGTATACGACGACGATCGCTAAAGCCAGCGCCTGGACGTAGAGCTGGTGTGGGTTGCCGTAGAACAGGCCCGTGACGGCGAAAGCGGGGGTATTCCCGCTGCCGAGGTACTCGACCATGTTCGGGTCGGCGATCAGTCCCACCATCAGGCCGCCGATCGCGCCCGGGAACAGGTGGGTGTGCATCACGCCGAGCGTGTCGTCGATCTTCTTGAAAAAGTTGACGCGTGGCAGGTACTGCATCGTGAACCACGGGACCACCGAGGCAATGGCCCCGATGAGGATGGCGCCGAAGCCGTTGACCCAGCCTGCGCCCGGCGTGATCGCGACCAGTCCGGCGATCATGCCGTTGATCATCCCGGCGACGTTGCTCTTGCCCGTCATGAAGACGTCGAGCAGCATCCAGACGATCAGAGCGGTTGCGGTAGCGAGGTTGGTGTTGAGGACGGCCGCCGCGGCATCGGGGTTCGCGGTGTATGGATCGCCTCCGTTGAATCCGTTCCAACCAAGCCAGAGGATGCCGCCGCCGGCGACGGCCATCAACAAGTTGCTCGGGTTGTTCTCCTGCCGGTCCTTGAGCAGCCTCGGCCCGACGACTGCGGCCGCGACGACGCCCGATATGCCGGCCGCCACGTGGATGACGTAGCCACCGCTGTAGTCGACCGCGCCCTGCTGCGCCAGCCAGCCGCCGCCCCAGATCAGAAAGGCGCCGACCGGGTACACGAATGTCATCCACAGCGGGACGAACAGCATCCACGCCTTGAAATTCATCCGGCCGAGGAGAGAGCCGGCAAGGATGATCACAGTGATCGCGCCGAAGACGAACTGGAAGTAGACCATCGCGGAGTTAGGGAAGCGGATCGGCGGAAGGCCACCGCTGTTGGTCAGCAATGGAATCGTCGCTTGCGACAACTCCGACGAAGCGAAGGTCACCGGCCACGGGACGCCGATGATGTCCTGTCCGAACAGGTGGGCCGAGTTCCCGAAGCCCATGTTGTAGCTCCAGAGCGTCCAGACGAGGAGGGTCATGGCGAAGGCGTACAGCACCATGAGCGCCGAGTTGAGGGCCCACTTCCGCTTCATCAACCCGGCGTAGAGGATGGCCAGGCCCGGAACGCTCATCAAGCCGACCAGAGTGGCGGCGGTGAGCTGCCACGCGGTGTCGCCTGGATTCAGCCAGTCCGGGCTGGGCACGAGTCCGTCAAGAAACATAAGGTGTAATCCCCCTTTCGGAATGAGAAGGTTTCGCGGCACGCAGCGGGCCCCTCGCGCGCCGTCGAGACCAATGCTCACAGAGGGTCAGCACACGGAACATGGTGTGGACCTGACGAACCGACCCGACAGTTGTCTGTGCCAATGCGCCAGACAACGGCTGAATCACACACAAAAACAGGCATAAAGAAAGCGGCTGGGCGTTTCACCCAGCCGCTCTGTAACCCCGCGGTTGTTTAGTTCTTGGCTGCTGCTACGTTCGCGTTCTTCTCGATCCAGGCTCGGATCGGGGTGGCGCCGCCCGGATAACCGACTATGCGGTCGACCAGCTTGCCGTCACGGAATAGGCCGAGTGTCGGGATGCCCTGCACGCCGTAGCGGATGGCGATGTCCTGGTTGTTGTCGACGTCGAGCTTGCCGATCTTGACCTTGCCGGCGAACTCGTCCGCGAGCTGCTCCACGGCCGGGGTCATCATCCGGCAGGGGGGACACCAGTCGGCGTAGAAGTCCACGACCACCGGCTCACCCGATTGGAGCACGTCGGCCTCGAAAGTGGGGCCGTCGAAGTGCTGAAGGTTGTTCATGGCAATTACAAAGGGTGGCGCCTCGATTCCTATTCCGAGGCGAGCGGGCGGCGCGCCCGGCTGTGGGGAATGGGGGGCATAATCGGGCCATGTCCCTCGCCGAAGTCCAGCGCGCCGCTCCGCCCGTGTGGGAGCAGGCCATGCGGCAGTTCGGGGCGAGACTTTTCGAAGCCGCGCCGGGCCTGGTCACCTGGATCCTGCTCCTGGCGCCGGCCTGGATTCCGATCATCTTCCACTCTTCAGGGGCGCTGTTCGTCGCCTCTGTGGTGCTGGTCTTCGACGCCTACTGGGTCGTCCGGGCCGTGTCCGTGGTGACCGGCATCTACAGCACCCTGCTCAAGATGCGCCGCGACATGAGAAAGGACTGGCTCGCGCTGTGCCGCGAGGAGGGCGCGTCGGGTCGCGTCGATCCGCTCCAGTACCTCCACCTCTGTGTGATCCCGACCTACACCGAGCCCTACCACGTGCTCGAGCGCACGGTCCAGGCGATCGTCGACTCCAACTATCCGGACGAGCTGAAGCTCATCGGCATCATCACGCGCGAGACCGACAAGCCCGGTTGGGAGAACGTCGCTCTGCTCAAGGAGAAGTTCGGCGGCCGCTTTCGCGGCTTCTATCACATCAAGGACCCGCTCGAGCCCGGCATCGTGATCGGCAAGTCCGCGGCCATGAACTGGGGCGGCCGGTGGATGGTCCGCGTCCTGACCGAGGAGGGCTACGACTTGAGCAAGGTTCTGATCACGGACCTGGACTCCGACTACCGCGTGCACCGGCAGTACTTCGGCTGGATCAGCTGGCACCATGCGCGCGAGCCGCTGCGCGATTTCCTGATCTGGCAGCCCGTGCCGCTCTTCCACAACAACATCTGGCAGGTGCCGATGGCGGTGCGCATCATGTCGGCCAGCACCTCGCAGTGGCAGATGTACCTGCACTCCCGGCCGCACCGGCTGGTCGCGTTCAGCAGCTACACGTGCAGCCTCGATTTCGTCCAGAAGGTCGGGTACTGGGACAAGGACGTCATCCCGGAGGATTCGCGCTTCTACTGGAAGGCGTTCTTCACGTTCGGCAAGCGATTTTCCGTGAAGTCGGTCTGGCTGCCGATCTACGGCGACTCACCGCAGGCGCGGGACTATGCGGCGACGCACGTGAGCCAGTACAACCAGATCAAGCGCTGGGCCTGGGGCATCACGGACGTCCCCTACGTGCTCGCGCGCTTCTTCAAGCACCCCGAGATCCCGCTGTGGCTTCGGTTCTCGCGTTTCATGAACCTGTTCCTCAACCATCTGAACTGGATCTTCCTGCCGGTCCTGCTGCTCTTCGGTTTCTCGGTTCCGATCTGGATCAGCACCGACTTTTCGCTGACCGACCTCGGTCAGACGCTGTGGGGCATCTCGAGCGTGCTGCTCGGCGTCACGCTCTCGACGGTCCTCTTCTTCCTTTACTTCGAGATCCGCATCCTGCCGCCCAAGCCCGCCAACTGGCCGCTGTGGAAGAAGGGCGCGATCTACTTCCAGTACTTCCTCTACCCGATCGTCGGGATCGTGCTCAGCGTGCTGCCTGCGCTCGAGGCTCACACGCGACTACTGTTGGGTCGCTATCTCGAGTATCGCGTGACTGAGAAGGTGTGACCGCCTGATGGATGACGCTGGAGCGAGGGTGGTCGCGGAGACTTTCAGGACGCTGTTTCGCGACGTGCACGAGAGCCTGCGCAAGCAAGTCCGCGGCCTCGACCACGGAACGCTCAACTGGCGGCCGTTGCCCAAGGCGAACTCGATCGCCGTGCTCGTGACCCATACGCTCGGGTCACAACGCGAGATGATCCGCGCGGTGCGGTCTTTGCCAAGCGAGCGCGACCGCGACTCAGAGTTCAGGGCCGAGGCCGACGCCGCCCGCCTGCTCGAGATGATCGACGAATCCGACCGCCACATGGACGAGCTCCTCGCCGCGGTGACGCCGGCCGACCTGACGGAGATGCGACCGCGCGGCGACCGGCCGCACAGGCCCGGCGTCGAATGGTTGATCTCGAACTACGGCCACTCACGCGAGCACATCGCCCAGATCGACCTGACGAAACAGCTGTACGACTCTCGGACGTAGGTAGGCCTGGTACTCCCTAGGCTCCGCAGACCGGGCTGTTGACGAACCACGGGAGGCAGAACTGTGGCCCGGCCAGGGCCCACAGCTCGAGCAAGGCGATTAATACCAGCGCCGCCACGAACACGGTGCCGGTGATGATGTTCCGGCCCGGGACCGGCCACTTCTTCCAGCCGAGCCGGCGGGCCACGCGCGGACCGATGATCGCGTCCATGAACGGAAATACGAGCAGCAAGATGATCACCACGGTCCCGATGCCAATCGAGAAGATGAACTCATTGCCCAGCTTCAAGAACTGGAAAAGGAACAGGAAGTACCAGTCGGGGCGAGGGATGGTGACCGCCCGAGGATCCGCTGACGCCTCGAGCTGCAGATTCTTCTGGACGAACGCGGAGAGCAACCCGACCGTGATTAGCATCACGACGGCGATGATCGGATAGGGCCAGAAGTGATCCGGGAAAAAGGGATGCGTCTCGTCGTCGGGCATGTCGTCCGCGAGGTGGTGCCCGGCGTCGCCCATGAGGATGGGGAAGAGGGCGAGCCCGACCACGAGCGGGTAGAGGATGTGGTCGGGTCCGATCGGCAGCCGCTTCCACTCGGGCTCGAGCGTATGCCCGCCGTGGCCGTCGAGCTCGATGATCTCGACCTCTTTCGGGGCTGCGACCGCCGCTCCCGGTCCTTCCCTCGTGATTTCTCTAGACCCCACGAAATCAGAGGCTTCGCCGTGATTTCGCGGGGACCCCTTTGCGTCGCTCACAGCGGCTCCGCGATGCCATGGGCGCGGATGAAGCGGAAATGCACGTACATCAGCAGCACGATCAACGCCGGCAGCACGAATACGTGGAGGGTGAAGAAGCGCTGCAGAGTCGGCGGCCCAACTACGGGACCACCCTGCAGCAGTTCCTTCGTCAGGTTCGCGATTACAGGTATCGGTACGCCGGCGGTGATTTTGATCGTCACCTCAGTCGCAAAGTACGCCTTGGTGTCCCATGGCAGCAGGTAGCCGGTGAGCGCGAGGGCGAGGATGATGAACAGCATCAGAATCCCAACGATCCAGTTCAGCTCTCGCGGCGCGCGATACGCCCCGGTCCAATAGACGCGGGCCATGTGGAGAAGGACCATGATGATCAAGATGTTCGCGCTCCAGAAATGCACGCCCCGGATCAGCCAGCCGAGATACACGCTGTTCTGGATGAAGTTCACGCTGGTATAGGCGGGCGCGGCGGCACCCCCGACGCTCGAAGCGTCTGGCACGTAATAGAGCGCGAGCAGGATGCCGGTTAGGAGTTGGAACACTATGAGGATGAAGACCATCCCCCCGAAGCAGTAGTAGAAAGCGTTGGCGAAGTTCGGCACGCGTTGGTAAAGGGCCTCGTCGACGGCCTTGGTGAACGGATAGCGTTCATCCAGCCAATCCACCACCGCCACCTGGATCTCGCGGGGATGCGGTATCGCCATCTAAAACCCGAGCACGATGCCGTCGACCTGGATCTGGTTGGGGCTGTCGCCCTGCTTCCAGGTGAGGTGGGACAGCGGATAGGCGGCTGGCCCGTGAAGCACGGAGCCGTCCATGTGGAACCGGGAGCCGTGGCATGGGCAGTCGAAGCTCGTCTCCGGATGCGTGTCGGAGGCGGGCACGAAGCTGATCGAGCACCCGAGGTGGGAACAGTTCTGGGCGAAGACCTCTACAGTGCTGCCGGTCTTGACCACGAATGCCCCGAACGCAAGGTCACCCGGAGAGTTGTCGCCTCCGCCGTCGGCCATGATGAAGGCCGAGTTCGGGCTGGTCGGGGCTAGGATCTTGGTCGCCGTGCCGTCCTGCAGCTGGTCGAGCGGCGTGTCGAGGGAAACCAGGAGCGGTCCCTTCTTCTGCCCCTTCGGCGGCGCGGGCCAGAGGAAGACGAGGATCGGCGCGACCGCGGTAACCACGGTCGCGGTCATCAGGCTTGCGAGCCACCAGCCGAGAAACGTTCGGCGCGTGACCCGTCTGGGCGCGGCAGCGTCTGCCATCCGGCTCAAATCTTAACGATCCAGATAGGACGGCAGGCCCACCGCCTGGCGCACCTCGACCATGGTCTTACGCGCCACGTCGCGCGCCTTCTCGCTTCCCTCCTCGAGAATGCGGGCGACGTGATCCGGCGTCAGCTCCGCGCGGACCTCTCGGAACGGGCGGAAGGTCTCGATGATCCGCTCCGCCAGCAGCTTCTTCTTGTCGTAGCAGCCGATCTGCGCCTTGCGGCACAGCTCCCAGTAGTGCTCCCAGTCGTCGAAGAAGAGCTTGTAGAAGGCGCACACGTTGCACGTGCGCGGGTGGCCGGGGTCGGTCCTGCGCGGGCGCTTCACGTCGGTGACCATGCTCAGCACCTGCTTGCGGATCACCTCGGGGTCGTCGGTCACGCCCACGATGTTGCCGACCGTCTTGGACATCCGCTGCTTGCCGTCGGTGCCCTTGACCAACTGGTTCTCCGTCAGGAGCGCACGCGGCTCGGGGAAGACGGGTGCGTAGGTGCGGTTGAACTTGCGGACGACCTCGCGGACGAGTTCGATGTGCGCGACCTGATCCTTGCCTACCGGGACGCCGACGCCCTTGACTAGCACTATGTCGGCTCCCTGCAGGATTGGGTACGAGAGCAGGCCCAGGTTGACGTTGTCGGGATGCAGCTTCGCTTTTTCCTTGAACGCCGGCGTACGCATCACCCAGCTTAACGGCGTGACCATGGAGAGCAGCAAGGTCAGCTCGGCAACCTCAGGGACCTTGGATTGGAGATACAGCACGCAGCGCTCGGGATCGATCCCGACAGCCAGCAAATCGGCCGTCAGGTCGAAGACCTTTTCCTCGGCCTTGTGGCCGTCCGGTTCGGTGGTCAACGCGTGGTAGTCGGCGACGAAGAAGAAGCACTCGTACGTCTTCTGCAACTCGACCCAGTTCTTGGCCGCGCCGAGATAGTTGCCCAGGTGGAAGCGCCCCGTGGGGCGCATGCCGCTGAGAACCCGAATTCGCTCCGCCATTGGTGCGGGACGAGTCTAACGAGGCCAGGAATTACGATTCAGTCAGTTGCCTGATCTCGATCTAGAACCTGAACCGCCGGCCGCCAGCCTCGGGCTCGGCTCGCGGGCCCTGCGCAACACGATCGTCGTGCTCACCGCCAAGGTCATCGCGCGCCTGATCGCGCTGGTCACCGTCCTCTACATGATCCGCAAGCTGGGCCAGGAGGGGTACGGCACGTTCGCCCTCCTCGTCAACCTGACCGCCATCGTCAGCGTCGTCCTCGACCTCGGATTCAACGTGCTCTTCGTCCGCGAGGGGGCTCGCCACCATGACGAGATCCAGCGCTATCTGCGCAACGTCATGTCCGTTCGCCTCTTCATGTCGGTCGTCAGCCTCCTTCTTCTCGCGGCCGTCGTGTTCGCGTTCGGGCAAGGCCCGCTTCTCGCCCCGGGCTTCGTGCTGATGGTCCTCACCTCGTACTCGACGCTGCTCCGCAACGGGCTCTACGCGGTCCAGCAGCTCGGCTACGAGGCGATCGCCGTCGTGCTCGAGAGCGTCGTCCTGCTGGTCCTCATCCTCTATGGCGGCATGACCAATCAAGGGGTCATCTACTACGTGTGGGCGTATGCCGCCCAGTACGGGTTCAGCTGCGTCTATTTCTCGATCGTGCTGGCGGCGAAGCGAATCGCACTGGTCGGCTGGCAGCTCGAGGTGTCGCTGATGCGGGAGTGGTTCTGGAAAGGCCTCCCGTTCGCCCTGACCTTCGTGTTGACGATCCTCTACTTTCGGATCGACCAGCCCTTGATCGTCGCGTTCAAGGGCCTCGGCCAGGCCGGACTCTACGCCGCGGCCTACAAGCCGATCGAATCCCTGTTGTTCGTCCCGATCACGTTTCTCTCGATCGTGTTCCCCGTGCTGTCCGTCTATTACCGCGAGCGCCGGGCCGCCCTGCTGGATGCGGTCAGTCGCTTCTACAAGGGCCTCCTCCTGATGGGCTGGCCGGTGAGCGTCGGCATCTTCGTCCTGGCGCATCCGCTCACGCCACTTCTTCTGGGGCACGGTTTCCTGGCTTCGGAACCTGCGATGAGGATCCTTGCCCTCGCGCTCGGGATCGCGTTCGTGAACAACGCGTTCATCGGCGCCCTGAATGCGTCCGACCGCCAGTCCTCCTTCACCTGGGCGGCGAGTTGGAGCTTGCTCGCGAACCTGATCCTCAACCTGATCCTGATCCCGCTCTTCGGATATCAAGGCGCCAGCTGGGCGACGGTACTGACAGAGCTTGTGCTTGGAACGGCCGGATGGATCCTGACCGCGCGCTACGTCGGGCATGTGCCGGTCGTCCAGCTCAGCTGGCGCGTCCTCCTCGCGGGGCTGATCATGGGCGTGGCCATCTATCCGCTGAGCACGCTCGACGGTTTCAAAGTCGCGATCCCGATCGTCGCGGGCGCGGTCGTCTATGTCGCCTTCGTGCTTCTTCTGCGAGCGCTCAGCGGTGAGGAGATCGCGTGGGCGCGCCGGGCGCTGGCGCTGGCGCGATGACGAAACCGCTCCTCTTGAAGCCTCGCGGCGCGGCCGAGCCCGTGCCCTGGGAGGAGATCGCGGTCGACGCCCCCGACGTGGGTCCGCAGACACCACTCGACCAGGCGCAGTTCGTCGCCCTCGACGTCGAGACGACGGGCAACGCGCCGTTCCTGGTCCTGGAGATCGGGGCGGAGCGTTTCGAGCTCGACCGCACGCTTTCGTTTTTCGACACGCTCGTCGACTGCCGCGCGCCCATCAACCCGTACGCGCGCAGGCGCCACCACATCGACCGCTCGATGCTCATCGGCGCACCCGAGTTCAAGGACGCGCGTCGCGGATTCCTGCGTTTCGCGCAGGGCGCCGTCCTGGTCGAGCACAGCCACGACGCCTTCGACACGTGGCTCGTCGGCCGCGGCCTGGAGAGCCCGCTCGAGCACCCGATCATCGACACGACCGCACTTGCCCGCCTCGTGCTGACCCTTCCCAAAGGCCAGACCCCTGGACTCGCGCGCCTGGTGGGGGAGCTCGGCCTCGACGTCACACCGGCCCACGCCGCGCTCGACGACGCGCGCGCCACCGCGATGGTGTTTCGCGCGCTCATCGCGCGGGTGCGCAAGGACCTCGGCTGGACGACCGTGGGCGATGTGCTGGCGGCGCTTCCGCGTCCTGTCGTCGACCGGACGGTCAGTCGAAGAGCGTCAGCTGCAGGTCGGGCTCGGGGTGCTCCAGCCCCGACAGGCCAACGCCGATCAGGCGCACCGGCCGCGACTCCACGTGCGACTTCTCCAGCGCCGACCGGGCGGCGCGGAAGATCGTCTCGACGTCGTCGGTCGGGCTCGTCCGGCTCACCTGGCGGCTCACCAGCCTGAAGTCCGGGAGCTTCAGCTTCACGTAGACGGTGCGCGCTCGGACGCCGTCGGTCTTGAGCCGGTCGGTGACGCGGTCGGTCAGGTCGCGCAGGGCGTGCTCCAGCTGCGTGCGGTCGCTCACGTCGGTCTCGAAGGTCGTCTCGGCCGAGATCGTCTTGGCGGGCCGGCTGCCATCGACGGGCGAGCGGTCGCGACCCTGGGCCAGGCGCTGGAGCACCGCGCCGTTCGTGCCCAGCGCCTGGACCAGCCGCTGCGTCTCGTACGCGGCCAGGGCGCCGACGGTGCGGAGCCCCATCGCGTGCAGGCGCTCCTCGGTCTTCGGGCCGAGCCCGGGGATGACGCCGACCGGGAGCGGGGCAAGGAAGTCCGCCTCGGTGCTCGGCTGGACCAGGACGAGCCCGTCCGGCTTGCGCGTGCCGCTCGCGACCTTGGCGACGAGCTTGGACGTGGCCGCGCCGACCGATGCGGTCAGACCGACCTCGGTGTGGACCTGGAACTTGATCCGGCGCGCCACCTCGTCCGCCGTCGAGGTCCCGTGACGTGTGCGCGCCGTGACGTCGAGGTACGCCTCGTCGAGGGCGATCCCCTCCACGAGCTCGGGCGACGTGAAGCGCCGGAAGATCTGGTGCACCTGGCGGCTCGCCTCCCGGTAGCGGGCACCGTCCGGCGCGACGACCGTGAGCTGCGGGCACAGCTGCATCGCCTGGTGCAGCGGCATGGCCGAACGCACGCCGTAGGCACGGGCCTCGTAGGAAGCC
The DNA here is from genome assembly GCA_937921725.1 of uncultured Chloroflexota bacterium. GTDB lineage: Bacteria > Chloroflexota > Dormibacteria > Dormibacterales > Dormibacteraceae > 40CM-4-65-16. Next base: position 131,563 of record CAKZUH010000008.1, on the reverse strand, counting down.
CCCATGACCACCGCCCGACGCGACCGCCCGGCCACCGCCACGGGAACTCCGCGCAGCTTTGGATCGTCGCGCTGGTGGACCGACGTGTAGAAGGCGTCGAGGTCGACGTGGAGGATCGTCCGTGGCCAGTTTTCCGGTCTCGCCATCAGGGTGCCGCGCCAGTCTGGCACAAGAACTTGTGCCCGGCGGCCGCTTGGTGCCCTTGCTCTAGCTCCCGAGTGCCGTGACCACGTTGTCGAAGACGTTCTTGATCTGGTTGCCCATGGTCAGCAGGATGATGAGCACGAGGAAGGACACGAACGCGATCACGCCGGCAAAGGCGAGGATGATGCCCACCGCGATGCCGGCCCTCGCGCCACCGTCCCGAGGAGCCTGGTCGGCCAGGGGCACCCACGCGTGGCCGGTCCAGCGCCAGCGCCGGTCGGGCGAGATCGCCGGCTTCCATTCCGAGCCGGTCCACCACCACATGCCGTCGGGCGAGAAGCGAGCTTGGGGCGGCTGGAGGGGCGGGGTTGCCATCGCACTGAACGATAATCGCGAGCGATGAAGGGTGTCATTTGAAAGGAGTTATCTTGGCCGGCGGAACCGGCAGCCGGCTGCATCCGCTGACGCGCATCACCAACAAGCACCTGCTGCCGATCTACGACCGCCCGATGATCAGCTACGCGATCGAAGCCCTTGTCGGGTCGGACGTCCGCGACATCATGCTCGTAACTGGGGGCACGCACGCCGGCGAGTTCCTCCGCCTGCTCGGCAACGGCAACGAGTTCGGCATCGACCGCCTCTTCTACGCGTACCAGGACAAGGCGGGCGGGATCGCGGAGGCGCTCGGCTTGGCGGAGAAGTTCGTCGCGGGCGATCGGTGCGTCGTCCTGCTCGCGGACAACGTCTTCGAGCGCTCGCTGCGGCCTTGCGTCGAAGCCTTTCGCCACCAGGCGTCAGGCGCGCGCGTCGTGCTCTCTAAGGAGGGCAACGCGGAGCACCTGCGCAACCTCGGGGTCGCACAGTTCGACGGCAACCGCCGCATCGCGCACATCGTCGAGAAGCCGGAGAAGCCGCCCAGCGAGTACGCAGTGACCGGTGTCTACTTCTATGACGACCAGGTGTGGAAGGTGATCCCGGAGCTGCGGCCGTCAGGGCGCGGCGAGCTGGAGATCACGGACGTGAACAACTGGTACCTCGACCACAGCTTGATGGAGTACGACGTGCTCGACGGATTCTGGGGCGACGCGGGCGAATCGATCCACGCCTACTACGCGGTGCACGACTTCGTGCGCGCGCGGGGAGCGAATAAGCAGCCATGACGATCGAGGGAGTCGTCCTCAAGGAGCTCGTGACCCACGCCGACGAGCGCGGGTTCTTCCGCGAGGTGGTCCGTGAGACAGACGACTTCTTCGACCGGTTCGGGCAGTGGAGCCACTCGCTCATGTATCCGGGCGTGGCGAAGGCGTGGCACATCCACCAGCGGCAGACGGACTGGTGGTACGTGATTGGATCGATCAAGGTCGCGCTGTACGACACGCGCGAGGGTTCCCCGACGAAGGGCCAGCTCATGGAGTTCCTGATGGGCGACGGCAGGCCGGCGTGTCTGAAGATCCCGCCCGGCGTCGCGCACGGCTGCCGTGCGCTGGAGCTGAGCCACGTCCTCTACATCACGTCCAGCGTCTACGCCCCAGATGACGAGGGACGCATACCTCACGACGATCCGACCATCGGCTACGACTGGACGGCGGGCCCGACCATCAAGTGACACGACGGTTCCGCCACCTCCTGGTTGCCGGAGCGGCGGGCTTCATCGGCTCGAACTTCGTCCGACTCCTCCGCGGGACGCGGCCCGGGGTGCAGGTCACCGTGCTCGACAAGCTGACGTACGCGGGGAATCGGGCGAACCTCGGGGAGTTCGAAGGCGGCCCGGGTTACCGGTTCGTGCACGGCGACATCTGCGACGCCGGCCTCGTCGACACGCTGGCGGCGGATGCCGACGCGATCGTGAACTTTGCCGCCGAGACTCACGTCGACCGCTCGCTGATGGATCCATTCGCATTCATCGAGACAGACGTGCGCGGCACAGCCGTGCTGTGCGAGGCGGCGCGCAAACATGACCACGTTGTATTTCTGCTTGTGAGCACCGATGAGGTTTACGGCGACGTGCCCAGCGGCCGTTCCTCGGAGGACGATCCGCTGCGCCCGCGCAGCCCTTACTCCGCGAGCAAGGCAGGCGGGGAGCACCTCGCGCGAGCCTACGCGGAGAGCTTTGGGCTGCCCCTGCTGGTCACGCGCGGCTCCAACAATTACGGCCCCTACCAATACCCGGAGAAGCTGGTCCCGGTCCTCATCACCAACGCGATCGACGACATGCCCCTCCCTCTCTACAAGGACGGGTCTGCGGTGCGGGATTACGTCTACGTGGAGGACCACTGCCGCGCCATCGACCTGGTCTTGCACGAGGCGCCTGCTGGAGGCGTCTACAACGTGGGCACCGGAGCGGAGACGACGGGCCTGCAGGTCGCGGAGGCAGTGCTCGACATCATGGGCAAGCCGCGCGGCCTGATCGAGTTCGTCGCCGACCGGCCGGGTCATGACTACCGCTACGCGCTGGACATCTCGCGCATCACGGCCTTGGGTTGGGTGCCCCAGGTCACGTTTGCCGGAGGTCTCGAGCACACCGTGCGGTGGTACGTGGATCATCCGGAATGGTGGCGCCCGTTGAAGTCGGGAGAGTACTGGGAGTACTACCGGCGCAACTACCGACCGCTGGTCAGCTAGTCGTCTGAGCTGCTGGTGGCACCGGTCGCCATGCGCGGCCGTCCCACCAGTAGTAGCCGTCGCTCGAGCGCTGCGCGCTCGGCGGAGCCTCGCGCGAGGCGTCCCTCCACCTGCCGCCGTCCCACCAGTAGCTCCCATCCGGCGACATCTGCACGCCGGTCGCCATCGGGGTGTACGCAGCGGCCGAGGCGTATGCAGCGGCCGGGGCGGGCCGCCGCCGGGAGAGGAAGAGTACTGCCGCAACCACCACCACGACCGCCACGGCAGCCACGGCGAAGGCGATCAACGCGACGTGGCCGGCGGTGCCCGCCCAGTCGAATCCACCTGACGATGAGTTCTCCGGCCATTGATCGGGCGGAATCGTGTACTGCGGAGCCACGTCGAATTGCCACGTCGTCTGCGTCGTGGCAAGGTCGCCCAGGTCATCGGCCGGCGAGGCTAGGGCGAGGTAGAAGTAGTCGTTGCCTTTCGTGAACCAGGTCTGATCGGAATAGACCGGGCCCGCGGGGTTGGCGAAATGCGCGCCGCCGGCGGAAGCGATGCCGGTGACTGAAATCGAGTGTGAGTAGTACTTGGCGTTCGTCACGCTGTCCGCGAGATAGGACTGCAGCTTTCCCGCGTCCTGGCCTCCGCTGAGGGCCACGACGGCCTGAAGCAGGAGGTGCTTGTGCGACTTGTCTAACCATGCCCTGGCGTAGCCCATGATGAAGCCGTCCTTGTGGAGCGTGTCCTCCATCTGCGGCGCATTCGTACCCGCGACCGCCGCCCATTGCGGGGCGGTGAAGGTGCCTTCGGGGAACGCCAGCACGTTAGGGTCGTCCACGAAACCGGAATCGGCGGGCGCGACGAGCACGGTGTCGAGCGACGGCGAGGGGCTCGGCGTGGCGCCGACAGCCAACGGGGCGAACAGGAACGGGACCGCGACGGCCGCGCCGAGGATCCGCTTCACACCGTCAGCCGGTGGGGCCTTGGCCTCCCTGTGGCACCGGTCGCCAGTTCTTGCCGTCGAACCATTGGGCGCCATCCGCCGAGCGCTGCGCCTGCGGCGGAGCTTCGGCCGACGCGTCCTTCCAGGTCTGGCCGTCCCACCAGTAGTAGCCGTCGTCCGACATCTGGACCCCGCCGGCCATGGGGGCAGCTTGCACCGGCGATGCTGATCCCGGCATCGCCGACCCGGGCGGCGCGCCCATCGGGTAGCCGCTCATCGGCGTGAAGCCGCCGACAGGCGCGGCGACGCGGCGCCTCGATCGCATCACGAAAACGCCGATCGCGATGACGATCCCGATGACGACCGCAAGGATCAGCCCGCCGAGCGCGCCTCCGCCGCTGGCGGCGGGAGACGCGTTCTCCGGCCACTGGGAGGTCGGGATCGTGCTGTCGGGGGCGGAGCCGAACTGAGACGTGGCCTGGCTGGTGGCCAGGCTGAGGACGTCGTCCTTCGTCGACGCGGCGACGATCAGGAAGACGTCGTTTCCCTTGGAGAAGACGAAGAGGTCGCCGATCGTGCTGGTCGACGTGTCCTCGAAGTGCGCTCCGTAGTAGTTGCCGATCCCGGTGATCGTGTCCGCGTGCTTGTAGCTAGGGTCGGACTTGTCTGACTTCTCGAGCGAGGTGAGCGCGCTCTTCGCACCCTGCCCGCCGGTGAACGCCATGATGGCCTCGATCAGCGCGTGGGTCTGCGAGGTCTGGACGTAGGTCTTGCCGTAGCCGTCGACGAAGCCGTCGCTCTTGAGTGTGTTCTCGGTCTCGGTCGGGCTCACGCCGCCTGAGCCGGTCGATGAGTTCGAGGTCGCCCAGTCATGGGCCGTGAACTCACCGTGGAGCGTGGACGTGGTCAGCTCGGTGAAGTCGGCCGGCGGCTTGGCGAGCACCGTATCGAGGGAGGGGGACGGGCTCGGCGTCGCCGAGGCCGTGAGGGGGGTAAGGGCGGCCAGTGCCATCGCGGCTGCAAGTGCGAGTCGGTTCACAGAGGACATTTTATCGGTTGCTCCCGAATCGTCCGCCCATTCCGCGCCAATACCAATGGAGGTAGCGCGGCAGCCACTGCCACAGGCGGAACCGGCTCTGCCCGGCCGTGCGGTCGCGCCATGTGGTCGGAACCTCGGCGACGCGCAAACCCAGGCGGTAGGCCTTGACGGTCAGCTCGAGGCCCAGCTCGAAGCCGCCGAGCGACTCGATGCTGACCTGGTTCAGCAGGCGCTTGGAGTAGAGCCGAAAATTGCTCGTTGCGTCGTGGACCGGCAGCCCGCCGAGCCAGTGGAGCGACAGCCCCGCCGTGCGCGACATCGTGCGCTTCAACAGAGGACCGCCGACCTGGCGCCCACCGCGCATGTAGCGTGACCCGGCGACGACGTCCGCGCCCGAGCGCGCGAGCTCGTACATGGGGTCGATGTCCCCGGGGTCGTCCGAGCCGTCGCCCATGGTGATCAGGACGTAGGGGGCGCGCGCCGCGCGGAGTCCCGACTTCATCGCGTTGAGCACCCCGCGGCCCAGGGTGTTCTTGTGCAGCCGGACCTGGGGCAGCTCCGCCTGAAGCTTCTTGACCACCGGCACGGTGGTGTCCTCGTCGAAGTCGTGCACCACCAGGACCTCGAGCGGTCTCGTCCGCGTGTGCTCGACCACGCCCCTGAGCGTCGGCACGACGTTCTCCCCCTCGTTGTAGACGGGAATGACGACGCTGAGCGCCGGCGTCTCGTCGCTCATCACGGGTGTGTTCAGATTCTGCCTGCCGATATCTCGTCGCGAATCCACGGGATCACTTCATCGAGGACGTCGTCTAGGGGCGTCGTGGCTTCGAAACCGAGCACGTCGCGCGCTTTGGTCACGTCAGGGACTCGCATCTGCACGTCGTGCTCGTAAGGCGGATCCGAGATGAGCCGGAGCTCCTTGCCTGAGCCAGCGCCGTGCACCTTGCGCCAGATCAACTCGGCCAGCTCGCGCACGGTGGTCGATTTTGCGGTCGAGAGGTTGAAGTCCTCGTTCAGCGCCCGCTCGGACTCGATGGCGAGCCTGATGCCGCGCGCGAGGTCGCCGCCGTATGTGTAGTGGCGGACCTGGCTGCCGTCGCCCAGGATGTGGAGCGGGTCCTGTCCTTTCAGCATCTTCTGCACCAAGTCGGGCACTACGTGGCTCATGGCGAGCTTGACGTTGCCACTCCTAACGTCGCGGTCTCGCAGCGCGCGGCGCTCGCCGATGCCGACGCAGTTGAAGGGCCGGACGATGGTGTAGGGCAGGCCGTACTGCTCGTGGGCTCCGCGCGCGAAGTATTCGATCGCGAGCTTCTGGAATCCATAGGTGGAGCGGGGAGGAGGACTCGTCAACTGCGCGCCCTCTGGTGTCGGGAACACTGACGACGACTCGTACACCATGCTGCTCGACAGAACGGTGATCTTCTGAAGGCGGCCGAGCCGGAATGCGCTCAGCGCGGCGTCGAAGGTGGTCGCGCAGATGCGCTCGTTCTCGGCGAGCAGGTCGTAGGCGAACTCGTGGAAGTAGGAGATGCCACCGATCATGGCCGCGCCCGCGACGACGTGGTCGCAGTCCACCGCGAGCTCCGTCAGCAGCTCAGCGTCTTTCGCGTCACCCTCGACGAGGCGGTAGCGCGGGTCGCCGTCGAAGCTGCGTGTGACGGGACCGTACTTGCTGAAGTTGTCGACCCCGACCACCTCGTGCCCGGCGTGGAGCAGATCGGCGACGAGGTATCCGCAGATGAAGCCCGCGGCGCCGGTGACGAGAACTTTCAGAGACGAATGGGGCCTGTTATCCCCCAGATGTCGACGACCTCGCGGCCGTCCAGCTCGAGCGCGCGGTACGCGCGGTGGGGAGCCCCGACGACGAGGACGTCGGACTCGCGCAGCACCTTGTCCAGCGGCTCGAAGCTCGGGTCCTTGATGTAGGGGTCGGTGCACACGACCTGCGCGCCCTTGAACTGTGCGAGCTTGCGCAGCTTGTAGCTGAGCGACGCGCGTGGGTCGTCCGACTCGCCCTTGAACGCCATCCCCAGGATCCCGAGCGTGCGGCCCTGCAGCGAGTGGCGCGAGTTGAGCGTGTCGACGATGTAGCCGGGAAGCCCCTCGTTCACCTGCATCGCGGCCTGGCCCATCGGGAAGTGATCCGGCGTGAAGGCGGAGAGCTGCATCGTGTCCTTCAACAGGCAGGGGCCCGCGGCGAACCCGGGGCCGGGTAGGTCCTCGGCCCGCGGGTAGTCCTGGCGGATCGCGTTGAGCACTCGGTTGTAGTCGAGGCCGGAGCGGTTGACGATCTGGAAGAACTGGTTCGCGATGGCGAACTTCATGTAGCGCCAGGTGTTGGTCAGCAGCTTCGCCAGCTCAGCCTCGAGCGGCGTGGTCCGAATGACCGACACCCCGAGCCGTTCGAAAAGTGCGCGCGCTTTGTCGAACGCCTCGTCCGAATTGACGCCGACGAGCTGGGGAAGCGTGCGGAGCTCGTCGAGCGCGTGGCCTTCGGCGATGCGTTCTGGGCAGAACGCGACGTCGGCCTGGATGCCCGCCGCACGCAGCCGGCGTTCCACGGTTTCGCTCGTCCCCGGGAACACCGTCGACCGCAGCACGACCAGCGAGCCCTCCTGGATGTGGGGCGTGAGCTCGTCCAGGACCCGGTCGAAGATCCGCACCGACGGGTTCATGAACTCGTCGATCGGGGTGCCGATGACAAGGATCACGGTGTGGGTGCTTCGGAGCATGGCGGGGTCGGCGGAGAGCTCGAGCCTGCCCGTCGGCAGGAGCTTGGCGAGCAGCGCCTCCGCGCCTGTCTCGTGAAAGGGAACCTTGCCGCCTCTGACCTGCTCGATCTTCTTCTCGTCGATGTCGTTGATGCCGACCTTGTAGCCGCAGTCGGCGAGGGCGAGGGCGAGGGGCAGGCCGACGTGGCCGCAGCCGCCGACGATCACCAGGTCGAGGTTCTTCATGGCGGCCAAATTATGATTCCTGGTACTCATGAACCAACCTCGGAAGGGCGTTGGTCGCCCATCCGTGCTGCTGGACATGAGACCGCTTCAAGGTCCGAGCGGAGCCCGGGGGGTGGGGGCTTACGCGAGAGGGCTCCTGCGGGGGCTGATCGAGAACGGCTTCGACCGCAACCTGACCCTGCTCCTGGACGCGGCCTTCGACGCGCCAGCCCTGCCGGTCGGCGACTACAAGGTGGCGGGGTGCCGGCGCCGCAGCCACGGACAGCTCGCCGCCTACGAGGACGCGGTCGCCCTCAACGCCGACATCCTCCGGCTCGCGCCGGACGCCTACCACGCGATCGACCTCCGGCTGCCCGGCCGCTCACCGCGGCCGCTTGTGGTCACGCTGCACGACCTGATTCCGTGGGCCTGGCGTGGGCCGCGCATGCGAGGGGAGAGGCTTCGCTACTGGATCGGCCGCCGGCTACTCCGACGCGCCGATTCCGTGATCGCGGTCTCGCAGGCCACCGCCGACGACGCCACCCGCCTCCGCACGGTCAATCCACGGAGGATCCGGGTGATCCACGAAGCCGCCGACCCGGTTTTCGCGCCGAGGCACGGGGCCGCCGAGCGGGTGAGGGAGCGCTGGCGCGTGGAAGCGGGCTACCTGCTCTTCGTGGGCGCGCTCGACGCTCGCAAGGATCCCGCCGCTCTGCTGCGCGCATGGAACTTCGCCCGCGGCTCGCATCCCGACCTACCGCTTGTGATCGCCGGGAATCCGGGGGCCCAGGCGCCGTCGACCATGCCCGGCGCCGTCCGGGTGGGCCGGGTGGAGGACGAGGACCTCGCCGACCTCTACTCCGCCGCCGGGTGCCTGGTCTTCCCCAGCCGCTACGAGGGGTTCGGTTTGCCGTGCCTGGAGGCCATGGCGTGCGGGTGCCCCGTCGCCGCGTTTCGCAACTCGAGCCTGCCGGAGGTGGTCGGCGACGCGGGCGTGCTCGTCGAGGATGGAGACGCAGAAGCCCTTGGCAATGCGGCGGCCGAGCTGCTGGCGTCACCGGAGCGCTGGAGGCGAGCCGGCCTGCAGCGGGCGAGGAAGTTCAGGTGGGCCAAGACCGCCCGGGACACGATCTCGGTCTACGAGTCCCTCTTGCCATAATCGCCTCGCCATGAGCAAGGTCGCCGTCATCGGCGCGGGGTACGTCGGTCTGACCACCGCCGCGTGCCTCGCCGACCTCGGCAACGACGTGATGGTTGTCGACGTCAACGAGCACAGGATCGCCGAGCTGAAGCGCGGCGTGGTTCCGTTCTACGAACCCGGGCTGATCGAGCTCGTCCAGCGCGACGCCGAGGCCGGCCGCCTCGACTTCACCACCTCTTACGTCGACGCGATCCCGGGCGCGGAGTACGCGATCATCGCGGTCAGCACGCCGGAGGGCGAGGGCGGCGAGGCGGACCTGTCCTACGTCGAGGCGGCCGCGAGCTCGATCGCTGGCGCGATGGACGGACCGCTCGTGGTGGTGAACAAGTCCACGGTGCCGCCGCTGACCGGCGACATGGTCTCGCGTGTGCTGCAAAAGAGGAACAGCCGCCACAAGGCGTCGGTCGTGTCGAACCCGGAGTTCCTCCGCGAGGGTTCGGCGATCCATGACTTCATGCACCCGGACCGGGTCGTTGTTGGGAGCCACGACCGCGAGGCGGCGGAGAAGGTCGCCCGCCTCTACGCGCCGCTCAATGCGCCCGTGCTGGTCACGCCGAACATCTACACGGCCGAGATGGTGAAGTACGCGTCGAACGCCTTTCTCGCGACACGCATCTCGTTCATCAACGAGATCGCGCGGATCAGCGAACGCGTCGGCGCCGACGCGAAGCTCGTCGCGGAGGGCATGGGCCTCGACAGACGAATCGGCTCGACGTATCTTGACGTTGGGATCGGCTACGGCGGAAGCTGCTTCGGCAAGGACGTCGCCGCGCTCGCCGCCGTTGCCCAGGGCTTCGATTACCACCCCGAGCTCCTCACCGCCGTCATGGACATCAACCGCGATCAGCGCATGCTGGTCATCGACATCCTGCGCGAATGCCTCGATGAGCTTCCGGGCCGGACGGTCGGCCTGCTCGGCCTGGCGTTCAAGCCAAATACCGACGACATGCGCGACGCCCCGAGCGTCGACATCGCCAGGGTCCTGCTCGCGGCGGGAGCCGAGGTGCGCGCATATGACCCGGCGGCTGTGGAGACCTCGCGGAAGATTCTCCCCGCGATCGAATATTCCGAGGACGCGTACGCGGTGGCGACCGGTGCGGATGCGATCGTCCTGATCACCGAGTGGAACGAGTTCCGCGAGCTGGACATGGCACGCGTCAGACAGCTGATGCACGGCTCGGTCCTCGTCGATGGACGCAACATCTACGACCCCGAATCGATGCGAGGCCTCGGCTTCACCTATCGAGGGGTCGGCCGCGAGTAACTCCAAGCCGCGCGCTGTCGTTTCGGGCGGCGCGGGCTTCATCGGCTCCCACTTGTGCGAGGCGCTGCTCGCCCGCGGCATGCGCGTGCTTGCGCTCGACAACTTCATCACGGGCTCGCCGAACAACCTGAAGGGCCTGCAGGGGAATCCCGACTTCGAGTTTCGCCAGGCGGACGTCAACCACGGCATCTTCATCGGAGACGAAGTCCGCTACGTGCTGCATTTCGCGTCGCCCGCGTCGCCCCCCCAGTACGACTCCAACCCGATCCACACGCTCAAGGTCGGGACGCTCGGGACGATGAACATGCTGGGGCTGGCGCGCGCCAAGAACGCGACCTTTCTGCTCGCGTCGACGTCCGAGGTCTACGGCGACCCGCTTGTCCACCCCCAACCCGAGACCTACTGGGGAAACGTCAACCCGATCGGCCCGCGGGGCTGCTACGACGAGGCCAAGCGGTGCGCCGAGGCGTTCGCGATGGCGTACCACCGCACGCACGACGTGGACACGCGGATCATCCGGATCTTCAACACCCACGGTCCGCGGATGCAGGTGTCGGACGGCCGCGCGGTGCCCAACTTCATGGCGCAGGCGATCCGCGGCGAGCCGCTCACGGTTTACGGCGACGGCTCGCAAACGCGAAGCCTGTGCTATGTGTCGGACCTCGTCCGAGGCGTGCTCGCGGTGCTCGAGCGCGGCGACGACCAGCCGATCAACCTCGGCAACCCGCACGAGGTGACCGTGCGCGAGCTCGCCGAGACGATCATCCGGCTCGCCGGCTCGAAGAGCACGATCGACCACCGCGACCTTCCAGTCGACGATCCCAAGCAGCGCCGCCCGGACATCTCGCGGGCTGAAAAGCTCGTCGATTGGAGGCCCGAGGTGGGGCTGGATGACGGGCTGGGCCGAACTCTTGAATACTTTCGTTCAGTGTTATGAGCACGGCCGAAGAGCTGAAGCGCTACATCCGCGACGTCCCCGACTATCCGCAGAAGGGGATCATCTTCCGCGACATCACGCCGCTCCTCGGCGAAAAGAACATCTTTCGTGAGGTCGTCGACCTGATGTCGAGGAGATGGATGGCCGACCCTCCCGACCTCGTCGCGGCGATCGAGGCCCGCGGATTCATCCCGGGCGCGGCGATGGCGGTGAAGCTGGGCGCGGGCTTCGTGCCGATCCGCAAGACCGGAAAGCTCCCCTGGATGACGATCGTCGAGTCGTACGACCTCGAATACGGAACCGACCAGCTGGAGGTTCACTCCGACGCGGTGCAGCCCGGTCAGAAGGTGCTGATCGTGGATGATGTCCTTGCGACGGGTGGCACGGCCTCCGCCGCGGTCAGGCTGATGCGCAAGCTCGGCGCCGCAGTCGTCGGCGTCCAGGTTTTGATCGAGCTCGGTTATCTCGACGGCCGCACAAGGCTGAGTGATGTCAAATTGGTGAGTGAGATCACCTATTAGGAGACCGATTTGAAAGTCAGTTCGAAAGGCAGCGACGTCAAGGATTCGAATCTCGCCGCGCAGGGCCAGGACCTCATCGACTGGGCCGCCCGCGAGATGCCGGTGCTCACCCTGATCCGGCAGCGCTTCACCAAGGACCAGCCGCTCAAGGGCCTTCGCCTCTCCGCGTGCCTGCACGTGACGAGCGAGACGGCGAACCTCATGCTCACCCTCAAGGCTGGGGGCGCGGACCTCGCGCTGTGCGCGAGCAACCCGCTGTCGACCAACGACGCGGTCGCCGCCGCGCTCGCGTCGCACCACACCATCAAGACGTACGCGATCCGCGGTGAGGACAACGACACTTACTACGAGCACATCGAGGCGGCGCTCGACCACCGTCCGCAATTAACTATGGACGACGGCGCGGACCTCGTTTCGGTGCTCCACAAATCGCGCCGCGAGCAATTGACCGAGGTGATCGGCGGCACGGAGGAGACGACGACCGGTGTCATCCGGCTGCGCGCGATGGCCGAGCACGGCGTGCTCGCCTACCCGATCGTGGCCGTCAACGAAGCGGACACGAAGCACATGTTCGACAACCGCTACGGCACCGGCCAGTCGACGATCGACGGCATCATCCGCTCGACGAACGTGCTGCTCGCGGGCAAGACGTTCGTCATCGCCGGCTACGGTTGGGTCGGCCGCGGGCTCGCGTCGCGCGCGAAGGGCCATGGCGCCGACGTCGTCATCACCGAGGTCGACTCGGTCAAGGCGCTCGAGGCGGCGATGGACGGCTTTCGCGTCATGAAGATGGACGACGCCGCGACGCAGGGCGACATCTTCGTCACCGTGACCGGTGACGTCAACGTCCTCGACCGCAAGCATTTCGACGCGATGAAGGACGGGGCGATCCTCGCCAACTCAGGCCACTTCAACTCGGAGATCAACCTCAAGGCGCTCGACGAGATCGCGACCGGCGTTCGCCAGGTCCGGGCGTCCGTCCAGGAGTACCGGATGGGCGATGGCCGCCGGCTCTACATCCTGGGCGAGGGCCGGCTGATCAACCTGGCCGGCGCCGAGGGGCACCCCGCCGCGGTCATGGACATGAGCTTCGCCAACCAGGCGCTGTGCGCGGAATACATCGCGAAGAACGCGGCGAGCCTGGAGCGCAAGGTCTACGACGTGCCGGAGGACATCGACGCCGAGGTGGCGCGGCTCAAGCTGCACGCGATGGGAATCCAGATAGACACGCTCACGGAGGAGCAGCGCCGCTATCTTTCCTCGTGGGAGGAAGGTACCTAGCCACTTATGTTTGGACCCGCTCGGCGCACCTGGGTGCTGGGCGGAGGCGGTGCCCGGGGCGCCGCGCAGGTCGGAGTCCTCCAGGCGCTCTTCGAAGCCGGCGTCGAGGCGCCGTCGGCGATCGTCGGCACCAGCGTGGGAGCCCTGAACGGAGCTTCGATCGCCGCCTACCCGTCCCTCGCCGGCACGATGATGCTGCGCGAGGTCTGGCTGTCTCGCCAGGCGGCCGCCGTCTTCCAGGCGCACCCCTTGGGCGTGATCATCTCGGGCCTGCGCCGCGACCAGCCCAGCATCATGCCGCAGGAAAACGTCAGGCGGCTGATCGAGCGAGCCATTGCCCTGACCGGCATCGCGACGTTCGAGAAGCTGCGCGTCCCCCTTGCAGTCATCGCGACCGACCTGAACGCGGGCCGGCCGGCCATCTTCCGGTCGGGCGCGCTCGAACCCGCACTGCTTGCCTCGACCGCGATTCCCGGCCTGTTTCCGTCGGTGCGAATCAACGAGCGGGAGCACCTGGACGGCGGCGTGGTCGACAACACCCCGATCGACACCGCGGTCGACGACGGGGCGAAAGACATCCTGGCGATCAGCCTCATGGGAGGCGGCGAGTACGAGCAGGCGCCGAACAGCCTCCCGGAGCTGATCGCCCGCACCCTCCAACTGTCGCTACATCACCAGATGCTCAGCGACTACGAGCGCCTGCGCCACCACGCCCGGATCGTCGTGGTGTGCCCGATCACCGCGCCGACGGCGACGTGGGTGATGAAGCGCGAGCACGTCGAGGAGGTGATGGAGTCGTCGCGGCAGGCCATGGCCAAGCTGCTCCACGACCGCGGCTCGCGCCTGTTCCGCCATTCGGGCATCCACTACTTGCCTCTGGGGTAGGATTCCGTCGTCCCAGAGGTATGAACCTGGCGCTTGGGGATCCACCCACCCGGTGGTGGGTCCTTGTCGGCGTGGGAGATTCAAAGGAGGACCGCATGCCGTCTCTGTTCACGTCCGAGTCCGTCACCGAGGGCCACCCGGACAAGCTGGCCGACCAGGTCTCCGACGCCATCCTCGACGCCATCCTGGCCAAGGACCCACTGGCGCGAGTCGCGTGCGAGGCTATCGTCACCACCGGCCTCGTCATCGTGGTGGGGGAGATCACGACCGACTGCTACGTCGACATCCCGCGGATCATCCGCCAGACCGTCCGCGAGGTCGGTTACACGCGCGCCAAGTACGGGTTCGACGCGGAGACCTGCGGCGTGATGGTGAGCATCGACGAGCAGTCGCCCGACATCGCGCAGGGAGTCGACGTCGGCGGCGCCGGCGACTCGGGCATGATGTTCGGCTTTGCGTGCGACGACACGCCCGAGCTGATGCCGCTCCCCATCATGCTTGCGCACCGCCTCGCGCGCCGCCTGGCCGAGGTGCGGCGGAACAAGACGCTCAACTACCTGCGTCCGGACGGCAAGGTGCAGGTGACGGTGCGCTACGGCGACGACGGCAAGCCGACCGGCGTCGACAACGTCGTGCTCTCCGCACAGCACCACGACGAGGTGGACGCAGACCAATTGCGCTCCGATCTCGCCGAGCACGTCATCGACGCCGTGATCCCGGCCGACCTGCGCAACGGCTCCGTGCGGTCGTTCATCAACCCGACCGGGCGCTTCGTCATCGGCGGTCCCGTCGCCGACGCCGGGCTCACCGGCCGGAAGGTGATGGTCGACACCTATGGCGGTTTCGCGAGGCATGGCGGAGGCTGCTTCTCCGGCAAGGACCCCACGAAGGTCGACCGTGCCGGCGCGTACGGAGCGCGCCACGTGGCGAAGAACATCGTCGCCGCGGGCCTGGCGAGCAAGTGCGAGGTCCAGGTGTCGTACGCGATCGGCGTTGTGAAGCCGGTGGCGGTGCGGGTCGACACGTTCGGCACCGGCAAGGTCCCCGACGCGACGATCGCGGCGGCCGTGACCAGGCTCTTCGACCTCAGCCCCCTCGGCATCATCAAGGAGCTGAACCTGCGCCGGCCGCTGTTCCGCCAGACGGCCGTGTACGGCCACTTCGGGCGGACCGACATCGACGCGCCGTGGGAATCGACGGCGCGCGCGAAAGAGCTTGCCGAAGAGCTGAGTTGACGCGAACCGTCGCGGTGATTCCGGCCGGCGGCGCGGGGACGCGGCTGTGGCCGCGCTCGCGCCGCTCAACCCCTAAGCACGTGCTGCCGCTGGGGGATCGCGGCCGCCCCCTGCTGCGCTCGACCTACGACCGGGCCGCGGCGCTGACCGACGAGGTCTTCGTCCTCACCGAGGTCGTGCAGCGGGACATCATCCGGACCGTCTTGCCCGAGGTCGACGACGCTCACCTGATCCTCGAGCCCACCGCGCGCGGGACGACCAACGCGTACGGCCTTGCCGCGCTCATCCTCGCGGAGCGTCTGCCCGGCGCGGTGACGGTCACCTTGCCCGCCGACCACGTCGTGCATGGAAGCGCCGAGGTGGCGAAGGCGATGAGGACGGCGATCCGGGCGGCCGCCGGCGGCGACAACCTGGTCACGGTCGGGCTCAAGCCGGCGTTTCCCTCGACCGGTCTCGGCTACATCCACGCCCCAGGCAGGGTCGCCAAGGGCACGCTGCGGGTGCGCAAGTTCGTCGAGAAGCCGAGCCTCGCCGCCGCGAGGCGATTCCTCCGCGAGGGAGGCTACTACTGGAACCTGGCGTGGTTCTGCTGGCGGGTCGAGGTTTTCCTCGACCAGCTTGCCCGGCACGCGCCCCGGCATCTGGCCGGCCTGCGCAAGGTGGTCGCCGCTCGCGCCTCGGGCGACGACGACGCCGCGGCGGAGATCTACAACCGGCTGCCGGTCGAGGTCATCGATCGCAGCGTGATGGAGAAGACGGACCGGCTGCTGCTGGTCCCGGCCGGGTTCGACTGGGCCGACATCGGAAACTGGGCCGAGCTGGGCGACCGCGTCCACGCCGATGCACGGGGCAACTCGGTCGACGGCGAAGCGGTGCTGATCGACACCACAGGCAGCCTTGTCTTCGGCGATCGTCGCCTCGTCGCGGCCATCGGCCTTGAGGACATGATCATCGTCGACACGGAGGACGCTCTTCTGGTGTGCCCCCGTTCGCGTGCGCAAGACGTCCGGAGGGTCGTCGAGGCGCTCAAGCGTTCTCGGAAGACCCGTTACCTATAGTCACCCCACGAAATCTTCGATTTCGCGTGGACCCCGACACTCTATCGTTGGACAGTTAACTGTGAAACCGACCCCGATCAAGTTCGGCACGGACGGCTGGCGCGGCGTGATCGCGGACGACTTCACGTACGGCAACGTGCGCAAAGTGGCGCAGGCCACCGCCCAGTACATGAGGTCACGCACCAACGACCCTCTCGCGATCGTCGGCTACGACTGCAGGTTCGCTTCGGAGGACTTTGCGCAGGCGGTCGCCGACGTCTTCGCCCACAACGGGATCAAGACCTTGGTCTTCGACCGCCCGTCACCGACCCAGGTCGCCTCGTGGTCGGTGATCGATCGCAAGGCGACGGGCGCGGCGGTGATCACCGCGAGCCACAACCCGTATCAGTTCAACGGTTACAAATACAAGACCGAGACCGGAAGCGCCGTGCCTTCCGAGGTCATCGCCGAGCTCGAGCGCAACATCGCCGCGCTCGACGAGGTGCCTCCGCCGGACCACAGCGTCAGGCATGGTTTCGTCTCATCCTACGACCCGCGCCAGCCCTACTACGCGCAAATCGCGCGCATGGTGGACGTCGACGCGATCAAGGACGCCGGCCTGCGCATTGTGCACGAGTGCATGTACGGCTCGGGGTACGGCTACGTCGCGGAGATGATCGGCGGCGGAAGGACGACCGTGACCGAGCTTCACAACCAGAGAAACCCGCTGTTCGGCGGATTGAGCCCGGAGCCGATCCCACCCAACATCGACTCGACGATCGCGCTGATGAAGGTCGGTGGGCAGGACCTGTGCATCTGCACCGATGGTGACGCGGACCGTGTGGGCATCATCGACGAGACCGGGCGCTTCATCAACCAGCTGCAGGTCTACGCGCTGCTGATGCTCTACATGTTCGAGGCGCGCGGCCTGCGCGGTCCGGTCGTCAAGACCGTGAACATGACCGCGATGGTCGACAAGCTGGGCGCCGAGTTCGGCGAGCGCGTCTATGAGGTTCCTGTCGGGTTCAAGAACGTCGCGCCGAAGATGATGGAGACGAACGCCCTGCTCGGCGGGGAGGAGTCGGGCGGGTTTGCGGTGCGCGGCCACATCCCCGAGCGCGACGGCATCCTGATCGGGCTCCTGTTCGCCGACATGATGGTCAAGTCGGGCAAGAAGATCTCGCAGCTGCTGTCCGACCTCGAGCAGCGCGTCGGACCTCACGCCTACGCGCGCCACGACATTCATCTCGTGCGCGAAACATACGATGCCGACCGCAAGCGGATCCTCGACACGCTCGAGAAGAACGAGCCGCAGGAGATCGCGGGCGTTCCCGTGCAGCGCGTGCGCTCGGACGACGGATTCAAGTTCTACCTCGCGGACGGCAGCTGGGTCCTGCTCCGGGCCAGCGGGACAGAGGCGCTGATCCGCATCTACTCCGAGGCGGCGGACAGCGCCGAGGTCGAAGCCAGGCTCGCCGCACTGGAGGACATAGTCGGGATCAGGCAGCACGCTGGTGCGTCCTGAGTTCGGAAGGGTCGAGGACAGGAAGGTCGAGAAACCGTGGGGCTACGAGCTCCACTGGGCGATCACGGACGGCTACGTGGCGAAGATCCTGCACATCAACAAGGGCGAGGCGCTTTCCCTCCAGTACCACGAGCGCAAGGATGAGTTCCAGTACGTTTTCAAGGGCACGGTCGACATCGAGGTCGGAGGCGCCGACGGGAGCCTTGCCACGCACCGCATGTCGGCCGGCGACACCCTGCACATCACCCCCGGCACCCGCCACCGCCTCACGGCGGTGGAGGACGTGGACATCTTCGAGGTCTCGACGCCGGAGATCGACGACGTTGTGCGGCTTGAAGATCGGTATGGCCGTGTATAACAATCGCCTGCTGTGAAGCTGCCGCCCGTCCTGGCTGAGAAAGTCGCTCCCGCCGCGTCCACCGCCAAGAGTGAGCGTGACAGGAGCTTCCTCATCTTCGCCGGCGTCGTGCTGGTGGCGATCGCGCTCGGCTTCAAGTCGGATCTGCTGGGTCCGGGCCAGGTCTGGGCGGTCGCGCTCGGACTGATCGTGGTCGCCGCGCCCGCCCTCCTCGGGTACCTGCGCGGGACCGAGGAACTCCCCCGGATCGAGCACTACATCCCTGTCGCGCTCGGCGCCACGACTCTCGCCGGCCTTTCGCTCCTCGTGCCCGAACTCTGGAAGTACCTGGTCCTGACCGCGGTCTTCGGCGCCGGGTTCATCATCGCGGCGCGCCTGGACTACCTGAGGCTGCGCGACGAGGAAAAGCGGGGCCACCTCGTCCTCCAGGAGGTCATCCTCGTGCTGGTCCTGGCGGGGGCCTATCTCGTCGTCGTGACGAGCTTCCCGGCGAACCCGATCCTGCGCCTGCTCTGGATCTTCACGATCACCTTCCTCGCCTCGTTCCGGAGCTTTCGGATCAACGGCACCTCGATCGCCCCGCGGCGAGCTTTCATCTTCGCCCTGTTCGTCGCCCAGGTCGTCACGTTCCTCGCCTGGGCCATCACCGCCCTCTCGCTCTACCTGCTCGTGAACGAGGGCACCTTCGCCGTGATGCTGCTGTTCGCCTGGTACATCAACCGCGGCCTTGTCCGGCACACGGTCGAGGAAAGCTTCACGCGGAACGTCGTGCTCGAGTACGGCGCGTTCGCGATCGTCCTGATCTACCTGTTCGTCTCGAGCTACCAGCCGGGCCGCTAGCTCGGGCCGCGCCTCAGGCTTACATGCCCAGGTAGGCCTTCTGCACCTCTGCCGACTCGAGCAGCTCTTTCCCGGTCCCCGTCTGGACGATGGCGCCCGTCTCCAGCACGTAGCCGCGATTCGCGATCTCGAGCGCTTTGTGCGCGTTCTGCTCGACGAGCAGCACCGGGGTGCCCTGGGCGTTGATCTCGCGCACGATGTCGAAGATCGTCTCGACGAGGATAGGGGAGAGTCCAAGCGAGGGCTCGTCGAGCATCAGGAGCTTTGGCTTCGCCATCAGTGCGCGACCCATGGCGCACATCTGCTGCTCGCCGCCCGACAGGGTTCCCGCGATCTGGTTGCGGCGCTCCTTCAGGCGGGGGAACAGCTCGAACACCCGGTCCATGTCCTTCTTGATCTCGCCGGCGTTGCTCCGCGTGTACGCGCCCATGCGCAGGTTGTCGACGACCGTCATGCGCGTGAAGAGCCGCCTTCCCTCAGGCGACTGGCAGATGCCGAGCTGCACTATCCGGTCCGGCGCCTCATTCGTGATGTGCTTGCCGTTGAAGACGATGCTGCCCGCGGCGGGGTGCATAAGTCCCGAGATGGTGCGCAGGGTGGTCGTCTTGCCCGCGCCGTTCGACCCGATCAGGGCGACGATCTCGCCCTTTTCAGCAACAAGGCTGATTCCTCGCAGCGCTCTGATGCGTCCGTAGGACGCCTCGACACCCTCTAGCTCGAGCAGCGCCACGCTATTCGCTCAGGCGCTCTTGCCGAGGTAGGCTTCGATCACGCGCTGGTCGCGGCGGACGACCTCGGGAGTGCCCTCCGCGATCTTCTCACCGTGATCGAGCACGACGATGCGCTCCGAAACCCCCATGACGATCTTCATGTCGTGCTCGATCATGAAGATCGTCAGGCCTTGCTCACGCAGCCGCTGCACGAGCTGCATCAGCTCGGCCTTCTCCTGCGGCGTGAACCCGGCCGCCGGCTCGTCAAGCAGCAGCAGCTTCGGGTCGGTCGCCAGCGCTCGCGCGATCTCGAGCCGGCGCTGCTGGCCGTAGGGAAGATTGCGCGCGTAGCTCTCCGCATGCTTCTCGAGGCCGACGAACTTGAGGAGCTCCCTCGCCCGCTCGCGCACATGAGCTTCCTCCCGGCGTTCCTGAGGCGTCTTGAAGACGGAATCCCACAATTTGGCGTGCATGCGCGCGTGCTCGCCGACGAGGACGTTCTCGATCACCGTCATGTAGTCGAACAGCCGGATGTTCTGGAACGTGCGGGCGATCCCGAGCTTTGCCACGCGGTGAGGCCGCGTGCCCGTGATCTCGCTGCCGTCGAAGACGACGCGACCCAGCGTAGGCGCGAACAAACCCGTGACGCAGTTGAACAGGGTCGTCTTGCCCGCGCCGTTGGGCCCGATCAGCGCGAAGATCTCGTTTCGCTTGACGTCGAAGGTGACGTTGTCAACCGCGGTGAGGCCGAGGAAGCGCTTGGTCAGGCCATGGATGCTGAGGATCGGCTCGTTCATGAAGTCGACGCGTCGAACACGCTCTGGTCCGACGTGCCTTTCTGCAGCTCGGCCTGGCGCAGCTGGCTGGGGAACAGGCCCTGAGGTCGGAACAGCATGGTGCCGACGAGGATCAGCCCGAAGATGATGAAGTTCAGGCGCTGGACCTCGTCGCCAAGGCCGGCCCAGTCGCCGTTCGGGTTGTTGAGGAAGCTCAAGCCGACCGACGACGCGGCCCCGGTGGTCCACGTCGGCAGCTGCGGAATGATCACGTTCTGGAGGAAGTAGACGCCGATCGCGCCCACGATCACGCCCGAGATGTTGCCCATCCCGCCGAGGACGACCATGACCAGGATCACGATGGAGATGTTCTGGAATCCGAACAGGGTCGGGTCGATCCCACCGAGCTTGGCGGCAAAGAAGACACCGGCGAAGCCGCTGAAGGATGCGCCGATGGAGAAGGCCAGGAGCTTGATGGTGACCGGGTTCACGCCCATGGCCGCCGCGGCGACCTCGTCCTCGCGAATCGCCATCCAGGCGCGCCCGAGTCGTGAGCGGTAGAGGTTCGACGCCAGGACGACCGAGACAGCGATGAGGATCACGATCAGGATGTAATACGGCACGGGATCGAGCCCGAACACCTGGTTGCGGGTGATGCCGAAGTCCTGCCCGGCCCAGGGCCCGGTGAACCAGACCGGCAGGGTTGGCTGGTCGAGGGCGGTGATGCCGTTGATGCCACCCGTCCATTCGATCTTGATGCGGAAAATCCGAGGCACGATCTCGCCGAAACCAAGGGTGACGATCGCGAGGTAGTCTCCGCGCAGGCGGAGCGTTGGGGCTCCGAGGATGGCGCCGGACAACGCCGCAAGGCCCATGCCGACGAAAAGCAGGATCCAGAAAGGAATGTGAACAGCGTGATGAAGTGCGGTCACGTCGAGCCAGCCGGAGCCGAACATCGCGTATGTGTAGGCCCCGATGGCGAAGAACGCCGCGTACCCCAGGTCCAGCAGACCGGCGAACCCGACCACGATGTTCAGGCCGATGGCCAGCAGAACAAAGACACCGGCGTTCGCGACCTGGTCCAGCACGACCCCGGACGAGGTGCCCTGGGTGAAGTTGGCGATCGCCGGGACTATGAAGACGCCCGCGATGAGGATCGCGTAGATGATCGCGTCGCGGTTTCTCGTCAGCCCTCTAGCCCGCCGCAGCAGGCGCGGCATCGGTCTTGGGGAGCTCACTTCTCGGGTACGCGCATGCCGAGCAGCCCTGTCGGCCGGAGGGTCAGCACAAGAATGAGGATCGCGAACGTCACGACGTCGGTCCACTGGGGATCGACGTAGCCGTCGTTCGTCGCCCGGATCAGCCCGATGATCAGGCCTCCGAGCGCGGCGCCGGGGATGTTGCCGATCCCGCCGAACACGGCGGCGGTGAACGCGACCAGGCCGATCGGAAAACCGAGACCGTTGTTGACCGAGTTGATGTACAGGCCGTACGTGATCCCGCCCGCCGCCGCGAGTACGGCGCCGATGAAGAACGTCGCCGAGATCGTGCGGTCGATGTTGATCCCCATCAGGCGAGCGGCGTCGCGGTCCTGGGCCGTGGCCCGCATCGCCTTGCCGAGCTTCGTCTGATTGACGAAGAACGCCAGCCCCGCGACGAGGATGACGGCTGCGACGATCACGATCACGTCCTTGGCGCTGAACGTGCCGCCGACGAACCGGTTGCTGGGCAGGAGGTCGGGATAGTGCAGGTTGACCGCGCCCTTCCAGAGGTACATGACGCCCTCGAGGAAGAAGCTAACGCCGACCGCCGTGATGAGTGGGGCAAGCCTCGGTGCGTTGCGCAGCGGGCGGTAGGCGACGCGTTCGATGCCGACGTTGATCAGCCCTGTTATGAGCATCACGATCAGGAACACGGCGATCAGCGGCAAGACAATGCCCCAGCCGCCTCCGGTTTCCTCGGTCAGGTGCCAGAACGGTGTGACCAGCAGGGGCAGCGAGATGAAAGCGCCCAGCGTGAAGACGTCGCCGTGCGCGAAGTTGATCAGCTCGACAATGCCGTAGACCATCGTGTAGCCGATGGCGATCAGGGCATAAATGGCGCCGAGCGCGACGCCGACGGCGACGATGCGCAGGAAGTACGAAGGGCCCAGGGCGTAGACCTTGGGGCTGAGGTAAATGATGACGACCGCGGCGAGGGCAATGCCGATGACCCGCGTGACCAGGCTCGACTGGACGGACGAGCGCGCCTTTCGGAGGGCTCCTACCAAGTGGCCGTCAAGTCCCCCTCTTGTGGTGGCTAAAAAAGAAAGGAGGGGGCCGAAGCCCCCTCCCATTCAATCACGGATACGTCTGGCCGGCGTAGTTCTTCGAGTTGGCGAATTCCCAGCAGACATTGGCGTTGGTGGCGCCGCAGGTGAGCTCGCTGCTCGACGAGCCCTTGGCGTCAGCCTTGTAGAAGGCGATGATCTGCTGTGTCGTGTCGCCGTTCTTGTCGAACGAGACGTCGCCGAGCGGAGTGGAGACCGGTGGCAGGCTGGACATCGCGTCCCGCACCTGCTGGCGGGTCGGCAAGTTGCCGCCGTTCGCCTTGATCGCCTTGTCCAGTGCGGCGATGATCGTCTGGGTCGCGGCGTAGGCCGGCACGGTGTACGCGCCGAAGTCGGTCGGGCCGGAGCCCATCGCCGCCTTGAAGTCGCTGACCATCTTCTTGGCGTCGGCAGAGAGCTTGCTCTGGTCCTCGGCCGCGACGGTCCCGACCATGCCCTTGGCCTGTGCGGCCGCGCCGTCGATGCACTCTGAGTCAACGCCACCGTCGCCCATCAGGAACGCGCTGCCGGCGGGGAAGATCCCGTTCGACTGGTTGCGCGCCACGCACAGCTTCAGCGAGGCGTTGCCGCCCGCGTAGAGGCCCTGTGCGCCGCCCGCCTTGAGGGAGTTGAGCATCGCCGCGAAGCTGGCGGTGCTCGTCGGGTCGTACTGCTTGATGCCGGAGACGCCGCCGGCCGCCGTGGCGGTGCAGCCACCGACCACTGTGCCGCCGAGCTTGCAGAAGTGCTCGGCGAAGTACTCGGCGATGCCGATGCCGTAGCTCGTCTCGTCGTTGAAGACGCCGACGGTCCGAAGGCCGAGCGTTGTGTACGCGTAGTCCGCGGCCGCTCCACCCTGGAAGACGTCGGTTGCGGCGACACGGAAATAGTTGTTCGCTCCGTAAGGACGCAGCTGAGACGGCCAGAACCCGATCTGCGGGAAGTGGCACGCCGCCAGGTCGACGGTCAGGCACGGGTTGGTGTTGGACGGGCTCACCATGACAAGGCTTGCTTGGTTGGCCACCGGAAGCTGCTGTAGCGCCACGCCCGAGTTGAACGGCCCCATCACCGCCAGGACGGAGGTGTCGCCGACGAGGGCGAGCATGTCGTTCTTGCCCACGGCCGGGTCGGGCGTTCCCGCCGGCGCGTAGTCCTTGGAAACGACCTGCAGCTGGAAGCCGTCGATCCCGCCCTTGGCGTTCTGCTGGTTCACGGCGAACTCCGCGCCTTTCAGCGTCGGCTGGCCGTCGGAGGCAGACGCGCCGGAGAGCGGTAGCGAAACGCCGATCTTGATCGTGCCTTTGTTCGTAGTCGTGGGCGTGCTACCACCACACGCGAAGGCCACGAAGGCCACTAACGAGAGGACGACGAGTCCCCTAGATCGAACCATAGGTTCCCCCTTGTGCTTGTTGGGAGGCGGAAGCGCAAACCACACCCAAAGCCTCCCAATCACTAGCCGCCCTCTTCCCAACTCCACGGTCGGGGCGAGAGTGCGCCGGCGGCGAGTGCGGCCACATGGGATGGCCGACCTGCTACTCCGAGCACACTATCGACTCGCGGGGGCCCCTAAGTCAAGTCGGACTTTCGGGCGCCGAGGCGTACATCAGTACGGCAGCCCGCCGCTGTAGTCGATCGTGGCGGCGAGACGCCACGGCGCGCGGGGGTCGGAGTCCGTCGCCTCGAACATCGAAATCTGCCTGTTCGTGGTGTCGCCGGCGGCGTCGAAACCGATGAACCCCGTCACGCCGGGGTACCCGGTCGTCGCCGCCAGCTGGGATACGACGTTCGCCCGCGCCGGCAGCCGGCCTCCTCCCGTATCGATCGCCCGCCGGATCGCGGAGTAGAGGACGGCCGTCGCGTCGTAGGCGAGGATCGTGTACGGCCCGTAGTCGCTGACGTTCCCGTGAGCGGCTTTGAAGGCCCGGATCGTGTCCGCGGCCACCAGCGAGGCGTCCGCGTCCACGATCGGGACGGTCGCGTAGATGCCCGGCGCGTTGTCGCCGGCGTCCCTGACGCAGCTCGGATCCTGGGCCACTCCGTCGCCCGCGAGGAATGGAGTCGCCTCGCCGGGGTCGAAGATCGATTTCATCTGGGCCCGGATCGTGCAGTCCCCATCCCCGGCGACCCCGCCGAAATAGATGGCCTGCGCGCCGGCGGACTTTGCCCTCTGCAGGAAGGCGGTCGCGTCGGGCAGCTTCGGATCGACGTCGACGCGGCCCACCACCGTGCCGCCCATCCTCTGCAGCCGGGCGCTGAAGGAGTCCGCCAGGCCCTGGCCGTAAGCCTCGTGGTCGGAGATGACCGCCGCGCGCAGGACGTGGAGCTGCCCGACGGCGTAGTCCGCGGCGGCCGCGCCCTGGAGCTCGTCGGTCGTCGTCAGGCGGAAGAAGTTGTTCACGTGCTTCGGCCGAAGCTCGGAGGCGGGCGGCAGCCCGGCCATCCGGCACGAGATCGGCGTGTACGAGGGGTTGAGCAGCTTGGGAATGAACACGTCCCTGGTCAGGCACGGGCTGCTTGTGGCCGGGGTGACCATGGCGAGGCCGGCGCTGTTGGCGATCGGGATCTCCCTGCGGGCGACCGAGGCGTCGAATGGGCCCAGCATCGCGACGAGGTTCGTGTCGGCGACGAAGCTCTGCACGTTGGCGGCGCCGAGCTCGGGGTTGGGCTTGCCGCCCCTGGCGTCGTCCGTCGTCGTCAGCTGGACCTGGAAGCCGCCGAGGGTCGGGTGGCGGTCGACGAAGAATCGGATGCCGTTGAGGGCCGGGACCGCGGCGGGCGCCTCGGCGCCGGTCAATGGAAGGTCAACGCCGATGTGGATCGGGTTCGTCACGGTCGTGGTGGGGGCGGTCGTCGTGCAGGCGGCGAGCAGGATCAGGGCAGCGCCCGCGCTCGTCGGAACTCCCGCTCGCATGCCGCAGAGGATGACACCCACTCCGTATACTCAGCATTCCTTTCGCCTTCCCTCGGCAACTGGAGCGCGCCAACTTTGAAGACCGACACCAGCGAACACCTCAAACCCAGATCGCAATATGCGGAGGACGCCGTGCAGCTTGCGATCGCGGGCAAGTGGGACGAGGCCGTCAAGCTGAACCGCTTCATCATCGAAAACTTCGGTTCCGACGAGGAAGCGCAGAACCGGCTCGGCAAGGCGCTGTCAGAGCTGGGCAAGCTGAAGGAGGCGAAGGCCTCTTATGAGGTCGCGTTGAAGCTCAACCCGATGAACTCGATCGCCAAGAAGAACGCCGCCCGGATCAACGCGCTGCTCCACCAGAAGGAAGGGCTCAAGGTCGGCGGCACTAGGGTCGACCTGAACCTCTTCGTCGAGGAGATGGGCAAGACCGTGATCACCACGGTCGACTCCCCACCCAGCGCCGACATCTGCTCGAAGGTCGCGGCGGGAGACGTCGCCGAGCTGAAGATCGAGGGCGACGGAATCCAAGCCGAAACGTCGCGCGGCGTGCGCCTCGGCTCGCTCGAGGCGAAGCTCGCGAGGCGGCTGATCAAGTTCATGCGCGGAGGCAACCGCTACCAGGCGGGTATCACGGCCTGCGACGGCAACACCGTGAAGCTGATCGTCCGCGAGACATACCAGGACCCGAAATTCGCGGGCAAGCCGAGCTTTCCGATGCGGCGCAAGCGTGAGGTCGAGTTCCGCCCATACGCGAAGGAGAGCCTCCTCGCACGAGACGTCGAGGTGTTCACCGAGGACGAGGAAGAGGAAGAGCGGCTGGTCGAGGCGCCGGTCAGCGACGACCTGGAAGAGGGCATGCACGCGGTGGAGGACGAGGGCGAGGCGGTCGACTTCTCCGCGGACGCGGACGATGACGCTGAGGAAGAAGATGAAGACGAAAGCTGATAACTCCCTGGCCGCGGCCCGGAGGTCTCTTCACCGAAGCTAGGTGCGGGTTCCGTCACCGAGCCTCCTCGCATCTTCGCGTCCTAGTCGGCCGGGCACCTGCGGTGCTGAAGCCTGCGTCGTCCCCTGCGCGCGCTCGGTCGCGCATCACGATGCGCTCCCTCGCGTGCTCGTCGACTCCTTGGCTCCGGCCGCCGATGACGCGAATATGCTTCGGATCTCGGTGACAGAACCCGTGCATCCTCAGCTCGGCACCGTGCCGGGCTTCCGCGATCTACTTCCCGCCGAAGCCGAGATCCTGCGCGAGGCGCAGGAGTCTTTGCTCACAGAGATGCGGCGCTGGGGCTACCGCCACGTGATCACGCCGCTGGTCGAGAGCATGGAAGTCCTCGACCTCGGGCTCGGCGTCGAGCAGCGTCGGCGCCTCTTCAAGTTCACCGACGGGCATGGCGACGTGGTCGCGCTCGTCGGCGAGCGGACCGTGCCGGTGGCGCGGCTCGTCGCGGGCAAGCTGCGCACAGCGCCGCTGCCTCTGCGCCTGTGCTACGCGGGCCCAGTCCTCTCGACCGACGAGAGCCGCTTCCATCAGCGGCGCGAGACGTACCAGGTGGGGGCCGAGCTCGTCGGCGCGTCCGGCCCTGTGGCCGACGCGGAGGTGATCGCGCTCGCGGCGCGGTGCATGGAGGCGACGGGCATTCGCCGCTACCAGATCGACGTCGGCCACGCGGAGTTCTTCCACGGGATCATGGACGCGGTCAGCCTTCCGGACGAGACGAAGGCGGCGGTCCGCCTCGCGCTCGCGGCGCGCGATTTCGTAGCGCTCGAGGCGCTGCTCGAAGGCACGCCGCTCAAATCGGCGGAGCACGAGCTGCTGCTCAAGTTCCCAGCCCTCCGCGGTGGGCCCGAGATCCTCGACGCGGCCCGCGCGCTCGTCCGCAACAAGCGATCCGAGGCTGCGCTCGGCGAGCTGTCACGGGTCCGCGAGCTGCTGGTCGACCACGGGATCGGCGACGTGGTGAACCTCGACCTGGGCGCGATCCGCGACTTCGATTACTACACCGGGATCATCTTCGAGGGCTACGGCCCCGACTTCGGCCGTCCCGTCGCGCAGGGCGGCCGCTACGACGGGCTGCTCGCGCGCTTCGGCCGTCCCGCTCCGGCCACGGGCTTCATGGTGCAATTGGACTTGGTCTCCGAGATGCTGACCCGGGCCCCGCGCCCGCCGGCACTGCCGCGCCTCGATGCGGCGATCGCGTGGACCGGCTCGGGGCTGAGCTCCGCCCTTCGCCTTGCCTCGACCCTCCGACTTTTCGGCATGCGCGCGGTCGTCGACACCGAGTCGCGCAGTCCCGGCGCCGCGAAGGACTGGTGGCAGGCTGTGGGCGCGGCCAACCTCCTTTATTTCCGCGCCGCGCCGACGGTCACGTGGACCTCCGCCGGAAAGCGCGCGCGAACCCTGCCCGCGGAACAGGTTGCGGCGCGGCTCGCCGGAGGCGATGCATGACGCAGCAGGCGCCCATATCCATCGCCATCCCTACGGGCGCCCTGCTCAACGGCGCGCTGGACACGCTGGCCCGATCCGGCCTGGCGCGCCTCAGCGCGGAAGAGCTTGGCCGCCAATTGCTCGCCGAACGCGGTGGCGTGCGAGTAATCCTGGTGCGTCCCGCGGACGTGCCCGCGTATGTCGACCATGGCGCCGCGGACCTCGGGATCGTCGGCAAGGACATCCTCTGGGAGACGCCCGGCTCGCACTACGAGCTGATCGACCTGCGCTTTGGCGGATGCCGGCTCGTGCTCGCGGTTCCGGACTCATCGCACCTGAACGGTCCGGAGACATGGCCGCCGCTGATGCGCGTCGCCACCAAATACCCCCGCACGGCCGGTGCCTGGTTTGAGTCGCGCGGCCAAGCGGTCGAGGTGGTGCGACTGCACGGTTCGGTCGAGCTCGCGCCGCAGGTCGGGCTCGTTGATGGCATCGTCGACCTGACGGCGACGGGGCGGACACTGCAGGAGAACCGCCTGCGTATCACCGCGGTGCTCGGGACGTCGACCGCGAGGCTGATCGCCAACCAGGCGAGTCTCAAGACGCGGACCGCGGCGGTGCAGGCGGTCGTGGCGAAGCTGCGCGAGGCGGTCGGCGATGCCGGTTAGAAGATTCGACGCGCCGTCGTGGCTCGATTCGCCGATGTCCCGGAGGCGCCTCGACCTCAGCCGGTTCGCGGAGGAGCGCGCGACCGTGGTCGAGATCTGCCGTCGCGTGTTGTCCGAGGGCGACGACGCGCTGCGTGAGCTCGGCAAGAAGTTCGACGGATGGGCGCCAGCTAAGGATGAGACGTTTGAGGTACCGAAACAGAAGGTGGGCGAGTCGCTCGACCGATTGGCCGTTGCCGACCGCGCGGCGCTCGAGTTCGCCGCCGAGAGGATTCGCGATTTCCATATTCGTCAGCTCCAGCCGGCCACGCTTGGCTCGCCGGGCCTCAAGCTGCTGACCCGACCGGTGCGGCGCGCGGGCGTCTACGCGCCGGGAGGACGAGCGGCGTATCCGTCCACCGTGTTGATGACGGCGATCCCGGCTCGCGTCGCCGGGGTTCCCGAGGTGGTGCTGGCCACGCCGCCGCGGCCCGACGGCACCGTGCCTTCAGCGATCCTGGCGGCCGCGCATATCGCGGGCGTCGATGCGGTCTACCGCATCGGCGGAGCCCAGGCCATAGCCGCGCTGGCCTATGGGACGGCGACCATCCCGCGCGTCGACGTCGTGGCCGGCCCGGGCAACATCTACGTCACCCTCGCCAAGCGCGAGGTGTTCGGGTCGGTGGGCGTGGACGGAATCGCCGGACCGACTGAGGTGCTGGTAGTCGCGGACGGCAACGCCAGGCCCGACTTCGTTGCCGCCGACCTGGCTGCTCAGCTCGAGCACGACCCGCTGGCCTGGGGCGTCCTGATCACCGACTCCGAGCACCTGGCCGGCCGCGTCGAGGAGGAGCTCGAGAGCCTGCTCCGCGGGCTCGAGCGCGCCGACATCATCCGGCAGGCAAACTGCTGCATCGTCGTCGCCGACGACCTCGAACAGGCGATGCAGCTGGCCAACGATTTCGCCCCGGAGCATCTCCTGGTCGTGGCCGACGACGCCGCGCGACTCGCGGCGCAGGTCGAGAACGCCGGCGCTGTTTTCGTGGGTCCGTACTCCACGGTGCCGCTCGGCGACTACGCGGCGGGTCCCAACCACACGCTTCCGACATCCGGCGCGGCGCGCTTCTCGTCGCCCCTGGGCGTGCACACCTTCTTGAAACGGATGAGCGTGCTGAGCCTCAACCGCGGCGACCTGGAGGCGATGCGCGAGCCGGTCGTGAGGCTCGCGATGCTGGAAGGTCTCGGCGGCCACGCCCATGCCGTAGAGGTGCGACTTGAGTAGGACGGCGGAGGTCACACGCAAGAGCAAGGAAACGCAGGTTGTCGCAAAGGCCGACCTCGAGGGGCGCGGACGGATCAAGGTGTCGACGGGGCTCGCCTTTCTCGACCACATGCTCGAGCAGGTCGCGCGCTATGGCGGGTTCGACCTCGCGCTGCGCGGCAAGGGTGACGTGCACGTCGACCCCCACCACCTGGTCGAGGACGCTGGCATCGTTTTGGGCCAGGTCCTCAGCAAGGCGCTCGGCGATCGAGCCGGCATCGCGCGTTTCGCGTCGGCCTATGCGCCGCTAGACGAATCGCTCGCCCGCGTCGTCGTGGACCTCGGCCGGCGACCCTACCTCTCGTACAACGTGCCGCTGCGCGGACGCGTCGGCACGCTCGAGTCGGAGGTGCTGGAGGAGTTCTGGCGCGCGCTCTCTATCCACATCGGGGCGACGATGCACGTCGACGTGATCCGCGGGCGCAACCGCCACCACGTCGCCGAAGCGACGTTCAAGGCGCTGGGCCTCGCGCTGCGCGAAGCGATGGCGGAGACGGGCGCGCCGGGTGTGCCGTCTTCCAAGGGCGTCCTCGGATGATCGCGATCGTCGACTACGGCGTCGGCAACATCCGCTCGGTGGAGCGGGCGCTGGTCAACGTCGGCGCGGAGGTGCGGTTGACCGCCGACCCCGACGAGCTGCAGCGCGCCGAAGGAATCGTTCTGCCGGGGGTCGGCGCATTCGCGCCCGCGTTGGCCAAGCTGTCGGAGCACGGCCTCGGACGCCGCATCGTCGAGCTCGCCCTCGCCGGCAAGCCCCTCTTCGGCGTGTGCCTTGGGTACCAGCTCTTGTTCGAAGAGTCGATGGAGCACGGACGCCACCAGGGACTCTGTCTCCTGCCTGGACGCGTGGTCGAGGTGGAGAACAGCGAGCGGCTCCCGGTCATCGGCTGGTGCCGGACCGTGCAGACCGGCTCCTCCGCCCTCTGGGACGGCATCGCCGACCGCTCTTACTTCTATTACGTGCACTCGTACACGCCGGATGGGGAGCAATACGGCATCGGCTGCACCGACCACTCGCCGGCCGCCGTCTCGGCGCGCGGCAAGGTGATGGGCACGCAGTTCCACCCCGAAAAGAGCGGCGCGGACGGCCTGCGCGTGTACGCGAACTTCGTTCGCATGTGCCAGTAGTGATGCCGGCCAAGCGGATCATCCCCTGTCTCGACGTCAAGGATGGGCGCGTGGTGAAGGGCGTGCGGTTCCAGCAGCTGCGCGATGCCGGCGACCCTGCCGAGCTTGCCGCGGTGTACGACCGTGAGGGCGCGGACGAGATCGTGTTCCTCGACATCACCGCGTCGTCGGACGCGCGCAAGATCCTGCTCGACGCGGTCGAGCGCACGGCCGACCAGGTCTTCATCCCGCTCGCCGTCGGCGGCGGGGTGCGCAGCGTAGGGGACATGGCGGAGCTGCTCACCCACGGCGCGGACAAGGTCTCGGTCAACACCGCCGCCCTGGAGGACCCGGCGCTGATCACCCGCTGCGCCGAGGTCTTCGGCTCGCAGTGCGTCGTGCTTGCGATCGACGCGCGCAGGCGGTCCGACGGTGCGGGCTGGGAGGTCTTCAGCCACGGCGGACGGCGTGCCACCGGAAGGGAAGCCGTCGAGTGGGCGGTGCTGGGCGAGAAGCTGGGAGCAGGGGAGATCCTGCTCACCTCGATGGACAGGGACGGCACGCACGCCGGCTACGACCTCGAGCTGACGCGAGCAGTCAGCGACGCGGTGCGGCTCCCGGTCATCGCCTCGGGCGGGGCCGGTTCCGCGCAACACATCATCGACGCGCTCACCGAGGGCGGGGCGGACGCCGCGCTGGCGGCCTCGATCTTCCACTTCGGCGAGCTGACCATCAATGCCGTCAAAGCCGATCTCGCCGCCGGCGGGCTGGAGGTGCGGCCGTGAGCCCCGATTTCTCGAAAGGTCTCGTGCCCGCGATCGTCCAGGACTCGGAGACGGGCAAGGTGCTGATGCTCGCCTACATGGACGAGGAGGCGTGGCGGAAGACACGCGAGACGGGCCAGGCCTGGTTCCACTCGCGCACGCGCGGCCTGTGGGAGAAGGGGGCCACGTCGGGCAACACGATGGAGGTCGTCGAGGTCCGGCTGGACTGCGATCTGGACACGGTCCTGCTTTCGGTTCGTCCGGCCGGCCCGGCGTGCCACACGGGCGCCGAGTCGTGCTTTTTCAACGATCCCGACTGACCGCATGTTTATGCAGTTCGCTGTATACTCATGCGCTCGTGGCTAAGAAGCTCAAAGTTGGGGTAGCCGGGGCCAACGGCTACGCTGGCATGACCGCCGTTCATCTGCTTTCGCGACATCCCGGCGTCGAGCTCGTGCAGCTCACCTCGCGCTCGTACGCGGGTAAGCCCTACTCGGAGGTCTTTCCTCTCCTCGACCTTCTGGGTGAGTTCCTCCCGGAGCCATCGGCGGATGGTCTCGACGTGATCTTCAGCTGCCTGCCGCACAACGTCGGCGCAGCCAGGGCGGGGGCGTGGTTGGCGGCGGGGCTGCGCGTCATCGACATGAGCGCCGACTTTCGGCTGCGCGACCCGTCCCAATATCCGAAGTGGTACCGGCAGGAGCACCCCGCTCCGGGCCTGCTGGGCAAGGCGGTGTTCGGCCTGCCCGAGCTGCACGCCGAAGAGCTGAAGAGCGCCCAGCTGGTCGCCGTCCCCGGCTGCTATTCGACCTGCGCGATCCTGGCCCTTGCGCCCGCGGTGTCGGCGGGCCTGGTCGGCTCTGATGTCGTGGTCGACGCGAAGTCGGGCGTCAGCGGGTCGGGCCGGTCGCCTGGAATGGGCGTTCACTTCAGCGAGGTGAACGAGTCGGTCGGTGCCTATGCGATCGGCGGCCACCGCCATCTTCCCGAGTTGATGCAGGAGCTGGGCAGTCTCTCCAACGGCGCCGGGGCGCCTTCGGTGACATTCGTGCCGCATCTCATTCCGATGACGCGGGGCATCCTGGCGACCTGCTACTTCGACTTGAAGGGATCCCTGTCCGAGCTCCAGGACGCGTATAGCGAGTTCTATGCGGGCCAGCCATTCACCAAAGTCGTCGACAGCACGCCCACGACGAAGCTGGCGACCAACTCCAACCTGTGCCTGGTCAACGTCGCCGCGCAGGGCAAGAAGGCCGTCGTCACGGCAGCCCTCGACAACCTGGTCAAGGGCGCGTCGGGCCAGGGCGTGGAGTGCTTCAACATCGCGTCGGGGTTCGAGCGCACGACCGCCCTGGAGGGTGCCGTCCAGTGGCCGTGACCTACCCGCGGGGATATCGCGCCGGCACCGCCGCGTGCGGGATCAAGGCTTTCACCGCGGGTGCCTCGGCCATACCGCGCGGCCAGAAGGACGACCTGTGCGTGATCCATTCCGTCAACCCCGTCGACGCGGGCGGCGTGTTCACCACCAACAAGGTGAAGTCGGCGTCGGTGGTGATCGACCAATTGCACCTGCGGCGCAACCGCGTCCAGGCTCTGACGATTAACTCGGGCAACGCAAACGCGTGCACCGGGGCGCAGGGGTTCCGCGACGCGCTGCTGATGGCCAAGCTGTCGGCCGACAGACTCGACCTGGACCCCGACCAGGTGCTGGTCAACTCGACCGGCGTGATCGGCCGCTACCTGCCGATGGACGCGATCAAGTCCGGTATCGCGGAGGCGTGCGGGCACCTGACGACCGACGCGGGGGAGGCGGCGGCCCGGGCGATCATGACCACCGACACCGTCCCGAAGACGGCCCGCATGGAGATCGACCTCGGCGACGCGACGGTGCGCCTGGGGGGCATGTGCAAGGGGTCCGGCATGATCCACCCCAACATGGCCACCTTGCTCGCCTACATCACCACCGACGCGGCGGTCGAGGCCGGCCTGATGTCGAAGCTCGTGCGGTCCGTCGCCGACCGGAGCTTCAACCAGGTCACGATCGACGGCGACAGCTCGACGAACGACACCTTCCTGATCCTCGCCAACGGCGCCGCGGGCAACGAGCCGATCCTCGAGGGCACCCGGCGCGCCGAGCAGCTCGAGGCGGCGCTCGTCCAGGTGGCGCGCGAGCTCTCGCGCTCGATCGCCCGCGATGGCGAGGGCGCGACGAAGCTGATCACGGTCAGGGTGCTCGACGCAATGTCGGACGCCGAAGCCAGGACCGCCGCCCGCGCGGTCGCGGCGTCGAGCCTCGTCAAGACCGCCGTCCACGGCGGCGACCCGAACTGGGGACGGATCGTCTGCGCGCTCGGTTACAGTGGCGCCGAGCTCGCCCTCGACCGGCTCCACCTGACGGTAGGCGGCCTGGTCGTCTTCGAACGCGGCGCCGGGGTCGACGTCGACCTTCAGGCCGTGAGGCGGGCATTCGAACAGACGGAAATTGAAATCGTGGCGACGCTCGGCCTTGGCGAGGGAAGCGCCGAGGCCTGGGGCTGCGACCTATCGGAGGAGTACGTGCGCATCAACGCCGACTACACGACATGACGCTGACAGTCGAAGAGCGCGCCAAGGTCCTGGTCGAGGCGCTGCCTTACATCAAGCGTTTCCACGGCCAGGTCGTCGTGATCAAGGTCGGCGGCAACGCGATCGACCACGCTCGCGACGAGACGCTGCTCGACGTCGTGCTGCTGCGCTACGTCGGCATGCAGCCGGTGCTGGTGCACGGGGGCGGCCCGGAGATCACGGCGATGAGCGAGCGTCTGGGGCTGAAGGCCAATTTCAAAAATGGGCTTCGCGTGACGGACGAGACGACGATGGAGGTCGTGAAGATGGTGCTGACCGGAAAGGTCAGCCCCGACCTGGTCGCCGCGATCCACCGTCTCGGCGGGCAGGCCGTCGGCATGAGCGGCGAGGACGGGCCGACGATCATCGCGGAGCCGCTCGACGAGTCGATGGGTTACGTCGGACGCGTGACGCAGGTCAACAAAGAGCCGATCACCGCCTTGCTCGGCCGCGGCTACATCCCGGTCATCGCCTCCATCGGCCTCGGCTACGACGGCCACGCCTACAACATCAACGCAGACACGGTCGCGGCGGAGATCGCGGTAGCTCTGAAGGCCGCGAAGGTGATCCTGCTCACCGACGTTCCCGGGGTGCAGGGCGTGGACGGGGAGGTCGTCGCCGTCCTGTCCAAAGAGGACGCGCGCAAGCGCATCGAGGCGGGCGAGGTCACCGGCGGGATGATCCCGAAGCTCGAGGCATGCATGCGCGCGCTCGACGGCGTGCCGCTCGCCCACATCGTGGACGGGCGGACCAAGCACGCGCTGCTGCTGGAGCTGTTCACCGAGTCGGGCATCGGGACCATGGTCACGCCGTGAGCTCGGTCAGCAAGACCACGCTCGAGCTGGCCGAGCGATACCTGATGCAGACGGGTCGTCGCCTGCCGGTCACCTTCATTCGCGGTCTCGGTTGCAAGGTTTACGACGAGGCTGGTCACGAATATCTCGATCTCGTGGCCGGGATCGCGGTCAACCTGCTTGGGCACTCCCATCCCGACGTGGTCCGCGCGCTCAGCGCGCAGGCCGATTCGTTGATCCACACGTCCAATCTGTACTTCACGCGGCCGCAGATAGAGCTGGCCCGGCGCCTGGTCGACCTTTCATTTCCGTCACGCGCCTTCTTCTGCAACTCCGGCGCCGAGGCCAACGAAGCCGCGATCAAGATTGCGCGCAAGTGGGGCACCAAGAATCGCGATGGCGCGTTCGAGATCATCACCTCCACCAGCTCGTTTCACGGACGCACCCTGGCCACCGTGACCGCCGGCGGCCAGCACAAATACTCCGATCCCTTCAAGCCACTGCCCGACGGATTCGTGCATGTGGCGTACGACGACATCGATGCCATCAAGACCGCAACGACCGGCAAGACCGTCGCCCTGATGCTCGAGCCGGTGATGGGTGAGATCGGCGTCGTCCCGCCGTCGGCGGGCTATCTGAAAGCAGTGCGCGAGTGGTGCGACAAGCAGAACCTCCTGCTCATCCTCGACGAGGTTCAGACAGGTCTCGGCCGCACCGGCCGCTGGTTCGCGCATCAGCACGAAGGCATCACGCCTGACGTCATGACTCTGGCCAAGGGACTGGGCGGCGGCGTGCCCATCGGCGCGTGCCTTGCCAACCCGCGCGCGGATGTATTCGAGCCCGGCGACCATGGGTCGACGTTCGGCGGCAATCCGCTGGCCTGCATGGCTGCGCTGGCGGTGCTGCACGTGATCGAGCGCGACGGGCTGGTGGGCCACGCGGCGGAGATGGGGGAGCTGCTTGGCGAAGCGATCAGGGACCTGGGCGCCAAGGAAGTCCGCGGACTCGGCCTGATGCAGGCCTTCGAGTTTGCCGAGCCCCGCGCCAAGGCGTTTCAGCTGGCCTGCCTCGAGGCCGGCCTAATCGTCAACGCGGTCGACGAACACTCCGTGCGGCTTGTGCCGCCGCTGATCATCACCGCCGAGGAAATCGACCGCGCGCACGCGACCATGAAGAAGGTCGCGGGATGACCGTCACCTCTCCCAGGGGCCCCCGCGAATTCAAGGCGAAGCCTCCGAATTCGTGGGGACAGAAGGCCGAGCGCCACAGCGCGATCCTCGATCTAGTCAACCGCGGCTCCGTGCACACGCAGCACGAGATCGCCGCCGCGCTGGCGCGCAAGGGCATGCGCGCGACGCAGGCGACCATCTCGCGCGACATCCAGGAGCTGGGCCTCGTCCGTTCGGGCGGCGGTTATCGCACCTCAGCCGGACTGATGAGCGAGCTCGTGCTGTCGGTCGAGGTGGTCGAGCCGATCGCGGTGATCAAGACGCCGCCGGGCACCGCCAACCTGGTCGCGCGCCGGATCGACGAGGCCGCCCTTCCCGGGATCGCCGGCACCGTCGCGGGCGACGACACGATCATCGCCGTGCTCCGCAAGCCCGGCGCGGGCCGCGCCCTGAGATACCTGCTCGCCAATGGCGGATAAGAAACTAGTCCTGGCCTACTCGGGTGGGCTCGACACCTCGGTCGCGATCCGCTGGCTCAAGGACCAGGGCTGGGACGTCATCGCGTTCACAGTCGACCTCGGCGAGAAGAGAGACCTCGATGCGATCCAGGCGCGCGCGCTGAAGATCGGCGCGTCCGCCGCCTACGTGGCAGACGGCCGAGTGCCTTTTCTCCAGCTCTTCGTGTGGCCCTCGCTCCAGGCCGGGGCCGTGTACGAGAAGGAATACCCGCTCGCGACCGCGCTGGGCCGGCCGCTGATCGCGGCGATGATGGTCGAGGTCGCGCGTCGCGAAGGCGCGCACGCCGTCGCCCACGGCTGCACCGGCAAGGGCAACGACCAGGTTCGGTTCGACGTCGCCACCGCGGCGCTCGCGCCCGAGCTGCAGGTCGTCGCGCCGGTGCGTGAGTGGGGGATGAACCGCGATGACGAGATCGAG
Organism: uncultured Chloroflexota bacterium; assembly: GCA_937921725.1. Classification (GTDB taxonomy): domain Bacteria; phylum Chloroflexota; class Dormibacteria; order Dormibacterales; family Dormibacteraceae; genus 40CM-4-65-16. The sequence goes on along the minus strand of CAKZUH010000008.1, from coordinate 94,332 downwards.
TACGCGACCAAGCATCGGATCGAGGTGCCGGCCACGGTGCGCTCGCCGTACTCGACAGACGAGAACCTGTGGGGCCGCTCGATCGAGGCGGGCGTGCTGGAGGACCCGTGGGCCGAGCCACCCAAGGACGTCTACGCGTGGACGCGCGACCCCATGGAGTGTCCAGACGAGCCAGCCTACATCGAGATCGGCTTCAAGGAGGGAATTCCGGTCGCGCTCGACGGGAAGCATGTTTCCGCGGTCGACGTCGTGACGGCCCTCAACAAGTTGGGGGGCGAAAACGGTGTCGGGCGCATCGACCACCTGGAGAACCGGTTGATCGGCATCAAGTCGCGCGAGATCTACGAGGCGCCGGCGGCGGTGCTTTTGCTCCAGGCGCACCAGGCGCTCGAGGACATCACGCTGCCCAAGGAGGTCGCGAGGTTTAAGGACCTGGTCGGGCAGCAGTGGGCGCAGATGGTCTACGACGGCCTGTGGTTCAGCCCGCTGCGCGATGCGTTGTACGCATTCGTCGCCGAGACGCAGCGCCACGTCACCGGCGATGTGCGGCTCAAGCTGTACCGAGGGTCGTCGCAGGTCGTCGGCCGCAAGGCGCCGGAGCAGCTCTACCAACTGGCACTCGCGACCTATGGGAAGGGCGACGAGTTCGACCAGTCCGCGGCGGCGGGCTTCATCAAGCTCTGGGGTATGGGAGTGAGGACGTCGGCCAGGGTGCAGGGCCGGCTCTACACGCGCGAGCTCGGCAAGCTGCTCGGGACCGTGAAGAGGCTCACGCCATAGCCAAGAAAAATGCCGCCCCAAGCCCCCACCCGGCGGCTTCGCCGCCGACCTCCCCGGCGAGCGGGGAGGTGAAGCCGGGTCACCTTCCCCGGCAAGCGGGGAAGGGAAAGCTTTGGGGAGGTCGTTTCACGCGCGGCCTGCTGCCCGAGCTCGAGCGATTTTCATCCTCGCTCGAGTTCGACTACGAGCTCTACCCATATGACATCGCGGGCAGCATCGCCCATGCGCGAGGGCTCAAAGCCGCAGGCTTGCTGTCGGCGTCGCAGCTGACCGCCATCGAGCGTGGATTACGACGGATCAGGCGTGACCTCGACGCCGGCGATTTCAAGTTCGAAGCGTCAGACGAGGACATCCACACGGCAATCGAGCGCCGGCTGACAGAGATCACACCCGCGGGAGCGGCTTTGCACGCTGGCCGGTCCCGCAACGACCAGGTCGCGCTCGACCTGAGGCTCTACTGCCGCGAAGCGGCGACGGAGGCGATCGCCCGCCTTGCCCACCTGATCGATGTGCTGTCCGCCAAGGCCGCGGCCCATGCGGCCTGGCTCATGCCCGGGTACACGCACCTTCAGCGCGCCCAGCCGGTGACGGTCGGCCATCACCTGCTCGCGCATGCAGAGCCGATGCTCCGTGATGCGCGCCGGTTCGGCGTTGCTTTTGAGTCGGCGGGCAGGTTGCCCCTTGGGTCGGGAGCATTAGCCGGCTCCACGCTGCCGCTCGCTCGGCGGGTTGTCGCGCGAGAGCTCGGACTCCCGGCCCTCACTGAGAACAGCATGGATGCGGTCTCGGACCGCGATTTCGCCCTGGATCTCGCGTACGCCTGCCTTTCCACCTCGGTTCACCTCAGCCGGCTGGGTGAGGACGTCGTGCTTTGGGCAAGCTCGGAGTTCGGCTTCGTGAAGCTTGCCGACGAGATCGCGACCGGCTCGAGCCTGATGCCACAAAAGAAGAATCCCGACATCGCCGAGCTCCTGCGCGGCCGGGCGGGCAGATCCTTGGGGGGATTCGTCGCCCTGGCCACGGTTCTGAAAGGCCTGCCGCTGGCCTATGACCGGGACCTGCAGGAGGACAAGCCGGCGCTCTTCTCCGCGGTGGAAAACGTGCTCGACTCGTTGACGGCAGCGGCGCTCCTGGTCGAACATCTCGAGTTCGACCGCGACCGCCTCGCGGCTGCGGCCGCCGACCCCCTGCTGCTGGCTACGGATGCGGCGGAAGCGCTCGTACGGTCAGGGACGCCGTTCCGCCGGGCGCACGAGAAGATCGGCCGCCAGGTTCGCGATGGCGAGTTTGCCGCCCCCTGGGACGCGAAGGCGTCGGTCGCCAAGCGTGATCTCGAAGGCGGCCCCAGCCGGCTGCGAGTCATTTCACGCGCTCGAGCCCTCCGCCGCGAGGCAGCATCGTTGAGGCGCACGACCAAGACCGTCACGCGGCCCGCCGTCACGACGTAGAGTTCGGGCCGCCCATGCTGCTCGCCGTCGACGTCGGCAACACCAACGTGACGCTGGCCCTGTTCGACGGGGAACGCCTCGCCGCCGACTGGCGGGTGACCTCGCATCGCGAGCGGACGGCGGACGAGATGGCGGTCGAGCTCCGCCAGCTGTTCGAGCTGCGCGGGTTCGACCTCGGCGTGGTCACCGGCGTCGTGATCTCCAGCGTCGTGCCCACCATCAACCCCGCCCTGGTCGAGGCCTCGCGCCGCTACCTGAAATGCGAGCCCCTGATGGTCGGGCCGGGCGTCAAGACAAGCGTCCGGATCCGCTACGACAACCCCAAGGACGTCGGCGCCGACCGGATCGCCAACGCGCTGGCCGCCTACGCGAAATACGGCGGGCCGGTGGTGGTGATCGACTTCGGCACTGCCCTCACCTACGACGCGATCAACGCCGAAGGCGACTACCTGGGCGGCGCCATCTCACCCGGCGTCGAGATCTCGCTCGACGCGCTCATCTCCCACACCGCGATGCTCCGGAGGGTCGAGCCGGTGGCGCCCGATTCGGTGATCGGCCGCAACACGGTCGCTTCGATCCAGTCGGGGCTGGTCTGGGGCTTCGTGGCGCAGGTCGAGGGGATGGTCAAACGGATGGTCGATGAGCTGGGCGGCAAGGCACGCGTGGTGGCCACCGGAGGGCAGGCCTCCCTGGTGGCCGGGCTGACCAATGTGATCGAAACCACCGACCCGTTGCTGACCCTCGACGGTTTACGCCTTATCTACGCTCAAAACTTGGACGGGGGTGCTAGAACGTAGCCCGCCAAATGAAGACGGCGCCCGGCTTCCATCTCTATGTGCTGGACGGCGACCGGTCGGGCGTCGCGGGCGCGGTCGCCGCGAGCGGCCTGGAGACCGAACCGCTGACGGACCCGGCCGCCGTCGTGCAGCCGGCACTCCTGCTCGTGGGGCCCGGCCAAAAGCCGCCTGAGCACCTAGCCGAAATCGCCGTCGAGATCCCCCCGGACGTCTCCGCGCCCGCGCTGCGCGAGCTGATCCGGGTCGCGATGGAAAACGTCGTCCTCAAGCAGCAGGTGACCGACCTGGAGGCCGAGGCGCACCGCCGCCACCGCCAGTTCAAGGAGCTCAACCGGATCGGCATCGCGCTCTCCGCCGAGAAGGACATCGACCGCCTGCAGTCCTTCATCCTCACGACCATGCGCCAGCTCACGCACGCGGACGGCGCAAGCCTGTGGCTGAAGATGGACGAGGACGGCCCGAAGCTGTTCCTGGCCTCGAGCCAGAACCACTCCCTCGACAAGAACACGTATCAGGCTTTCAAGGTCCCGGTCGACGAGCGCTCGGTCGTCGGCTATACGGTTTCCAAGGGCGCAAGCCAGATCTACGACGACGCCTACAACCCGCCGCCGGGAAGGCCGATAGGCGGACGCAGCTTTGACGCGCAGTTCGGGTACCGCACGAAGTCGATGCTCACCGTGCCGATGCGCAACTACACCAACGAGGTCGTCGGCGCCGTCCAGCTGATCAATGCAAAACGTCGATTCGAGACGCGGCTGACGACCGAGAACGTGGACCACGAGGTCATCAGCTTCCGGCCGGACGACGTCGAGATGATCGAGTCGATCGCCAGCCAGGCAGCGGTCGCGCTCGACAACAAGAGCCTGCTTGATTCGATCCAGGCGCTGTTCGACGGGTTTGTCCAGGCGAGCGTCACCGCGATCGAGCAAAGAGATCCAAGCACCGCCGGTCACTCGGGGCGTGTCGAGGGTTTGACCACGCGTCTGGCGAAGGCAGTCACCGAGATCGACACCGGGACGTACCGCGACGTCAGCATGACGGAAGACCAGCTCAAGGAGCTGCGCTACGCATGCCTGCTGCACGACTTCGGCAAGGTCGGCGTGCGCGAGCACATCCTGATCAAGGCCAAGAAGCTGATCCCGGGTCAGCTCGAGGTGATCGAGTCGCGCTTCGCGTTCATCGAGCGGTCGGTGCAGGTGAAGTACGCGACGGAGAAGCTCGAGGCGATGCGCGCCGGCCTCAACGGCGAGGTCATCAAGGAGATCGATCGCAGGCTCGAGGAGGAGCTCAGGCAGCTCAACCTCTGGTTGGAGAGCATCGTCGTCGCCAACGAGCCGTCGGTGATGCCTGAGGACAAGGCATCCATGCTCGAGTTCCTCTCGCAACAGACCTACCACGACATCGGCGGCAACGCGCACCCGATGCTCGAGCCGCAGGAGTTCCGCTTCCTGAGCATCCGCAAGGGCACCCTCGACCCACAGGAACGCCTGGAGATGGAGTCGCATGTCACGCACAGCTTCCATTTCCTGACCAAGATCCCGTGGACGCCGCTCATGAAAGGCATCCCCGAGATCGCGTACGGCCATCACGAAAAGCTGGATGGCTCCGGCTATCCGAGGGGCCTGACCGGTGACCAGATCCCGCTGCAGGCGCGGATGATGACGATCTCCGACATCTACGACGCGCTGACCGCTCAGGACCGCCCTTACAAGAGGGCGGTGTCGCCGGCGACGGCGCTGGACATCCTGCACGAAGAGGCAGGCGAGGGAAAGATCGACAAGGAGCTGCTGGACATCTTCGTCGTGAAGAAGATCTACCAGCCAATCACCGCGCGATGAGGATCAAGTTCTGGGGCACGCGCGGCACGCGACCCACGCCCGGACGGCGGACTCTGCGGTACGGCGGAAACACCACGTGCATCGAGGTGCGGGACGCCGAGGAGAACCTGCTGATCATCGACTCGGGCTCCGGCATCGCCGAGCTCGGCAACACGCTGTCGCCTGAGCCGCTGCAGGCCCACCTCCTGATCACGCACACGCACCTCGACCACATCCAGGGATTTCCGTTCTTCCTGCCGGCGTTCGTGCCCGGCACGCACCTGACGATCGTCGGGCCGGCGGGCTCAGCAAAGTCGCTGCAGGCGGCGTTTGCCGACCAGATGGACCCGGCCTATTTCCCGGTGCGACTAAGCCACATGCCGGCCGAGATGGAGTTCATCGAGCGCAACCCGGGCGAGACGTTCGAGGTCGGCGCGCTTCGCATCACGCCGCATCTCCTGATGCATCCCATCCCGACGTTCGGCTACCGGATCGACGAGGGCGACTCGCGGTTCACGTTTGCCACCGACAACGAGATCGCTCTTTTCGCCAACGGGGACAACGGCACGCTGAAGGACCTGGCCAACTGGTGCCGCAACTCCGACCTCCTGGTCCACGACGCGCAGTTCAGCACCGAGGAGTACAAGACGCACGCGGGATTCGGCCACTCGACGTTCGAGGAGTCGCTTTCCCTGGCCGAGCAGGCGGGCGTGAAGGAACTGGCTTTCTTTCACCACGACCCGCTGCATTCCGACACCGACGTCGACGCCCTGATCGAGGAGGCGCTCGGCAACCATCGCGCGGCGGGCGGCGCCGAAGTGAACTCGTTCCCGGCCGCCGAGGACCAGGAGGTCGGCCTCTAGCCTCTAATCTTTTCCGATCGTGCCGGAAGAGAAGGACGAGACGGAACACATCGAGCTCGATCTGCCGGCGGTCATGCGCGATCGCCGCGAGAAGCTCGATCGTTTGCGCGCGGCGGGCATCGATCCCTACTCACGCGGGTTTCTGCCCACCCATTCCACTGAGGCAGCGAAGGCTCTGCTCGGCGACGCCGAGCGGACCGATTCCGTCTCGATCGCGGGGCGCCTGATGGTGAAGCGGCTGCAGGGCGGCGTTGTCTTCGCCGACCTCCAGGACGGCCACGCGCGCATGCAGCTGATGGCGAATCGCAACATCCTCGGCGAGGAGGAGTTCGCTCGGTTTGCGGACCTCGACACCGGCGACATCGCCGGCGTCACCGGGCCCGTTTTCCGCACTCGGCGCGGCGAGATCACGGTCGAGGTGCACAAGTTCCAGCTCCTCACCAAGTCGCTGCGCCCCCTGCCCGAGAAGTGGCACGGGTTGAAGGATGTCGAGATCCGCTACCGGCAGAGATACGTCGACCTCATCGCCAACCCGCAGGTGCGCGCCGTGTTTCGCGCCCGCACTAAGATCATCACCGCGCTTCGCGGGCTGCTCGACGAGCGCGGCTTCATCGACGTGGAGACGCCGGTGCTGCAGGAGATTCCCGGAGGCGGCCACGCCCGACCGTTCCAGACCCACCACAACTCGTTGGACCGCGACCTGTTCTTGCGCATCGCGTTGGAGCTGCACCTGAAGCGTCTGCTGGTCGGCGGCTTCGAGCGTGTTTACGAGATCGGCCGCGTGTTCCGCAACGAAGGACTTTCGCCGCGCCACAACCCGGAGTTCACGCTCCTCGAGTCCTACCAGGCGTACGCCGGCTACGAGGACGTGATGCAGCTGGTCGAAGACCTGGTGGTCGTTTCGGCGATGGCGGCCGGCCGGCCGCTCGAGACGTCGTATCAGGGCGAGTCGGTCAACCTCGCCCCGCCCTTCCGGCGCGAGAAGATGGCCGACCTGGTGCTCGAGCACACGGGGCGCCACGCGACGGGTGAGGAGCTGAACGACCTGTTCGAGGAGCACGTCCAGCCTCGCCTGCGCCACCCGACGTTCGTGATCGATTATCCGGTCGAGGTGTCGCCGCTGGCGCGGCCGCGGGAGGACGACCCGCGGTTCGTGGAGCGCTTCGAGCTGATCATCCTCGGCCGCGAGTACGCGAACGCGTTCACGGAGCTGACGGATCCGATCGACCAACGCGCGAGGTTCGAGTCGCAGGCCGCCAAACGCGCGGCGGGGAACGTCGAGGCGCACCCGATGGACGAGGACTTTCTCCGCGCGGTCGAGTACGGCCTTCCTCCATGCGGAGGGCTCGGCATCGGGATCGATCGCCTGGTGATGCTGCTGACCGACCAGCCCTCGATCCGCGACGTGATTCTGTTCCCCCTGATGAAAGCCGAGTCATAGCCGGTGCTTGCCCTGGAGTTCATCCGCAAGAACCCGGATCTCGTCCGCCGCGCCGCCGAGCTGAAGGGCGAACCCGCGCCCGTGGACGAGATCCTGCGGCTGGATGCCGTTTGGCGCGAGCACCTGCATACCGCCGAGAAGATCAAGGAAGAGCAGAACAAGCTTTCCAAGGAGTTCGCGAAGACGCGCGACGAAGCGCTGAAGGAACGTCTCCGCCAGATGGCGGACACCGCGAAGAGCGAGCTCTCGGTCGCCGGCGCGGTGAAGCGCGAGCTCGACGACCTGCTGCTTCGAGTGCCAAACGTCTTTCACGAATCGGTGCCGGTCGGTGAAACCGGAGCCGACAATGTGGTCGCCAGGGAGTGGGGGGACAAGCCCGACCTGGGCTTCGCCGCGCGGACTCACTTCGACCTGGGCGAAGCGCTTGGGGTCATGGACTTCGAGCGCGCCGCCCGCGTGTCAGGCGCGCGATTTGCATTCCTGATCGGCGAGGGGGCGCGACTGGAGCGCGCGCTGGTCCAGTTCATGCTCGACGTGCACACCCGCGAGCATGGCTACACCGAGGTGTGGCCGCCGATCCTGGTGAACTCCGCGTCCATGGTGGGGACGGCAAACCTGCCGAAGTTCGCCGACGCCGCGTTCAAAGTGGAGGGCAGCGACCTGTGGCTGATCCCGACCGCGGAAGTGCCCGTCACGAACCTCCATCGGGAGGAGATCCTCGACGGCGATCGCTTGCCTCTGAAGTACGTCGCCTACGCGCCGTCGTTCCGCACCGAGGCGGGCGCGGCGGGAAAGGACACGCGCGGGTTCATCCGATTGCATCAGTTCTCGAAAGTCGAGCTGGTCAAGGTGACCAGCGCAGAGACGTCTCTCGACGAGTTCGAGAAGCTGACGCGTGACGCAGAGGACATCCTGCAGCGGCTGGGCCTGCACTATCGGGTGATGTCGATGTGCACCGGCGACATGGGGTTCGCGCAGTACAAGAAGTACGACCTGGAGGCGTGGGCGCCGGGGCTGGACCGCTACCTCGAGGTCTCGTCGTGCTCTGTGTTCAACGACTTCCAGGCGATGCGCGCGAACATTCGGTACCGGCCGGAGCGGGGGGCGCCGCCGAGATTTGCGCACACGATCAACGGGAGCGGCCTGGCGCTGCCGAGGACGATCGACGCGATCATGGAGACGTATCAGCGCTCCGACGGGATGATCAACGTTCCCGACGTGCTGCGTCCGTACCTCGGTGGGGTGGAGTTGATCGGGGCGGGACCCCCTCCCTTTCGTGCGCCGCCTGGCGGTTTGTAGGAAGCAAACGGCTGGGTGACGGCCGGAGTGAATCCGGCCTACAGCTCCACCTCGTCTTGCTTTGAGCTGACGACGGTTGTGCACGTGGGGTTCTTAGAATCGCTTGTGCCCGCGGAGGGGTGGCCGAGTCCGGTTGATGGCGACAGTCTTGAAAACTGTTATAGGTGCAAGCCTATCCTGGGTTCAAATCCCAGCCCCTCCGCCAGTGTCATATTCCAAATCGCCCCGGAACCGACGTCTCACCTGAGACGTATGGTGAGTTGATGTCACGGCTTGCAATCGGAAGCGCGTTTGCGTTGGCAATCCTGTCGGCGTGCACGCCTCTTGTGACAAGCCGATCCAACATCTCGCCAAGCATGGCAACCGTTGGTTCGCCGACGCCACTTGGCGCCACTGGTTGCCAGGTCTCTCCGTCAGGATCATTTGCCGCGGAGGTCTACGGGACAGTTACCGGTGGAACCGTGTGGGCGTGGTTCATGACTGCCTATCCCCCCAGGGCGGGGATCGAGGATAAAACGCTCTGGCGTCTCGATGGTGCACATGCGCTTGGGACTCCTACCTTCACCCTTATCGGTCCTGCAGCGCAGCTCGGGCGTCTCAACTGGGGACCGGAGGCGCATTCCTCTTCAACCTGGAACCGGCCCGGGCAGGAGTTCGGCACCGGCCTCTTGTTCCCATCGGCCGGTTGCTGGAAGATTCACGTGACCTTGGACCAGGTGACCGGCGACGTCTACATAATGGTGCGCTGACTAAGTTCACAATTCGCTGAGTTCACAGAATGGCGTTGAAGCCAACAGAATGTGATAAATGACCGCCTAGCACGGCGGCGAGCCAGAAGGGTCATAGGACTCCAATTTGCAAATGGAAAATGCTTCTCAAGGGGTCCGAAAATGGCGACCCCTAAGACGGGTGGACTGGGCAGCGCTGGCTTGCGTTTTAGTGGCACTTGTTCCAACGATCGCCTTAGCCGTCGGACTGAAGTCGAATGCAAACTGGGGCTCGTCTTTGTTCGGCTGGTCCTTTGACATGTTGTGGGTGTTGCCGCTCGCCGGGCCCCTGGTGGGCGTCGTTGCGCTGGCCACGAGGCCATCGGGTGGTCGGGTCTGGCCATCGATAGTCGCCATCGTGGTCGCGCCCATCGTTGGGTGGGGCGGATTCTTCGCCGCTTTTCTCGCATTCATGACCGTCTGGCTCTAGCCACGTGAGGGAAGAAGTCCGTCTGTCTTTGATTCGTCGGCCAAACGGGTACCGGTATGAGGGTTGATTTCTCAGCTTGCGATGGCCAACTATCAACCGGTGAGGGCCGCGGGAGTGGAAACCGAGAAGCACAGCTATGACGGCCGCGTCCTTGAGACGTTTGTCGATGTCGCCGGGCGGCTGCACGCCATCCCCGTCCAGCGCAAAAAGCGCCTCGCGGTGCTGCGGTGGCTCGTCGAGGACTTTCAACCTGGGCGTCTCTACACCGAGGCGGAGGTCAATCGGGTCATCTTGCGCCGCCACCCGGACTTCGCCGCTCTCCGGCGCTACCTGGTGGACGAGGAGCTGATGCAGCGCAAGCGCGGCGTCTATTGGCGGACGGGCAGCGTCTCCAACCTGGGCTGGGACCCACCCTCGTGGCCCACCGATTGATCAGCAGAATCTGCGCATCGATAGGCCTCATCTCTCCGCCTATCGCCGCGGTCCTGGTGCTGGTCGCGGGCGCGATCACGCCCGGTTACGATCCGATGGCCCGAACGGTCAGCCGGCTTGCGGTCCCCGGAATGCCAGGGGCGTGGATGGTCGAGGCCGCGATCGGCCTGGTCGCGATCGGCTGCTTTGCACTCGGGCCGGCAATAGCGGAGGCGCCGGTTGCGCGCTGGGCGCTTGTGGTGGCGGGCGGTGCCTTGCTCGAAATCGTAATCGTCCGGCTTGACCCCGCCTCAACGATCTCGACCGCGCTTCACCGGCTTGGTTCAGGAGTCGCGGTGCTCGGCCTGACGATCGCGCCGCTTGCCGCGGCGCGTTTCTACGGTCGAGTCTGGTTGGGGTTTGGCGTGGCGGAGCTCATCGTTCTCGCGCTGGGATTCGCTGCGCTTGGGACCTCATTTGCGGCGTGGGGCCTGTGGGAGCGCTGCCTACTTGCGCTTCCGTTGGCTTGGGTGGTGCTGATCTCGGCCCGGCTCCTGCGCCTTAGCGCGACCAAGATGGTCTCGGCCGACGAGACCATTAGCGCGAGCGTCGTGAGCCTGAGCAGCACCGGCTCGTAGCGACCGCCGGCCAGCGTGAATAAGGCGAAGACGTAGAGCGCGCCGCCCGCCACCTTGCCCGAAACCTGGCGCGGATTGACGAGGCGGCGAAACGCAACCTGGCCGGCGACGAGCGAAGCGGCGTAGATGGTCCCGGTGACGGCCAGCCATGCCGGGTTATCCGAACCGATCTCAGGATGCAGAATCACGACCGCCCCGGTAACGGAGACCAGCAGCAGAATGTCCGCCCAGGCATCGAGGCGCGATCCGAGCACGGACTGCGTGCTCATGCGCCTGGCGATATGGCCGTCGAGAAAGTCGGTCGCGCCCGCGGCAAGCAGTGCGGCGCATGCCAATAGGCTGTTGCCTAGCAGCGCCGAAACCACGATGACGGGCAGCAGCGCAATCCGCAACAGGGTGATTCCGTTGGCCACCACGGAGCTGAGTATGTCGGGCCTTCTGCCCCACCACCTCGTTACCTGGCCTTCGAATCGACCGTTGGCGTCGCAAAGGAGGTCTTATCAAATTGCCTTCATCGCTTCGCCTCTTGCTTGTTCCCACCGGCATCGCGCTCGCCTGCGCTCTTGCGGTGGCCGCGGTGATCATCGCGTCGAACCGTCAACCCGTGTTCATCACCTCGCCCACGGCTTCCACGTCGACCTCGAGCATCGGCCCCGCCATCCTCACCAGCGGCGACGCCATCGTTTCCAAGAAGCCGGACCTCGCCATCGTCTCGGCCGGCATCGACTCGCAGTCGGGCACCGCGTCGGGAGCCCAGGCTGACCTGGCGGCCAAGGCCGGCAAGCTCATCGCCCGGATCAAGGCGCTCGGCGTGGCGGATAAGGACCTCAACACGACCGGCTACTGGATCGGGCCCGTGTATGAATCGAACGGCCAGAGCGTGACCGGCTACCGCGCAACCGAGGTTCTGCAGGTCAAGTGGCACAACGTAGACACCGTCGGCAAGACGCTCGACGCGATCGTCCAGGAGGGCGGCGCGACGCAGATCACGGTCGGCTTCACGCTCGCCGATCCGAAGTCAGCCCAGGCCGAGGCGCGCACGCTCGCGATCGCCGACGCGAAGTCGAAAGCTCAAGCGATGGCGTCGGCCGCCGGCGTCAGGGTGGGCCAGGTGGTCGGGATCAGCGACCTCTCAACGAGCAGCCGGTACCCGGCGCAAATCAGCTTCGGGGCCGCGGCCGGCGCGCCGGCGGCGACCCAGGTGCCGGTCGGCCAGCTCGACATCCAGGTGAGCGTCGAGGTCGACTTCGCGATCGCCTAAATTGCCGTGAAGAGTGTCACCGCGCCGCTGGCGATGAGGACCAGGCTCCAGCCGAGGTCAAGGTTGAACCAGCCGCGGCGCAAGACGCCGAGCCCGACCTTCTCGTAGACGATCACCGAGACGACGCCCATGACGAACAGCATCGCCGCGACGTGAAGCGAGGCGGCGGCGACGGCCTGGAGCGAGATCTCGCGCAGGCTGTGGTAGGCCGCGTAGACCGGCAGGCCGAGGAGCACGGGCGCCAGCATCAGGCCGGCGCCGTGCGCGGACGACATGAGGAAGGACCACGCGGCCAGGCCCGCGGGGCCGATCCGCATCCCGAAGCCGCCTGGATGCGAGCGCGGGCGGACCATCTTGTAGACGCCGAAGCTGACCAGAATCAGCGCCGCCAGCAGCCGGATGAAAAACGGAGGCAGGAACTGCTCGGTCAGCGACACGGCGATGACGACGATCACGATCGAGGCCTCGTGTCCGATCGCAATTGGAAGCAGCGAGGTGAGCACGGCGCACCGGCTCTTCTCCTGCAGCCCGCGCGCTACCGCGAACAGCCAGCCCATGCCCGGGTTCACGCCGTGGTAGGCCCCGAGCAGCATGAGTGCTGCCCAGGGCCACAACGCGCCGCTCACGAGTAGCAGTACGAGTCGGACGAAGCGTCGCCGCCTTCGAGGTGGACCTGGTGCGAGCGCTGCTCGAATGTCGTAAAGAAGCCGTTGTCGAGACTCAGTCCGCCCCCGGGCTTGGCGTTGATGAGCGTCGCCCAGCTCTTGATCCCTTCGGGGTAGAACTGCTCGTCCCAGCTCGCATACAGCGAGTTGGTCAGGTAGGCGTCGCTTGCCGTCCCGGCTGATCTCCACCATCTGCGGGCCGCCGTTCAGCGGGCCGCCGCTGCTCGGGTGCGCGGCCTTGCGGACGATCCCGCCGAGGTGGACGCTTCCGGTTTTGTTCGGCTTGAACGGATCGCTGACGTCGTACTGGAGGAATTCGCCGGTTCCCCAGGCCGACACATAAAGGTGGCGGTCGTCGAGCGAGAGGTTGATGTCGGTTACCAGCGGAGGCACGGCCTTGAAGCCCTTCAGCAGCGGCGGAAGGTCGTCGGCGTCGGCCGGCTCGGCGGGGATCTCGATCACCTTCTCGACCTTGTACGTGTCGCCGTCGCGGTACCAGGTCCAGATCGACGAGCTCAGGTCCTTCAGGCTCGTCACCACGCCGACGAAGCCGTAGGCCTTGCTGGGGTCGTGGGCGGGCCGCAGCTCGAGGACCATCTGCTGCTCCTTGCCGAGGTCGATCTCCTGGCGGTGGCGTCGCTTGGGCAGGTCCCAGATGTGCAGCTTGTGGCCGTACTCGCCCGCCAGGAGGAGCTCGGGGTTCACCCCGTTCTCGACCATGTTCGGCGTGCCCCACTCGCTCGTGATCGCGGTGTCGTAGCCGAGGTGCCACCAGAAGTCGTAGGCGAACCGCTGCGGGCCGCGGTCGATCTCCCAGCGTCCCTTGACCGCGAACGTGTTGTGGTCGATGACGAACACGCCGCCCGGCGCGTCGCCGTCCGGGTTGCCCAGCGCGCTCACGTAGATGCCGTCCGGACCGCAGTGGATGGTGTGCGGCCGGCTGTATCCGGCGCGGTCGGCGATCTCCTTCGCCTCGATCGTGTGGACGAGCCTGGGCTGCTTCGGGTCGGGCTTGACGTCGAAGACGTAGATGCGCGACGAGCGGAGTCCCGGCACGAGTAGGTAGCGCCGCTCGAGGTGCGGGTGCGCGGCGTACGGGCAGAGCGCCGAGCTGCATACGTTCCAGCCGAAGTGATGGAACTCGTCGCCGGCGTGCGGGGCGTCGACGCGGCCGACCTGCTTGCCGTAACTCTTCGACTTCGGGTCGACGTCAAGGGCGACGAGGCCGTCCGGCTTCTTGCGCGTCGGGTCGAACGTGACCAGGTAGGCCAGCGTTTCAACCGGGGCTTCCGCCGCGAGGCGCGCGGACGGATAAAAGGTTTGGTCGGGTCGGAGAAGGGTGGTGGCCAATCTGCTGCTCCTTTCAATTGCCCGTTGTCGGGCAGGCGGAATTTGCGAATGAAAGGAAGGTCGCCTGCGGGCCGGGCTGTGGCCCGGGGTCTAGCGACCTAGCAGGTACAGAAGCAGTGCGGTGCCTCGATCAGCCGGTGGGCGGGGAACTGGAGGTCGGGCGCCATGGGTTCGCGAAGTCTAACCGAGGACCAGGTGGCTCTGTTTCGGGGCCGGTGACTTATCGTCCGCAGGGAGATGATGCTCAAGCTCTACCCGGACCGGCGCTGGCCCGCGTTCCTGCGCGTCATGGCGGACACGATCGTGTTCTTCTGGTCCGTGATCTGGGCCTACCTCGGCTTCCTTATCTATCAGACGGTGATGGGACTCGAGGTCATCGCCGACGGGATCAAGAACACGGGCATGACCTTCAACCAGTGGATTGCGGCTTTCCGCAAGGCGGTCCCGGGCGGGATACCGATCCTGACGAAGTTCTTGCAGGACACGGCTGACACGCTCAAGCACTACTCGGGCGATCCCCTCATCTCGACGGGACAGAACATCCACGACGCGATCTTCAAGACAGCGATCGTGCTCGGGCTGCTCGTGGCGCTGCCGCCGATCTTGCTCGTGCTTCTGCCGTACACCGGGTGGCGATGGCGCGACATGCGAGAGACGGGCGCGGCGCTGGCGTTCGTCCGGATCGCGGCGATGACGGGGCGCGCCGATGCGGCACGCGCCGTGCTGGCCTATCGCGCCGTCTCGACGTTGAGCTTTCGCCAGCTGATGCGCGCGTCCGCCGACCCGGTGGGGGACCTTGTCGAGCACCGCTACGACAAGTTGGCCAGCGCGATGCTGCTCAGGGCCGGCATCGATCCGACGCGACTGCCGCCGCCCGACCTGCCGGAGCTGCCGCCGCACCGCGGCTCTTAGCCGCAGGGCGTCGCTATCGTTGTCGGCATGTGTCGAAGCATCAAGACCCTGCGCCACGCCGACGTCATCGCCACCGACGCCGAGATTCGCGAGGCCGCGCGCCAGTTCGTGCGCAAGGTGAGCGGGTTCAGCAAACCGTCGAGCCGCCACGAGGCCGCGTTCCAAGAGGCGATCGACGAGATCACGGTCGCGTCGCATCGGCTGCTGGGGAGCATCGCGGGCAACCTGGCCGGCGCGGGCTCGCGGTCTTAACAGGCGGGGGGTTGACAGCCTCCGTACGCTAGGGCCGGTAGGCCGGCGGGGGAGGGAACCGGAACCGAAGGGAGGGAACCCCACGGGAGGTGTCCCTTTTTAGAGCTGGCACCCCCGGCAGAAGTTCAGCGGCTCTCGGTTGGAGCCGAGCTGGCTGATCCGGTGCCCGCACCGTGGGCAGGTCTGGCCGCCCTTCATGTGCACCTTCATGAACTTCCGGTCCTGCTTCGACTCCTCGTAATTCGGGTTGGCCAGAATCGCCTCGACCGCTCGCGTCAGCACGACCGGGATCGCCCGGAACAGCGCCTCCTCCTCCTCCGGCTTGAGTGACGCCCGACGGCGCAGTGGCAGAAGGCGAGCCTCGAACAGGATCTCGTCCGAGTACGCGTTGCCGATCCCGGCCAGGAATTCCTGGTTGCGCAGTAGGTCCTTGAGTTCGTCGCGGAACCGGCGCAGCCGCTTCCGAAACACCTCCAGGCCCATCGAGGCCACGGAATCCGCCTCGGGCCCCTGCGGATCCCAGGCGGGAACCTCACGGGAGCAGTCCTCCACCCAGTAGATCCGCCCCATGTCCCGAAAGTCCAGGTAGCGCAGCTCCACCTTGCCTTCGAGCCGGAGCGTGAAGACCTCGGTCGCCGGCACCGGGTCGCCGGGCCCCGCGACCTGGAACCGCCCGCCCAGCATGGGATTGATGACCAGCCAGCGCGGCGAGCCCCCGCCGCCCAGCTCGGTGGCGAAGACCATGTGCTTGCCGCGCCGGGTCAGCGACGTTACGCGCCGGGCCGGCAGCTCCAGGGCGAAGTTGTCCACGGGGTAGCGGAGGAGGTGGGCCTTCTTTGGGTTGACCGTCGCGGCGGTGATCAGCTTGCCCTCGACGCGCGGACCGATTCGGACCCGCAGCGCTTCCAGCTCGGGCAGCTCAGGCATGCCGCCAAAAATACGTGCAAACAAGTCACCGAAAAGGCGTTTGGGCCGCCAAGGGGCTTGGGATAAACGAGCCATGAGACTTGATCGATTCACGGAAAAGGCCCAGGAGGCTCTGCAGGAAGCTGCCGAGCTGGCGCGCCAGACGGGCAACCAGGCGGTCGAGCCCGAGCACCTGCTCCTCGCGCTCGTCAGCCAGGAGGATGGCGTGGGCCGCACCCTGCTCGAACGGGCAGGCGCATCCGTGCAGGCGCTGCAGCCGGCCCTCGTTTCGGCGATCGAGCGCTTCCCCAAGGTCAGCGGCGGCGGGCAGCCGTATCTCAGCGAGTCGCTGAACAAGAGCCTCGAGGCGGCGGAGCGCGAGGCGGAGCGGCTGAAGGACGAATACATCTCGACCGAGCACCTCCTGCTCGCCCTCACTGACCAGAAGATCCTCAAGGAGGCGGGGGTGACGCACGACGCATTGCTGAAATCACTGCGCCAGGTCCGCGGCACTCACCGCGTCACCGACCAGAACCCCGAATCGAAGTACCAGGCGCTCGAAAAGTACGGGCGCGACCTGACCAAGCTGGCCAAGGAAGGCAAGCTCGACCCTGTGATCGGCCGCGATGAGGAGATCCGCCGCGTCATCCAGGTCCTGTCGCGCCGGACGAAGAACAACCCGGTCCTCATCGGCGAGCCCGGCGTCGGCAAGACCGCGATCGCGGAAGGCCTTGCCCAGCGCATCGCGCAGGGCGACGTCCCGGAAGGCCTGAAGGGCAAGCGAGTCGTCGCGCTGGACCTCGGCTCCCTCGTCGCCGGGACCAAGTTCCGCGGCGAGTTCGAAGACCGGCTGAAGGCCGTGCTCAAGGAGATCGAAGGCTCGAACGGCCAGGTGATCCTCTTCATCGACGAGCTGCACACGCTGGTCGGCGCGGGCGCCGCCGAAGGCGCGATCGACGCGGCCAACCTGCTCAAGCCAGCGCTGGCGCGTGGCGAGCTGCGCGCGATCGGCGCGACGACGCTGGACGAGTACCGCAAGCACATAGAGAAGGACGCGGCGCTGGAGCGCCGGTTCCAACCGGTCTTGGTCGACCAGCCGTCCGTTGAAGACACGATCAGCATCCTTCGCGGCCTGCGCGAGAAGTACGAGGTCCACCACGGCGTCCGGATCAAGGACACGGCCATCGTGGCGGCCGCCGTGCTCTCGAACCGCTACATCACCGATCGTTTCCTCCCCGACAAGGCAATCGACCTCATCGACGAGGCGGCGGCCCGTCTACGCACCGAGATCGACTCGATGCCCGCCGAGCTCGACGAGCTCGAGCGCCAGATCCGCCAGCTCGAGATCGAGAGGCAGGCGCTGAAGAAGGAGACCGACCGCTCCTCGAAGGAGCGCCTGGCCGGCATCGAGAAGCAGTTGGCCGAGCTCTCCGAGAAGCGGACCGCGCTCCGGTCGCGCTGGAACCAGGAGAAGGAAGTCATCACGAGGATCCGCGGGCTGCAGGCCAAGCTCGAAGAGGTCAGAGCCGACGCGGAGCGTGCGGAGCGCGCGGCGGATTTCGCGAAGGCGGCCGAGCTCCGTTACGGCAAGGCGGTGGAGATCGAAAAGCAACTGAAAGAGGCGAGCGACCGGCTCGCGCAGCTGCAGGGCGGCCACGCCTTGCTGAAGGAAGAGGTCAGCGAGGAGGACATCGCCGAGATCGTCGCCAAGTGGACCGGCGTCCCGGTCTCCAAGTTGATGGAGGGCGAGGTCGCCAAGCTCATCAAGATGGAGGAGCGGCTCCACGACCGCGTGATCGGACAGGACGAGGCGGTCACGGCCGTCGCGAACGCCGTGCGGCGATCGCGCTCCGGTCTCGCGGACCCCAATCGCCCGGTCGGCTCATTCATCTTTCTCGGCCCGACCGGCGTCGGCAAGACCGAGCTGGCGCGGGCGCTCGCGGAGTTCCTGTTCGATGACGAGCAGGCGCTGATCCGGCTCGACATGTCCGAGTACCAGGAGAAGCACACCGTGGCGCGGATGCTCGGTGCGCCGCCTGGCTACGTCGGCTACGACGAAGGCGGTCAGCTGACGGAGGCGGTCCGGCGCCGTCCCTACTCTGTCGTGCTCTTCGACGAGATCGAGAAGGCGCACCCTGACGTGTTCAACGTGCTGCTGCAGATTCTCGACGACGGGCGCCTGACCGACGGCCAGGGACGCACGGTCGACTTCCGCAACACCGTGCTGATCATGACCTCCAATCTCGGCGGCCAGCTCATCCAGGACATGGCCAACCGGCCGTTCGCTGAGGTGCGCGAGGCCGTGATGGTGGTGCTGCGCGACCACTTCCGGCCTGAGTTCCTGAACCGCGTCGACGACATCATCGTGTTCAAGCCGCTGTCCCAGGACCAGCTCGGCGCGATCGTGGACATCCAACTGGCCCGGCTGCAGAAGCGCCTCGAAGACCGCAAGATCACGCTCGTCGTGACCGACGCGGCGCGGAAGCTCTTGATCGAGCGCGGCTGGGACCCGGTGTACGGCGCGCGACCGCTGAAGCGCACGATTCAGCGCCTCATGCAGGACCCACTCGCGATGCAATTGCTCCAGGGCAAGTTCAGCGACGGCGACGTGATCGAGGTCGACGCCAAGGGCGGCGAGCTGACCTTTGCGAAGGCCAGGGCTCGCGCGGCCGAAACTGTCGCCTAGCTAGAGCAGACCGTCCCCGTTGCGGGCAGCGTGAGGTCGATCAGGTAGGCGTCCTCGGCGTCATGCGAGCACGCGCTGGTGTCGTACGACGTGTGGCCGTTGCCGCTGCGCGTGAGAAGGACCGAGTCCTGGATCTGCCGGTTTACCGACTGCGCCTCTGAGTAAGGCGTCGCCGGGTCGTTCGTCCCGCCAATCAGCAGGATGGGCGGCGCGCCCTGGACCGTCAGGGGTCCCTGCTTGTTCTTCGGCTTGACCGGCCAGTAGGCGCACTGCAGGTTGCCGTACTGGCTATCCGGCCCGAAGAGCGGCGAGGCCTTGGCAAATGCGGGACCGAGCGCGTCGTACGCGGCGACATCCTGCGGCACAGGCCAGTCGAGGCAGTACTGGGAGAAGAACGCCCCGTTGAACAGGTTGTCGTATGTCCCGTTTGCGTGTCGGTGGGTGTATAGGTCGGCCAGGATCAGCAGGATCTGACCGTTGCCGCGGTCGGCGGCGGTGAGTCCCTGGTCCAGGAAGGTCCAGAAGCTCTGGTCGTAGAGGGTGATGAGCACTCCGGTCATGGCGAGAGAACGTGTCAGCTCGCGGCTGCCGACGGGAAGTGGCGTTTGATCGAGTCGTGTCATCAGCGCGGTGAGCTTCGCGCTCGGGTCGCCCGACCTGCCGAACGCGCAAGATGTTCGCGACCTGCAGTCCGCAAGAAACGCCTGCAGGTTCTGCTCGAAACCGATTACCTGCCCCAGCGCGCTGTCGTTGGCCGGCACCGTCGGATCCACCACACCGTCGAGCGACAGCGCGCGCACCCGATCGGGAAACAGGTGCGCGTACCACTGGCCGTAATAAGTCCCGTAGGAAAAACCGAGGTACGTCAGCTTGGAATCGCCGACCGCGGCGCGGATCTGATCCATGTCGCGCGCAATGCTGGCCGAGTCCATGAACGGCAACAGGTCTCCGCTGCGCTGCTGGCATCCGGCGGCGAAGTCCTTGTCGGCTTGGATCGCCGCCTGCTTCTCCTGCGGATCATCGAGCACTGAATCGAGCGCGAGGTATGCGTCTTCTTGAGGCCCGTCGACGCATGTCACGGGCGTGCTCGCGCCCACGCCGCGCGGATCGAAGCCGACCAGGTCGAAGCGCTTGTTGAGGTTGGTGAGCGATTTCACGTCGCCCTGCACGAAGTCGATTCCCGTTTCGCCTGGCCCGCCCGGGTTAAGGAGAAGCGATCCGATTCGGTTGGCTTGGTCCGTGGCCGGCTTGCGGGTCAACGCGATCGCGATGGTGCGGCCTTGTGGATGCGAATAGTCGAGAGGAACCTGCAGGTTGCCGCACTGAAATCCCTTGCCGCAGGCAGTCCAGGCGATCTTGCTCGGCGATGGGGAAGGCGAAGGCGTGGGGGAGCTCGCGGTGGGAGGGTTGCGTGTGCACGCGACCAGGAGAACGGTGACGAGAACCATGATCTTCGCCGCGCGACCCGTCACCGTTGCCAGTGTACCGGGAGCATCGCGCTGGACAGCAATCGGTGGCATACTCAGCAAACTCCGGTCAGTTTCCTGAAGTTTGGGGGTGGCCATGAGAAAAGCTCTCGTCTCCCTGGTCGGCGGCATCGCGCTGGTGGTCGCCTTCTCGTCGTCGGCGCTGGCCGGTGACGTCAAGGTGCGCGACAGCGGATCGCCCGACTCAGGTACATGCGGAAACAATTGGGCGAACGACACGTTCACCCGAGAGTTCGATGTGCAGCAGACCGGCGACACCTTCGTCCTGACAGAGTTCTTCAAGGTCGGGCACTTCGTGACCGTCGACGGCGCCAGCCCAGGTGGGTGCCAAACGGGATCTGACCACGGCCAGCTGGTCAAGGCTGGCGTGAGCGGCAGCTTCCACGGCTTCCTGTCTGGAACCGTCACCGGCGGCTCGTACAACCCGCATGCAACTTGCCCCGACCCATGCAACGGCACCACGTTCGTCGCGGCGTTCTTCGGGGCCGGGGCGACCTGGAACATCGTCAACGACTGGTCGTTCACCTATGAGGGGCAGGGCGGCGGCCTGCTGTTCAGACGGTGGACAAATGCCGGCTCCGGCAACATCGGAGACATCGCCACGAGCTGAGATTGGTGCGGGCCGGGCGACAAATTGCCCGGCCCGCGCACAATACGAGCCCGTGCAGCAATCGACGCTATCTCGCAAGTTGAAGCTCGAGCCTGGCGCGCGCTACCGGGTACTGAATGCGCCTCCCGGCTATCTCGACGACGGCGCTGACGGGCCCGCGGACTTCGTGGTGCTCTTCGCCTCCAACCGTGCCCAGCTAGAGGAGAGCGCCGCCGCTGCGCTCAAGGCGTTGAGGCCCGGCGGCTCGCTTTGGGTCGCGTATCCGTCGCGGGGGCGGTCAGACCTCAACCGCAACCACGGCGGTGGCGTCCTGAACAAAGCGGGCCTTGTCCCGACGACCAACGTCAGCCTTGATGAAAGCTGGGACGCGCTCCGTTTCCGACCGGCTGCTGAGGTGCCGGAGGCCGCGATCCCCGCGGCGGACATGCTGCCGGTGGGTCGTCACGCAACTCTGGCCTTCCGCGTCGTGCGTTCCTTCGCGCGGGCCCTCTTTCATGTGCTCTTTCGATTCGACGTCAGCGGCCGCGAGCGGATTCCGGACAGCGCCTTCGTGGTCATCGCCAACCACCTGGGATGGATGGATGCGATCAGTCTGCTGCTGCTGTTTCCGGCAGAACCGCGGATTCACTTCCTCGCCGACCCGACGTCGATGATGCGAAACCGGCCGCTATGGATGCTCGTGCGTGCGACCGGTGGCATCGTGCCGGTGGATCGCGCGAGGCGTGGGGACCGGCTCCTTTTCCGTCATGTCGATCGCTGTCTGAAAGAAGGCGGGGCGGTTGCGCTGTTCCCGGAGGGCGACTTCGGCCCGCGCGAGGGCGAGCTCCTGCCGTTCAAGAAGGGCTTCGCGCATTTCGCTGTCGACGCGGGCGTGCCCGTTGTGCCGGTCGGACTGGCGGGAATGAAGGAGCTGTGGCTCGGCAAGCGGCTGGTGGTCAGGATCGGGGATCCGATACCCACCGCAGGCAAGACGGTCGATGAGGTTCTGCTCTCAGGCGAGAGGGCGGTGGCCGCGCTCCTGCCGAAGTATGTGGAGCCGCCCGGGCCGCGACCACTCAGTCGCTGGCTGACAGGGCTCTTCTAGTGGTGACTCGATGAGGCTTTGGATCGTCGCGGCGTTGTTGATCGTGCTCGTCCTGATGATCGCCCTGCGCAACCGAAGGCCCTAGGCTGCGGCGCGGCGATTCAGCTGCCTGCGCCTGTATTCGAGCCTCCGCAGTCCAGTCCTGCGGTCTCCCGCGACGCGTTGATTGGCCCGCGGCAGAGTGATTCGACTGCGCGAGGTGCGAGACCTGCGCTCAGCCGAGCGCCTTTCCGCTCCTAATCGCCTCGTGGCGCTTCTTCGTTCGTTCATCGTCGCTCTCCTTTTCGCCAAGTCGCTGCCAACCCGGGAGCGACCCGCGGCGACCACACCGACGATGCGGCGGCGGCCCCGAATAGCGAGGAGACAGAGCGGGTCCGTCTCCTCGCTACTTGGAGAACGCTTGGCGCGCCAAAGAAACCGCATAAATCCGTCGCCGGCCCGGTTTGGCCTGACTTCGGCCGAGCGCTTCTAGTTAGACCGGCACCAGTCCAGCACGATGGCCTTGAACTGCGCCGGAACCTCGATTGCCGGGATGTGCCCGCAGTCGGGCACGATCGCCAACTCGGCGCCAACGACGGCCGCGGCTATCTGACGCGCTTGCGCTGGCCCACCGATCAGGTCGAGCTCACCGCTGACTACCAGTGTCGGCCGCGTGATCTTCGCCAGCAGCGGGCGAAGATCGATACCCTGGTACAGCCCGCCCTCCCACGCCTTGTCCGCCGCGAGATCGGCTTGCATCTCTCGCTTGGACCATTCGATGAGCGCCCTGACGTCGGGCCGGTCGGGATGGGCAAAGTAAAGGGGGAGGACGGCGCGAAGCATGTCCGCCACCACCGCCGGGTCTTCGGCCGCCAGGACTTGCTCAGTCCATCCGTCCCAGACTTTCCGTGCGGCGGGATACCAACCGGCTGCGGCGTGGCGAGACAGCATCTGCTCCATCTCGGCCGCGGCCTCTCCCGCGTCGACCTCGGTTCCCAACGCAAATGCACTCACCGCGATGCAGCGAACCGTCGCCTCGGGATAGAGCGACGTGTACGTGAGCGCGACCGTTCCGCCGAACGAAACACCGGCGATCGTGACCTTGTCGAATCCCAGCGCTTTTCGCACCTCGTCGTAGAAGCGCGCGTGACCGATGTGGTCGTACTGCGACGGATTCGCCGGTGGGGTGGACCCTCCTGAGCCGTGCGGGTCGATCAGATGGACCGAGAAGGAATCGGCGAAGAGGTGAGCGTCGGGCCGGGACAGCCGGGCCGGAAGGCCTGGCCCGCCTTCGAACCAGAACATCGGTGGCCCCTCGCCGATGACCTCGATCGTGGCCTGCTGGCCATGACCGAGATCCACCGTCCGCCGCGTCCCGACCTCCGGCTCGCTCAGATTGCGCATGCTAGTCCTGGACAAAAGAGGTCCGCGTCCCGGGCGTTTCCGAGATCAAGACGTAACGCTTGACTGAAGCTAGCGTTGACGTGCTATGAGGCATCTCCGCACTGAATGGCCGGTCGGACTAGCCGTTGTGGCGATGGTTCTCGCCGCGTGCGGAGCGCCGAGCCAAAACGCCTCGAATCGATCCCCGGTCGCGGCGACGCCGACCTCGACAGTCACGACCGGAGCAAGTCCATCGCCGGCTCAGAGCCCGTCACCAGCGGCGGCCGACATCCGTCTTGTGATCTCGGACTTCAACGCCACGCAAGTGCGACTGGCGCGACTCGACGCAACCGACACAGGCTCCGCCAGGGGCTACTACGACGGAATCGCCGGCGGACAGGTGATCGTCCTCAGCGGCAACACGCTGCAGGCGCTGAACCGAAGCGGGACCGTCACGAATCTCGGCCAGCTCGCGGTGACTCCCGAATGGGTGGGCGTCGGCACGGTCGCGGTCAATCCCCAGCTTTCTCAATGGTTGTATGCGACGCGCGACAACGCCTCGACCGCAACCATCCATCTCGGTACTCCAACGAGCGACCGAGTCATTGCGACTCTGCCCTCTCCAGATGGCAACGCGTACTACCAGCCCTTCGCATGGAACGCGAGCGGGGCCTACATGGTGAGAGAGCCCATCGGCATCGGCGGGGCTGGTCCGTTTCTCGAATATCACTTCCCGCTAGCGAAGTTCGACGTCACCACCGATCGCGTGACGGACGTTTCCCCGCAGTGCAGCGTGCAGCAGGTGCTCGACGACGGCACCATGATCTGCGGCCGGCCGGATGTGGGCGGAAAGATCGAGGTTCGCTCGCCCTCCGGCCACAGCAACCTGATCCAGCTCGCGAGCGGTGGCGGTGGTAGCGCCGATGCATATATATCGGTCTCTGTCTCGCCGGACCACACACGACTCGTCGCCGGTCGCAATGGATCGAAAGATCCGGTCATCAACTATCAGATGGCGATCGCGAACGTGACGTCGTCGAGCGCCCAGGCGTTCGGTCCGCTGGATTTCGTTCCTAGAGCCTTTCTGCCGGACGGACGCGTGATCGCCGAGCACCGGTGTGCTCTTGTCGATTGGGGCGGCGGGCCGTGCGACGCGAGCCTTGACGGCACGTACTTCTTCAGTCGCGATGGGACGACCCACACCCTGTTTTTCAAGCTGGTGGGCGGCGCTTTTGTCGTTGGGTACGTGTAGGCGCTGACGCGACCTGACCGGCCACGATTGCGCATCGAAGGGCCCGGATCGCCTAGAGGTCATGACATTGACCCAGCCGCACCGAACCGGCCTCGATAGCATTGGGGGCATGGACCTGATCCTCATCCCTGGCTTCTGGCTCGACGCATCGTCGTGGGACGAAGTCGCACCGGTGCTTGAACAGGTGGGCCATCGAGTGCGGGCGCTCACGCTGCCGGGCTTGGAGTCGAAAGATGTCGATCGCACCGGGCTCCGGCTGCGCGACCACGTCCAAGCGGTCGTCGACGCGATCGACGAGGCGGACGGGCCCGTCGTGCTCGTCGGCCACTCCGGCGGCGGTCCGATCGCGTACGCGGCCGCGGACGCCAGACCGGAACGGGTCGCGAGAGTTGTATACGTGGATGCCGGCCCGCTTGGCGACGGAGGAGCCGTCATGGATGAGCCGCCCGACGCCAAGAACGAAATCCCGCTCCCTGACTGGTCGGAGTTCGGCGATGACGACCTGCGCGACCTCGACGAGAACCTCCGGCAGGCTTTCCGTGCGCGCGCGGTGCCTGAGCCTGCCAGGGTCGCGTACGACAAGCAGGTGCTCACCGACGAACGACGCTTCGACGTGCCGGCCACGATCATCGCCTGCGAGTACTCGAGCGATCAGCTGCGGGAGTGGATCGCTCAGGAGCACCCGTATGTCGCCGAGCTGGCCGCCTTGCACGACGTCGAGTACATCGACCTACCTACCGGCCACTGGCCGCAGTTCACCAAGCCGGCGGAGCTGGCTCACGCGATCCTGGCGGCCGTCGACAGGAAATGAGCGCGGCGACCGAATGAGCGCCGGCCGTCGCCGCGACGAGGACACTGGCTGAAAGTGAGGGCTTCGAACCATCACACAGCGTGATGGATACCGGCTTGGATTGCGACTGGACAGAGCATGACGGTGTGCCTTCGAATTGGCGGGAAGGGAGGGATTCGAACCCTCGAGGGAGCTTTACACCCCCTACCCGCTTAGCAGGCGGGTGCTTTCGGCCACTCAGCCACCTCCCCGACAAGGCGGTGCCGTCGCTCGATTCTAATCGGCCCCGACCTCTCTCCATCTCTCTCCATACTTAGCACCCGATGGAGGCTCCCGGCGGACCAGGCGCGCCCCCGATGTGGGGGCCCGGACGCAAGATGGCGTTCGGATCGGCGCCCGGGTCGAGGAGCAAGCTCTGGTACACGCTCGCGGACGGCAACCTCAGCGAGGTTTTCTTCCCCTTCCTCGACCGCGTGGCGCTCCACGAGCTTCGCTTTTTCGCGTCCGCCGGCGGCGCACCACCGGTCGATGACGCCGTCGACGGTCAGCACGCGGTCAATTGGATCAGCCCCGGCGTTCCGGCGTTCCGCGTCGAGACCACCCATCACGAATACCGGCTGACCAAGGAGGTCTTCTCCGACCCCGAGGAGAACGCTCTGCTCATCGCGGCAACGTTCACACCCGAGCTCCCCGACCTCCGACTCTACCTGCAGGCCTCCGCACACTGGCAGCCCGGCACCGACGGCAACTTCGGCAGCGTCATCGACACGCATCCGCCCGCGCTCCTCCTCCAGCAGCAGGACGTGTGGATATGCGTCGTCGGCCCCTTCAGCCGCGCGACCGTCGGCTATTTCCGCAGCTCGGACGTGCACATCGACCTGAGCGACGGCGACGGCTACCTCACCTACACATACGATCGCGCGGGGCCGGGGAATGTCTCTGTGGGAGCGGAGATCGGCGTCCGCGCCGGCACGTTTCAGCTCGCGGTCGGATTCGCCCACACCCGGGCCGACGCCGAGGAGGTTGCCCGAGCCGCGCTCCAAAAGGGCGCGGGAGTTGTCCGCCAGGCCTTCGAGCGCGCGTGGCACGCCCAGCCCGAGATCCCTCGCGCGCTCGCGCAGGTCAGCGGCGACGACGGGCAGCTCGCCCGTGCGTCGTTCGCCCTGCTGCACTGTCTCGAGGACAAATCGCACGCCGGCGCGTTCATCGCTTCACCTGCCGCCCCGTGGGGCGAGCAGAACCATGACGGCGACCACGTCTACCACCTCGTGTGGCCGCGCGACCTCTGCCGCATCGCGACCGCGCTTCTCGATGCGGGCGACAGCGAGGCCGCGCTGCGCGCGTTCCGCCACCTGCAAAAGCATCAGCGGCCGGACGGCGGCTGGTATCAGAACTGGTTTCTCGACGGCACGCCCCACTGGCAGTCGACCGAGCTCGACCAGGTCGCCCTGCCCATCCTCCTTGCGTGGCGGCTCGGCGTCGCGGGCTGCCTCGACCATGATCCGTACGCGACGATGGTCCGTCCCGCGGCGCAGTTCCTCATCCGCGAAGGACCCCTGACGCAGCTCGATCGTTGGGAGGACGCGGGCGGCCTGTCGCCGTCGACGCTCGCCGTATCGATCGCCGCGCTGATCGTCGCGGCCGAATTCGCCCACGACGCGGGCGAGCACATCGCGGCCAGCCACCTGCGCACCGTGGCCGACTACTGGAACGACCGGGTCGAGCGGTGGTGCACCACGCCATCGGGCCAGTACGTCCGCCTGGCGTCCGACCCCGACCGCAGGCCGATCGACGGCGCGATCGCGCCGGAATTCCTCGAGCTTGTCCGCTACGGGCTGCGCCGGCCGAAGGACGAGCGCGTGCTGCGCAGCCTGCAGGGCGTGGACACCTCCTTGAAGGTCAGCCTGCCTGCCGGCCCGAGCTGGCGCCGGTACGCCGGAGACGAGTACGGCGAGCACGAGGACGGGTCACCGTGGGACGGCAGCGGTCGCGGCCGCGCCTGGCCTGTGCTGACCGGGGAACGCGCCCGTCATTTCTTCTCCATGGGTCTGCCCGCCGCGGAGCTCGTGCGCACGCTGGAGGGGTTCGGGGGGCCTGGTCTCATGCTGCCGGAGCAGCTCTGGGATGGGCCGGACTTTCCCGAGCGGCGCCTTGTTTTCGGCAAGCCAAACGGATCCGCTTGTCCGCTCGGCTGGGCGCACGCGGAGTACCTGGAGCTCTTGGTCACCATCGCGCTCGCGGGTTTTCCGGACATCGTGATGCCGGCGCGGCGCAGGTATACCGAGGGGCCGTCGCACGAGGCGCCGTTCGTGTGGTCGCACAGCCACCAGATCACGCGGATCGCGGCGGGCCGCAAGCTGCGCGTGCAGCTACGCAGGCCCGGCGCCGTGCACTACACCTTCGACGAGTGGAAGTCGTTCACCGAGGTTGAGGCGATCGACACCACGCTCGGGCTGTGGGTGGCGGAGGTTCCGTGTCACAAGCTGCCCGCGGGGACGGAGTTCGCGTGGACCGCGCATTACATGACGGGGTGGGAGGGGAGGAACTTCTCGCTTACCGTCGAGTAATTGCCGGAGGGGAAGCCCCCATCCGACCGGGCCGCTTCGCGGCCGGGTCACACCCCCGCGCTTGCGCGGGTTCTCCGGCAAGCGGGGAAGGGAAGTCCTACTTCTCTTCTGGTGGTTCCAGGTCGTCCAGGAGTAGGCCGTTGGCGGTTTCTTCGTCGAACTGGCTGTGCAGCTCGCCGCAGTCGGCGCAACGGTAGTACTCGCCGACGAAACCCTTGTGCCAGACCGCGTAGCTGACCACGCCCGGTTCCTCGACCAGGATCTCCTGCTCGAGCCTGTAGATCACCTGCTCCCACCCGCCGACCTCGATGTCGTCGTCCAGCACCACGACGCAGTAGGGATGCGGCTCGCCCCAGACCATCACGACCTCGCCGCGGCGCTCGTCGTCCACGTTGACGATCGACCACGCCTCGGCCGCCTGCGCGCGCGTGCTGCGGACCAGCCTCAGCTGGGCCCAGAAGCGCTCGGCGGACTCGCGCTCCGCCTTGTCGTGCTCGGCCTGCGCCTCCTGGAACGCGCTCCACATGCGCAGCAGGTGATTGCGGAAGCGGTGGTAGGTGGGGAGGAGCTTGGGCTGCTGCTTCGGCGACCCGATCAGCTTCTCAAACGCGTGCTCGAACGCCGCCTCGACACGCTCCTGGCGGTCGGTCACGTCCGGCGCCCAGGCCTCGTCCTCGGACAGCCGCATGCTCTCGTTGAGCACGACCTCGAAGTCCAGCCAGTCGTCGCCGAATTCGGGGACGAAGACGCTCTCCACCAGGTCGGCCAGCCGGTGCTCCTCGAGGATGGCGGGCGTGACCTTGCCCCGCGCGTCGGGCCAACCCTTCCAGCCCATCACGTTGTGGATCCAGTAGTCGAACACCGTGACGGCGTACTGCAGCGCCGCGGGGGAGCTCCAGATGCCGGTCGGCCACGTCTTCTTGCCAGTCCTGACCTTGTTGTAGAGGGAAATGACCGCCTCTTCGTCCAGGTATTCGGTTTCCATGCTGCCCTCCCACTATAGGAATAAGCCCCGAACGACCCTGGGTATAGTGCATTGCAGATGACTACCCGCAGCTTTACCCCCGACCAGGTCGCCCGCTACGCCCGCCACCTCATCCTTCCTGAGGTCGGTGGCGCCGGGCAGCGCAAGCTGCTCAACTCGAGCGTGCTGCTCCTGGGCGCCGGGGGGCTCGGCTCGCCGGCGGCGATGTACCTGGCGGCGGCCGGCGTGGGCAAGGTCGGGATCGTCGACTTCGACGTCGTCGACGCCTCGAACCTCCAGCGCCAATTGCTGCACGGCCACGACGACATCGGCCGGCTGAAGGTCGACTCCGCGGCGGACACTCTGCGCAACCTGAACCCGGACGTCGAGGTCGTGCCCATCAACGAGCACCTCAACTCGGAGAATGCGATGCGGACATTCGCGCCCTACGACGTGATCATCGACGGGACGGACAACTTCCCGACCCGCTACCTGGCCAACGACGCGGCGCATTTCCTGGCCAAGCCCCTTGTGCACGGGAGCATCTTCCGGTTCGAAGGGCGGCTCGCCCTGTTCGACTCCGCGAAGGGCACGGGCTGCTACCGGTGCCTTTTCCCCGAACCGCCCCCGCCCGGATCGGTGCAGAGCTGCGCCGAGGCCGGCGTGTTCGGCGTGCTGCCGGGGATCATCGGCAGCATGATGGCCTTCGAGACGATCAAGTTCCTGCTCGACATCGGCCGCCCGATGATCGGACGCTATCTGCTGTTCGAAGGCGAGGACATGAGTTTCCGCGAGCTGAAGCTGCGCCAGAACAAGGCCTGCCCGCTGTGCGGTGAGAACCCGACGGTCGATTCGCTGATCGACTACGAGGCATGGTGCGGCACTCCGGCGATGGAGCCTTCCGAAGCCCGCGCGAGCTAACCTCTGAGCTGGAGTGATCCAGCTCGACTCGTTCGACACGACACGACTGAAGAACGCGCGCGAGATCGTGCGCGGGCTCGACTCCGTGCTGGTCGCGTACTCGGGCGGCGTCGATTCGACCCTGCTGCTCCGCCTTGCGATGGACGAGCTGGGTGAGGGTGCGGTCGCGGTCCTCGCGAGCTCCCCCGCGTATCCCGAGTCCGAGCAATCCGAGGCACGTACGCTCGCGAGCCGGATGGGCGCGCGGCTCGTCGAGGTGACCACCGATGAGGTCGAGCTTGACGCGTACGCGCGCAACAATCCCGACCGCTGCTTCCACTGCAAGGAGGAGCTCTTCGACACGCTCGAGCCGGTGCAGCGCGAGCTGGGGCTTGCGCACCTTGCGTACGGCGCGACGGCCGACGACGCGGGCGACCACCGTCCGGGGCACGGATCCGCGGTGCGTCGCGGCGTTCGTTTCCCGCTGCTCGAGGCCGGCATGGCGAAGTCGGAGATCCGCGCGGCGGCCCGCGCACTGGGTCTGCCCAACTGGAACAAGCCGTCGTTTGCCTGCCTGTCCTCGCGCATTCCGCACGGCACGCCGGTGACGGTCGCGGCGCTGCGCCAGATCGAGGCGGCGGAGGGCGCGGTGAAAGCGCTCGGTTTCCGGCAGGTGCGGGTGCGACATCACGGCGACGTGGCGCGCATCGAGGTCGAATCGGATGAGATCCCTCGGCTGATGGAGTCGCGTGAACTCGTAGCCGGGGCGGTGCGCGAGGCCGGCTACAAGTTCGTGTCTGTGGACCTGGATGGTTATTCGACCGGCAGCCTGAACCGGACCTGGAAACCCGAGCCATCGCACCCTTCGTCCTGAGCCTCGACGAAGGAACCACCGGCGCCACGGCCGTCGCGGTCGGGATGGACGGCGAGATCAAGGGCAAGGGTTACCGGGAGATCACTCAGCACTACCCGCGTCCGGGCTGGGTGGAGCACGACCCGAACGAGATCTGGTCCGCGGTCGAGGTGAGCGCGCGACAGGCTCTCGACGCGGCCGGCGCAAAGCCCACCGACGTCCGCGCGATCGGCATCACCAACCAGCGCGAGACGCTCGTGCTGTGGGACCGCCGCACGCTCGAGCCTGTGGCGCCCGCGATCGTCTGGCAGGACCGCCGGACGGCGGACGAGTGCGCGCGTCTTCGCGAGGCCGGGCACGAGGAACACGTGCGCGAGGTCACTGGCCTCGTGATCGACCCGTACTTCACCGCGACCAAGCTCGCGTGGGCGCTGCGGCACGTGGAGGGCGCGAAGGACGCGGCGGTCGGCACAGTTGATTCCTGGCTCGTGTGTCGGCTCTCCGGCGGCCGCGACCATGTCACGGACGCCTCGAACGCGTCGCGCACGCTCCTGTTCGACATCGACGTCGGCGCATGGAGCGAGAACATGGCGGACGTCTTCCAGGTCCCGCTCGCGAACCTTCCGCGTGTCGTCGACTCGAGCGGCCGCATCTCGGCATCGAGGCCCGAGGCGTTTGGCGGCGTGGCGGCGCCGATCACGGGCATCGCGGGCGACCAGCAGGCTGCGCTGTTCGGGCAGGCCTGCACCGCTGACGGGATGGCCAAGAACACCTATGGGACCGGCTCGTTCGTCCTCATGCAGACGGGGCCGCGCCGCGTCGCCTCCACGTCGGGGATGCTCACCACGGTCGCGTGGCGGCGGTCCGGAAGGCTCAGCTACGCGCTGGAAGGCGCGATCTTCGTCACCGGCGCGGCCCTGCAGTGGCTGCGCGACGGTCTCGGCATCATCGCCAGCGCATCCGAGGCGGGGCCGCTCGCCGCGTCGGTGCCCGACGCCGGCGGCGTGTTCCTGGTGCCCGCGTTTGTCGGCCTGGCGGCGCCCCACTGGGATCCGTACGCGCGGGGGACCATCACCGGGCTGACGCGAGGCACCGGCCGGGCGCAGCTGGTGCGCGCCGCGGTCGAGGCGATGGCCTACCAGACCCGGGACGTCGTCGACGCGATGGAACGCGACACCGGCAGGCGGCTGACCGAGCTGCGGGTCGACGGAGGCGCGGCGGTGATGGACGTGCTGTGCCAGCTCCAGGCCGACCTGCTCGGCCTCCCTGTCCGCCGGCCGAGGAACACCGAGACGACCGCTCTCGGCGCCGCCTTCCTGGCCGGGCTCGGCGCGGGCCTGTGGAGCGATTCGGACCTGGGGCGGCTCTGGAAGCTCGACCGCGAGTTCGAGCCGCGCATGTCGCGCGACGAGGCGGACACGCTTCAGACCCGGTGGCGGCGAGCGGTAGAACGAAGTCGAGGATGGGAGCTACCGGATAATCAGTAGTCCGGTGAGCGACGAAGCACCTTCCCGACCGGCCCGCCACCAGAACCTGTACGCCCACTTCCTGTGGATGCAGCAGCGTTTCTTCGCGGCCATCCTGGTCGCGGCCGGCGTCGTGGCCACGGCCATCGCCATCTACCAGCACCAGCTCTTCTCGCCGGGATTCGCGATCTGGCTCGTCTACATCCCGACCGGCCTGCTGCTCGGCGGCGGCATCCTCTTCTACCGCAGGCGAAGCAACCTCCAGGTCCTGGACGGCGGGGTGAAGATCTCCAACCTGACCTCGAGCGTCGTGATCGATTACGACTCGATCAGGTCGGTGAAGGCGCTGCCCCTCCGCCAGCACTTCCAGGATGGCCGCGCCCGCATGATCGCGCCGATCATGAAGCAGCACATCGATCAGCCCGCGGTCTTCATCAAGATCCGCGCTGACGAAACCGAGCTGGCCGCGATCAAGAAGAAGCTCGGCCTCTTCAGGACGCGCCTCATGGACGAGAGCACTATCGCGGTCCCGGTGCCGGACGCGGACGCGGTCGTGTGGGAGATCAGCGCGCATCTGCCGGACCGCGTCGGCCAGAACCAGGGCGGAAAGAAGCGACGCAAGCGTCATCGGTGAGCGGACCGCGCGCCTACCAGATGGAAGAGGCGCCGGCGCCGCGGATCCGAAGCACCAACTACTTCGACAGGTGGGACCTGGTCGCCGTGTTCGCGCTGACCGCCGTCGCATTCGTGCTGCGCTTCTTCAGCCCGATCCTGCCTGACTTCTTCGTCCACCCGTTCCGGGGTCCCTTCATCACAAACTGCGTCTCCAACACGCCGATCGACCCGGTGGGCGACCCCGGAACCCTGTGCGGCCTCGCGTATCCCTTCAACAAGGGAAGCCCCGACGGGAACGGCCAGCTCCAGCCGCCGAACGGACAGGTCTTCGACGAGGTCTATTTCCCGGTCGACGCTTACATGGACGTCAAGGGCATGGAGCTGTGCCACCCGACGACCGTCGGCTGCCGCTACAACTACTTCGATCCCGAACCGCCGCTTGGCAAGGAGATCATCGCGGCGGGAGAGGTGGGCTACGGCTGGTTTCGTGCGACCTTCCAAGGCGCGCACGGCGACTACGTGGACCTAGGGTTCAACACCTTCGGATGGCGCATCGCCGCCTGCATCTTCGGAACGCTGTCAATCCCGATGATGTACCTCTTCGCACGCCGCCTGTGGCCGAACCGGCTGTTCGCGATCGCGGCCGCGACCCTCGCGTGCTTCGACGGCATGTTCTTCATCCAGTCGAGGATCGGGATGATCGACATCTTCCCGATCTTCTTCATCCTCCTGGCTTACTTCCTGTTCATGGTCCACATCCAGAGCCGGACCTTCAACGGATCGATGCTGTCGCTGGTCGCGCTTGGTTTCGTGCTCGGCGTGGGCATCGCGTCCAAGTGGATCGTCCTCGCAGCGTACGCGAGCATCGTCTTCCTGCTGGTCGCTCGCGGCATCCTGCGCAGCCTCAACTTCGAGTTCGGGCCCCCGGGCTGGCCGTTCCTTTCATGGCGGCGAAGCTCGGGCCCGGCGCTTCCGGGTGACGTGTTCTGGCCGTCGTACGTGTCGGTCGCCGTGCTCGCGCTGCTCGTCATCCCGGTCGGGATCTACATCGTTTCCTGGTATCCGTTTTTTGCGCGGGGCGCCTTCCACAACCTCGGCGACCTTTGGAACTACCAGGTCGAGTCTTATCGCTATCACGCGACGCTGAAGGCGACACACCCTTATGGGTCGCCCGCGTGGTCGTGGCCGTTTCTCGCGCGTCCGGTCCTCTACTACGCCGACTACCAGATGGGCACGGACATCTTCACGGGACAGCCCCTGTGGGCTCGCATGTCGAACCTTGGCAACCCGTGGATCTGGTGGACGAGCCTGCCATGCGTGGCGGCGCTGCCGTACTTCATCATCCGGCACCGAAGCTTTCCGGCCACGGTCATCCTGCTCGGCTTCCTCACGCAGTACCTGCCGTGGTTCCCGATCACGCGGGTGCTGTTCATGTACCACATGTTCGGCGGCCTGATCTTCATGGTCCTGGCGCTCGCGTTCGTTCTCGTGTACCTGGCCGAGAAGTTGCCGCGGCCCAACCCGCAGGCCGTGGTCGCCGCGCATCTCGCCACCACGGTCTTCTTCTTCGGCTATTTCTATCCGGTCTGGACCGCCGTGCCGATCTCGGCCTCGGCCTGGTTCGAGGGACCCGGCACCCCCATCTGGGGGCCGAAGATCTGGTTTGTCGCGAACTGCGAAGTACCGCAATCGCAGCCGCGTCTTTTCTGTTGGAACTAGCGGCCGGTCTATTTCTCGGCGCCTGTGCGGCGGCAGGCTTTGGCATCACCTACCTGTCGGGCGTGCCACTGAACCTCGAGGAGCGCATCACATTCGGCGCCGTACTGGGACCGATGGCCGTGGCGGGCGCGAGCTTCGTCATCTCCCTGGCCGTGCGCGAGGTCACGCTGCTGACCGTTCTTGGCGGTCTCGTTCTGGGCGCCGGCGCGGGCGTGGCCGGCATCGTGGTCGGATGGCCGCAGGCCGGCCTTGACCTCGCCGACGCGCGCCGGCGGTGGCTCGCGCCGCTGCGCTCTCCCGACCATCCCTGGCCCTTCGTGTTGGTGACGCTCGTCTGCGCTGCGTGGACTCTGCACTTCCTGCACCAGGCGTACGTCTACACGCCGAGCGGCCTGTACGCGGGCTACGTGAACATCTGGGGAGACTGGGCCGCGCACCTCAGCTTCACCGGCTCGTTTGCGTACGGCCACAACTTCCCGCCCGAGTTTCCGATCGATCCGGGCCACCACCTCGGGTACCCCTTCATGGTCGATTTCTTCGCCGCCGACCTGGTCCCGTTCGGCATCTCGCTGACCGAGGCGCTTACCGCGACCACGGGCATGCTGGGTCTCGCCTTTCCCGCCGTCCTCTACCTGGCGGCGCGGCGCTTCGCCGGCGGCCGCCTCGCGGCGGCCATCGCCGTCTTCGTCTTCCTCCTGAGCGGCGGCCTGGGCTTCGGCTACCTCTTCATCGACATCTCGCGTCACGGTTTCGCGGCCGTGCAGCACCTGATGCGGGAGTACACGCTCAACCGTGACGTCAACCTGCAGTGGCTGAACCCGGTGCTCGCGTACCTGGTGCCGCAGCGATCCACTCTCTTCGGTTTCAGCCTGGCCCTGATCGTGCTGCTCGTGCTGTGGATGGCGGTGCGCGAGCGCTCGGGGTGGCGGTCGTTCGCGTTCGCGGGCTTGGTGGCGGGCGTGATGCCTGTGTTTCACGTGCACGCGTACGGCACGGTCGTCGCCCTGGCTCTCGTCTGGGCTCTCATGTTCGACCGCCGCCGCGAGTGGCAGGCATACTTCGTGCCGGCGATCGTCATCGGCGTGCCGATGCTCGTCTGGATGTGGCCACCGCAGAACACGAGCATATGCGGCGACCTGCCTTCGATCGACGGGTACTGCATCCAGCCCGGATGGCTTTCGTTCACGGACTGGCAGGCGCATGGGTGGTGGTGGTTCGCGTGGGATTTCGTGTGGTTCTGGATCTGGAACACGGCGCTGTTCGTGCCGGTGTTGATCGCGGCGCATGTGATGTACCGATGGCTTCCGACCGACTTCCCGAAATGGTTCGCGCCGATGTGGCTGTGGTTCCTGGTGCCGAACATCGTCATCCTCCAGCCGTGGGTGTGGGACAACACGAAGTTCTTCGTCTTCTGGCTGTTGATGGGCAGCATCCTCGCCGGCGGGCTGCTTGCGAAGATGCTGCTGCGTGGTCCGATCACCGCGATCATCGCGGTGTTCGTTCTCGGCCTGCTGTGCTTCTCAGGTGCGCTGGATCTCACGCGCGCGTCGGACTTCAGCGTGAGCAACGTGCAGTTCACGGACACAGGCGGGCTGAAGGTCGCCGACTGGATCAGGCACAACACCAGCTCCGACGCTGTGTTCGTGGTCGCCGACGAGCACAACAGCCCCGTCCCCACGCTCGCCGGTCGGAGGGAGCTCATCGGCTATCCGGGATGGCTGTGGACGTACGGTCTGCCCGACTACGTGCAGAAGGGCGTCGACAACAAGAAGATCCTCGACGGCGACCCCGCCACGCCCGAGCTCGTGCGCGAGTACGGCGTGGACTACGTGATGATCGGGCCACAGGAGATCCCGCGTGGCGCGAGCCGCGCGTACTGGGACCTGCATGGGACGCTCGTCTACACCGACGGCGTGTATTCGGTCTACCGGGTCAACCGCCAGTAACCGACGCGAGTAGATTTGCGCGATGCCTGACCCGCTTCACGACCGGCATCAGATGGCCGGCGCGTTGCGCCTGATCGAGCGCGAGGCGGAGAGTTATCTGCGGGAGATCGATCAGGCGCTCGTACGTCCGCTGCGCGAGGGGCCGCTCGACCCTGAGCTTCCAATTGCGGGTGTGGGTTCGCTGCAGGCGCTGACCGAGCTGGTGGCGATCGCGAGGGACGGCGCAACCGGGTCGGCCGGCCCGCGCTTTTTCCATTTCGTGATGGGGGGCGGCACTCCCGCCGCACTCGGCGCCGACTGGCTCACCTCGACGCTCGACCAGAACGCCTACAACTGGATCAGCTCGCCGCTGGGGGCACGGCTCGAACAGATCAGCACCAACTGGCTGAAAGAGCTGTTCGGCTTGCCGCGCGACTGGAGCGCGGTCATCACAACCGGCGCGACGATGGCGAACTTCGCCGGTCTCGCGGTGGCACGGCGCTGGTGGGGAATGCAGCACGGCTTGGACATTGACAATCGCGGTTTCTCCGGGCTTCCACCGGTGCCGGTCTTCGCCAGCGGCTATTTGCACGCGAGCGCGGTCAAGGCGCTCGGCATGCTGGGGATTGGCCGCCAGCAGCCACAGCTCGTGACCAAAGATGCCGCCGGTCGCGTCGACCTTGTCGGACTGGAGGTCGCGTTGAAGGCGCTGGGCGGCAAGCCCGCGATCCTGATCGCCACGGCGGGCGATGTCAACACGGGTGACTTCGATCCGGTGAGCGACATGGCGGGCCTCGCGCGGAAACACGGAGCCTGGCTGCATGTCGATGGCGCGTTCGGGCTGTTCGCCGCGGTGAGCCCCACGACACGTCACCTCGTTGATGGAGTCGAATCCGCCGACTCGGTCGCGGTCGACGGTCACAAGTGGCTCAATGTGCTCCGTGCCTACGGGCGCGATGGGTACAGGGCGATGGTGGAGCGGCACCTGTCCCTGGCGCAGCGCATCGCGTATCAGGTGGACGCGGCGCCCGAGCTCGAACGGCTTGCCGCCGTTCCGCTCGGTCAACTGGCGCACGACGGAAGAAGACGTCGACCTGATCGTTCGGGTCGTGCGGGAGCTCGGCTCGAAGCTTCTCTCTACGGCGCCGGGACGCTGATCGGCGGGCGCCCGGAGTCCGCGGGCTTCGGTGTCGGAGGCTCAGTCCCCGACTCGATCGCCTGCTCCAGCCGCCGCGCGATTCGCTTCATCTCGCGGTCGCCGCGGTCGAGGCGGTTCACGATCTGCAGCAGGATCTCGTCCTGGTGCATCAGGTGGTTCATCAGGGCTTTGAGCTCCTCTTCTGATTTGACGTTGAGCTCGTAGTCGTGCTGCGCGCGGAGCCGGTCGCGGTCGGCGAGCCGGTTGAGCGCCATCAGCACCACCGAGACCCAGATCGCCGCCTCGAGGGCGAGGATGAAGTTGAGGAAGGCGAACGGGTAGCGGTCCCATGGGTGGATCAGGTTGAGGGCGTTGAGGCCGATCCAGATGACCATGATCCCGAGCTGGGCGGCGACGAAGACCCAGCTGCCGATGAGGCGGGCGAAATCGTCGGCGACGCGATCGGCGAATGTCTGATGGCGATCGACCTCGCGATTCAGGTCACGCACCGGCGGATGGTCGTGCTGGTGCTTGATCAGGTCGCGGGCTATGTCTTCGATTTCTCGGGCGATCGACATGGATTTTCCTCTGGGGTTGCTGCGATGAATTCTGGCTGTAACCGCATAGCTTGGAGCAAAGACCCCACCTCCGGCTACAGAAAGTAAGGAATTGCTTCTACCCGGTTTTGACCGCCCGCCACATGAGGAAGAGGGGAATGCGGCGCCACCGGGCGCCGGGCGGGTTCTTCACCACAGTCGCTTCTGGAGCCGCTGGCTCCCGGATCGCCTGGATCTGGAGACCATTTCTCTCCAGCGCCCGGGAGTACGACTCGAGTGGATAAGCCCAACCTTTGAAGTGCATATGGAGGCCATCGCGTTCCAGTGGCGCGTCGATCGGGCGACGATCGCCAAGGTAGCTGCCTTCGATGATGAACGGCGCCTCCGCGGCGGGCTCCGTGAAGTTCCCCGCGTTTTGCATCGGATGAGTGATCGAGGCGCAGACAACACCTCCAGGCGTGAGCACGCGGGCGCCTTCGTCGATGCTCGCGGGCATGTCGTCGAAGTCCATCAGCGCGTTGTAGAAGACGACGAGGTCAAAAGTCCCATCCTCAAACGGCAGCGCGGCCGCGTCGCAGCGCGCAAAGGCGATGGAGGCGTCGGTGTCGCGCGCCATTCGCATCAGCGTCGGCGATGCGTCGACCGCCACCACGAGGTGGCCGCGAGCCTTGAGGTCCCGGCTCACCCGACCCTCGCCACACGCGACCTCGAGTGTTCGTTTGCCGGGAGGGGGCAATAGCTCGAAGAAGGTCGGCGAGTAGCTCCAGTAGGAGTCGAAGTCAGGTCGAGTCGCCCAAGCTGCCCAATTGATCGCTTCGCGCTCCCAGTGCTCGCGCATGAGGGCACATGATGCGGCGTCAGCGATAGTCATGT
Organism: uncultured Chloroflexota bacterium; assembly: GCA_937921725.1. GTDB lineage: Bacteria > Chloroflexota > Dormibacteria > Dormibacterales > Dormibacteraceae > 40CM-4-65-16. The sequence goes on along the minus strand of CAKZUH010000008.1, from coordinate 55,447 downwards.
GAGCGTTGGGCGGGGCGCGGGACGCCTTCAAGCGCCTGGATATGGCTCGCCAGGACCGAGTGGACGCCGTCCTGGCGCTGCATCACGCCGTCGATGATGAGGATCGGCTGGCGGTTGGCGACCTGCCGGTAGCGCTCGTAGACGTCGGGCTTGATGGTCACGTTGACCTGGCCGAACTCGTCTTCGAGGGTGAAGAAGCGAATCTTCTTGGCCGTCGACGGCGCCTGGCGGGTGATAACCAGCCCCGCGACGCGGACGTGCTTGTTGTTGCCGATCTCCGGCAGCTTGCTGCTCTCCAGCGCGCCCATCTCTTTCAGGCGGTCGCGGCAGAAGTGGATGAGGTGATGGCCGGTCGAGAGGTCGGAGATGCGGTACTCGAGCTGGTTGGCGTCGAAGGCGTCGATGTGGGGGAGGGGCGGCGCGGGGGCGTCGAAGCGCAGCTTCGCCTGCTTGTCTATGCCGCGACGGAGTCCCTTGCCGTGCCATCGCTCCTGCCAGCCCCAAAGGAGCTCGCGGCGCGGCCGGCCGAGTGGGTCGAAGGCGCCGACCATGACCAGGTTGCGGACGGCCTTGGGTCCGATGGGGCCGCCGCGGAGGCGGTGGAGGAAATCGTCGAAGGATTTGTAGTCGCCGCCTCGGCTGCGCTCGGCGACGATCGCCTTGCGGCCCTCCTCGCCCAGGTCGCGGACGTAGTTGAAGCCGATGCGCATGGCATGTTCCGATCCGGCAGTCCCCATCCGACCGGGCCGCTTGGCGGCCGGGTCACCTTCCCCGCCAAGCGGGGAAGGGATACGCTCGGGCAGGCAGCGGACGTCCGATCGGTTGATGTCCACCGGCAGCGCTTTCAGCCCATGGCGCTTCAGGTCCTCGACCAGGACGCTCGGGTGATAGAAACCCATCGGCTGGTTGTTCAGCAGCCCGCAGCCGAACTCGACGGGATGGTGCAGCTTCATCCACGCGGTCTCGTAAGACGTGCGGGCGAACGCCGCGGCGTGCGAGCGGCAGAAGCCGTAGACCGCGAAACCCTGCACGGCGGCGAATAGCTGGTCTGCGACCTCGCGCGGGACTCCATTGCCCAGGCACCCGCTGATGAACTCGTCCTCGAGCGAGGACATCTCGACCCGGTTCAGGTGCCGCGTCATGGCGCGGCGGAAGCCGTCGGCGCGAGCCGGCCGCATGCCCGCGACGTACATCGCGATCTCGATGATCTGCTCCTGGTAGAGGATCACTCCGAGCGTGTCCTTCAGGATGGGTTCGAGCAGCGGGTGGGCGTAGGTCACCACCTCGCGTCCCTGCTTGCGCCGGATGTAGGGGTGGACGGCGTTGCCCTGGATGGGTCCCGGCCGGATGATCGCCACCTCGACCACCAGGTCGTTGAAGTCCTTTGGCCGCGTGCGCGGCAGGGTCTGCATCTGCGCGCGCGATTCGATCTGAAACACGCCGATGGTGTCCGCCGCGCTGCACATCTCGAAGACGGCGGGGTCGGTCAGGGGCAGCTGGTCGAGGTCCGGCCGCACGCCGGTCGTGTCCTTGATCAGGTCGAGCGCCTCGGCCACTACGGATAGAGTTCGCAGCCCCAGCATGTCCATCTTGATCAGGCCGAGGTCCTCCACGTCGTCCTTGTTGAACTGGACGACGCGACGTCCCTCCATCGTTGCCGGCTCGACCGGTGCGATGTCGACGAGCGGCTCGCCGGTGACGAGCATGCCTCCGTTGTGGATCGACAGGTGGCGGGGGAATTCGATGACCTCGCGGCACAGCTCCAGGTACTGCCGCCAGCTCTGCGGCCGCATGTCCGGCGGCGGGACGGCTTCCATCATCGAGTCCTCGACGTCCTCGGTGAACCAGCGATCGACACCTTTGGCCAGCCGGTCGAGCAGCTCGGCTGAGAATCCGAGCGCCTTGCCGACCTGCCGGATCGCCATCCGCGGCTGGAAGGTGACGACGTTGCAGACCATCCCGGTCCGCTCCCAGCCGTACTTCTCGTAGATGTACTGAATCACCTGCTCGCGATGCTCGGTCGAAAAATCGATGTCGATGTCAGGCGTGCTCGTCATCTCCTCGTGGAGGAACCTCTCGAAGAGCAGGTTGTGCTCGATCGGATCGACGCGGGTGATGCCCAGCACGTAGGCGACGATGGAATCGGCGGCGGATCCGCGACCCTGGCCAGGCACGCCGCGTTCGCGGGCAAAGCGCATGAGGTCCCAGTTGATGAGGAAGAACTCGGCGAGCCCGGTTTTCTGGATCACCTCCAGCTCGTGCTGCAGGCGACGCGCGACGTCCGGCGTGATGGGCCGGTACCGCTCGCGCACGCCTTCGAAGCAGAGCTTGTAGAGAAACGAGAATGGCGTCTCGCCATCGGGCACCGGATAGCCGGGGAAGCGAACCTTGCGGAAGTCGAGGTCGACGTCGCACTCCTGGGCGATCTCCCACGGCGTGGCCAGCGCCTCCTCGTGACCCTGGAACAGCGGTCGCATCGCCGCGCCGTCCTTGAGGTGGTGCTCGGAGTTGGGGAAGAGGTGCTCGCGCGCCTCGTCGAGCGTGGCGCGATGACGGATGGCCACCAGCACGTCGTGGAGCCGGCGCCGCTCGGCGACGTGATAGTGGACCTCGTTGGTGGCGACGATTCGCGCACCGCATCGCCGCGCCATCGCGGCGCGGCCTTCGAGGACCCATTGATCCTCGGGGCGAAGGTGGTGGTGCAGCTCGCTGAAGACGTTGTCGCGGCCCAGCGCTTCTTGCAGTGCGTGCAGCCGCTGCTCGCTGTCCGTCGCGCTGAGGTAGAAGAGGTCGCCCTGGTACTCGGCGACACCGGCGAAGGTGGTCCGCGCTTCGCCCTTGGGCTGGTCGGCGTGGGCGACGCTCAGCAGGCGGCACAGGTTGGAGTAGCCGTGAAGGTTCTTCGCGAGGAGGATCAGCTCGTCGCCGTCGACCTCGAGCGCGGCGCCGATGATCGGCTTGACCCCGAGCTTGCGGCAAGCCTGGAGGAATCGCACAGCGCCGTACACCCCGCCTCGGTCAGTGATGGCGAGGGCGGGCATCTCGAGCTCGGCCGCGCGCGCGGCGAGCTCGAAGGGATGCGAGCCGCCGTCGAGGAACGAGAAGTTGGAGTGGCAGTGGAGCTCGACGTAAGGCGTCACTTTCGACCCGCGTGCGACTTACGCGACGGATGTGTCAGGGCCGCGGGCAAGGTACCGGAACAATTCGAGCTGCGGCGGTACGGCCAGCAGCTGGCCGTCATCGGTCTTGACGAGCTGCCACTTCCCCTCGTGCACCATCCAGTGATGGCGATGACAGAGCAGGACCAGGTTGGCCAGATCGGTCAGCCCGCCTTTGATCCAGTGCACCAGGTGGTGCCCCGAGGTATAGGAGGCCGGCCGGTCGCAGCCAGGCCAACGGCATGTCTTGTCTCGGACTCGAAGTGCTCGGCGCTGCGCCGGCTGGATCACTCGCTTGGAGCGACCGACGTCGATGACCCGTGATTCCGAGTCGAGAAGTATTCGAGTGATATTGCAGTCGCATGCGAGACGCTCGACGGCGGCGGACGAGATCGGCAGCGAGAATTCAATGTCGGCAGCCGGTGCGCCGCAGTGCTGCAGGAGCGTCTCCAGCGTTGCTGTGATCTGCAGGTGAGGTCTTTGCCCGGCCCGGATTGGAAGCGATCCGCTGTCCAGTGTCCGGCTTGCCATCTCCACCAGCCCGTCCGCCAGGCGGCGGTCGTGCCTGCGATCGTCGCCTTTGCCAGTGCGATGGGCTAGTGGTTCTAACGCCGTGCGTAGGACGTTGCCTCCCTCAGGGTCCAGGACTCCCCGAATCCAGAGCATTCCGCCCTCGCCCGTCTTGAGGCTGAGCGATCGTGCCTCGACCAACTTCGCTTGATCCGCCGCATAGACGGCTGGATCGAGGGCGTGGCGCTGGTGGTGGCAGAAGTTTCGGAACCGGCTGACGGTGTAGTCCCTGGCCTTCTGCAAGAGGGGCGTCTCATCGAATTGCCGATTGCTGCCGGATTCGGCCAGGGCCTCCGCCTCGCGGGCGATCAAAGCGAGATGCGAGAACCCGATCTCGCCACCAGCCATCGCTTCGGCGCTGTCGGGCAGGTTCTGGAGCTGCTCACCGACTGCGACCCGGTCGCCCGCCGCGCCAGAACCCATGTGGCAGTTGACTCGAATCCAGTGGATCGGCGAGTACGAGCCCTGAATGTCGTATTCGTCCGTTTGCGCAAAAGCGGCCGCCATCTCCGAAAACTTGAGCTGGATCAGGTTCAGGCACCGGCTGACTTCGGGTAGGTCGCGTGTCAGCTCTCGGCCGCCGGTGCGGTGTTCAGCAAGGCAGAAACGCTCGACTGCCAGGGCAAAAATGGTGACCTCGGGCGCGACTTGTTCGGTCGGCTGGAGCATGTCTAAATGATACGAACACTTGTTTGGAAGTCAAGCTGATTTACATCCAAAAACGGGCTAATTTTCGAGGCGCTTCGAGATCTCATCAGCCAGCGATTCGAGAGGAATCCGATACTGGTCGACCTTGCTCGGTTCGGTGCTTCCGTCCGGCCTGAAGCACAGCTCGTAATTGGGTCCGCTAGTGCCGGCGATCGAAGGCAAAACCCTTGACGGGATGAGCAGGCAGGTCTCGTGGAAGCGACGCTCGGGCACGACCCACGCCAGGGCCACGATGTACGTGGCGGGATCGGGCACGAAGTTCGAGCGCCTGACCAGGACGTGGCGATATGCATGGGGCTGATCGAGCTGCGCCGTCTTGACCTGGAGGCCGATGGTCCTCGCCGTCGCCAGCCTGCGGACGACCAGCTCGGCCGTCTCGAGGTCGGGAAATGGTCGAAAAAAGGCGGTGTCTTCGAGCATCTCGAGCCGGCGGTAGACCTCGGTCTCGCCCCAATGGCCGATGACCAGGTCTTCGTCGCGGGGAACGAGCGGCGGAGCCGGAGGGACCAACGCAGGCAGACCTATCCCCAAACGCATTGCCAACTCGACGGTGGGAACCAGGTCCTCGGTCCACTTGTGGCCGGGGATCGGCCGTACCGGTATGTCGGCCACCAGCAGGGCGCGCCCACGATCGACCATGCGACCAGCCTTCTTTCTGAATGTCTCGGCGTCGGCGACGAGCACGTAGTCGCCCAGGCGGTCGCCTTCGAGGTGGACGCCTATGACGAGCTGGTCAGCGGTATAGAGATGGCTTTCCAGGACCGCGATCGGTGCCTCGTTGTGGGTAAACGTCGATTTCGTCTTCACCTGCAGCGCGAGATAAGCCCGGTCGTGCAGCCGGTGGACCAAGGCGTCGATGCCGCGGTCGAGCGTGGGCAGGAACACGTGAAGTCCGCCGCCTGACTGCGCGATAAGCTCGACCCAGACTAGGAACTCGCCGATCTGGCCGATGGAGTCTTGGTTGCCCGGCGGCCAGGCTTTCATCGCGTTGGATCTAGCCGGACTTAGGCGTTGGGCAGGAGTCTTGGATAGAAGGAAGAGAGCCACCGGCGGCCAACGGCACAACTAATGGGCGTACTGAAGAAAGGCTCGATAAACGGGCGGGTAGGGCAGGCCATGTTCGGCCGACAGCTCATCTAGATCGCTCGCGCTGACAGTGCTCGGCACGAGGTGCCACCGTCGGGAGCCCTCAGCGCTACGATCACCGACCAACATGGTTTCCGGCAGTGTGTCCGATGAGGTATTTAGGCCAAGGCGCTCGTCCCATTCGAAGGCAGCGTCAACATAAAGGCGAACTCATTCTTGATCGCTCAGGGCACCGTCAGGCCAATCCATCATTGCGTGGCTTGCACTCATGGGATCGTAAGCGCAAGTGCGCGGGCTGGCCATCCCAAGTCCGGGGGCACCTCGGATCACGAGGTCGACCTTTGGGCAAATCTTTTAGCCATGCATGAGCCTGTAATCAAACCGTCGGCGCCCTGGAGCTGCTGAATGGCAGCCGAAGGCCAGATTTGAAGTGGAGACCTTGGTCTCAGTCATACACGCGCTCGATGAACCATTCGTGTCGGCCCACGTCGTGGTACAGCTCGCACAGCAGGTTGTTGTTGAGCACCGCCTTCCAGTACTCGCGGACGACCGGCTGCTTCCACCACGACGTCTCGACCTTCCAGCGCGCGATGGGGTCGATCGACCCGCTGAAGGCGCCCGAGATGGCGATCGGCGCCCCGCCGTGATCTAGCGTGACGTCGATCGCGATCGGCGGGGAGAGCAGGCGGGTCACCGCACGAAACTTTCAAGTTCAGGTCGCGTTGGAACCAAACGATGAGGCTCGTGACCGCCCTCCTGGCTGTGGTCCTGACGGCCGCCTGCTCTCAGGGAGCGGGCACCCCCGTCGCGCATGTCACGGCGTCGCCGTCGCCGTCGCAGCAGGCCTCGCCGATACCGACAGTCTCCCCAGTCCCGCTTCCGTCGGCGTTCTCCGACCTGCCCTTGACAAAAGTCGCCTTCTCCTGCCGGCTGCCTGTCTACTCCCAGCAGGGCTTGGAGACGATCGTGGACTCGTTCATCAGCTTTCCCGCGAACACGCTGACCGTCGATTCCAATGGAAAGAACGGCATGTACTACGACCGCGCCTACTCCCGCTGGCTGCCGGTGACTCGGTCGGGGGTCTCTCCCGACGGCGCCGGCTACGCCTACGTGGAGTTCACGCAGACCGAGTACGTCCTCCACGTGGTCGCGGTCGTGAGCGGAAAGGACATCACGTTTCATTTCACGAACGGGAACGGACCCGACGGCCCGCCGATAGTCCTGGACTATTCGGCCGACGGCATCTACCTGGTGCAGGCGTTCGAGCACCTCCTCGCCGGCCTGTGGCTCCTCGACCCTTCCACCGGTTCGGTCCGGCAGGTGTCGAAGGACATCTATCCGGTCAGCAGCGCGGGGGGAGGCGTCATCTGGGCCCAGCTCGTGAATCCCGCCGACCCCAATTCGGTCTTCACCGGTTCGTCCGCCGGCACGCTGCCGGACGAGATCGATCGCGTCGACCTGCGGTCGGGCACCCAGACGGCGTGGTTGTACAAACCTGGGTTGGGTCTCGGCGTCGTGGGCCTCGACGGTCAAGGACATCCGCTCATGGTGTCCCAGGGTTGGGGAGCCGACTCGAATGCCGAGCTGTCGATCGTCTCCGCTCCCGGCTCTTCGCGATTGATCTACAAGGGCTGGCTGGTCCAGACGTTGGCGGGCGGCATCACGGATTCCCACGGCGTGTGGTTCGGCAGCTCCCAGGGCATCTACCTCTACTCCGAGGCGGATGGGTTGCGGAAGGTCTCGAATCAGCCCGGTCTTCCCGCCAACTGCTGCTACTGATTTCACGCGAAGCGTTCGGAGGGGATGGGGGAGGACACGAAAGCCGGCTTGGGTTTGTGCACCACCGCGTCGCCGAAGCGCTCCTGGATCCGCTCCATCGCGGCGATCACCTCTTCGCTGGTTCCATCGCCGCCAGCCCACAACCTGAGCTGACGTCGGCCGGCCGCCTCGAGCACCGGCAGCTCGATCCACAGCTCTGTGATCGGCGCGTGCGGCTGCCACTCCTTGATCCACGAGCCGATGAGACCGAACAGCTCCGCGGTGCTGCTCAAGGCATGGCGCACCACCGACTCGCGCGCCTCTTCGTCAGAAGATTCGAAGAGGAGCCGAACGCGCACATGCTTGGCGCCCGCGCCGCGCAGCCCGAGCTCTTCGGCGAGGTCGCCGCACAACGCCCTCGCGACGAAGAGCAAAGCCTCGCGGTCCTCGACCGGGTCGGCGAACTGTCGATGCGCGCACGTGAAGAGCGGGGGCTGCCACGGCACGAGCTGGTCCGGCTCCAGGCCGCGCGCGAGAAGCGCGGCGTGCCTGCCGTCGCGGCCGAGCTGGCTCTCCAGTTCGCGCGGGCCGATCGTCGCCACCGCACCGAGCGTGCGAAGGCCCAGCAGGTCGAGCCGCTCGAGCTGCTCCGCGTCGAGCGGCAGCTCGCGCGAGGGTAGAGGGGCAAGAAACTCGCGCGCGTCCGCGACGCGCATCAGTCGCCCCGGTCTTGCGCGCGCCGCGGCGAGACGCGCCGAGAAAGGACCGGGAGCGAGGCCGAGGCGCGGTTCGCGGCCGATCGCCTTCAACAGGCGATGCCGTGCGGCGCGGATCGATTGGCCGGCCGTCGCCACTCCGCTGATGTCCAGCCACGCGATGCCTTCATCGCGGACTTCGACTGTGGGCGCGAGGTCATAGAGCGCGGCGGAGACCAGCTCGCGAATGCGGGCGGTGGCTTCTTCGTCGGGCAGGACGAACGTCGCCTGGGGACAGAGATGCTCCGCCTGGCGCAGCGCCATCCCCGTCTCCACGCCGAACCGCAGCGTCTCCTCCGACGCCGCGACCACGTGCTCGTCCCAGCGCCCGACGATGACCGGGGTCCCGTAGAGGTCTGGCCGCCGCGCCAGTTCCAAATGTCGGGTCAGACCACAGCAGACGCGCATGGCGCAACCTCCTGGACATCGACGCGAGCTTCGATGACGTGCACCAGGTGGTCGGACAGAGGTCGCGCGCCGAGCGGGTAGCGGATCTCGAGCGCCGTTTCGCCGAGTGGTGGCGCCACCCTGTTTTTCAAGCAGCGGGCCATCACCCGGATCCCGATCAGCTGACCGCGCTCCCAGACCCACTCGGTGCGGGACAGAGCAAGGCTGAAGCTCGAGGCGTGGGCGAGGGCACGGCCCGGGGCGTCCACCACTCCCACCACAACCGTGCCTGAGCGGTTGGCTCCCGATTCGAGGGGCCCGAGCCAGTGCTCGGGGAGCTCGCTCATCAAAAGAATGAAGCCTGCTCCGGCCCGGGCCAGGGCGGCCGCGGCCTCGCCCGCGATTTCAGGAGCTGGCGCGCGGACGACGGTCAGCGCGCTCAGCTCGGGAGAGAAGGGAAGGAGGTTCCAGGGATCGAATCCGCCGCCGTCGATCACCGTCGCGTGCGCGAACTCGTGTGTCGCGTGCGCGAGGAGGGCCAGGGCGAGCGAAAGCTTGCCGCACGTTCCGCTGCCCGTGAGGAGGGAGAGGCGCCCGCGGGGGAGGCCGCCGATCCCGGTCATGGCGTCGATCGGTGTGTGGCTGGGCCACGGCTGAGCAGGGGGGAGCTCGGCCGCGCGGGTCAGCGCGTGGCTGCCGAAGCGCAGCCGGATCGCGTCGATGGCGCCGTCGAGCTGGAGGTTCTGTGCCTGCATCTTTCATGGGGCCTCGCGAGAAGACGCAGGGGGGTGTGGAGGCACCATGACAATATCGAACAATTGTTCGCTCTGTCAAGGTCTTTATCGTCCTTCCTTATATGTCGCGGGTAGTTGTGGTCGGGGGAGGGGTCATCGGCTGCGCCATTGCCGAGCGGCTGAGCCGGGATGGACACCAGGTCACGCTGCTCGAGCGGGACCAGCTTGGGAGCAAGGCTTCCGGGGCGGCGGCTGGAGAGCTGAGCCCTTCGGCTCGCCCTGGCGACTCTGAGAGCCTTGCCATGTTTCCCGAGCTTGTGGCTCGGATCGAGAAGGACAGCGCTATGAACGTCGAATATCACGTTCAGCAAGGCTTGCAGCCTGCCTTCACCGAGGATGAGGCCGCGCTCCTACGCCAAGGGGCAGGGCGCTGGCTCGATGCCGCGGAATGCCGCCGGTTGGAGCCGGCGCTGAGCCATGACGTCCTGGGCGCGGTCCTCATGGAGCACGCCCACCTCACGCCTCCGAGGTTCGTGCGCGCGCTGGCGCGGGCCGCCGCGGTGCATGGCGCCGAGATTCGCGAGGGCGCGCCTGCCGCAGGTTTCGACATCGAACGCGGTGAGGCCCGCGCGGTCGGGACGCCGACCGGCCCGCTGCGAGCCGATTGGTTTGTCATCGCGGCGGGGCCGTGGACGCGCGAGGTCGCATCCGCCGCGGGTCTCGATGTCGACGTGCGTCCTCAGCGCGGACAGCTCGCGGCGCTCGACCCAGGGTCTGTCGTCTTGAGGAGGAGCGTGTTCTGGTCGGGCGGCTATCTCGTCCCGAAAGGTGACGGGACGATCATCGCGGGCGGGACCGAGGAGGACTCAGGCTTCGACGCGCGGCCGACCGTCGAGGGCATTGCAAGCCTGCTTGAATTCGCGCGCCGCCTCGCGCCGGCGCTTGCCTCAGCGACGATCGAGCGCACGTGGGCCGGGCTGCGACCGGTCACGTCCGATGGATCGCCCATCGTCGCGAAGTCAGAGATCGCCAACCTGATCGTCGCGACGGGCCATCATCGGAAGGGGATCCTTCTCGCACCTGCCGCGGCGGCGACGGTGGCCTCGCTCATCGGGACGGCCAGATAAAAAGAAGCCGGGGCTCCACAGAACCCCGGCGCGTAACGGACTTACGAAACGAATGAAGAGAAGTGTCTTACTTCTTCTTCGAGGACTTCTTGGCGGCCTTCTTGGCTGCCGGCTTCTTGGCTGCCTTCTTCTTAGCCATCATGCTTACCTCCTTCTCCAGGTGATATGGACCCGATAGGTTCCATCGGTTTGGCGGGTTTCCATGTGGTGGTGAGACGTGGACAGGATCTCTCCTACACGTACCTCCTCTGTAACCCCACGGGTTGCGCCACGGACCCTCATTGATAAGGATTCCGAGACGTTGGCGGTTGTCGAAAATGGTCGCCTTTCTCGCGTCGGGTCCGTTGCCTCTGTGGTGGCAACCACGAGCAGCATCGCCATACAAGGTGTTGTGATACTCGATGAACCCCTCTCACGTCAACACTTCGCGGAAATTTTTTTCGAGACCGGTCCCAAAATTTTCGCCATCGCGTGGTCGATGAGGACCATCACGCACGTCATCGAAGACTGCGACGATAGACGTGATGCGTGTCGTCCTCGGTCATGGAGCATCAGGGAATGCGGCGTCGATGAAGCCCTATGTGGTCGGTTTCAAGCGACGTGGAATCGATGCGATCGCGGTGGATCTTCCTCGCGGAGGCGCGGAGAAAGCGGTCCCCGTGTTCATCAAGACCTCGGGTCGCGGGCATGAGGTCATCGGCGGAGGACAGTCCTTCGGGGGACGGGTCGCGAGCATGGCCGCGATCGAGGCGGACTTCGGTGGGCTCGTGCTTTTCTCGTATCCGCTGCACCGCCCCAGGTTTCCCGATCAGCTGCGCACCGAGCACTGGCCTCTGATCAAGTGTCCCGTCCTATTCATGAGCGGCGACCGCGATCCCTTCGCGAACATCGACCTGCTCAAGGAGAAGGTGAAGCTCATTCGAGGCGCCCGGCTCGAGATCTTCAAGGGCCAGGGCCATGGATTGTTGGCCGTGCTCGACCAGGCGCTCGATGTGGCGGCTGATTTCATTCAAAAGAACATCAAATGAGGGAAGCCCCCATCCGACCGGGCCGCTTTCGCGGCCGGGTCACCTTCCCCGGCGAGCGGGGAAGGGAAGCCGACCTCCCCGGCGAGCGGGGAAGGGAAGATGCCTAGTCAGCACATGGTTCAGGCCAATGGGCTTCGGTTCCGGACCATCGTCGACGGCCCGTCGAGTGGTGAGCTCGTGATCCTCCTCCACGGATTCCCGGAGGGAGCTGAGTCCTGGTCGCGCCAGGTCGCGACGCTCGCCAAGGCCGGCGCGCTCGCCGTCGCGCCCGACCTGCGCGGCTATGGGATGACCGACGCTCCCGAACGTGTCGAGGACTACGCCGTACAGAAACTGACCGAGGACGTGGCCGCCATCATCGCGGCATTCGGCCGGACCGAAGCCCACATCGCCGGCCATGACTGGGGCGCGTTGGTCGCGTGGTTCTTCGCCGGAGCGCACCCCGAGATGACAAAGTCCCTCACCGTCCTCTCCGTCGGGCATCCGGCGGCCGTCGCCGAGGCCGGGTGGAAGGACGAGGACCAGCGCAAGCGCTCGCGCTACATCGGGCCCTTCATGTTGCAGGGCAAGGCGGAGCAGGTCCTTGCCAACGATGACTACCGCGGCCTCCGCGACTTCTTCGCGCTGCCCCCGAACCCTCAGGCCGTGCCCAGAAGCGTTGTGGATAACTACGTGAGGTCACTGGCGCGCCCTGGACGCCTCACCGCCGGGCTCAACTACTACCGCGCGAATTTTTCCGACCCACCAGCATGGGCGGCACGCGCGGGCCAGTTGAAGGTCACGGCGCCGACCGTGCTCATGTGGGGCGATCAGGACCCGGCTCTCGGGCGTTTGCAAGCAGAGACCACCGCGCGACATATGACTGGCGATTACCGACTCGAAGTCCTCGAAGGCGCTGGGCACTGGCTTCAGTTCGAGCGTCCGGACGAGGTGGGCCGCTCGCTCGTAGAAGTCGTCACAAAGTAAGCTTGCAGGCGATGTTGCGGCCGGGTGAGTCCGAAAGGCGCGGAGGGCTGCGCCGCCTCGACGACATTCTCGAAAGCCTCGAGCAGCTCAACCTTCACGACAAGACCGAGCTGCCCGACCACGTCGCGGAGGCGCTGGTAATGCTCGGGATAGAGTCGCCGCATTCGATCGCCATCCCTCAGCTCATAGAGCGCGTGTGGGCGATGCAGCAGCCGTACCTGATCACCATCGTCGTCGAGCGCCGGCGGCGCCGGCGGCGCAAAGTCTCGGCCGACACCACGCTCCCCGACCAGTCGATCTGAAACCCAGCGACTGGCTCGACGTCTTCTCCCGCACCGGCGCGCGCGTGCGGGATGCCGTGCTGCCGCTGTCGGGGACCGCGGCGGGTCGCGTTCCTCTTTCTGTCGGAGCGGGCGGTGACACGACGATGGAGCTCGACCGCGCGGCGGAGGAGGTCGTCTTCGCCGAGCTCGCGTCGCTCGCCGCGCGCGGCGAGACGTTCTCCGTGCTGTCGGAAGAGGCCGGCCGGCGCAGCTTCGGCGCGGACTTTCCGCTGGTCCTCGTCGACCCGGTCGATGGCAGCCTCAACGCCAAGCAGGGAGTACCGCTTTTCGGCCTGATGCTCGCGGTGCTCGACGGCCCGACCCTCGCGGATACGTACGCCGGGCTCGTCCTGAACCTCAACACGGGCGAGGAATGGTCGGCGATCCGCAAGCAGGGCGCCCGGCGCGCGGGCAAGCTGCTCACCGTGCAGGCGCCCTCCGACCGAGATCGCATCGAGCTGCTCGGCCTCGAGAGCACGCCGCGTGCGCTGCAGGTCGCGCGGCCGCTCGTCGAGCGCTCGACCAAGATCCGCATACTGGGCTCGATGGCGCTCTCGTTGGCGCTGACGGCCACGGGAGGCTTCGACGTCTTCTGCGCTCCGATCCCGGTGAGGGTGTTTGACACGGCCGCGAGCCTGCTCCTTCTCCGCGAGGCGGGCGGAGTGGCCACCGACCTGGAAGGCGCGGCGATCGACGGGCTGCGCTGCGACCTCGCGACCCGCACGACGCTCCTGTGCGCGCCGAGCGCCCAGCTGCATGCCGGCGCGTTGAGGATCCTCAAAGCCGGCACGTGAACCTCGATCCGCGGCGCACGGTCTTCGTCATCCTCAGCTTCGAAGGTCCCGACGTCTACAGCCAGGCCGGCGGGCTCGGCGTTCGCGTGACGGGCATGTCTCGCGCGCTCGCGCAGCTGGGCTACGAGACGTACCTCTATTTCTGCGGCGACCCGAACTTGCCCGGCGAGGAAGACCATGAGGACGGCCGCCTCCACTACCGGCGATGGTGCCAGTGGATCTCGGCACAGCACCCAGGCGGCGTCTACGACGGCGAGGAGGGTAAGATCCTCGACTGGAACTACAGCCTGCCGCCGAGCCTGATCGACAAGGTCATCGCGCCCGCATTGCGTGCGGACAGGTACGTCGTCGTCATGGGCGAGGAGTGGCACACGTCGTGGTCGATGAAGCTGATCTCCGACTCGCTCTACTACCGCGGCCTGCGCGACAGGGTCGTGATGCTGTGGAACGCGAACAACGTGTTCGGGTTTCACCGGATCGAGTGGGGGCCGCTGAACTCCGCGGCCGCGATCACGACAGTCAGCCGCTACATGAAGTTCCGGATGTGGGAGTACGGGCAGAACCCGATGGTCATCCCGAACGGCATTCCGCGGGAGTCGATCGTCGACCCGGATCGGCAGGAGGTCGCAGCGGTGCGGGCGGCCGTCTCCGCGGAGCACATGTGGTTCAAGATCGGGCGCTTCGACCCGGACAAGCGCTGGCTGATGGCGGTCGCGGCGGCGGCGCAGCTGAAGCGGCGCGGGCAGAGCGTCAAGCTGGTGATCCGCGGCGGCCGCGAGCCTCACGGGGCCGAGGTGATCGACCACGCGCAGGGCGTGGGCCTGGTCGTGCGAGACGCGGAGTCGCCCGCCGACGTGGCGGGACTGGTCGCGCTTCTACGTGAGTCGAAGGACGCGGACGTGCTCAACCTGACCACCTTTGTGAGCGAGCCGCTGGTGCGCGTCCTCTACGCCGCCTGCGACGCCGTGCTCGCCAACTCCGGGCACGAGCCGTTCGGGCTCGTCGGGCTGGAGGTGATGGCGGCGGGCGGGCTTGCCGTGACGGGGTCGACGGGCGAGGACTACGCCGAGTCCTATCGCAACGCGGTGGTGCTGGAGACCGACGACCCGATCGAGATCGTCACCGAGCTACTGCTGCTCAAGGAGCGGCCGCGCCTGGTGGCCCATATGCGCAAGCGGGGGCGCGTGACGGCCAAGGACTACGTGTGGGAGAAGGTGATCGACCAGCTTGGGCTGCGCGTCGGCTTCGCCGCCGCTCGCCAGGCGGTCGCGATGCCGGTGGGCGTGCCCGCCGCAAAGAGGACCGCCGTTCGCAGAACGGGTGCGATACGCGCCTGAGAAGATACTGAGCTGAACTGATGAAACCGCTGAATGTCGCTTTCGTCTGGCACATGCACCAGCCGTACTACAAGGACGACCTCACCAGCACCTACCTGCTGCCGTGGGTGCGGCTGCGCTCGGCCAAGGACTACTTCAAGATGCCCGCGCTCCTCGACGGCTATCCGAAGATCCGCGCGACCTTCAACCTCGTGCCCTCGCTGCTCGCGCAGATCGAGGATTACGGCAAGGAGGAGTCGGTCGACCTCTTCCTGAATCTCAGCAAGCGGCCCGCGGGCGACCTCTCGGCGGAAGAGCGCGACTTCGTGCTGCGCTGGATGCGCGAGTCGCCGCGCGCGCTGCGCGTCCAGCAGTCGCCGCGCTACCTCGAGCTCGCCTCACGCACCGCCGACGCGCAGTTCACGACCCAGGACATCCTGGACCTGCAGGTCTGGTTCAACCTCGCGTGGTGCGACCCGGTGTGGATGGAGAGCGACGCGAGGCTCGCGGAGCTGAAGCGTAAGGATCGCGACTTCACAGACCAGGACAAGGCGATCCTGTTCGACGCGCAGTTGGAGCGGATCCGCAGCGTCATCCCGAAGTACCGCGAGCTCGCCGACCGCGACCAGGCCGAGCTCACTTTTTCGCCCTACTACCACCCGATCCTTCCTCTCCTCTGCCACGTCGACTCGGCGCGCAGCGCCAACCCGCAGATCCAATTGCCTGAGCGGCACTTCTCGCATCGCGAGGACGCCGAGCGGCAGATCGAGCTCGGCATGGGCCTGTTCGAGCGCATGCTCGGCCTCCGGCCCAAGGGAATGTGGCCCTCTGAGATGGCCGTCGGCGAAGCGGTAGTCGGGCTCGCCGAGAAGGCAAAGGTCGACTGGATGATCAGCGACGAGGAAGTGCTCGCACGATCCCTCGAGGGCCACTTCAACCGCGACGAGCACCTGTACCAGCCCAAGCGGGTCGCGCGCGAAGGCGGAACGGTCTCGATGGTGTTCCGCGACTCGCAGCTCTCCAACGTCATCGGGTTCGACTACCAGCGCATGCAGTCGAGCGACGCGGCGCGCGACCTGGTCGGCCGCCTGCGCCGGATCCGCGAGGTCCAGGGCGACCGCGACTTCCTCGCCGTGATCGCGCTCGACGGCGAGAACGCTTGGGAGTTCTACCCGCGCGACGGCCACGACTTCCTCAACGCGCTCTACACCGAGCTCGAGGCGAGCTCCGACATCGTGACCACGACCGTCTCCGACTTTCTCGCCGAGCACCCGCCGGAAGCGCAGCTGCACCACCTCCACACGGGGAGCTGGATCGGCGCGAGCCTCGACACGTGGATCGGCGACCCGGAGCACAACATCGCGTGGGACCTGCTCGCGGAGACGCGCGAGTGGCTGGACGCGCAGTCCCGGCAGCGGCCGAACGAGTCGCTGCAGGCGGCGCTCGCGTGGCGCGAGATCCTGATCACGGAGGGCAGCGACTGGTTCTGGTGGTTCAGCCGCAAGCACGACTCGGGGATGGACCCGATCTGGGACAACCAGTTCCGGCTGCACCTGCGCAACGTCTACAAGCTGATGGGCGCCCGCGCGCCCGCCCGTCTGTTCCAGCCGATCATCAAGCGTGCCCCGGTCGCCGAGCGCGGCGTCCCATCCACGCCGATCAGCCCGCAGTCACGCCATGACCCGGCCTGGGGGAAAGCCGGCTACTACCTTGTGGGCTCAGGCTTCGGCGCGCTGCACCGGCCGGCGGGCGTCGTCGAGCGCGTCTATTACGGCTACGACGACGAGAACATGTACGTCCGCATCGACTCGCCGCGCTCCGCGGGCGAGCTCGAGTTGCAGCAGGTCGAGCTATGGCTTTACCTCGCGGGCCCGCCGGCCGGCGACCGCGACGGCGACATCGACCTCCCGCTCCCGGCCGCCTCCATCGGCGAGCTGGGATTCGACCCCGCCTACGTGGTCCGCATCTCGCCGCGCGGGCAGGGCGGCAGCGTCACCGTGGCCAAGGTCGTGGAGTCGCAGACGCGAGGACATGCGGAGTCGAGCTGGGACGTCGCCGACCCGTTCGCGGTCGCGATTCCTTTCCGGCAGCTCGCCAAGAAGCCGGGCGACGCGTTCGAGATGGCGGTGGTCGTGAGCCGCGCGGGCCGCGACATCGAGGTCGTGCCGCCGTCCGGCGCGCTGGGAGTCCGCGTCCCCGGCCACCCTGCCGCGGACGAGACGCCGCATGCCGAGCACCTCAAAGTCCTCGTCGCAACCGCCGAGCTGGCGCCTTTCGCCAAGCTGGGCGGCGTCTCCGACGTCGCGGCGGCGCTGTCGAAGGAGCTGCGGCGGCTTGGTCACGACGTGCGCGTCGTGCTGCCCCGTTACCGGCAGGTCGACATCGCGCGCTTCGGCTTGCGGGCGGTTGTCACAGGCCTGCAGGTGCCGCTTGGCACGGAGCTGATGCCGGCCACCATCTTCGAGGGCAAGCTCGGCGACCTGGTGGTCTACTTCGTCGACTGCCCGCCGCTGTTCGATCGCGACGGCATGTTCGGGTTCGGCGACGACGACGCACGCTCCGTCTACTTCTGCCGCGCGGTGATGGAGATGCTGCCCGCGCTCGAGTTCTTCCCCGACATCCTCCATGTGCACGACTGGTGGGGGGCGCTTCTTCCGAACCTGCTGGACCGCGTGTATGTCGATGACCGCTACGCGGACATCGCGACGACGCTGACGATCCACAACCTGAGCGCGCAGGGCATCTTCGGGTTCGGCGCGCTCATGCTCGCGGGGCTGCAGGAGTGGGGCCTGATCAAGCTCGGCATCCCCGGGCTCGACAACGTGGTCAACGTGCTGGGTCGGGGCATCCATTACGCCGACGTCGTCAACACCGTCAGCGAGCGCTACGCGAAGGAGATCCAGACGCCGGAGTACGGCGAGGGCCTCGACGAGCTGCTGCGCCGCAACACGCACAAGGTGTATGGAATCGTCAACGGAATCGACTACGACATCTTCGACCCGCAGCGCGACCCGAACATCCCGCATCACTATTCCGCGGAGTCGCCCCAGAACAAGGCGCTGTGTCGCGCCGCGCTGCGCGCCGAGCTTGGACTCGAGGACGTCAACAGGCCGCTGTGCGCGGTCGTGTCGCGCTTTTACGACGTGAAGGGCCTCGACCTGATCGAGCAGGCGATGCCGGAGCTCGTGGAGCTCGGGCTGCAGATCGTCGTGATCGGCACGGGCGATCGCCGCTACGAGGACATGTTCCGGCGCTGGGCGTCCGAGCTGCCCCACCAGATGGCGGTCGCGATCGGCTTCGACTCCGCGCTCGCGCAGCGGATCTACGCCGGCGCGGACATGCTGTGGATGCCGTCGCGCTTCGAGCCTTGCGGGCTGGCCCAGCTGATCGCCTTGCGTTACGGCACGATCCCGGTGGTTCGCGCCACGGGCGGCCTCGCGGACACGATCCGCGACTACGACCCGGTCGCGAAGACGGGCAACGGGTTCCGGTTCGGTCGCTACGACCCGTGGCAGTTCTTCGCCGCGGTGGTCAGGACCGCGGAGACTTTTCGCCACCCGGACGTCTGGGCGTGGCTCGTCCAGCACGCGATGAAAGAGGACGTGTCGTGGTCCCGCTCGGCACAGCGCTACGTGCAGCTGTACCTGGCGGCAATCGCCTCGCGCCGCGAGAGGCGGGGCATGGTGGCCGCGCCGTCAGCAACTCCGGTCGGGGAGTAGGCGCCCCCAAACAGCCAACAAGCGGCCGTGCCGCTCTCTTGCAACGTAGGGCTGTAAAGATGGATGACACACGAGCCCATCGCCCGTAGCTTGACTCGTGTGTTAGAGAAGGTCGAGTTCGTAGGCGCGTGCGCGTTGTGTGACCTGTCGGAAGGGTCGTGGGGATGGTCTCTGCATTGCGAACGGATCTACCCAGCCACCCAGTGGAGGGACAATCAGTGGTTCTGTCCGGCCGCCGAGTGTGACGGTGGACCCGCGGATGCTTTTCCGTTCCCGTTCACTCCGGGGTGTGAGAACTGTCTCCCACTTCTGGAGCACCGGCCAGGGCACCTGATCGAAGGTCAACGCTTTCCCCTGAGGCCGGTGCCATCGCCACTGCGCCGTCAACTCCTCGCCAATCCCATCGTGTGGATCCAGCGGATGGCGGCCCAGAAGCGACTGCTATAAGGATAGCATCAAATGTGCTACAAATAGCACATGGCAACGGTAGGCGTTCGTGAGCTCCGACAGCGTGCCAGCGAGTTGCTGCGGCGCGTCGAGGCTGGTGAAACCATCGAGGTGACCGATCGAGGCCGGCCGGTGGCTATGCTGGCCCCGTTGCCAGAAGGCGATCCTCTCGAACGGCTTAGAGCTGCCGGGGAGGCGATTCGGGCCGCTCGCAGTCTCGACGATCTCCCCAAGCCATTGCGGCTACCTGCGGGTATGGAGGCACCTTCGACCATCCTGGCGCGGCTGCGACGCGATGACCGCTGACTGCGCTGTCTATTTGGATTCTGCCGCGATCGTAAAGCTCGCTGTCACTGAGAAGGAGTCGGCCGCCTTGCGTAGGTACTTGCGACGTCGTGCGCCGCTCGTCGTGAGTGCCCTGGCGCGCACAGAGGTGGCGAGGGCCCTGCTCCCACTCGGCCCAACTGCTGTTCAAAGGGGATACGACGTCCTGACCAGACTTGAACTGATCCGTGTCAGCGACCGGATCCTCTTGGAGGCTGGTTCTTTGCTGCCTGCGGAACTTCGTACACTGGACGCCATCCACCTCGCGACGATGCGACAACTTGGCGCGAGCCTCCGTCGGTTGGTGACCTATGACAGCAGAATGTCCGCAGCCGCCCTGGAACTGGGGATCGCTGCGGTCGCCCCGGCGTAGGTGCGCCCGGGCTGTCAGCCACCCCAGTCGGGGAGTAGGCGCAGCTGCTCGACGCGGCGCGCGCCTGGGGCGTACGCGGTGTTGAAGTAGTCGATCACCATGCGGCGCGCCGAGAAGCCGGTCACGACGTTGCGGATCGACGCCTTCATCATCTCGACCCAGCGCCGTGGCACGCCTGACTCGTCCCGCTCGTAGTAGGCGGGCACGACCTCGCGCTCGAGCAAGCGGAACAGACCTTCCGCCTCGGCGAGGTCGTCGATGTCCTGCCGGTCCAGCGTCGCGGCGGAGGGAATCGCCCAACCGAACTCGGGCCGGTAGGCCTCGTCCCACCAGCCGTCGAGCCCGCTGACGTTGAGCGCGCCGTTGGCGCCCGCCTTCATCCCACTCGTGCCGCTCGCCTCCAGGAAGCGCCGCGGGTTGTTGAGCCACACGTCGGCTCCCTGCACCAGGTGGCGCGCGAGCGTTATGTCGTAGTCCTTGAGGAAGACGACCCGCGGCTCCTCACGCGACAGCGCGACGATGCCGGCCACGATGTCCTTGCCCGGCTGGTCAGCGGGATGCGACTTGCCCGCGAAGAGAATCTGCACCGGCCGCCGCGAGCTGCGCAGCAGTTTTGTCAGGCGCGCCCGGTCCTTCAGCAGAAGGTTGGCGCGCTTGTAGGGAGCGAAGCGGCGGCCGAAGCCGATCGTCAGCGCGTTCGGGTCGAGCTCCGTCGGATGCTCGGAGCGCTCCTTCGACATCTCTAATAGGCGCGCTTTGAGCCCGCCGTGGATTGCCCACAGCTCGGCCGGCGGGATCTCGTAGACCGCGTGCCAGCGGCCGTCCGCGGGGTCGAGGTCCCACCAGTCCGGGCCGACGTAGCGCGTGAGCAGGGCCGCGATCTGCGGCGCGAGCCACGTCGGCATGTGCACGCCGTTGGTCACCGAGCCGATGGGCACCTGCGCCTCCGGCAGCCCGCGCCACGCGTCCTTCCACAATCGCCGCGACACGGCGCCGTGGAGACGGCTCACGCCGACCGACTGGTCGGCGAGCCTGAGAGCCGCATAGGTCGTGCACAGTCGCTCGCGCGGATCGCCGGGGCGCTGGCGCCCGAGGTCCATGAAGCGGTCGAAGGAGATGCCGACCTCGCTCAGGTAGGGTCCGAGCAGGTCCCACACCAGGCCCGCGTCGAAGTAGTCGCTGCCCGCCGCGATGGGGGTGTGGGTGGTGAACACGATGCCGGCGCGCGCGACGAGCCGCGCCTCCTCGAGGGTCATCTGCCGCGACGCGCGCAGCTCGCGAATGCGCTCGATCGCGCAGAGGAAGCTGTGGCCTTCGTTGAGGTGAAAGACTCCCGAGTCGAGGCCAAGCGCACGGAGCACCCGGACCCCGCCGATGCCCAGGACGATCTCCTGTCGCAGACGGCGGTCTGGCTCGGGCACGTAGAGGCGGTCGGTGATGCTGCGCAAGTCGGGCGCGTTCGCCTCAAGGTCGGTGTCCAGGAGGAAGAGCGAGACGCGGCCGACCTGCGCCCGCCAGACGGCGATGCGCACGTTTCGCGCGCCGATCGGTGCCTCGACCTCGACGCCCTCGAGCTTGCGCACGGGCAGGTCCGAGCCGCGGTTCTCGGAGTACACCTCGACCTGCCTGCCGCTCGCGTCGATGTCCTGGCGCCCAAACCCCTGCTTGTAGAGGAGCCCGACCGCGACGAGGGGAAGGCCCAGGTCGCTGGTCGCCTTCAGGTGGTCGCCCGCGAGCACCCCGAGGCCGCCGGAGTAGATCGGCAGGCATTCGGAGATCCCGAACTCGAGCGAGAAGTACGCGACGGCGAGCGGCGCCTGGGCGTCCATGAATCGCGGATGGCGGTCGTAGTACTCGCGGTAGGCCGCGCGGGCAGCCTCGAGCGCGTCGCGTACCTCCTGGCGCTCAGCCGCTTTTTTGATCCCGTCCTCGCCCAGCTGCTTCAGCAGAAGTACCGGATTTTCGCGGGTCGACTTCCACAGGTCGGGGTCCAGCGCGCGGAACAAAGCTTCGATGCGGGGCTGCCAGGTCCACAGCAGGTCGTAAGCGAATTGGTTGAGTTCTTCCAGCACGGAAGTACGATGGTAAAAGAGGACGGGGAGATGAAGGCTGTCGTGATGGCTGGGGGCGAGGGTTCGCGTCTCCGGCCGCTCACGAGCAGCATGCCGAAACCTCTGGTTCCGGTGGCCGGGCGGCCGATCATGGAGCACATCCTTCTCCACCTGCGCCGCCACCAGCTGCGCGACGTGGTGGCCACGGTGCACTACATGGGCGCGTCGATACGCAACTACTTCGGCGATGGTTCGGAGCAGGGCGTGGCGCTGACCTACTCGGTCGAGGATTCGCCCCTCGGCACTGCGGGCTCGGTCATGCTGGCGCGCCAGCAGCTCACCGAGCCGTTCGTCGTCATCTCGGGCGATTCTTTGACCGACATCGACCTCGGCGCGGCGGCTCGATTCCACCGCGAGCGCAAGGCTCTCGCCACCATCGTCTTGAAGGCGGTGCCCAACCCCCTCGAGTACGGCGTGGTCGTCGTCGACGAGGGGGGCGCGGTGCAGCGCTTCATCGAGAAGCCGAGCTGGGGCGAGGTGATCTCCGACCTCGCCAATACGGGGATCTACATCCTCGACCCGTCGGTGTTCGATTTCTTCCGGCCTGGCGAGGTCACCGACTGGTCCGGCGACGTGTTCCCCAAGCTTTTGAAAGAGGGCGAGCATGTCTTCGGCTGGATCGCGGACGGCTACTGGGAGGACGTCGGCAGCCACGCCGCGTACGTGAAGGCGAACTTCGACTGCCTCGAGGGCAAGGTCAAGGTGCAGCTGCCCGGCGACCGCACCGGCGACTCGATCTGGATCCATCCCGACGCGGAGGTGTTCCCGGGCGCGCGCGTGGACGGGCCGGCGCTGATCGGCGCGGGCGCCAAGCTACGCGCAGGTTCTTGGGTGAACGGGCCGGCCGTGATTGGCGCGTACACGACGGTCGATTCCGGAGTGAAGATCTCCAACTCGATCGTCTGGGACCACAGCTACATCGGGCTGAACTCACGCTTGCGTGGCGCTGTCGTCTGCCGGTCGGTCACCCTGAAGAACGGCTGCCTGCTAGAAGAGGGTTCGGTGATCGGAAGCGACGTGGTGATCGGTGCCGGGTCGACCGTCAACGCCAACGTGCGGATCTGGCCGCACAAAGAGGTGGAGCCGGGCGCGGTCGTGCACGAGTCGATCATCTGGGCCGGCTCGTGGAAGCGCGGCCTGTTCAGCTCGTATGGCCTGAGCGGTCTGATCAACATCGAGATCACGCCGGAGTTCGCGTCTCGGCTGGGCGCCTCTGTCGGGGCGCTGACGCCGAAGGGAACCGAGATCGCGTTCTCGCGCGACTACACGCGGTCGGCGCGCATGATCGGTCGCGCCTTCATGTCGGGGATGATCTCGTCCGGCATCAACGTGATCGACCTCTCAGTGCTGCCCGCGCCGGTCGCGCGCTACTGGGCGCGGCACAACCACGTGTCGGCGGTCCACGTGCAGACCTCGCCTGTCGACCCGCGTGCAGCTGACGTCCGCATCTTTGACGACCACGGCCTGGACCTCGACAAGCGAAGCGAACGCAAGCTTGAAGGACTGTTCTTCCGCGAAGACATCCGGCGCGTCTCGCATTACGAGATGGGTCGCATCACGCGCCGGGACCAGCAGACCGAGCGCTACACGGAGGACCTCATCACGAAGCTCGACCTCGAGGTGGTTCGCGGCGCGGCCTTCAAGGTCGTCGTCGACTACAACAACGGGGCCGTGGCGATGCTGCTGCCCGAAATCTTGCGCGAGCTCAACTGCTCGGTGATCCCGCTGAACGCGGCGCCCGCGGAGATCGTCATGGAGCAGGACGATCCGACGTTCCAGGCGCACCTGCAGGAGATCGGGGTCATCACGTCCGCGGTGAAGGCGAAGCTCGGCCTGTTCATCGACTCACCGGGCGAGCGGTGTTTCCTGGTCGACGAGGCCGGCACGGTGCTCGACCACAGCACCGCCTTTGCGGTGCTCTCCCAGCTAGCGTTGAACGACAAGGCCGGAACTGTGCTCGGGCCTGCGTCGACGTCGCTCGCCTTTTCGATGATCGCGGACGAGCTCGGCAGTCGCTTTGTGCCCACGAAGATCACGCCCGGCGCAGTCCTGCGCGCCGCGGAGCACGCGGAGACGGTGGTCGCGTCGGACGGTCGCGGCGGGTACTGCTGGCCTGACTTCGCCGTGTCGTTCGACGCCATCTTCACGATCGCGCGCGTGCTCGAGCTGCTCGCCAAGAGCGGAGCGGCGGTCGGTGCGCTGCGAGCCCGTATCCCCGAGGTGACGCACCGCGCCGCGGTCGAGTTCTGCCCGTGGGAGGTGAAGGGTCGCGTGATGCGGACGATGATGGAGCGGCACCTCAAAGACCGCGTTGACCTGACCGACGGGGTCAAGGTGTTCGTCGACGATGGCTGGGTCCTGGTGGTGCCGGACGCCGACCGGCCCGAGTACCACATCATCGCGTCGACCCTCGACGCCGGGCATGCGCAGCGGCTCGTCGACGAGTATTCGAGCCTGGTGAGGTCGGTGGTGTCCGAGGCGGCCCCGCGGGCGGAGGCGGTCGTCGAGACCTAAAATCGGGAGTCTGCCGAGCGGGAGTAGCTCACCTGGCAGAGCGCAACCTTCCCAAGGTTGAGGTAGCGAGTTCAAGTCTCGTCTCCCGCTCCATTTCAGTCCATCGCGGCCGCGAGATCTCGCTCACGCTCGGCATGCCAAGGTCTGTGGTTGTGACGCGGCGAAGTTGATTTGTCAGCCTGCGCGGTTTACTGCCCTGAAGATCTAACGAATCGCTCAGTGGGGGTGCATCTCATGCGACGACATCGACTGCTCGTCCTCGCCGCTCCTCACCCTGATCGCGGGCCTGCTTGGCAGCCCGCCAGCGCTCGCTTCGACCGGGGTCGGCAACGTTCCGCAGGGAACCCAGTCCGACGACATTTACGCGGCCAGCGCGGACGCCAACAACGTCTCCAACGTGTTCGCCACGACCCAGCGGACGAGCTGCTACCGGCCTGAGGTGCCTTACTTCAGCCAGCTCACGGGCGACGGCTACACGGGCATGAGCCTGTGCGGCAACGCGTCGACGACGCACGAGGACATAGGCACCTCGCCCTACCCGAGCCAGGACGGAAGCAACGCCGGCTTTCCCGCAGCCGCGCCGATGCTCGTCAAGAACCACTCCGAGTCCGACATCCGGGTCGATCCGACCAACCCGAACCACCTGATCGGCACCTCCAAGTGGGCGGTCAGCGCGGAGGGCTACAACCACCTGCTCGGTTTCTACGAGTCGTGGGACGGCGGGCAGACGTGGCCGACGGCGCATTCGACAGTCACGGCAACTTCTACGCGCTGATCTTGCCCTACGAGTTCTATTGACGTCGACGCCGCGCAGCCGAACCTGACAACAGCCGCGGACGGAACAGTTCTCGTCGCCTTCTGCGACCGCCGGCTGGCCTGTCCTACAGGCGCTGAAGCCTATGCCGCCGGCCTTGGTCTGGACCCGAACAACCCGGCCGGCGCCTACTACGGCAACATCACCGCCGGCAAGATCGACTACACGACGTCGGTCAGCACATACGACGACGGCACCAACCCGGGCCACTTCCAGCGGCAGGTCGTGGCCACTATCACGATTCCCTGAGCAATCTGATTTAACGAAGACAAGGTTCCGGCAGGGCTCCCAATAAACTGGGGGCCCTGTTTGCTTGGCGAGGAGGAATTGGCCCATGGCGCGAACGCCGCTGCTGACACGTTTCCAGGCACTTGCCGGCGACTTCGACGAGGCCGAACGCACCGGCCGCTCGGTCGCAGCGGTGCAAGAGGAGCGCCGGCAGAACCGGCTGACGCGACGCGACTTCCTGAAGGTGACGGGCGCCGTGGCTGGGGCCGCCGCGTTCGCGGGGCCGATCAACGCACTGGCTGCGATTACCAAGCCAAGCGGGACGCCGGGCCGGATCGCGATCATCGGTGGTGGCATCGCGGGCTTGAACGCCGCGCTCACGCTCCAGGACGCCGGGATCACGTCGACCGTCTACGAGGCGTGGAGCCGGGTGGGCGGACGCATGCACTCCGACACCACGTCCTGGCTCAACGGTCAGACCAGTGAGCACTGCGGCGAGCTCATCGACAGCAAGCACAAAACGATCCTTGGGCTCGCGAGCCGCTTCAAGCTCTCGACGGTCGATCTCCTCGGCGCTGAGCCGGTTCAGTCGACCGACACCGATTTCTTCTTCGGCCAGTACTACACGAGTGCGCAGGCGAACAACGACTTCAAGCCTGTCTGGAACAACGTCAAGGCCGACCTCTTAGAGGCGCCCTTCCCGACTCTCTACAACAGCTTCACGCAGGCGGGTTATGCGCTGGATCACCTGAGCCTGTACGACTGGATCGAGAGCCGCGTGCCTGGCGGCCACACGTCGAGCATGGGCCGGCTCCTCGACGTCGCTTACAACATCGAGTTCGGCAACGTCACCAAGGAGCAGAGCTCGCTGAACCTGGTCTACCTGCTCGGTTTCCAGCCACAGCCCGGCGACTTCCGGATCTTCGGTGCGTCGGATGAGCGGTACCACATCGCCGGCGGCAACGAGCAGCTCCCCGCGGCGATCGCAGCGGCGCTCGCGCCCGGCACGGTTCAGCTCAACACTGCGCTCACGGGCATCGTGCACAACATCGACAACACGTACACGCTGACGCTGAAGAGCGGCAACACCACGACGACCCAGGTGTTCGACCGCGTGATCATGGCCATTCCGTTCTCGGTCCTTCGGACCATCCTCGGCACGTCGAACAGCGCTTACACCGCCGCCGGGTTCACGAGCCTGAAGCAGACGGCGATCACGCAGCTTGGCTACGGGAAGAACGCCAAGCTCCAGCTCCAGTTCAATTCGCGCTACTGGAACACGTCGGGCCCGTGGGGCGTCGGCAACGGCTTGACCTACTCGGACACCGGCTACCAGAACACGTGGGACGTCACGCGCCGGCAGGACGGCGCCACAGGCATCCTCGTCGACTACACCGGAGGCGGTGTTCCACTGGCTTCATTCAACGGGAATGCCGGCGATCCGAAGGTGGCGGCGAAGTTTGCCCAAACGTTCCTCACCCAGATCGAGCCCGTCTTCCCCGGCATCTCCAAGCAGTGGAACGGGCGAGCCACGCTCGACGTGCCGCTCAACAATCCGTTCCTGCTCGGCTCGTACTCGTACTGGAAGGTCGGCCAGTACACGCAGTTCAGCGGCTACGAGAAAGCGCGGCAGCCGGACCTGAATCTGGGCAAGTGCCACTTCGCGGGAGAGCACTGCTCGATCAACTTCCAGGGCTTCATGGAAGGCGGCGCCGAGGAAGGTGCAAGGGCCGCGAACGAGATCCTGAGCGACTACAAAGCGGGCATATTCCCGTAGCGTTCATGCCGCCGGCGGCTGATCCGGCGGAATGCGGAGCGACAGTGCGCCCCACGCCATCAACCCGGCGGCGCAGATGCCAGGGATGAACGCGAACACGGCCTTTCCCGTCGCGTCCCAGAGCGAGCCCGCGATCAGCGGCACCAAAAAAGCCGCCGTGTACTGCAAGGTGAAGATGCCGGCGCTCATGCGCGCCACCTCGCCGCGCGCGGCAAGTCGGGGCGGCAGCGTCAACACGACGATGAACGCGAGAGCGGTCGCGTAACCCAGCACGAAGGCTGCGGCGACAACTCCAGCCCCGGGCACCAGCACGACGCCGAGCTGTGAAACCACCATGAGGGCTGCCGAGCCTATGAATCCGATGCGACCCGTGAGCAGCCGCTGCCAGATCGCGACGGTCGGCGCGGTCAGCAGCTGCGCTCCGTTGAGGACCGCGAGGGTGGGGGAGATCAGGTTGTGGCGGCCGGTCTGGTCCAGGTAGTCCGGGATGTATGCGTTCGCGCCGAAGTAGACGGCCGAGGCCATGCCCATGACGAGACCAATTCGCACCGTCTGCCCGCCTTGCCAGTCAGGCCACCAGCGCGGGCGCGCGCCTTTGCCCGTGGGGCGCGCCGGCGCCTTGACGACGATGGCGACCGTGCTCAACGCCACGACCACCGACCACGTCGCGAGAGCCCAACGCCAGTCTCCATGCGCAAGAGGCAGCACGCCGACGGGTGTCGTGAAGGCGGTCGGCAGCGTCTCGCCGATCAGGATTCCGTTGCTGTACACGGCGGTGGCGATGGCGATTCGCCGCGGAAACCATTCGCGCACGACCGCGGGGAACGCAGGTTGGCTGACCGCGATGCCGGCGCCCATCAAGAAGGTCGAGGTGAACAGCACCGTCGTGCTTGGTCCGACGCCGCGCAGCGCGCCGAAGATCGCGACGCAGCCCAGCCCCGCCAGCAGGGCGCGGCGGATGCCAAGCCTGGCGATGAGCAGCGACCCGGGCACGGCCGCGATCGCCAGGATCAAGACGGGGCCGGAGACCAGTGCGCCGACGGCCTTCTCGTCGAGGTTCAGCTGGTGGTGGATGAGTGGGATGAGCGGCGGCACCGCCAGCATCGTCAGGCGGAGGTTGATGCCGCCCAGCCAGAGCAGGAGCAGCCGGACCCAGTCAGCGCGAGTCAACCTCATCGAGCCGCCGCCATCACCGACTGCCCATACTGATGGCGATGCCAGGTTTGCTCATCGTCACCGCCACCGGACCGGAGGATCCCACTCGCGCGAGCATCCCGTTCCACATCGCCGTCAACGGCGCGAAGCCCGCCGGCACCGAGGTTGCGGTGGCCCTTGCCGGCGACGCGGCGGAGCTCGTCAAGCCGGACGTCATAGCGAACGTACTGGGGCTGGGCGTGCCGCCTCTGCGTGACCTGATCGACAAGTGCCTGGATCAGAACGTCCGCGTGTACGTTTGAAAAGGTTGTGCCGAGGCCCGTGGGGTCTTGCCGGAGATGCTCACACCGAACGCTTCGTACATCACGCCGCCTGACCTCGTGCGCCTGACGATGGAGGCGGACAAAGTCCTCAGCTTCTAGGCCTTGATCGATCAGCTGCGCGTGGCGCCGATCGCGGCGAGGGCGCTGGGATTCTCGAGCGACGATAGATCGCCTGGATCCTTGCCCGTGTAGACCGACTTCACGACCCGGCGCAGAATCTTGGCGTTCCGCGTGCGCGGTAGGTCGACGACGATGTGCACCGCCTTGGGGCGCAGCGGCTTGCCCAGGGCCGAGGCGACGAGGTCCTGGAGCTCGGCCGCGAGCGCATCGCTCGCCCGCTGGTTGGGACGCAGGACGACAAAGCAGACGAGCGCCTCGCCCTTCAGCTCATCGGGCACGCCGATCGCCGCCGCCTCGGCGACCGCGGGGTGGGCGACGAGGATGGACTCGACCTCGGCCGGCCCGAGCCTCTTGCCCGCGACCTTGATCGTGTCGTCCGAACGGCCCAGCACGTACCAGAGGTCGTCCTCAGGGTCGGCGTAGGCCCAGTCGCCGTGCACCCACACGCCTTCGAAACGGCTCCAGTAGGTGTCGAGGTAGCGCTGGCGGTCGCCCCAGAAACCGCGCGTCATGCCCGGCCATGGGTTGCGGATCACCAGCTCGCCGACCTCACCGCGCACCGAGCGCCCGTCCGCGTCGAGGATGTCGGCCGCCATGCCCGGCACCGGCCCCGCGAACGAGCACGGCCGTAGGTGCGTGATGACGTTGCCACACAGGATGCCGCCCGACACCTCGGTGCCGCCGGTGTAGTTGATGACCGGGATGCGGCCGCCGCCGATGTGCTTGAAGAACCACTGGAACGGCTCGGGGTTCCACGGCTCGCCCGTCCCGCCAAGGATGCGAAGGCTCGAGAGGTCGTGTTTCGCGGGGAGCTCGTCGCCGTGCGTCATCAGTCCGCGCACCAGGGTGGGGGAGACGCCGAGCACGGTCACCTTGTGGTCCTCGACCATGCGCCATAGGCGGTTCGCGGCCGGGTAGTCGGGCGTGCCCTCGTAAAGGACCATCGTCGCGCCGAGCGCGAGCGTGCCGAAGATGAGCCAGGGCCCCATCATCCAGCCGATGTCCGTGTACCAGAACACGACGTCCTCGGGGCCGATGTCGAAGCAGTGAGCCATGTCCTGCGCGGTCTTGACGGGAAAGCCTCCGTGGACGTGCAGCGTGCCCTTCGGCTTGCCGGTCGTGCCCGACGTGTAGATGATCATGAGCGGGTCCTCGGGGTCGAGCTCCTCGGTGCGAGCCCGCTCCGGCTCATCCTCCACCAGCACGTCCCACACCTCGTCGCGTCCGTGCGTCCAAGGGATCTCGCGGACGACGCGCCGGTAAACGATCACCTTCTTCACGGTGGGGCAGCTGACCAGCGCGCGGTCCGCCGTCTCCTTCATGGCGACGACTTGGCCGCGGCGGTAGAAACCGTCGGCGCAGATCAGGACCTTGGCCTCGCAATCGCGGAGCCGCGTCGCGATCGCCTCAGGCCCGTAGCCCGAGAACAGCGGGATGATGACCGCGCCGACCTTCGCCGCCGCGAGCACTGAGACCGCCACCTCCGGGCACATCGGCATGAAGATCCCGATGCGGTCTCCGGCGCGAACGCCGAGCCGCCGCAGGCCGCCGGCAAGCTTGCTCACCTGGCGATCCAGGTCGCCGTATGTAAGCGTGCGCACGTCGCCCGGCTCGCCCTCCCAGATGATGGCGGGCTTGTCGCCCAAGTCGCCATCGCTGTGGCGATCGAGGCAGCTGTGGACGATGTTCATCCGCGCGCCTCGCCACCACCTGGCCCACTGCTTGCCGGCGGACAGGTCGACGACCTTGTCGTAGCCGCGGTAGAAGGCGATGTCGATGTCCTTGATCGCCGCGTCCCAGAACCACTCAATGTCGTCGTCGGCACGCTGCAGCAGCTCGGCGAAGGTCTCGATGCCGTGCCGGTCCATGAATCGCTTCAGCCGGCTGCGCTCGATGACTTCGGGACTCGGTTTCCAGATGACGTCGCCGATGACTACGGGTTGCAAGGGTTTAATTGTCACCAGAACCCCATGCGCGAGCTGCCTGACGACTTCGCCGAGACGCTGGCCCGCGTCCTCGACCCGCGCCATCGTGAGGCGTCGGCCGAGATCATCGAGGCGGCCACGCTGCTCGACGACGTCGCGCTGCGGCACTTCCTGCAATTGTTCGCGGCGAGGGTGCGCGCCTCCGACGCGCCGATCAGGGCCGGCGAGCTGCGAAATTTCCTGGACCGAGCGGCGCGGGAGCGACCGCCGCAAGACGCTCCCTGATCCGCTCGGCGTCCTCGACCAGCATCCAGTAGTTGTTCCACGCGGTGCGGGCAACGGCCAGTGCGAGATGCGGCTTGTAGCGGACGCGCGCCGCCCTCACCGCCTGCTGCTGCGCGTAGCACCACCGGTCCCAGGCGCGCTCCACTGTGCAGTCGACGAGCTCGATCCATTCGGCGTCGACCCCGCTGATCGGTGGCGGGGGAAGCGTCAGCACCTTCCATCTGCGGTCTTCGCGCACGAGGGTCATGAGGGGCTGCCCGCTCGGCCGGCCGGCGTGGCGGGCCGGCCGCGGGTTCTTCGGATTCGCCGCCATCAGCCGCTGCTGCACCGCGAAGACGAGGTCGTGCGCGGCTTCGAGGGTCGCGGCCGGGAGTGGGGGATTGCGCCGCCCGAGCCGAGCCTGCAGGGCGCGGATGGCCTCGCGCAGCCGGAGCGGCGCCTCGCCCTGGTCGTTGAGGCGAAGGGTTTCGACGTCGTCGAGCAAGGCGTCCGACTCGGCGAGGAGGGTGCGGCGGCGAGATTCGGCGGCACGCTCGGACGCGACCGTGGCGGCGGACATTGCCAGCACGATAGCCCCCAGTGTGGGCGTGTCAAGCGCCCATTTACAAGTCAGGCTATGCCGAGTAGCCTCTTACCGTTGTCGATGAGGACCTTCTGCAGCACCGGGTCCGGGATGTCGAGGGTCGTAAGCTCGTCGAGGCACCGCTGCGGATTGATGAACGGGTAGTCGCTGCCGAACAAGAACTGGTCCTGCAGGCGTCCCTTCATGTCGCGCAGCACCTCGATCGGGATGTACCGCGGTGCCCAGCCCGAGATATCGATGTTGATGTTCGTCTTGTGCAGCGCCATCGCGAGCAGCTCGAGGTGCCACGGGTAACCGAAGTGAGCCGCGATGAACTTCAGGTCTGGAAATGCGGCTGCGGGGGCGTCGAGCCAGATCGGCCGCGCGAAGTCGATGCGGATGCCCTGCCCGCCGGGCTGCCCCGCGCCGATGCCGCTGGTGCCCGTGTGGAACAGAAGAATCAGTCCCAGCTCCTGGCATCGCTCATACAGCGGCCAGTGCCGCTCCTCGTTGGGCGCGAACGCCTGCAGCGACGGGTGCAGCTTCACGCCTTTCAGCCCGAGCTCGGCGATGCGGTCGACCTCTGCCACCGCCCGCTCGCCCTTCAGCGGGTCGACGCTGCCGAACCCGATGAAGGTTTTCGGAAATTCGCGGCACGCCTGCGCGACCAGGTCGTTCGGCACGCGAGGCCGCCCCGTCGCGGTCTCTGCATCCCATGCCAGGAGAACCGCGAGCACGTCCATGTCGTCGTACTCGCGGGCCAGCTCCTCGAGCGACTTGCGGGCAACTTTCGAACGGAAGTACGACTCCGCGGCCTCGACGTAGCCCTTCATCGAGACGTCGAGCCAGTCGGGCGTCGGAAGGTGGACGTGAAAGTCGATCGCCTTCAAAGCGAGACTTATCTTCATGGAAGCCACACTGCTGGTGCTGGCCGGAGGTCAGAGCAGGCGCATGGGCCGCCCGAAGGCATGGCTCGAGGCGGGCAACACCGTGCTGCTGCGTTACGTCGTGGAACGGCTGGCTCCCGCGTTCTCGGAGGTGATGGTCTCGTTCGCCGAACCGGAGCAGATGGAGCAGCTGGTGCCGTACCGCGTCGTGTTCGACCGCAAGCGGGCGGCGGGTCCCCTGGCGGGCCTGGAGGCCGGCCTGTTGTCCGCCCGCCATGAGGTGATGTTCGCGGTCGGATGCGACATGCCGTACGTCACGCAGTCACTGGCCCAGCTGGCGGTCGCGGCCGCGCGCGGCTGCGACGCGGCGATTCCCCGCCACGACGGGCTCTATGAGCCGGTGTGCGGCGCCTATCGCAAGTCCGCGCTGCCGGCGATCGCAGGCGCCCTCGACGCAGGCAACTTCGTGGCGCACGATGTCGTGGAGCACCTCGACGTGACATGGCTCGAAGGCCAGGATCCCGACCAGTTTGAAAGCCTCAACACGCCGGCCGACCTCGACCGGTTCCATGCCGCTCTCGCGGCGCAGCGATAATTGGTCAGGCCGCGTTGAAAATCGTCGTCACGGTGAAGCAGGTACCCGACCCCAACTCGAACCTCACCCTCGAGGGCGACAACTCCATCTCCCGCGAGAAGGAGGTCGTGCTCGATCCGGGCGACGAGTGCGGGGTCGAAGAAGGCCTGCAGCTCAAAGAGGCGCACGGCGGCGAGGTCGTCCTCGTCTGCATGGGGCCCGAGCGAGCCAAGGACGCGATCCGGAAAGGGCTTTCCATGGGCGCCGACCGCGGCGTTCTCATCTCCGACGCTGAGCTGGCCGGTGCCGACGCGCTGCTGACCGCGCGTGTCCTGGCGGCGGCGATCAAGCGGGAACACCCCGACCTGGTCATCTGCAGCACCGAGTCGTACGACGGAAGCACTGGAATGGTTCCTCCCATGCTCGCGGAGCTGCTCGGCTTTCCGCAATTGACGTTTGCGAAGAAGGTCGAGGTGGACGGATCGACCGTCAAGGTGCACCGCCAGACGGCGGACGGCTACCAGGTCGTCGAGGCGGCCACGCCGGCGCTGATCACGGTCACCGCGGGCATCGCCGAGCCCCGCTACGCGTCGCTCAAGGGCATCATGGCCGCGCGCTCGAAGGAGATCAAGCAGGTCGCGTTCGCCGACCTGGGCGTCGACAGGGGCACGCCCGCTGAGACGATCGAGGGCGTTGCCGACGCCGAGACGCGCAAGGCAGGCCAGGTGATCGAGGACGACGGCAGCGCCGTCGACAGGATTGTCCAGGTCCTGGCCGAGGCGAAGGTCCTCTAGATGGCGAGCATTCTCGTCTGCGCGGAGTTGAACGAGGGCAAGCTCGCGTCCACCACGCTCGAGCTGATGGCCAAAGCGCGCGACCTCGGCGACGTGTACGCCGTGGCCCTGGGCTCTGGCGCCAAGGCGGCAGCGGCGACGCTCGGGAAGCACGGCGCCAAGGTCGTGCACGTCAGCGAAGACGCGGCTTTCGGCGAGTACGTCGCCGAGCCCGCGACGGACGCGCTCGCTGCGCTTTACGAGAAAGAGAAACCTGACCTGATCCTCTTCAGCTTCACGCCCGACTCCCGCGAGGTCGCGGGACGGCTCGCCGCGCGGCTGGGCAGCGGCCTCATCGCGAATGCGAGCGACATCGCGGGCTCTGCCGGAGGATTTGTCGCCAAGGTGCCGTACTTCGGGGGCGCGAAAGTTGCGTCGATGAAGGCGAATGGCAAGCCGGCGATCGTGCTCATCCGACCGAAGTCGTTCGAGGCATCGGAAACGGGCGGCGCCGCGGAGATCAAGCAGCTCGACGCGGCGGTGGCGGAGGGCTCCAAGCGCGCGCACGTCACGGAGCGCGTCGTCGAGGCGTCGGAGAAGGTGAAGCTCGAGGACGCCAAGATCGTGATCAGCGGCGGACGTGGAATGGGCGGTCCGCAGAACTTCCCCATGCTCGAAGAGCTCGCGAACGCCCTGGGAGCCGCCGTGGGCGCAAGCCGCGCCGTGGTCGACGCCGGGTGGGTGCCGTACTCGATGCAGGTCGGCCAGACGGGCAAGTCGGTGCGCCCTGGCGTCTACATCGCGGTCGGCATCTCAGGCGCGATGCAGCACACGGTCGGGATGAAGACTTCGAAGGTGATCATCGCGATCAACAAGGACGCCGAGGCGCCGATCATGAAGATGGCGGACCTCGGGGTCGTCGGCGACGCGTTGAAGATCGTCCCCGCGCTGACCGCCGCGGTCAAAGCCAAAAAGCACGGATAGGTTTCAAGCCCAGCTTCTCCTCGACGAGCGCATCGAGCGACGGCGCGAGCGCGATTTCGAAGCCGCCGACGCCATTCGCGAACGGTTGCGCGCGGGCGGGTGGGACGTCGTCGACAGTGCGACCGGCAGCGAGCTGCAGGCGCTGAAGGCCCAGCCCAGCGCCGAGCCGAAAGCCACTCCGCGCGCGGTCACGCTGCTCGCGGTCGTCCAGGGCTGGCAGCCCGATGCTGAGCGGTGGCTGCTCTCGGTCTTCACCCACTGCAAGGCCGACTTCGAGGCGGTGATCGTGGACAACTCCGACGACCCGCGCATCGCAGGGTGGTTGCAGAACCGAGCCGCGGAGCGCCTCCGCGTGGTCTCGCTCCAGCCGCCTCTCGGCTTCGGCGCGGCCGTCAACGCGGGCATCGAGGCCGCGGCCGGCGAGGTCGTCGTCCTATTCGATCCCGGCGTGGCCCTCGAGGGCGACGCCATCTCGCCGCTGCTGGCCGCGCTCGAGGATCCGTCGGTGGTGGTCGCCGGTCCGTTCGGCCTCCGCGGCCGGGGCACGCTGAAGGAGTTCGACGAGAGCGAGGGGCCAGAGGTGGACGCGATCGAGGGCTACTGCATGGCCTTCCGCCGAGCCGACGCGCTGGCTGTCGACGGCTTCGACGCGCGGTTCCGCTTCTACCGCATGGCCGACGTCGAGTTCAGCTTCCGGCTGCGCGATCGTGGTGGGCGGGCGGTCGTGCTCCAGGGCCTTCCGCTGGCCAGGCACGAGCACCGGCTCTGGGAGTCGATGGAGCCGCAGGAGAGGGAGCGTCTCTCCAAGCGCAACACGTACCGCTTCCTCGACCGTTGGCGCGATAGAGCAGACTTACTTGTAAGTGCACGAGTTTCACCTCCCCGCTCGCCGGGGAGGTCGGCGCGTTAGCGCCGGGTGGGGTCCATCCCTCTGGCAAAATTCGCGCGGTGGGTGACGACTACAGCTCCAAGGTCGAAGAGCTCCACGCGAGGCGGAAGAAGAACCTCGCCATGGGCGGCGACGAGAAGGTCGCGAAGCAGCACCAGCGCGGCAAGCTGACCGTCCGCGAGCGCATCGACCTGCTGTTCGACCCCGGCACCTTCGTCGAGCTCGGCCTGCTTGCGAGTCAGCAGTCGGTGCGAGGCGGCGAAACCGACTCGGACGGCACGCCGGCGGACGGCGTCGTGACGGGCCACGGCGACGTCGATGGCCGCCAGGTGTGGGTCATCGCCTACGACTTCACCGTCATGGCCGGTTCGATGGGCGCGGTCGGCGAGCAGTTCAAGGCCGCCCGGGTCCGCGAGCTGGCGCTGCGCTACCGCAAGCCCGTCGTCTGGCTCCTGGATTCGGCCGGCGCGCGCATCCAGGAGGCGTCGGGTTCGACGTTCGCGGGTACCGGCTGGTTGTTCGCCGACCAGGTGGTGATGTCGGGGGTGATCCCGCAAGTCGCGGCCATGCTGGGTCCGTGCGCGGCGGGGACGGCCTACATTCCCGGGCTCGCCGACTTCGTGCCGATGGTCAAGGAAACGTCCTCGATGTCGTTGGGCGGCGCGCGCCTCGTGAAGGCTGCGACCGGCGAGGACGTCACCGACCACGACATGGGCGGGTCGCAGGTCCACTGCTACGAGTCGGGAGTGGGGGACAACGAGGTTGGCGACGACAGAGAGTGCGTCGCAACCGTTCGGCGCTTCCTCTCCTACCTTCCCTCGAGCAATCTCGAGGCACCGCCGGTAGTCGACACCGATGATCCGCCCGACCGCCTGGTCGCGGGCCTGGAGAAGATCGTCCCGGTAAGCCCGCGCGCCGCCTACGACGTGCGCAAGGTGATCAAGGCGGTGTTCGACGAGGGCACGTGGTTCGAGGTCAAGCCGGCCTGGGCCAAGAACATCGTCGTCGGGTTCGCGCGAGCTGCGGGCAACTCGGTGGGCGTGGTGGCAAACCAGCCGATGCAGAAGGGCGGAGTGCTCGACTCGGACGCCGCCGACAAGGCGGCGCGATTCATCCGCATGTGCGACGCGTTCAACGTGCCGCTCGTGTACCTGGTTGACGTCCCAGGGTTCATGGTCGGGTCGCAGGTCGAGAAGGAGGGCATCATCCGCCACGGCGCGAAGATGCTCTACGCGACCTCCGAGGCGACCGTGCCGAAGGTGACGGTCATCATGCGCAAGGCCTACGGCGCGGGCTATTACGTGATGTGCGGCAAGGGCTATCAGCCCGACACGATCGTCGCGTGGCCGCTGGCCGAGATCTCGGTGATGGGACCGGAGGGCGCGGTGAACATCATCTTCAACAAGCAGGTCGAGGCTTCGGAGAACCCCGAGGCCACGCGCGCTCAGCTCATCGAAACGATCCGTGCCCAGATCAACCCATACCTCGCGGCGGGGTGGGCGATGATCGACGACGTGATCGATCCCGCTGAGACACGTCGCGTGATCGTCAAAGGTCTGGAGCAGGCGCGGGACAAGAAGATCGACCGACCCTGGCGCAAGCACGGCAACATCCCGGTATGAAATCCCCACGAAATCAGAGGCTTCGCCGTGATTTCGCGGGGGCCCCTCAGAGCGCACCGGTGGTCATCACCGCCGCGCTCACCGGTGTCCTGGCGACGCGCGATCAGTGCCCGGCGATCCCGTACACGCCGAAGGAGATTGCGGACGAGGCGAAGCGCGCGGCCGACGCGGGCGCGGCGATCGTCCACATTCACGCGCGCACGCCGGAAGGCGGACCCGACTGGAGCGTAGAGACGTTCGCCGCGATCCTTTCCGAGGTCCGGGCGAAGACCGACGTCATCGTCAACTTCTCGACTGGCGCGGTCGGCATCCCGGCGGAGCAGCGCATCGCGCACATCCGCGAGCTGCGGCCGGAGATCGGCGCCCTGAACATGGGCTCGATGAACTACGCCATCTACTCGTCGAAGAAGAAGGCCTTCCATCACGACCATGTCTTCGCGAACCCCTTCCGCGACATCCAGCTCTTTCTCGAGGCCATGAATGGCGCCGGCGTCCGGCCGGAGCTCGAGTGCTTCGACACAGGGCACATCGCCAACACCGCGCCTCTGATCGACATGGGCGTGCTCAGGCCGCCGTTTCAGTTCAGCCTGATCATGGGAGTTCTCGGCGGGATCCCCGGCACGACGCGGCACCTCGTGAACCAGGTGGACACGCTGCCCGAGAATTCGCACTGGCAGGTGATCGGCATCGGTCTCCACCAGTGGGCCCTGGTTGCCGCGGCGGTCACCATGGGCGGCAACGTGCGCGTAGGCCTGGAGGACAACTTCTACATCGAGGAAGGAAAGATGGCGAAGAGCAACGGCGAGCTGGTCGAAAAAGCATCACGCATGGCACGCGATCTTGGCCGTCCCCTCGCCTCGATCGCCGAAACCCGCAAACTTCTGGGCTTGAAACCGAATGACTGAGGTCAAGGCTGAGTTGGTTGGAAACGTCTGGAAGATCAAGACGCAGCCTGGCGCCCAGGTCGCCGAAGAAGACGAGCTCCTGATCCTCGAGTCGATGAAGATGGAGATCCCCGTCACCGCGCCGCGCGCCGGCACCGTCAAAGAGGTGCGCGTAAAGGAGGGCGAGGTGGTCAAGGAGGGCCAGGTCCTGGTCGTCCTCGAATGAAGCCGGCGCAGCTCCTGCTCGCCTACATGCGGCTGGTCGAGAGGGAGCGAGAGCTGCGCGACGAGATCGAACGCGTCGAATCGGTGCTGGCTTCGAATCCTGCTGTCGTCATCGCGGAGGAGGCGCTCGCTACAGCTAAGGCCGGGCACCAGGCGATAGAGCTGCGCCTTCGCGAGTCCGACCGCGAGAGGGAGACCCACCGCGGCAGGCTGCGGACACGGGAAAGAGACCTGATGAGCGGGAAGATCCGGAACCCGACCGACCTGATCCAGTTGAACGAAGAGGTGCAGCACCTGAGGGCGAGCTTTGCCGACGAGGAAGACGCACAGCTGCGCCTGATGGAGGAGTCTGAGCTCGCCAACGAGGCTGTGCGTGAGGCCTCGTCGAACCTGGATGATGCCCGCACCCGCGCCTCGTCCGATGAGCCGACTATGCGGCGAGACCTGGAGTCGTTTCAGTCGGAGCTCGCCACCGTCCAGGCCGACAGCGCGGCGATATGGGCACAGGTTCCCGCGGCCGCGCAGAACACCTACCTACGCGTCCGCGCGCATCCTCCCGTGGCCGAGGTCGATCGGAACCAGTGCCAGGCGTGCCACGTCACCGTCACCTCGTCGGGTATGCAGTTGTTGCGGAAAGGTGACGCGATCGTGCACTGCGAGAACTGCGGCCGAGTCCTGGTGATGGCCTGAAAGTCCTTCGCCTACGCGTCGACGGGGGAGCGCGAGGCAATCCTGGGCCTGCCGCGTTGGGCGTCGTGATAGAAGACGACCAGGGCACCCGGCTGCGCACATTCCACCAGTACCTGGGCACCGCGACCAATAACCAGGCCGAGTACCGGGCTTTGATCGAGGGTCTGAAAGCGGTCAAGGACTGGAAGCCCGACAAGCTCGAGATTTATCTCGATTCGAAACTGGTAGTTGAACAGCTAGCGGGTAGATGGAAGGTCAAAGAGCCCGATCTGAAAGAGCTGCACAAGCAAGCCTCCGAGCTGCTGCAAGAATTCGGGGATCGAGCCACGATCCAACATGTCGGGCGGGAACAAAATCGTGGGGCGGACAAGCTCGTCAACTTGGCTTTGGATGCCCGCGTCAAGAAACCGAAGTTCGGAGGCTAGCCGTGGCGCGCGTCAGCTACACCGTCGAGACCGATCTCGATCCCGGTGTGGTGTGGGATGCCCTCACGGAATTCGGTCCAAGACGCGCCGAGCTGTGGCCCGACCTGTCGCCGTCCTTCAAGGTCCTGGAGCGGGGCGAGGGCTGGGCGCGGGTACGGGAGTGCACCGACAGCCTCGGCATCTGGTCCATCGAGCGATACGAGTGGAGAAAGCCTGTCATCACGGCCACGGTCGAGGAGGCAAACGCCGCCCAGACAGGCGGAACGTGGCGCATGGGCGTCAGGCCAGGCGCGCGCGGCGGGAGCATCCTGACGATCGGGATGGACCGCCGGGCGAAGGGCTTGGTCGGCCATATCATCCACGGCCTCTTCCAGGCGACCAACGGGCGGTTTCTGGCCGGACGGACTCGGCGAATGCTCGCGAACATTCGTCACTAGCCGGCAGCAGCGGTTAAGTGAGTTGGCAGACAGACGCAAAGTTCCCGCTTTTGTTGTGAGCGTTAAGCGAGCGTGACGGTAATGCCACGGAAAGGCATTTCAGGAGGTTTCCATCTCTGCCGCCGTACCCGGCTTGCAGCCGCGACGTTTGGAATCCGATGGTCAGGAGGCAGCTCCGCTACCGGCCCCTGATCCGGCCACGCCGCCGACCGAACCGCCGAGAGCGTTCTCGCCGCGTCAGCCCGAAACGTCGTCCCACTTCAAAGCGACGCCAAGCAGGCCCACTATCTACGCACCACGATCGACGGGAGTCCGCTCGGCATGTTTTGCCTCGACGTCGGGGTCGAATCATGGACGCCAACCTCAAGCTGCTCGAGCTGCTCGAATACGAGTGGTCGGACCTCAAGGGCAAGGACTTCAATGACATCACTCACCCCGACGACCGATGGATCGGGTTGGAGGTCCTGCAGGATCTTCGGTCGGGCAAAGTCGACAACGCCGCCTACGAGAAGCGCTTTCTGACCCAACGGGGTCGCGAGGTACGGGCGGCGGTCACCGCGTCGGCGATCACCGTCGGCGGCGAGCTCAAAGGTGTCGTGGTCATGGTCACCGACCTGTCCCTTCGGCCCACGACCGACGGCGTAGCGGATAACGAGCACGACCTGCTGAAGGCGATGCTGTCGGTGGCGCCGATCATCGTTTTCGCCTGCGACAGCACCGGTCTCCTGATTCTGTGCGAGGGCCAAGGCCTCGGTTCGGCTAACAGCCCGACCGACCTCCTCGGTCGCCCCGCATGGGAGGTGTTCGAGGTGACGGAGGTCGTGCGCGCTCATCTGCAAAGAGGATTGGCAGGTGAGTCTGGTCAGTTCGTGATGCGTTACGAAGGCGCGGAGCTCAGCTGTCTCTACCGGCCCATCCAGTCCGTCGAAGGAGTCTTCCTTGGCGTCACCGGGGTAGCGCAGGACGTGACCGCCCTGGCGAAAGCGACGACGAAAACAGCGAACTGTCCCAATCGATGAGGACTCTCAGCCACGAGCTCAGAAACCCCATCAACGTCATCCTGGGGTTCACCGAGCTGCTCGTGAACGGAACTTATGGCGCTGTCAGCGACCGGCAGAAACCACCTCTCTCCCGCATTGACCTCGGCGGCCGCCAGCTCCTGAGCCTGATCAACGACGTGCTGGACCTGGCCAAGGTGAAAGCAGGGCGGCTTCAGCTCGATGAGGTGCCCCTCGAGGCGAGTGCCGTCATCCATGCCGCAGTTGCGCAAGTGAGCCTGTCGGCCGAGTCCAAGGGCATTGATCTTGTCGAGGTGGTTGGCCCACCGGTCAACTTCAAAGCGGACGCCCGTCGAGTACATCAGGTACTGCTGAATCTGCTGTCCAACGCAATCAAGTTCACCTCGGCTGGGGGCACAGTTCGGCTCGGCTGGATTCGAACCCGAGCGGAGGTCCCCGCATCTCGGTCTCGGACACCGGATGTGGCCTCACGCCCGACGAGCTGCGCCAGATCTTCGAAGAGTTTGGTCAGGTTGCCGCCCACCGAGACGTCAATCCCGACGGCACCGGGCTGGGACTTGCCATCAGCCGCAAGCTGGCGACGCTCATGGGTGGAACCTTGACGGCCGAAAGCACGGTCGGGGTTGGCAGCGTGTTCAGTCTGACGCTGCCCGGAATCCTCGCCGTAGCTGCCTGACCGGCCGGTTCGCCATGCCCCGCGTTAGGAAACCCGAATTCGGTGGGTAGACTTACTGCCGGGCCGAGGCGGACGGGTGACCGCCGACCTAATACGCGGTTGGAGGAAAGTCCGGGCTCCACAGAGCAGGGCGCTGGGTAACACCCAGTCGGGGCGACCCGAAGGAAAGTGCCACAGAAAATTACCGCCCAGTCGTGCTTATCTCCGGAGCGGCGCGATCAGGTAAGGGTGAAAAGGTGGGGTAAGAGCCCACCGGCGGCCGGGTGACCGGCCGGCCAGGTAAACCCCGCTCGGAGCAAGACCAAATAGGAGGACGTTTTAACGGCGGCTCGCCCAGTCCTCGGGTATCGGTCGCTAGAGATGCCGGGCAACCGGCGTCCCAGACAGATGGTCACCGTCCCGCAAGGGACACAGAACCCGGCTTACAGTCCGCCCTCGGTCCACATACCCAACATACTGTAGCCGAGCAGATGGGGAACCACTGCATCTTGTGGGTTGGTGCCAGCGGGCGCTTATTCAACGCGTATTCAGTACCCGTACGCCCTTCCTTCTGTATGCCCGCGGGCGGCGACGGCAAGCTCCCAAAGGGAGAAGACGGCATCTCGGTCATCCCCGGATCGCAGGGTTGCAGGACGCAGATCGGCCTCTCCTGCACACTGGACGCTCCTGACCCTGGCGCTTGTGGTGGATATTGCGTTTATGGCGATTATGCCGTAGCATACGGCCATGACGATCTCGACCCCCGTTGCCCCGACCGAACAGGACCGCAAGGTTATCGAGACGTTTTCTCGCGCTCTCGAGGACGTGCCCGTCGATCACGCCCAGATCGTGGTCGAGGGTAAGAAAACCGATTCGCTAGCTGTGCCTCGGCCGGTCTTTGAGATTCTGAAGATCGTCGCGGACCAGATGGGAAAGGGGAAGGCCATCAGCGTTGTGCCGACCAGGATGTTGGTGACCACGCAGCAGGCGGCCGATTTGCTCGGTGTATCACGACAGCACGTCGTGAAGCTCACCACTGAGAAGGAGATCCCCTACGAAAAGGTCGGGACCCATCGCCGGATTCGGATGGAGGATCTCATCGCGTACAGGCGCCGCCGCGAGTCGACGCGAGACGACGCCCTGCGTCGCCTGAGCGAGCAGGCGGAGCGGCTCGACCTCAAGTACTGATCTAAGCTCCGGGCCGTGGCGTTCTCCGCGTTTCTCGATGCCGACGTCCTATTCCCAGTTGGGCTTCGTGACAGCCTGCTGTGGATCGCCCACTTCGGGGTGTACTCACCGAGGTGGAGCGCGGACGTGCTAGATGAGATGCGCAGGAACATCCTGGAGACGCACAAGCACGTTACCAAGGACGACCTCGACGAGATGATCCGAGACATGCAGACCGCCTCTCCGGAGGCAGAGGTAACTGGATACCAGAGACTCATTGCTGCCATGCCCATAAAATGAGCACGACCGGCATGTCCTCGCAGCTGCTGTCGTGGCCAAGGTCGGGGTTCTCGTCACAAACAACGTGAAGGACTTTCCGGCCGAGGCGTGCGAGCAGCTCGGAGTGGAAGTGCAATCGGCCGACGAGTTCCTGCTCCACGCGTTGAGTCTCGAGCCATTCATGGTTCACGAGGCCCTCAGCCGGCAGGCCTCGATAAAGAGGAAGCCGTCGATGAGCGTGGCAGACGTCTTGACCCACCTGGCGAAGACGGCTCCGAATTTTGCGAAGGAAGCGCGCTCAGCCTGGGAGATCCCGTTTCCCGGAACTTGAGCAAGCACGTCCGCCGCATCAAGCCTCGCCAGGCCATGTTCGCGGTCTATCGAGTCCGCTGTGACGTGAGTCCTCGCCGAGAGCGCCGGCGACGAAGTTGTCGCGTGCATGCAAATCGAGCCTGCGCAGATTCCATTGAGTGACCCATCTTCTCGAAGCCCTGCGGCACGACAATGACCTAGTGACCTCGCCGCTCCGCACTCCGCTCTGCGATCTTCTGAACATGCCATATCCGATCCTCAATGCCGGGATCGGGCCGGCCGCGGGTCCCGAGCTCGCGGCGGCGGTTTCCAGCGCGGGCGGCTTCGGCGTTCTCGGCGGAGGCGCTATGCCGCTCGAAGCACTCCACAAGCGGGTCAGCTGGACACGGGCGCTTACGGACAGGCCGTTTGGGTTCAACTTGATCATCTCCGAGGACGATGAAGGCGATCGTGAATTCCTTCTCCAGCGGGTGGCCGAGATGGCCGACCTGCGGATGACGGCGATCGTCCTGTTCTGGGGCGATCCGTCGCCTTACGTAGACGTGGCGCACCGCGCGGGCACGATGGTTTTGATGCAGGTCGGCTCGCTCGACGAGGCCATCTTCGCGGCGCGGGCTGGGGTCGACGCGGTGATCGTCCAAGGCATCGAGGCGGGGGGCCACGTCAGGGGCGCCACGAGCATATGGGAGTTGCTGCCGATTACCGTCGAAGCGCTGCATCCACTCCCGGTGCTCGCTTCGGGCGGGATTGGCGATGGTTCGGGTATGGCCAAGGCCATGCGGCTCGGAGCAAAAGGAGTTTCGTTGGGCACTCGCTTCGTGGCTTGCGATGAGACGTGGGTGCATTCTGCATACAAGAAGCGGATCGTTGATGCAACGGCCGACGACACCGTTCTGAACGAGCTCTACGACTACGACTGGCCCAATGCCCCTCACCGGACGCTGCGGAACAAGACTTACGCCGAATGGCAGGCAGCCGGCTGCCCGCCCCGGGGCGCTAAGCCGGGCGAAGGAACATCTATCGGCCACCGCTCCAACACCATTGGCGAGCGCATCGAGTGGATGCGATATTCGATTGGCACCGCTCCGCCGGATTTTGATGGCGACATCGAGTACGCACCGCTATGGGCGGGAGTTTCGGTCAGTAACGTCAACGACATCCTTCCCGCGGCCG
Organism: uncultured Chloroflexota bacterium; assembly: GCA_937921725.1. Classification (GTDB taxonomy): domain Bacteria; phylum Chloroflexota; class Dormibacteria; order Dormibacterales; family Dormibacteraceae; genus 40CM-4-65-16. The sequence goes on along the minus strand of CAKZUH010000008.1, from coordinate 11,065 downwards.
AGATCATTCGATCGCTTGTTCGCGACGCGGAGGCCGTTCTGTCCGGGTGACTTTAGTGACCCTTCCGCGACGCCCTTGAGCTAGGTGACCTGTAGTACCTCGTGTAGTGATCCAGCTGGAAAATGGCTCAGATCTGGACGCGTTGCGACGCACGAGCTGACCTCTTCGAACGGAAACAGATGGAAGGGGTTGTGCGTGGACCGAAGTTCGTGTGATTCCGGACCGTGAGGCATCGATTCAAATCCGGTGTCGTCTGGTTCCATTCGCTCTAGATCAAGGTCGGAGGGTCGGTCATCTCATGCTCCGGTCCAGAACTGGGTGGACAGTAAGTTGGGCGTACTAGTACGCATCCAGTACGCAGCCGCTCTCAACCAGGGGGTGTCGCTAGGTGTCGTTTCGTATTCAGAAGGCGACGCCTCAACTCCCGAATACAAAACCCGGCTTATCGCCGCTCTCGGCCCACCTTCTGTATCCCTAAAGCCGCAAGGTGCGGGCCGCAGATTGCGGTCTTCTACTTCGCGGCACCCAAAAATTCAGCCGGTGATGACCTCGGTGCAAAGCCCGCGTACCTACAGTAGGTCGACGGCTGACTTTCTGTGTGCCACAGAAACACCGTTACCCGGCTGTGACCCAGGCCACACGGTGCCAGTCAGCTGCGATGCAGCGGGATTGGGGCGACAGCAGCAACGGATCCTACAATTGTTTCCCGCATCCGGACGGCAACAATAAGCCCTGAGATCGCTGTGAGCGCCGCGACGGTCACGATCGCAGCCCAGAAGCCGGCAACATCCGCGATAGTGCCGGCAACGAGCGCTCCGACCGCGTAGCCGGAATCGCGCCAGAGGCGATAGATCCCGACCGACGTCGCCCGGTCGGGAGGCCGCGCGGCATCACCGATGACCGCGAGCAAGGTCGGGTACACCAGGGCGGTGCCAGCGCCCAGCACGACGCTTTCAGCGACCCACCACGCAAAGCCGGGAACGACAGCGAAGCCAGCGATAGCGACCGCCTGGAGCAGCATCCCTGACACGATCAGCCACTTGCGGCCCAGATAGTCGCTGATCCACCCAGTGGCCAACTGACCGGCTCCCCAGACGGCGGGGTAGACGCCTGCCAGGAGCCCGATTTCGCGAAGTCCGAGCCCGTGAGCGGCAAAAAAAAGTGGCAGCAATGCCCAAGCCATGCCGTCATTGAGGTTGTTCACCATGCCGGCCTGGCACGCACTAGACATCGCTCGGTCGCGGAAGCTGACCTCGAGCATCAACTTGTCAACCGATCGCGTTGGCGTCGCGCCCGCGGACTCAAGCTCCACATGCCGCGCGGTTTCGCGCGTGATCAAAGAAAGCAAAAGCCCGGAGATGCCGAGACCCTCGGCGAGCCAGTACGGAGTGGGGCGGATGCCGTAGTTCGCGGCAAGGAATCCGGCGAGTGCCGCCGCCGTTGAAACACCCAAATACCCCGAGGCTTCGTTCAAGCCGAGTGCGAACCCTCTGCGGCGAGGTCCGACGAGATCGATTTTCATGTTCACTGTGGTGGACCAGGCCAGGCCCTGATTGATTCCAAGCAGCACGTTGGCAAATACCACCCAGCCCCATGAGGGCGCAAAGATGATCAGGACTGGAACGGGGAGCGCTGCCGCCCATCCAGCGAGCAAGACTCCACGACGGCCAAACCGGTCGGCGAGACGGCCGGCCATGAAGTTACTGGCCGCTTTGACCAAGCCGAAGCTGATCAGGAACGACAGGATCCCTACCCGGCTGGCGAGATGAAAATCGTGTCCGGCAAGCGGCGCCAATGTCGAGCGCTCGACGCCGACCACGCCCCCAACGAACGCGTTGATCGCCACCAAGAGCGAGAACTGTCGCCAGTTCGCGCGCAGGCCTAGTTGGACCGCCTGCGCTGCCTTCATGCGCGGGCTGGCCTCAGGCGACAGCGCAGCGGTTGGCTCCCGCCTCCAACTCACCGGGATCGCCGGGAACTTCTCCGCGCTCGTTGAGCTCGACGATGCGGGAGTGGTTCGGCGGATTTGGCGGAATCCGCGTGAGAACGGCCTCTACGAATGGGGCTGAATCGAGTCTGGTGAGGGCTACCGAATCCCGGCTGGTCGCGACCGTCGTCGCCAACACGCGGTCATCGAAGGGTACTGGCTCAGAGACATGGCCGGGTAAGACCTGAGAGGCTTCGGGTAGCTGGATGAGACTGCGGACCGATTTATGAAGTAGACGCGCACGCGTCGCCAACTGCTGGCGGGTGCCGCCCTCGAGGTCAGGCCTGCCGATGCTGTTGAGAAACAAAGTGTCGCCGGTGAACGCGGCAGTGGTGTTGAGTAAGTAGGTCGTGCTCTCCTCCGTATGACCAGGTGTGCGCATGGCAATCAGCTCCGTTGAGCCGAAGATGATCCGGTCGCCGTCGGCAACTGATCGGAAGGGATACCGAGTGCGGTCCTGAGCGGGCATCCACACATCAACACCTTCCTGCTGGGCCAGCAGTCTCGACCGCGAAAGGTGGTCGGCGTGGATGTGGGTGTCGGCCACCGCCACCAGCCGCCATCCGCGCTCACGAAGTAACCGGACGTAGACGTCGGGATCGACCGAAGCGTCGATGACGATCGCCTCGGATTGTGATTCAACGACGTAGGAGAGGCATCCCTTTCCAGTCCTTCGGACCTGGACGACCTCGCAGCTAGAGATCGTTGTTTGGGCGGTGTTCCAGGCGAGCGACCAAGCACGCATCCCGCCCACAAGTGTCATCGCTTGCACTCCCTGTGCCCTCAGCAGGTCCGTTGCTTTCGCGGCGGTTGCGCCCATCCCACAGACGGTGACCGCGGGCCCGGGGGGAAATTGAAATTGGCGAGGGGGCCTAAGCTGCCAGATTTGGCGGCTTCGTATGCGTCGAACGGGAGGCTGCCAGGAATCGACCACTCGCGGTCGGCCGGCGACCGGATGTCGACCACAGTCACCGGCTGCCGAGAAGAAAGAAGCTCCTGGAGGTCCCGGGCCGAAATTCGTTCAGCCGTCATCATTCAGCCCGACGGCCGCAGATGAGGACATAGCCGAGAAATGGGACTGCCTTCGAGATCCGGGGCATCATCCAGACCATCCGGTGGCGGGCAGCGCTGCTGATCATGCCGCGCGCAATGACACGGATTGCGTTGCCGATGCCTTCGTCAGCGATAAACCCGCGGGCAGTCATCATTTCGAACGGACCGGTTTTGACCTGGAGGTCAATCAGGCCGGCGGAGCTGTACCGCGCCAGCCAATCATCAACTGTCTCGAAGAGCATGCCCGGACAGACCTCGCCAAGAAAAGCGTGGCGAGCCTCTGGAGTTGGAGGCCGCTGCCACTGGAACTCGGTCGCGAGCACTAGGCCGCCGGGCCGGCTGACGCGAACCAACTCACTGATCGCTCGGTCGCGGTCGACGAACATCGTCACCGCCTCCGCCACGACGCGATCGAAGTGGCCGTCCGCGTAGGGAAGAGCGCAGATGTCAGCCGCCTCCACCGATACCCGCTCGCCGACCCCGGCGGTCTCGACGTTCGCGATTGCACGGTCTCGCATGTCGGCAGAGATATCGGCGGCGATCACATCCAGTTGGACCCGCTTCGCCATCTCGATCGCCGTCGTTCCAACGCCGCAGCCGATGTCGAGCACCCGTTGGCCAGGTGCCAATGCCGCCAGTCTGAGCAGCTCCTCTGTCGACTTGCGGCCGCCTGGATGGATCACCTGTTTTCCCAGGAGCCCGAAGAGAAGGTAAGGGTCTGCCTCCGCGATTGGAATGCGCCGTACCTCGACCATCGCCCGCCACCTCCCGGAGTAGTTGCAGGTGATTGTCGGCGGATATGCTCTAATTGTCAAGATATCAATTGAAGATATGACAATGGGCCCAGGAACGTGCATAATGCCGCCAATGCCAGATCGCGCGGTCAAGACCGAGCTCTTCGATCAATTCGCCAAGGTCGCTCAGGCACTCGCCAGCGGGCGCCGGGTTGAGATAGTCGACGTGCTGGCCAACGGGGAGCGCCCTGTCGAGGAGCTGGCTCGCCGAGTCGCCATGTCGGTAGCCAACACCAGCCGCCACCTACAGATCCTGAAGGAGGCCGGACTCGTGGCCGCAACCCGGGACGGCACGCGCGTGCGATACCGGCTGGCATCTCCTGTCGTCTATCACTCCTGGGTGGCCCTGCGCTCTCTAGCGGCCGAGAGGCTACCGGGTGTCAAGGGTCTGGTGGAGTCGTACCTCGGCTCACGGGAAGGCATCGAATCGATCAGCGCTGACAAGTTGCTTGCCAGGCTCAAGGCGGGAGAGCCGCTGGTCATGGTCGATGTGCGTCCCGCCGAGGAGTATCAAGCGGCGCACGTTGCGGGCGCGGTTTCGATTCCGCTTGAGGAGCTAGAGCATAGGCTGCGGGAATTACCGCGCGACCGTGAGATCGTCGCATACTGCCGTGGCCCGTACTGCGCCTTCGCGCCTGAGGCGGTACGAACCCTACGCGCACACGGTTACGCTGCGCGGCTTCTTACCGACGGGCTTCCGGAATGGGTCGCCGCCGGGTATGGTGTCGAATCCGACGGAGCCGGCGTTCCGAGGGCGGGTCGATGAAGCGGGCCGACCTGACGGCGGATCAGCAGACGGCGATGCTGGCCGACCGATACACGCAGCGCGCCGAGGTCTAGGACGCTTTGTGGAGTCCGATCATCCGGCCGGTTGGCGAGTGCCTCGTTGCACGTCTTCCCCTATCCAAAAGCACCCGGAGCGTGGTCGACATCGGCACCGGCGCAGGGGCGTTGCTGCCAACCGTACGGCGGGCGGCTCCAAGCGCCGTGATCGTCGGCGTCGATCGTTCACTCGGCATGCTCCGCCTGGCCAAAGAGAAGCATTCGAGCCCTCTGGCACTCATGGACGTGCAGAAGCTGGCGCTACCCGCCAACCGTTTCGAGGTAGCGGTCGTCGCTTTCGTTCTCTTTCATCTGCCGTACCCGGAGCAATGCCTCGCCGAGGTAAACCGGGTCTTGAAGCCCGGAGGCGCAGTCGGCACGCTTACATGGGGGTTGGAGTCGTGATCTCCAACGGCGTGATCAACCTCTGCCCGGATAAGATCGGTGTCTATCGGCAGACCTTTCGGGTGTTGCGGCCCGGAGGCCGCATGACACTTGCGGACATCTGTCTCGAGCGCCCCGTTCCTGAGGAGGCGCTTCGTGACATCGATCTCTGGACGGGTTGAATCGCTGGCGCCCTGCCGTGCGCAGGGTGGGAGACGGTGATCGGCGGCGCCGGACTCATCGACGTCGAGCTGGCGAATCCACTCGACACGTTCGCAGGAGCCCGGGGTGAGGAGAGCGCTCGGGAGTTTGGCACTCTTGGCTACTCGATTCGCGCCCGCCGTTCCATGTGAGCGACTGCTGCACGCCAAAGGGCTACCGGCAGATCTTCAGCGAGAAGAATGCGGCCGGAGAATTAAAGCGCTACCGCCGCAAGGGTCTCGATGAGACCTCACAGCGAATCTTCGATGTCATCAGGCAACAGGGCGTCGAAGGCAAGACGCTTCTCGAGGTGGGGGGTGGCATCGGAGCCATTGAGATCGAGCTGCTCAAATTCGGGATGGCACGGGCGGTCAATGTCGAGCTCACACCCACCTACGAGACGGCTGCAGGCGAACTCATAGTCGAGGCTGGCCTCAGTGATCGCGTCGAGCGAAGGGTCATGGACTTCGCCGAAGCCGGGACCGAGGTTGAACCCGCCTATGTCGTCGTCATGAACCGCGTCATCTGCTGCTATCCCGACATGCCCAAGCTGGCCGGCGCGGCGGCTGATCGCGCCAGAGGCATGCTGGTCATGATGACCGGACCCCGAAAACGGATCCACCCTCAATGAGGGTTCTGCGATTCTGATACCAGCGGCGACGGGTGCCACCGCGGGTTGCCGGCTCCGAGCCGACCGAAGAAATTGTAGGTGTGGTCTCGCGGTGGTTGACCAGGTGTTGCGGGTCGCAGCGACTGCATTCCAGGCGTCCTGAGGCTTCTCAGCGCGTCGTCTTTTCGCGCCGGCGCCGGCGTCGTGGGTTTTGAAGCGATCATCGGGTCTGCAGCTCCGGCGAGGGCAGCTGACCTAGGAGCAGCGCGGCGAACATCGCCGGCGCCAGGTAGCCGAGGGAGCTATGAGGGCGGAAGTTGTTGTAGACGTCGCACCAGTCGAAGTAGAGGACCTTGGCCTCGAAGATGGAGTGGAAGATCTCGCGATTGAAGAGCTCGTCGCGGAGCCGGGCGTTGAAGCTCTCGACGAAGGGGTTCTCCCAGGGACTGCCGGGTTCGATGTAGAGAGTGCCTGTGCCGGAGAGCCGACACCAATCCCGAATCGCGCTGGCTATCAGCTCCGGTCCGTTGTCCATCCGGATGTACTCGGGCGCCCCGCGCTTGGCCTTGGCCTGGTCCAGAACGTCGACCACATCGTCGGCGGTGATGGAGCGACCAAGCTGCCGGCCAACGCTCTCCCGGGTGTGCTCGTCGCACATGGCCAGGGCTTTGATCGGGCGCCCGTCGGAGGTCGAATCGAATATGAAATCGAGCGCCCAGACCTGGTTGGGGCGCTCGGCCCGGAGCCGCCTCGAGGGCACCGAGCTGGTTCCCACCCGCCGTCGCTTCTGAGCGTATGGCCTCACTCTCAGACCTTCCTCCCGCCACAACCTCTGCACCCGCTTGCGATTCACCACCCACCCTTGACGGCGCACCAGGGTATGGGCGAACCGATAGCCGAACCGTGGCCAGTCCCTCGAGATCTCACGCAGCCGCCATCGCAGCCTGCTGCTCCGGCGCCAGCACTGGCCGGGCTGGCGGGCGCTGTGTGCTTCGGCTCTGCCCGATGGCCCGACACGTCCTGCGCTCCGAGACTCCGAGTCGCTCGCATACATGGCGAACGGCGTCCCGTCGGCGGGTCGGGCTCAGAATTTTCCCCGCGCTACCTCCTTCAGTATCTCGATGTCCAGCGCCTGGTCTGCCACCATCCGCTTGAGCCGGCCGTTCTCGTCCTTCAGACGCCGGAGTTCCTTGGCGTCGTCCGCCTTCATGCCCCCGAACTGGTTGCGCCAGCGCCCGAAGGTGTGCTCGCTGATGCCCAGCTCTTTGGCCACCTCGGCCACGTTCTTGCCCTCGCCGAGCAGCCGATCTGCTTCGCGCAGCTTGCGCACGATCTGCTCCGGGGTGTGTCGCCTGCCTTTCACTCGAGTTCCTCCTCGCCCTCTCGGGCTGTGGTGGAACCCTCATATCACGTGGACCCGTTTTCCGGGGTCAGATCAATGAGCTTTCCCAACCGCCGCTGGTGGACCCGCCTCGGTCTAACCCTTGCCAACTTTGGGTTTCGAGTCATCCGGATGCAGTTCCGAGTCTTCCTGCACCCGCCAGCGCTAATTCTGGCTGCTGTGGAACAGCGCGGATTCGTGACCAGACACAACCAGCCAGGCCTGCTGTGGCAGGTGGTCGCGCTCGAGAGGACGGTCTGATTCAGGCGTGTAGGGCGGCCGATGGGAGCCGAGGCCGTGCGACTGTAGGTTTTCCGAATGATGTGGGATACAGAAGGTTTTGCGTACGAGTACGCATTTAGTACGCAGCCGCATTCAATCCGTACGTGCCGTTACGTGTCGTCCCGTATTCCAAACGTTGAGTCCCAGTTCCGCGCGATAGAACCCGGCTTACAGTCCGCCCTCGGTCCACCTTCTGTATCCCTAAAGCCGCTAGTTGCCGGCCGCAGATTGCGGTCTCTGCTTCATGTCTAGCAACGGCGAGGGGCTTGGCGGACTCGATACAACGATGCCGCCTCAACAGTAAGTCGCTGGCCAACCTTCTGTGCACCCATCGCGAGTAGTACCTCACCACGCACGGACCAGGAGTGGGGCCCTAAAGGGGTCAGCGCGCGCCCCACTGGAACCAGCGGATGCCAATGCCCGCGAAAACGACCGAGTAAGCGGTGCTTACCGCCACCGCCAACCACGTGTCGCTGTTCCAGCTCGATGGGTTCATTGCGCCTGATAGGAGCGTCTCCACTGTCCCGCCGGGTGACCATCGAGAGATGAGCTCGAAGGTCGTGCCGAAGATGGTCGACTGGCCGAACAGGCCTACGGCAAACAGGGGTAAATAGGCGATGCGCCCGACCGCGTTCAGCGTGTCGGCGGATTTGACCAGGCCGGCCAGCGCTTGGCCGACGCTCAGGAAGAGGGCTGAGCTGAAGATCACGCCGATGAGGGTGAGCAGATACGCTTCGGCGGTCAGGGAAACGCCCTCGAAGAGGTCGGCCGCCACCAGCAACACCAGTGCCATCGCCAGGATGGCGGCGACCTGCACGAGGAGGCGGCTGGTCATGATCGTCCAGGTGGGCGCCGGAGTCACGCGCAGGCGCTGAAAGACTCCCTTTTCCCGATCTCTCGCCACAGTCATCGCGTAACCCAGGATCGCGATCGACGCCATGCCGAGAGTCAGCGCGGACGCGACCCTGAACTGGGGATCACCCAGTGCGAGTCCGCGCTTGCCGGCAAAGAGCCCGTAGAGGAGGACCAGAGGCAGAGCGAAGCTCAGGAGCAGCGCGCGGTTGTTGCGCAGCTGCACGGTAAAGTCGGCCTCCAGGAGCGCTCTGAAGATTTCGGTTAGCGCCGGTGCGCGGAGGGGAGGCGAGACTGACGGAGTCCTGACCGCGCTTGGCTCACTCACGGAGCTCACGTCCCGTGAGACCGATGAAGACGTCCTCGAGCGTGACCTGGCCTCTCGCGACCGCGAGCACATTGGGGTCGTTTTTGTGCTTCTCGATGAGGCCGGCAGGTGTGTCGACGGTCAGGATCTTGCCGTAGTCCATGATCGCGACGCGGTCGCACACCGACTGCGCCTCCTCCATCGAATGCGTGGTCAGCAGGATGCTGCGGCCGCTCTTGCGGATGCCCGCGATTCGGTCCCAAAGCTGACGCCTCGCCTGCGGGTCGAGGCCTGACGTCGGCTCGTCAAGCAGGACGAGCGGAGGGTCGTGGACTGTCGCGATGAGCAGCGACAGGCGCTTCTGCTGCCCGCCTGACAGCTGGCTGAAGCGCCTTGACGCTTCGTCGCCCAGGTGGATTTCGGTCAGGCGGCCGAAGATCGCCGACTTTGTGAGCGGCACTCCGTATAGACCGGCGTACAGCCTGACGATCTCGCGGATCTTGAGCTCGGACTGAAAGCTCGTGGACTGGAGCTGAACGCCGATCAGCGCTTTGGCCAGCCCGGGGTGCGCTCGAACGTCGACCTGGCGGATCAGGATCGAGCCGGAGGTCGGCTTGAGCAGTCCCTCGATCGCGCTCAGGGTGCTTGTCTTGCCGGCTCCGTTCGGACCCAGAAGCCCGAAGATCTCGCCTTCGTTGATATCGAGCGAGACCCCATCCACCGCTCGCTTGGGGCCGTAGCTGACGCGCAGGTCTTTGACCTGGAGTGCATGACCAGTCACCGGCGGCGCTTCAGAGGTCACTCCGTTTACACGCAGGCTATACCCCTAACGGGCGCGGGCGGTTGCGGGGAAGGACGACAAATCACGCTGACTCAATAAGCCTGCTGTTCTTTGACAGGTTCGGGTCGGTGCATGCGGCAAGGTTGAAACAGCAGGGCCGTCGCTTCCCGCTTTTCATTTTCGAGATACTTACCTCGACCCGTCGTTTGCGCGTATCAGGGTTTTGGGTTGCATTGAGCCAGCGAACCCATTCCCAGCGCGCCATCGGTGTAATAGCTTTCCATAGGTCTTGGATCTTCTGAGGGGCAGCTGCGAGAGCTGTCTCAAGGTCCTGTGGCACGTTCGGCTCCGGCCAATGTTCGAGTGTCTCAATTTCGAGCGTCGCGGTGTCACCTGCGCCTAAAGCAGCGGTCTGTTGTAGCTTTCCATCAATCCTCATCCAGTGGCCAAAATAGCCGTCTGGTTCCAACACCGTCTCGAACCCATGGCCATTGATCGTTCCTTGTACTGCCACCTGCCCGCGCGACGGCAGTTTCCCGCTCGCTTTCTTAGGCAAGCGCAAAATAGTCCAGTTGTCGATCGTGTGTAGCGTGGCGTCAAAACGAAGTGTTGGCGCCCCACTGCGCTGACTCATGGTAGTCATATATTTTGCAGTCCTAAGTCCCTCGGGAATCTGCTGCGCCTGCTCCTCGGTCAGCGCGAGGCCGAAGTCGAACGCGAAGTCGCTGTTGTAGGTGGAGACGTAGGGAAACCGCGGTCTGCGCGAGAACCCGAGCTGGATCGCCTTCGCGCGCGACAACGGGACCGTCTACCACACCTACACCGTGTCGGCGCCCGACCCGTTCGTCGCGCCGTACCACAACTTCCTGCTCGAGCGAACGCCGAAAGCCCAACCCGCCGAACCGCGCACCTGGCGGAAGGACGAATACCCGGACTGATTTCAGACGGCGCGGACAAACGTATCGATCGCCAGCCGGGGCTGCATGGCGGTGGCGGGCCCGAGCGTGATGATGAGGTCAGGGTTGGCATCGGTTCCATCAAGTGGATCAGCACGGCATACGGTCCTGGCTCCAGTAGCAAAGATGCGACCTGGCGTTCGGGATCTGCGTGAACGACTCTAGGTCCTTCCAGATCCCCCGGGCCGACGCACTGCCGCTGCGCAATGGCTTGTCCGTCCGCAGCTGACAAGGAGAAGGAGTATCGACTCCTTGCCGTTCTCAGTGTATTGCGCGCCTGGCGCTTGCGGCAAGACCCGGGTCGTGCTGCAAAATCTCCAGCCGCAACCTGAACCTACGGAAATTGGGGGTGGCGTATGGCCGAACATGCCGTGGTGGTAGCTGGAGGCGGCCCGACGGGGCTGATGTTGGCGGGTGAGCTGGCGCTGGCGGGGGTCGACGTCGCCATTGTCGAGCGGCGCACCAGCCCGGACCTTGTCGGTTCGCGCGCAGGCGGTCTGCACTCACGCACCATCGAGATTCTCGATCAGCGCGGAATCGCCGATCGGTTCCTCTCGCAGGGGCAGGTGGCCCAGGTCGCGGGGTTCGCCTGGATCCGTTTGGACATCAGCGACTTTCCCACCCGGCACAACTACGGGCTCGGGCTGTGGCAGAA